>CAZJIB010000001.1:0-10127 GCA_964546085.1 uncultured Isosphaeraceae bacterium
CAAGTAGTGTTGCTGCAAAACGATGCAACCCCCTGCAACTACAGGGGGTCACCGAGGAATGGGCCATACAGGACTCGAACCTGTGACCTCACGGGTGTGATCCGTGCGCTCTAGCCAACTGAGCTAATGGCCCGCGGAAGAAGGTGTCTGACACCGGTGTCAGGGACCGGTGTCAGGCACCGTCGTCTCGTTGGACGGGGGTTTTCTCCGCATCCGTCGTGTCCGCCGGATCGGGCGTCACCTTCGCCGGCGGCAGATCGGCCGGCCTGGCATCTTGAGCAGCCCTGCGGGAATCCGTCTTGGTTGCCTCGTCGTCAATTTCATCAGCCACGCCCTTGACCCCCTTCTTGAATTCGACAATGGCGCGGCCGAAATTCCGACCCACTTCCGGCAACCGGCGGCCGAAGATCAGCACGCCAATCACCAGCACAATGACGATTTCCTGCCAGCCAAATGAGCTGAACAGGGCAAGCATCTCAGGATGGGCGGTCTGGACAACCATGGCTACCTGCCACAGTCTATCGGCATGGGACGCAAGATTCGACCTCTATCCCAGGCGCTGCCCTGATTGGCCCCATGAAGCCCGGGAAGCCGATGTAGCCTGCACATGATGTCTCGAACCCTCCCCGCCGTCCTCCTCATCGCCCTCCTCGCTGGCTGCGCCGGAACCTCCTCCACGACGCACGCCCCGGGAAGCAGCACGCTCGACTACACCAGACCGCTCAGCGAAGGGCAGCCAGCACTGCGGATGGTCGGAAGCGGCGACCCTGCCCCTGATCTCGCCGCGGCATGGCGCGGCCGCGACCTGTTTCTCAGAGATGCCATGGACCACAGCCTGCGATGGTTTGAAGCCCCGTCAAGCCGCCAGTGGTTCCCGATCGAGGGTGTCTCGCACGAACGGGCCAGGGCATCGGTCAAGGCATTTCGAAATCTGCTCGAAGAGAGCCGCAGCGAGATCGAATTCGTCGTCGCCGTGCAGGAACAGTTCGACATCTACATGTCAGTGGGCTGTGACGATGCGGGCACAGTGCTTTTCACCGGCTACTTTGCCCCCGACTTCCGCGCGAGTTCAGTTCCGACCCTCACCTATAACACGCCGCTCTACACCAGGCCGTCCGATCTGGCGACCGACCCGGCAGACGGCCGTCCGCTTGGGCGGCGATTGGCCGACGGTACCGTGACTTCCTACCCCACACGCCGTGAAATCGAAGAGACAGGCATGCTCACCGGCGACGAACTGGTGTATGTGCGTGACTCGCTCGATGCATACACGGTGCATGTCAATGGTTCTGCTCGCCTTCGCATGGATGACGGCACGATCCGCTACATCGGATATGCCGGGAAGACGGATCAGCCGTACACCGGTCTCGGCCAGTCAGTACTTGACGCAGGCCTGATTCCGCCCGATCGCCTGAGCCTGCGCCGCATTCGACGACTCTACGATCAGGACCCCGACGTCATCGACGATCTCATCGCGCGGAACGACTGCTATGTCTTCTTCCGCGAATACGACGGTGGAAGTTGGCCGAGCGGTTCGCTTGGCGTTCCGGTCACCACCCGACGATCCGTCGCGACCGACAAGAAGATCTTTCCCCGCGGTGGAGTTGTGCTCGCGGAGACAACCGTTCGATCGCTGACCGGAGACCAAACCAACTTCGCGCAGTTCATGGTCGACCAGGACACCGGCGGTGCGATTCGGGCTCCTGGACGGGCGGACCTCTTCATGGGCGTCGGTCCGACCGCTGGTATCAAGGCCGGTGGGCAGTATGCGCCGGGCCGACTGTATTACCTGTTTCTGAAACCTGAACAGGTTGCGAACGCCGGCTAGAGTCTGCACGGTGGCGGCCAACGCCGCACGGGCCATTGCGAAGTACCGTCACCCGGAAGTTTTCGCGTGCCGTCAAGGCACAGGCGATCGCCATGGAAGTGAGCGTCGCGAAGCGGGTCAAAGCTCGCAGCCAGATGTAGGAACGAGTCGCCCAGACTCGCGGTATCCACACTCGCATCGACTGCAATGAGCAGGTCGGCGCCCTTCGGCAGCACCTCGGCGGCGGCGTGGAGCGAGGCCACCCCCTGCCCGGCCTCCTTCTTGTCAACCGAGAGCAGAACGATTCTGCCGCCTCCGACCAGAGGAACTGTCCCCGACATGGTCGCTGCGACTTCCTGGACCTCATCGATGTTCGGCATCGCGACCACGCGGCGATTCTCAGTGGGCAGCGGAGACGTCGCGTCGACACCCATCTTGCCACCTGATCCAAGAAACGGTGACGCATGGTCGAGAATGTCGAGCGGGCCGCGGACAATCTCGATGTCACTTGGTATGTCGGTCATGGCCGCCACCATCGCAAGCACGGCCTCTTCGTCATGTACATCCACCGACCGATCAACCACGATCACCATCTTGGTCACCGCCATCTGACCTGCGCCCCACACCGCGTGCATCACGCGGCGAGCCTGCTCCGGGTAGACCTTGTCAATCTGCACGAACACACAGTTGTGGAATGTGCCGAATCGCGGCAGGTGGTAGTCCACGATGTCCGGAATCAATACCTTGAGCAGGGGCAAGAAGATACGCTCGGTCGCCTTGCCCAGGTAGTAGTCCTCCTGCGGAGGTGGGCCGACGACCGTCGCAGGAAACACGGCGTTGGCCCGGTGTGTGACCGCCGTGACATCCACGATCGGATACCGATCGGGCAGGGAGTAGAAACCTGTGTGGTCTCCGAACGGACCTTCAAACACGGCGCCGCTTCCGAGCGGCTCACCGCCCGGCTCCCAGCCCATGTCCCCACAGTCCGTTCGCACGAAACCCTCGATGACAATCTCACTGCTGGCAGGAACGCGGAGCGGCACCGTTGTGCACTTCACCATGTCAATGCCTCGTCCTCGCAGAAACCCGGCCATGAGCAGTTCGCTCATCCCCGGCGGCAGCGGCGCCGTGGCGGCGTAGGGAAGCTCAGGTTCGCCGCCGAAACAGATTGCGATCGGCATCGGCTGCCCGATCTTCTTCCATGATCGCCAGTGCGCAGCCCCGTCGTGGCAGACATGCCAGTGCATGGCGAGATTCGTTGGTCCGAGCAATTGTGCGCGGTACATACCGATGTTGTGGGAACGCGGCCGCGGATCGTCGCGATCGTCCGCATGGATCGTGTGCATGCCCGCAAAAGTGATGTACCTGCCGCCGCCGCCGGCTGTGCCGGCGTCTTCTGCTGACATGTCATACCCAACAGCTGACGGATCTCCGTCGAGCGGCCAGCACTTGATGAGCGGTAGCCGACGAAGGTCCACCTCTCCTCGCGCAGCGATCTTGACGACCTCGCGGCAGGGGCCGCTCTGGCGAAGTTTGGGTGACATCCGCAACAGTGGTAGCAGCCGCCGGCCGAGTGCAAGTGTTTCGCCCAGCCCGCGCGGCGGCTTGGGTTCCACAAGCGCGGCGATTCGATCGGCAATTGCTTCAAAGCCCCGATCCTCACAACCAACCGCGAGTGCCATGCGGTGGTATGAACCGAACACGTTGACACACAGCGGGAAGTCACAACCTTCGATCTGCTCCAGCAGCAGTGCCTTGCCGCCAAGTCCTTCCCTGCCGGGGTCGATCGCCGCGGCCCACGGGCTGGATCGTGGACACGGGGCGAGGCGTTCGGCCTGCGCAAGTGCTGTGACCTCCAGCATCGGCGAGACCGGGTCGCTCACTCGCCGCAACTCGCCGCTTCGCTCAAGGTGATCGAGAAAGGTCCGCAATCCATCGTGCTGCATGAGCGGCATGGTACTCCGGCTACACTGGGCGAATGCCGGCCATCGACCTGCACAATGTGGAGAAGATCTACCGCGGCAATATCCATGCGCTACGCGGCGTCTCGATGGAAGTCCACGACGGGGAGATCTTCGGCTTGCTCGGCCCGAACGGCGCAGGAAAGTCGACGCTCGTCAAGATCATGATGACGGTCATTCACGCATCGGAAGTTGCGGGCACGATGCTCGGCCATCCCATCGGACACCGACCGACGCTTCGCAGCGTCGGTTATCTCCCAGAACATCACCGCTTTCCAACCTATCTCACCGGCTATCAGGTGCTTGATTTCTACGCTGCGCTCGCCATGGTTGATCGACGATCGCGGCAGACGCGCATCGCGCATCTTCTGGGCCGCGTTGGACTCGGTGACTGGGGCAGGAAGAGAGTCTCGACATACTCCAAGGGCATGTTGCAACGGCTTGGTATCGCCCAGGCGCTGATGAACGATCCGAAGTTGTTGGTACTCGATGAACCGACTGATGGTGTCGATCCTGTGGGCAGACGGGAGATTCGCGACCTGCTCGCCGAACTTCGCGCCGAGGGCCGTGTTGTGTTCCTCAACAGCCACCTGCTCAGTGAACTCGAAATGGTTTGTGACCGGGTGGCCATCCTTGTGCAGGGAAAAGTGGCGATGCAGGGAACCATCGACAGCCTGACCGAGGACAGCCAGCGGTTCGAGATCGAAATCGAAGGCGCGCCGCCGGAGTGGGCGGCTGCGGCATGTGATGGAATTGACGCCTCAGTGCTCATGCTTCGCGGCGAGAGCCCCGACCCGGTGCAACCGCTCATCGATCGGCTGCGGCGCGACGGTGTGACCATCAAGGCAGTTCGCCCGGTTCGAGAGTCGCTTGAGGATCTCTTCATGCGGGCGGTCGATCACATCGACGATCCGGGAGCAGCGTCGTGACGTTCCGCGCAATGTTGATCGATGCCTACAGGCAACTTGCTGCGGCGAAGTTGTTCTGGTTGACACTCGCACTGTCTTTGCTGGTGGTCGTGATGTATGGATCCGTCTCGTTCAACGAGAACGGTATGAGCGTGTTCTATGGACTGCTGCCGGTTGAAAACGAGCACTTTCGCGCAGGAAGCCCATGGGCAAGTGGCCTCTACATCGGCATTTACTCGAACTTCCTCGTCGCCATCTGGCTCGCGTGGATTGCAACGATTCTTGCGCTCATCTCGACATGCACGATCTTTCCGGAGTTCATCTCGGGTGGCTCGATCGAGTTGACGCTCTCCAAGCCCATTCATCGCACAACGCTGTTTCTGATGAAGTATGTGGTGAGCCTTCTCTTCGTCATGCTGCAGGTGCTGGTTTTCTGCGGTGGCATATTCCTGTGTGTTGGTCTGCGTCTGGGCGAATGGAACTGGGCGATCTTTGCCGGTGTACCGATCGTCACCGTGTTCTACAGTTACCTGTTTGCCGTCAGCGTGCTTGTTGGCATGTTGACCCGGTCGGGAATTACCGCCCTGCTCGTCACCGTCATCTTCTGGATGGTTCTCTGGGCTGCACAAACTTCCGAAGCGGTCTTGAACAGCATCATGACCGACGCTCGCGTGAAGATCGACCGCTACTCCGAGGCAATTGAGGAACAGGAAGCGACCATTCTGGAAATGGAGGCCCGTGCAGCCAAGAAAGACGGCGGCGACTTCCGCATCGACAAGACACAGGAACGGATCGGTAACTGGCATGAGGACATTGACGAAGCCACGGAGTTGCTGGACACGCTCGATACGTGGTATCGCCCGGTGAGTTGGGGACTCGCCGTCCTTCCGAAAACGGCGCAGACGATCGGGCTGCTTGACCGTTGGCTGTCCAGCGCCGGTGGGTTCGATATCGCGGCGATCATGCGGGGAGAAATGGAAGAGGTCGAGGAGTTCGACCCCGCCAGCAATCGTGCGCGGGAGCAGGAGACGCAGCGACGGCTTGCGGAGGATTACGGGGAGCGATCGCTGTGGTATGTGGTCGGAACTTCTCTGCTCTTCGAAGCCGTGATTGTCAGCATCGCCCTCTGGCTGTTCAGACGGAGAGACTTCTAGCACGATCACGGGCCGCGACGACCGCATCGGTCAGCGCATGCAACACCTCATGGTCTGCAAGTACATCGAGCGCCGCTTCTGTCGTGCCACCCGGGCTGGTGACCGCGCGGCGAAGATGTTCGGCGGGTACATCTCCTGTTGACAACATGGTGGCTGCGCCGAGCAGTGTCTGCTGTACCAGGAGTTCCGCTGTCTCCCTTTCCATTCCGCACTTGATTGCCCCCTCCACCATGCCTTCTGCCAGCAGGAACAGGTAGGCGGGCCCGGACCCGCTCACCGCCGTGACCGCGTCCATCAGGGATTCGTCAACCGTTATGACCGTGCCGATTGCTTCGAAGATCTCCCTTGCAAGCACATCGTGTGGTTCGCTTCCGGCGGCAATCGCCGTTGCTCCAACACCGATGTTGCATGGGAGGTTCGGCATGAGGCGCACGACTGCCGCAGCGTCCGTTGCCTGCGCAATGCTATCCCTGCGCACACCGGCCATGATCGACATGACTGTGGGTACAGACCGGCCACTGATTTCAGACGCAACTTCCGAGAACACCTGCGGTTTGACGGCGAGCAGTAGATGATCGCAGTCGGGAAGACTTGACGCATCGGCGACGACGCGGCATCCCAGTTCAAGGAATCGATCCCACCGTTCTTCGTTGGGTTCGGCAACTGCGATTTCGGCCCCTGTCAGTACACCTCTCTGAACAGCGCCAGCGACGATTGCTTTCGCCATGTTGCCGCCACCAATGACACATAGTCGGAGTTTCTTCATGACGGCGGTACACTACACGCTCCCGCAGCACACGAGCAACACATGTCTACTTTCACACTCCCATTTGAAGCACCGGTGGTCGAAATCGACCGGCAGATCGCCGCCATTCAGGAACGCGAGGATGCTGCGGAATATGCGGATGAACTTGCCAGCCTGAAAGAAACCCGGGACAGCCTTCTCACCAAGCTGTATGGGAGCCTGTCGCCGTGGAACACTGTTCGGGTCGCGCGTCATCCTGACAGGCCGCAGACCAGCGACTATCTGAAGATGATCTGCCGCGACTTCCGCGAATTGCACGGGGACCGGCACTTCGGCGACGATCCTGCAATCGTCACCGGATTTGCGAGAATCGGTTCGCACAAAGTCATGCTGGTCGCCCATCGAAAGGGTAAGACCACCGAAGAGCGGATCGACTGCCACTTCGGCTGCGCGCATCCTGAGGGATACAGGAAGGCTCTCCAGAAGATGAAGCTCGCCGAGAAGCACGGGCTCCCGATTGTGACGCTCATTGATACACCCGGCGCCTATCCAGGGATCAAGGCGGAAGAGCGCGGGCAGGCCGCCGCAATTGCGATGAACCTCAAGGAGATGAGCCGTCTTCGGACACCCATCGTCTCAATCGTCATTGGCGAGGGCGGGTCTGGCGGCGCGCTGGGCATCGGCGTGGCGGATCGGATCGCGATGATGCAGTATGCCTGGTATTCGGTCATCAGTCCGGAGGGGTGCGCGGCGATCCTCTGGAAGATCGCCAACGAGCAGACAAATGAAGCGGCGGCCAACAACCTCGCGCTCACAAGTGCCGAGAACCTGAAGAACGGCCTGATCGATGCGATTCTCCCGGAGCCGGTCGGTGGCGCCCATCGAGCACCCGAGCAAGCAGCCGAGCAACTGGAGCGATGGATCGTCGACACGCTGAACGAGCTCTCTCGATTCAATCCGGAGACGCTCGTCAACCGCCGGTACGAGAAATTCGCCGCCATGGGGGTTCACGGGGTCGAAGCCTGACCTCGTTGACGGCCCTCGCCTCGGGGCATACCATTGCCGCTTCACCCGAACGGAGAGGCGGCCTTCACTCTTCGTAACACTGGATACACCAAGTGTTTATGGCGGATACCCTCGTGGCAACAAAGAAAACCACCAAGAAATCGCCCGCCCGGGCCAAGAACACGCGGAAGAAGGCTGCTGCCGCGAAGAAGAAGGTCGTCAAGAAGAAGTCGACCAAGAAGAAGTCGACTAAGAAGAAGGTGACCAAGAAGAAGGTGACCAAGAAGAAGGTCACCAAGAAGAAGGTCACGAAGAAGAAATCGAAGGCTGCTAAGAAGCCTGCAAAGAAAGTTGGAACGGCTGCTCCGACCCGCCGACGCCGAGGGCAGTCGGTTGCCGAAGCTGCCCGGGCAGTGGAGACCGATGCCAACGGCTTCGCGTTCGTGAACGGCCGACGGGTTCGGTTGATTGCCACGCCGGTCTCGCCCAAGGCGAGGCGGAGGCGGGCGGGAACGCGGGTCGAGGAATCAGGAACGCCAAAGCCATCCACCGTGCGGTCACCGCTGTCTGCCAAGGAACTTCGGGAGTTCCGTGATCGGTTGATGAAGTACCGTGCTTCCATTCTGCAGGATCTCGGCGCGATGGAGCGGGAGGCATTGCAGTCCACCAGCGGCGATGTGTCGCACATGCCGATGCACATGGCGGATGTAGGGTCCGACGCCTACGACCAGGATCTCAAACTTGGCATGGCGGCGAGTGAGCGTCAGCGGATCCGAGACATTGATGACGCGCTGAACCGGATCAAGGACAAGACGTACGGCGTCTGCGCGCAGACCCTTGAGGTCATTCCGATGGCAAGGCTGCGAGCAAAGCCTTGGGCAAAGTACACCAAGGAGGCGGCCGAGCGACTCGACCGCCGTCGATGAGTCAGGCGGAGAGGAGCGACTGCCCGTCCTGGCGATCGCCGCGAGCCTGGATCGTGCTCATTCTGGTTGTCGCCGCGGGCATCGGGGTCGACTTGGGGACAAAGGCGTGGGCCTTCTCATCTATCGGGGAGTCGCCTGTACTTCTGGATCGAACCGCGCTGATTGACAATGAACATTGGTCCCCGATTCCCTCTGGCGCCACTGCCGTTGCGATCCCGGGACGGATCCTCGACTTCAGGCTCGTGCTCAATAACGGCGCGATTTTTGGTATCGGTGCTCGGCATCGCATGTTCTTCATCATCTTCACCGCCACGGCTATCATCATCGCCTTCTGGATCTTCGCAAAGGGCACGCGGTCGCGCCAATACACCGCGCAGATTGCACTCGGACTCATCCTCGCTGGCGGTTTGGGGAATCTCTACGATCGAATTGCCATCGGTCGCGTGCGCGATTTCATGCACTTGTTTCCGCGCCGGTACCTGCCGTTTGACATTGCGTGGCCCGGCGGCGGGAGTGAGTGGTTCCCGTGGGTGTTCAACGCGGGTGATGTCATGCTGATGATCGGCATGGCGTTTCTGATCGTCTACTTCTGGCGTCAGCCATTCGATGCTTCCAGCAAGTGATGCTGTTGCAGTTCCTCGGGGAGTTCGTCAAGCGGCGTTGACTGCGCGAGGTCAAATGGGCCAACGGCCGTTCGGCGGATCAACCTGCAATAGCCGCCGGTATCGAGCGCGATACCGAGGTCGCGTGCCAGCCCGCGGATATAGAACCCCTTTCCGCATGCGATCGAGAGTGTGACCAGCGGCCACGCATAGGCAGTCAGATCGATGTCATGGACAGTGACCTGTCGAGGCTGGGGAGCAACCTGTTCACCGCGTCTTGCACGGGCATAGGCGCGTTTGCCGCCAACCTTGACGGCGCTGAATGCCGGTGGCGCCTGCCGGATGATTCCTTTGAACTGGTCCAGTGCGGATATCACATTTTCCTCGGTTGGATACTGTTCGACGCACACCTCCTGGCGTTGACTCTCTTCGTCGTGCCCGGCCGTCCGTGCCGAGAGGTCTATCACCGTGATGTACTCCTTGTCGGTGGCAGTCAGGGCGGCGAGTTGCCGTGTCGCGGCACCGAGACCGAGGACGAGAACGCCGCTGGCCAGCGGATCGAGCGTACCGGCGTGGCCAGTTTTTGCGCCGTGTGCGCGGCGCCGAACATTGGCGACGACCTGCATCGATGTGGGGCCGACCGGTTTGTCGACAACGAGAATGCCTGAGATCGTCGGCTTGTTCGGGTCTGCCATCCCGATACACTATCCCGTTCGCTGGACAGGTGACCGAGCGGCTGAAGGTGCGGCACTGGAAATGCCGTGTACGGCTTGTCCGTACCGTGGGTTCGAATCCCACCCTGTCCGTTGCGGCGTGGGCCGTTGGGGCTCACGCCGCGATCTCCCGCTTTCCTGTTCTCCCACACCCCCTGCTACCATATTCGGCCCTTCCTCACGGGCTGTAGCGCAGCTTGGTTAGCGCGTCTGACTGGGGGTCAGAAGGTCGGCGGTTCGAATCCGCCCAGCCCGATTGCTCGACGCGATCTCGATGGTGCGAAGCACCATCACGCGGTGGATTCC
>CAZJIB010000001.1:10227-137232 GCA_964546085.1 uncultured Isosphaeraceae bacterium
CCGCAGCGAAGCTGCGATTCATCCGCCCTCTCCCGATTGCTCGACGCGATCTCGATGGTGCGAAGCACCATCACGCGGTGGATTCCGGAGCGGACGCACGCCTGCGTGCAGGCCGATACGGAAGCCACTGCGGGGATGATGCGGCGTAGCCGCAGCATCAAGAGATCGCATCTGTCGAGGGCGCCGGCGGATATCCGCAGCGAAGCTGCGATTCATCCGCCCTCTCCCGATTGCTCGACGCGATCTCGACGGTGACAGTCGCATTGTGGGTCAGGGCGTGTCGCGGAGGATGCGAATGGCGTCGATTGGAATGAGGGATCCAGCGTCCATGCCTCGGCATGGGGTCGCACGCTTGACGGCGTCCCAAGACTCCGGCGAGCGGAGGTTCTGTTTCCAGAACGGCCAAGTACGGCACTGGGAAGGACGGGCATCGTAGACGCCGCAGATCGCAAGGCCGTCCGCGTCGCGATCGAGAAAGACGCAGTCGAACTTGCCGCCACGATCCACCTCCGTCAAGGACCACCTGATCCCCTCACGACGGGCAAACTGTCGCCTGAACTCCGCAATCCCCATCCCTCGAGCGTCGGCCATTGCCTTCCCCTCGGCATCGGTGAACCACACGTCACCAGGCAGCCCGGTACAACAATTACCGCACTGGGTACAGGCGAATTGCAGACCGTTTTCATACCACTCACTCACGGGGCAAGATCGCTCGTCTGCATGTCCACAATGTGCACGGCCGCGCGCCGCCGCCGCGGCGGGAGCGTCGCAAGATCATCTGGCCGCTCGTCATAGGCCACTCGATCAACCGCATAGTCGGCCACTATCGACCAGTCGGCATACACAGCAAGGGCATCCTCGACGATTGCCTGCATCTCGCTCAGCGATCGCGCGGTCGCCCAAATCGATGCGCTCGCTGTGCGCTCCAGCGGCGGGTCGCGAGACTCAATGACTACCAGCGCATGCCACAGTGTCAATCCGAGTTCGCGGCCACCATCGTCAACATTTCGATCCGGATCGATGTTGAGCACCAGATCCCACGCGAGTTTGAGATCCAGCAGAAGGTCATCAATGGACTCGGTGAAACCCTCTCCGGATGCAAGCACCGGACGAATCTCCAGCACATCGTTTTCCGGAAGTTGCCTGTCCCAATGGCACTCCACTTCATTGAGGTCGAACCGTTTGAACATGCGCTCCACTTCGCTCGTCATGCCGTCGGGAACATGAAGGTGCAACACCTTGTCCTGCTCAAGAAACACCTCTATCACAGGGCTCTCAGCGTTGGCACCAATCGCCATCGTCGCGTCCTCAAGAAGAAAGGGCTCGTAGTGTTCCCAGATGTCCCGGAAGGCCTCGAGCGAAATTGGTTCCGCGCTCATGAACACATCAACTCGCCGGTATGCATCACAGGAACCAAGTTCGACGATCGCCGCAACACGAGTCGGCAGGAGGCCGAATGCAGCATCAATCAACGGCTTCAGCCGGTCGGACGAAACGAGGACATGGTAGGAAGCAGTCGTTCCCCCAGCGTCAGGTCCGTCATCCAGTGTCTTCGTCCAACCCTGATGCGGCTCCTCGGCATCCGGCGGCACAACTCCCAATGGGTAGCCAAATTGGCCGGCTCGTTCGCGGCGAAGATCAGATCGCAGGCGGTAGGGACGCATGGGTGACACCATGGTAGGTCCTCGGGCATCCAGTATGATCGCCGCGGTCGCGAGGCAGAACAGGAGAGATGATGGTGAAGGTCGGATCTGAGCGTGGTCATTGGGCAAGTCGACTGGGCTTCATTCTCGCCGCCGCGGGCTCCGCCGTCGGCCTCGGCAACATCTGGAAGTTTCCATATATCACCGGTGAGAATGGCGGCGGTTGGTTCGTCCTGATCTACCTGGCCTGCATCGCCTTGATCGGGCTCCCGATCATGATGGCGGAAGTTCTCATCGGCAAGACCTCGCAGCGTTCACCGGTCGGCGCATTTCGCTCAATGAGCACCCCTGCGAGTCCCTGGATGGGCGTGGGGTGGCTCGGCGTACTCGCCGCGTTTGTCATTCTCAGTTACTACAGCGTCGTCGCCGGCTGGGCGATGCATTACACATGGCTCTCGCTCTCGACCGGATTCGCCGGGATGGAAGCCGACGCGATCGGCGAAACCTTCGGCGCTGTGTACGAACACCCTTGGATCAACCTCGGCTGGCATGCCGGATTCATGGTCTTGACCATCGCCATTGTTGCGAGGGGCGTCCGCGGCGGCATCGAAGCTGCGAGCAGGATTCTCATGCCGATCCTGTTCCTGTTGTTGATCGTGCTGCTTGTCTACGCGATGACCCGCGAAGGATTCAGCGACGCATTCGCATTCATCTTTCAACCCAACGCGGACAAATTGACCGGCGCATCCGTGCTCGAGGCGCTCGGGCACAGCTTCTTCACGCTCAGCCTCGGCATGGGTGCAATGATCACCTACGGAAGTTATCTGCGAACCAAGGAAGATCTGGTCCATGCATCCGTCACGATCGCCGCGCTCGACACGCTTGTGGCGCTTCTGGCATGCCTCGTCCTTTTCCCGATCATCTTCACCGTCGGCATGGAGCCTGACGCCGGGCCCGGCCTCGTCTTTGTCAGCATTCCCATTGCATTCGGGCAAATGACGGGCGGCGCCGTGCTCGCACCGATGTTCTTTCTTCTGCTGACATTCGCAGCGCTGACCAGCGCGATTTCACTGCTTGAGGTCGCCGTCGCCTACTTTGTCGATGAAGGTGGATTCAATCGAGTAGCAGCGACGGTCTGCACCGGTGGTGTCATCTTCCTCTTCGGCATCCCTTCAGCACTCAGTGGCGGATCATCCATCTTCGGCGACAAATTCGCAGGCATGACGCAGACGATTTTCGGTGAAGGCGGTGGAAAGAACTGGTTCGATTTCTTCGACTACCTCGCGTCGAATTGGATGTTGCCGCTCGGCGGCCTGGGCATTGCACTGTTCATCGCGTGGCGTGTCAGTGACAAGGCTCGTGAAGAAGCCTTTGCCAGCGGCAACACACTCGGCAGGCTCTACTGGAGTTGGATCCTGCTGCTTCGATACCTCGTGCCGGTCGGCGTGCTCGCCGTATTCCTTCATGCAATTGGCGTGATTTGAGGAGATCATCATGGACACGGTCATGCACCTGCTCGATCAGGTCAATTCCATTCTCTGGCACGACTCGGTGCTCTTCATTCTGATTGGTGTGGGCGTACTGTTCACCGCATGGACGGCGCTCGGCCAGTACCGCGCAGTCACGCACGGCGTGCAGGTCATTCGCGGTGTCTATGACAAGAAGGACGACCCTGGAGCCATCAATCACTTCCAGGCGCTCTCCGCAGCCCTTTCGGCAACCGTCGGTCTCGGCAACATCGGCGGCGTGGCGATCGCAATCGCACTCGGCGGACCCGGTGCAGTGTTCTGGATGTGGGTCGTCGGTCTGCTCGGCATGGCGATCAAGATGACGGAAGTCACTCAGTCAATGCTCTGGCGAAATACCGACGATCCAGATAATCCACACGGTGGTCCCATGTGGGTAGTCTCTCGCGGGCTGGCAAAGTTCCACCCGGCGCTCAAACCACTTGGCATTTTCATCGGCGGAATCTTCTGTGTAACGCTGCTCGTGTCGACGGTAACGGGCGGCAACATGTTCCAGTCCTGGAATGTCGGCGAATTGACCGAGATGTACTTCGGTGTCCCGCCGCTGGTAACTGGCGTCGTTCTGGCGACTGTTGTCGGCATGGTGATCGTGGGCGGCATCAAGCGGATCGGTGCGGTTGCCGGCCGCCTGGTTCCGTTCATGTGCGTGCTCTACCTGCTCATGGGCATCATTGTGATTCTCATGCAGGTCGATCGTGTCCCGGAAGCATTCGGCATGATCTTCCGCGGCGCATTCAGCCCGTTTGAAGCCCAGAACGCGTTCATCGGTGGCACTGCCGGATACGCCTTCCTCTTCGGCATGAAGCGTGCGCTGTTTTCCAACGAGGCCGGGCAAGGGTCGGCTCCCATTGCACACTCTGCCGCCAAGACCGACGAGCCGGTGCGGGAAGGTGTCGTCGCGGGCCTTGGCCCACTGATCGACACGCTGATCGTCTGCACGATCACGGCCCTGGTCATCATTACCAGTGGTGCATGGAGCCGCGGACCGGACACGACTTTTCAACCAACAAACATCGAGATAACGCGAGGCGCCGAAGGCTGGACAGTCACTACGCCAGATTTGCCGAAGGAAGGTGGTTGGCGCGAAGGCGACAAGAAGGTGTTCTGTGTGCTTGGTCAACAGGATGCGCTCGGAAAGCGGGTGCGGCTGACCGGCAATGTGACACTGGAAAACGGTAACTGGGCAGTCGATTGGAACGAGGCGGGCGGCGACATGTTCAGTGGGCCGCCCATGGTCATCGACGGTGGTGTGTACGCGGATCTTCCGGGTGCGTCACTGACCAGCCACGCATTTGATCGCATCATTCCAAGCAGCGGCCGATGGATGGTCACGCTGGCGGCGTGGCTTTTTGCCATCTCCACAATGATTTCGTGGAGTTACTACGGGGAACAAGGCGTCGTGTTCCTGCTCGGGAATCGAGCGGTACTTCCCTATAAAGTTCTGTATTGCCTCCTGGCAGTTGTCGCGACCCTGGGATTCATCTCCACGGATGCCGCGCTCGATGCGCTGACCTCCTTCGGAACGGGCGTCATGCTCTTTGCGAACATTCCGATCATGCTCATCTTCGGGTATGCGGCGATGAAGGCGTATCACGTCTACATGGGACGACTTCGCCGCGGCGAATTCCATCCGCACAAGGCCCCGAGCGAGGAGGATGTTGTTTCCGGCCGCGATGTGGAGTAGCGGGTGTCAGTCGCCGCGAACGATGATTGCCGCAGCCTCGGCTGCCGGATCGTGACCTGCATACAGTTCGCAAACCTCTGCCAGACCACGTCGCTGCTGATCCATCGCCTCCGCATCCTCCAAGAGGCTTGAGATTGCCGCCGAGATTGCGCGGGCCGCTTTCCCGCAGGGGACGAACTCCGGGACGATGCGCCGTTGCGCAATAAGATTTGGCAGCAACCGGTCCTTCGTGCGAAGCAAGAACGTCGCACCCATGCGGGAGAGTAGCGACGCACGGTACATGCCGACCATCGGCACGCCGGCTGCCGCCGCATGCAAGGTCACCGTTCCAGAAACACACAAGGCGCAGTCGGCCCAGCGAAGGGCACCAGGCAGATCGTCCACGACCGTTGGCAAGCCGCCGGCAATCTCCGAGACCTGCTGCGCGTCGTCGCCCCGGCATGCAACTGCCCCCGCAACGCCGCCGAGCCGTTCCAACGCTTCCAGTTGCAGCGGCAGATTGACGGCAATTTCCCGCCGTCGCGAACCGGGTAGCAGCAACAACCTCGGCTCTCCACTTGCGGGAAGATCGGCTGCGGCTCCATCGCGATCGACATTCATCGCGGGATGACCGATGAATGTCGCGGGAATCTCACGCGTCAGAAACCACTGCTCCTCGAAAGGAAGCAAGCAGAGGAGGTGGTCGGTCAGCCGCCGCAGTTTCCCCAGTCGCCACCCCCCCCATGCCCATATCTGCGGAGCGGCCAGGTGCACGATTCGCATGCCGTGGCGTCTCGCCGCTATGCAGACATGGAAGTTGGCCGCTGGCGAGTCCACGGCCACGAGGATGGATGGATTGTGCTCCGCCATCCAATTCTCCGCCGCCGCAACATGCCGGCGGATCCGAGCGGCGTGTGCAATCGCCCCGACACCCATGACCGCATCATCGACCGTGTTCTCCAGAACCTCTGCCCCCGCAGCCGCCATGGATGCGCCGCCGAGCGCCGCGACGGGCAGGTCGGGCTGCTCGGCGAGTAGACCCTCGACAGCCATCCCGCCCAACGCGTCGCCGCTGGGTTCGAACGCCGTCATCAGGATGGATGTTTCTTTCGTCCTTGGCACGATCGTTTTCGAAGAGCGGATACGATACCGCGATGCTGAAACGAACGGTTACCTGCGGCGATCTACGAGCCAACAACGCTGGTGAGCAACACACCCTCAACGGATGGGTCAACACCTATCGCGATCAGGGAAAGGGACTTGTGTTCATCGACCTCCGCGACCGGTACGGGATGACCCAGGTCGTCTTTGATGCTGAAGACTCGCCCGCTGCCGCAATGGAACTCGCGACCACGCTTCGCCGGGAAGATGTCGTGGCGGTCAGCGGCACTATCCGAATGCGGGACGGCAAGCCCAACAGTCGCCTTGCGACGGGTGAGATTGAACTTGTCGGTGAGGAGATCGAAATCCTCAATCGCACTGAGACGTTGCCGATTCTTCCCGACGACCACGAGGCCGAGAAGATTGCCGAGGAACACCGACTCAAGCACAGGTACATTGATCTGCGAAGGCCACGGATGCAGGAAATGCTTGCGCTACGCCACAAGGTGACGCAGGTGACGCGAACATTCTTCGGGGCTCATGATTTCATCGAGGTGGAAACACCGCTGCTCATTTCGCCGACGCCAGAGGGCGCCCGCGACTTCATTGTGCCATCGCGACACCACGCGGGGCACTGGTACGCATTGCCACAGAGCCCGCAGATCTTCAAGCAAATTCTCATGGTGTCCGGTTGCGATCGGTACATGCAGATCTGTCGTTGCCTGCGCGATGAAGATCCTCGGGCGGATCGGCAGGCGGAGTTCACGCAGATCGATCTTGAAATGAGTTTCGTCACGCGCGACGACGTGTTGGCAATCATGACCGAGTTTGCGCAAACACTCTTCAAGGAAATCGTAGATGTAGACCTCGGCGAAGTGCCGCAGATTCCATGGGACGAGGCGATGAACACATGGGGGTCCGATCGCCCAGACATGCGATTCGATCTTCACCTGCAGGATGTTTCGGAGTTGGCTGCGAAGACAGACTTCAAGGTGTTTACATCTGCACTGGATGGCGGCGGTGTCGTCAAGGCCCTGCGGGTGCCGGGCGGCGCGGAAAAACTTTCCAGAAAGAAGACGGACGGGTACGCGGAAATAGCCAAGACCTATGGTGCCGGTGGTCTGCCTGCGACCAAGTACACGGACAGCGGATTCGAAACCGGCGTCGCCCGGTTCATTGAACCGATTGCCGGCGACCTCGCCGCAGCGCTTTCATTGGAACCGGGCGATGCCGTCCTGTTCGGTGTTGGTCAATTCCGAGTTGCCTGCACATCGCTTGGCCAGGTACGGCTGCAAGTCGCAAAGGATCTGGATCTCGTTCCGGAGGGTGTGTTCCGAGCGGTGTGGGTCATCGACTTCCCGATGTTCGACTGGGAC
Organism: uncultured Isosphaeraceae bacterium; assembly: GCA_964546085.1. Classification (GTDB taxonomy): domain Bacteria; phylum Planctomycetota; class Phycisphaerae; order Phycisphaerales; family SM1A02; genus CAZJKE01. The sequence goes on from CAZJIB010000001.1 coordinate 17,537, forward strand.
GAAGCTGGCCAACGATGGGCCAGTGAGCACCACCCATTCACATCACCGCGAGAAGATCAGTTCGACATTTTGGAGAGCGACCCGGGGAACTGCGTCTCGGCGGGATATGACATGGTCATCAATGGTGCGGAACTCGGGGGCGGGTCCATCCGAATTCACGATCAGTCCGTGCAGTCGACGGTATTCAAGGCGCTTGGGCTGAGCGAGGCGGAGGCGGAATCCAAATTCGGTTTCCTGCTGAATGCATTGCGATTCGGTGCGCCGCCGCATGGTGGCATCGCCTTCGGGCTCGATAGATTGGTGATGATGCTCCTTGGAACCGACAACATCCGTGATGTCATCGCCTTTCCGAAGACCCAAACGGGCGCAGACCTCATGTGCGAAGCCCCCGGCGAGGCCGATTCGGCTCAACTGGAAGAAATGGGCATCACTGTGACGCTACCTGACGCTGCCACATCGCCAGCGTAAGCAACGCGAACAGTCGATCACCGTGATCGCGGTCGCCGCGCCGATGTTCGTCGAGCAGTCGCATGACTGACTCTTGGTTGATTTGCATGTCGCCGAAGGCGTCTGGTGATGTCAACTCGTCTCCAAGCAACTGTCCAAGGCCGCCGTGGTCGCTGCGGAACCACGCTGACACTGGTAATGCGGTGTTGATCTTCGGACGATCAAGGAGTGTTGCAGGAAGATACCTTTGGGCCATGGCGCGAGGGATTTCTTGGAGGTCATTCGGAGACATGTGTGACTCGGCAAGGGACTGCCGAAGTCGCAGCGAAAGGAAGGGCGAACGAATCTCCAGTTCGGCGGTAGCGGCGCAGGCGTCGGTATGGGGGAGCGCGGCGTCCGGCAGAAAGTGTTCCATGTCGAATCGCTGTGCTTGGAGGGTCGGGTTGTCATGCAGGTCGGGCAGGATGGGGTCGAGGAAGTCCGCGCCGGTCAATGACTCGATTTCTGCGTTGTCAAAGATGCTGGACAGTGCGGCGACGCCCAATGTTGCCCAGTCGGTGGCCCGGGACCACGACCTTGGCGACTTTCTTCCAAACACTGTAGCGAACAGCCCCTGCCATCTGGCCATGACTGCAGCGCGGCGGTAGCGTTCGTGGCCGAAAAACACTTCTTTTCCACCAATTCCTGACAGTCCGACTCTGACCGCTTGTCCGGTTGCGCGGCAAATCCAGTAGGTCGCGAGTACAGAACTGTCAGCGAATGGTTGCCCGAGCATGGACACCAGGTCTTTCAGATCGTCTGCCGGGCGCGGTTCGATGTCGAGCGTGACATGCCTGGTACCGAGGTGATCCGCCACTGCCTGCGCAACATGCGACTCGTCGCGCTGCGGGTCGTCCATGCGTACGTGTATGGTCTGCAGGTCGCCGAGTTCTTGCTGGGCAATCGCGGCGACGAGCGAGGAGTCCATGCCGCCACTCAAAAGGCAAGCGTTCGGCGCCCTGTCTTGCAGACAATCGGTGACACTTCGAGTCACTGCATCTTCGACAGGCTCGCGAGGCGCATGGGCGGTCGGCATGTATCTTGGGACGTTTGCAACGGGCCGAATCAGCGTTGGTTGTCCGGTGAGGTAACCCAGTTGCAGGTATCGCTGCAGGGCAGTGATGTTTGGCGGATCGTAGAGATCGAGTTCTCCAGCAATTGCAAGAAGTGGTGCCGCGGAAGAACAGAAGACGAGTCCATCGCCAGCCGTGCCGAGATCGAGCACATGCAATGGCTTCTGGCCGTGGATGTCGCGGAGAAAACTCAGGCTGGCGGTATTGCGGCTCCAGATTGCGGCCGCGTAGTTGCCGTCTACCTGATCGCCGACATGCTCGCCCCACCGAAGGTACTCCTTCAAGAGCGACTCGGCATTGGTGAGTTGTCCATCAAACACGATCGCCGCGGCAATATCACCGCTCTGATCGGTCGCGGTGGTCGGTTGGGACTCTGCCTTCGTCTCGCCTGGACGCTGTTGGCGGTGGAGCAGCAGCACCTCGACTGTGCCGGAAGAGGTGTCGACGGTGTCATGGAACCGCCCACCTTCATCGCGGCCTCGGCGTGCGATGGCTGCATCGAGCGATCGAACCCAGTTCAGCGGGATGGGACGACCGTCGCGTCGGAGAATACCGGCAATGCCGCACACGGGAAGGTAGCCTACCGGCATGCGGCACGCCCGGACGAATCTTCTGACGATTCTCATACTGCTTGGATTGGTGGCCGGAGCACTGGTAGGGCAGTTTGTGGTTCATGATCCGGCGGTGCCGATCGGTGCGGATCACTGGATGCGGGAGGTGGGCGATGTCGTCCTGATCAGGCCGCTGAAGTTGCTCATCATTCCACTGATCTTCTTCAGCGTGATCGCGGGGATCTCTCGGATCGGGGATCCGGCGCGGCTTGGTATTGTCGGGAGTGCGACTCTGGTCTATTACCTTGCCACCATGCTGTTGGCGGTAGTGCTGGGGGCGACGCTCGTTTCGTGGTTGCAGCCGGGCGTACTTCCGACTGATGCGGGTGCGGCGATGATTGCGGCGAGCGAATCTGCGTGGTCACCGAGCGGTGGGCAGAGTCTTGGATCTGCGTGGATGAACATTGTGCATCAGATCATTCCGGTGAACATCGTGGAGGACATGGCTGCAGGTCGCCCACTTGGTGTGATTGTTTTTGCAATTCTGTTTGCACTTGCGTTGTCGGCAGGTGGCGAGCGCACCGAGGCGGCGAGGCGGTTCTTTGACGCTTGCTTCGAGGGCATGATGTTGCTGGTGCGATGGGTCATATGGTTGACGCCGATCGGTGTTTTCTTCCTTGTCGCATGGACGGTCGGGCGAATTGGACTTAATCAGGTTGGCGGGCCTCTTGGAGCGTATATGGGGACGGTGTTGCTTGGTCTGGCGGTACACGGATTCATTGTGTTGCCACTGATTTTGTGGTTGTGCACGAGGAAGAATCCGTTTCGATTCATGTGGCAGATGCAACGGGCGTTGTTTACTGCGATCGGGACAGATTCCAGTTCAGCGACGCTGCCAGTGACGATCGATACTGCGGAGAATGAGGGTGAGTGTTCGAAGCGTGCGGCGAATTTTGTGTTGCCGCTTGGTTCGACGATCAATATGGATGGGACTGCGTTGTATGAGGCCGTTGCCGTTGTGTTTCTGTTTCAGCTGTACGGCGTCGAGTTGGCGTTCAGTCAATTGGTGGTGGTGGTCATTACTGCTACGCTCGCGGCGATTGGTGCGGCGGGGATTCCTTCGGCGGGATTGGTGACGATGGTGATCGTCATTTCTGCTGTCAATACAAGTCTTACCGGTTCTGCTGCGGAGGGGTTGCCATTGGCCGCGATCGGCTTCATCATCGGCGTCGATCGGCTTTTGGATATGTGCCGCACTGCCGTCAACGTCTGGGGTGACGCTGTCGGCGCCAAGATTATCTCCCGCATCGCCTGAATCCCGGGATTCAGGAGCCCACTAGCCAAGGACTGCAAAAGGCAATTGATGGGTGGCCGGATTCAGGCGCAGATGCGGAACGTGGATTCCGGTGGGGGGCGAATTTAGGAGGAGAGGAATCGCTCGGCATCAAGGGCGGCCTGGCAGCCCATGCCGGCAGCGGTGATGGCCTGACGGTATGTCGCGTCGGCGACATCTCCGGCAGCAAAGACACCGTCAACACTTGTGACAGTAGACCGCTGAGCCATCCGCACATACCCCTTCCCATCCAGTTCCACACCCGATCCCTCAAGAAAGGCCGTCGCAGGCGTGTGGCCGATTGCAACAAAGAGGCCACGCACATCCAACGTGGACTCCTCACCACTCACCGTGTCCTCCAGCCGCACACCTTCAATGCTCGAATCGCCCAGCACATCAACAACCATCTTGTTCCAGACAATCTCGATGTTGGGTGTATCAAAGACGCGCTGCTGCATCGCTCGCGATGCGCGCAACTCATCACGCCTGTGAATGACATAGACCTTCGACCCGAACTTGGCGAGGTAACTGGCCTCCTCCATCGCACTGTCCCCCCCGCCCACGACCGCCAACACCTGATCTCGAAAAGCAGGAAGCGCGCCGTCGCACACTGCACACGCACTTACACCACCGCCACTTCGTGCCAACCGCATTTCGTTATCCAAACCGATCCAGTTCGCCGTTGCGCCTGTCGCAATGATCACCGCCTCCGCTTCAATCCGATCGCCCGTCGAAGTCTCAAGCCCAAAGGGGCGCGAAGAGAAATCGCAGGAAACGACGTCCTCAGCCCGCGTCCGCGTGCCGAATCGCTCTGCCTGTTTCTGAAAGGCGGCCATCATCTCCGGCCCCGTAATTCCCTCCGGGAACCCCGGATAGTTCTCGACCTCCGTTGTCAACATGAGCTGACCCCCTGGCAGCACAATTGACGGCTCCGTCTTCGCCACACCCGTACATACCAATGGATTCAGCTGCGCCCGGGCGGCGTAGATGGCCGCTGTCCAGCCAGCCGGGCCACTGCCGATGATCACGACTTGCTCGGCACTCGCCATGAACTCAGTCCACCAGCCCTGCGGCCCGCTCCAGTGACTTCACCGGCGGCCATATCACGAAGTCTCCACCTGCCACAATCCCCGTGTGATCAGTGCCGCCATTGTTCTCATGATCACCGCCGACACTGTAGAGAAGGCACTCGTCCGCCGGAATCTCCGCTCGCCCCATCGGCGTATCAATGGAGGTCGGTGACGAAAGGCATTGGTAGTGAAACTCCTCCACATCCCGATCGTAAGTTATCCAATCTTGTTCATATCGAAGCGTCAATGGCCGAAATCGGTCTGCATTCATGAGTCGCCCGATGAACTGGGCATAGGTTTTCTTTGGGCTCGCCGGAAAAACGCCAAAGTGATTGCGATACCCACAAAGTGCGGCGGCGATCGCCGTGCCATTGATCTCGGTCTCCAATACATCTCGCTGCAGGAAGAGTTCCTGAATGTCGCGAATCGCGAGGATCACCGCACCATGTCGAACAACATTCGCCCGCTGCAACTCCGTATCGGCCTCAAGCATCGGGTGGTACGCACGCATTCGCCATCGCCGCCACCAGTCATCATAAATCAAGTTCAGCCGATCGCGCGATGTACCGTCACCATCATGAATGTGTGAGATCTCCTCCCAATACCGCGAGGCGCCGAATCGCGTCAACGGCTCGCGCTCCGCCTGGATGTCCGTAAGAATCTCTCGGAACTTGGCTGTATCCGGACGACCATTGGAGTCAAAGAGCTCGCCGATCAACGCAAGCGCGACCACGCGATCACCCTCGGGCATCAACAGATGTGTCGCGTCGGCCCGAAGAAACGGAATCTCGTCGCTGGCCAGCGTGCGAAATTGGTTCACCGAGATCTTGTCGCGATATGAGTAAAACATGTCCCGCATGTTCTCCAGGCCGCCGGACAGCATGGACATGAAGGCGATTTTCTCCTCAAGAAACTCGCGATCGCAGAACTTGCGGAGTACAACGAGTTGCGCCATCGTCAATCGAAGCGCCCGTTGTGTTTCGCCGGCCTCAAGCAATTTGTATGCGTACGCTGTCGCCCATACAGTCTCGACCCGCACTGTATCGATGTAGCCAAAATTCAATCGATGCAGTTGACCGCCTGCGCCAACATCCGCAACAATCCCCGCGGCGCGAAAGTTTGCCGGCACACGTTCAGCGCCGTAGGGCAGTCCGATGACGACCCGCTGTGCCGCTTCCAGCACCGCACCCTCCATGTGCTCATTCTCTTCCGCCCACGCATCTACGCCGTTCCATGAGGGCATGCCTGGCCACACCGTATTCATGTTGAATGTTTCGCCAAGCGGTGCCGGCGGCGGTGTCAATTCCAAGCAAGCGCCGAAGAAACCCTCCCATGCCTTTGCTTCTTTTGTGCCTTGGACTGATGCCGTCGCGTTGAGTTGATCGAGCACTGCATCACGCCCGCGGCCGGCGGTTGTCTGAACGACAATCGCGGCGACGATGAGTCCTGTGAGAGTTGAGCGTCCGAACATGGAATGTGCTTCCGGGGCTTGAGGGGATCCGGTGGTTCCTGAGGATTTTGTCTGCCCCCGGGGCGAACTGGGGCCGGCGAGTGTAGCACAAGGGTGTCGGGGGGCGATATCATCACACGATCCCACGGGTGGGAACAGGAGATTCAGGTCATGACGATTGTCGGCGTCCCTACCGAGGTCAAGCGAGATGAGTACCGTGTTGGGCTGCGGCCTGTCGGCGCGGAAGTGTTGGCTCGGGAAGGCCATGCAGTTCTCGTGCAGGCCGGTGCGGGCCTCGGCAGCGGCTACAGCGACGGCATGTACGAGGCCGCGGGCGCAGCCATCATGTCAACGGCTGAGGAGGTCTGGGCCGCCGCTGATTTGATCGTCAAGGTCAAGGAGCCGCAGCCGGAGGAGGTAGCCCTCATCCGGCCGGATCAGACTGTCTTCACCTACTTCCACTTTGCGGCCGACCGTTCCCTGACGCTCGGATGCATCGATCGAGGGTGTGTCGCCGTGGCGTACGAGACGCTGACCGACAATGCGGGACGGCTCCCACTTCTCACGCCAATGAGTGAGATCGCTGGAAAGTTGTCGGTGCAGGAGGGGGCCAAATACCTTGAGAGGCCGCAGGGAGGGAGAGGCATTCTCCTCGGCGGCGTTCCCGGTGTGCAGGTTGGAAGAGTGCTGGTACTCGGCGGCGGCGTGGTCGGAACGGCTGCGGCCCGCGTGGCGGCGGGCATGGGTGCTGATGTCGTTATTACTGAAATCAACATCGATCGCATGCGCGAACTCGACGAGTTCATGCCCGCAAACTGTTCGACGATCTACTCCGACCCACAGGCCATTCGCGAGCGGCTCGCATGGGCCGACCTTGTCATTGGTGCGGTGCTGATCCCGGGCGCCAAGGCGCCGAATCTTGTAACCAGAGAGGATCTCTCGCACATGAAGCGCGGTGCGGTCATCGTGGATGTCGCCATTGATCAGGGTGGTTGCGTCGAAACGGCCAAGGTCACTACGCACTCCGACCCGACATACACGGTCGACGACATCGTCCACTACTGCGTTGGAAACATGCCAGGAGCAGTGGCTCGCACCTCGACGCAGGCTCTCACAAACGCAACGCTTCCGTGGGTGATCCGTCTTGCTGCAACCGGCGCCGATGATCTTGCCCGGCAATCCGAGCACTTCGCAGCAGCGATCAATGTCAACCGTGGTGTGCTGACCAACCGACCCGTAGCAGAAGCGCATGACTTGCAATACCAGGCGCTGCACAACTGAATGTCGAACTACTTCGACAATGCCGCAACTTCCTTTCCAAAGCCACCCTCGGTACACGAAGCGATGGCGGAATATCAATTGCACTGTGGTGCAAGTCCGGGTCGCGGCGCATATGCGCAAGCAACGAATGCATCTGCGATTCTGGATCGCTGCCGCGAGTCGCTGTGCCGATTGGTCAATGCGCCGTCACCACGGCACTGCATCTTCACGCTGAACTGCACTGATGCGCTGAATCTGGCAATCACAGGAACCGCATTGCACTTCCTCCGCGGTGGCGAAGAAGTTCACATCGTCACGACCGCGATGGACCACAACTCCGTGCTGCGACCGCTCCATGAACTTGGCGGCCTTGGCGTCAGGCACACGATTGTCCCTGCCGATGCGGAAGGGTTCGTGGAACCGCAAGACATCGCCCGAGCCATGACCCCGACAACGCGGATGATCGCAGTTCCGCACGGATCAAATGTCAGCGGTACGCTGCAGGACATTGCCGCCATCGCGTCCGTCCGCCGGGGAGTTCCGCTACTTGTCGATGCCGCGCAAACCATGGGGCACCTCGCCATCGACATGCAGGCGATGGACATCGACCTTCTTGCCTTTCCCGGCCACAAGGGACTGCTCGGCCCGCTTGGAACGGGTGGTCTGTTGATGAGGCCCGGCGCCGAGGATCATTTGGCACCAGTTCGCGCGGGAGGAACAGGCAGTTGGAGCGACGAGCCTGTACAGCCCATGGCACTTCCTGACAGATTCGAAGCTGGTTCGCACAACACGGTCGGTCTCGCAGGTCTTGCCGCCGGTGTCGGATGGATTCTGGACGAGGGCATTGATGTGCTCTGGGAACGGGAACGCCGGCTGGTCGAGTCATTCATCTCCAAAGTGCAGAACATCGACGGGGTGCGGCTCATAGGCCCACCCGACACACGAAACAGGTGCGGCGTGTTTTCACTGGTTCTTGAAGGGTTGTCCCCTGTCGAGGCCGCCAGATCACTCGAACGAAGCGCCGGTATTCAATGCCGCGCCGGGCTCCACTGCGCACCCTTTGCACACAAGGCACTCGGCACAGATGTGCTCGGCGGGACAGTGCGACTTTCACTTGGACCATTTCACGACGAGATCAACATCACACGGGCGATGGATGCTATTGAGCAGATTTGCGCAAAGGGAGGCGTACTGGCATGAATCAACTTGTCGAAGATCGTATTGCACACGCGACGGCGGCCATCGAGTCTCTTCGCGGCCAGACCGACGAACTGGTCACGATCGGTTCGATTCTCATTGATCGGTTTTCAGTAGGCGGCACGCTCATGACGGCCGGGAACGGTGGGTCAGCAGTGCAGGCGATGCACTTGGCGGAGGAACTCACGGCGCGGTATCGAGAAACGCGAGCGGCGCTGCCGGCACTGTCACTCTGCAGTGATGCCGCAGCGATGACCTGCATTGCAAACGATTTCGGATGGGAATCGGTCTTTTCAAGACAGGTCGAGGCGTATGTCAGCTTTGTCGAAGGTGAAGAGGAAGACACACTGACCAGCAACGACGTGCTGCTCGTGCTCTCAACCTCCGGCGAGAGCGCGAACATCATTCGCGCGTTGGAAACAGCCAACGCCTGCGGCGTGATTACCATGGGGTTGCTCGGGCGAGGCGGCGGCGCCTCGCTTGAAGCGTGCGATCATGCGGTTGTCATCGATGGCAAGGATTCAGCCGCCATTCAGGATGCCCATCAAGTCGCGCTGCACGCACTTTGCGAGATGGTCGAAGCGTGGGTGTTGGAGGAATCTGCCGTCGACTGAGGCTGTGGCAGTTACTCTCCGCCTTCTCCGCCTTCCGCGGAGTCCTTTGCGCCGGAAAATGTGTACGGCGGTGGATAGTGCGATCGCCAATCATCCCCGGCCGTGAAGTCTTCGACGATACCCCTGCCTTCCGATTCTGCCTCTGCCATCCAGTCCCCGGGTTTATTGGCGGAGATGGGCTTCGCGCCTTCCTTCCAATCTTCCTCCCGCCGCATGTAGAGCGTGCGGGTCGGAAAGGCGAACTCGACGCCAAGCTGTCCAGCAAGTCGAATGATGTCCAGAATGAAGCGATGCCGCTCGCGCAGTTCGGTCTGCCAATCTGGCGCCTTCCAGAAGACATACACAAGAACATTCAGGCTGGAGTCGCCGAAGGAGTTCAACCAGACTTGATAGTAGTCCTTGCGCGTGTACGGATGAATGCGAAGCAGTTCGCGAATGCCTTCGCAGAAAGCCGCAATCTTTTCCGGCGGCGTGTCGTAGGCGACGCCGACATTTTCCTTCCATCTGCGGTATCGGCGGCGACCATAGTTGTCGACCTTGTTGGAGACCACAATCAGGTTCGGCATGGTGACTTGTGAGTCGTAGAACGTGCGAATGCGGGTGGATCGCAGGCCGACGGATTCGACGGTGCCCTCGACACCGCCCACGACGATCCAATCACCAATCTCAAATGGCTTGTCGAGGATGACGGTGATCGATCCAAAGAAGTTTTCGAGCGTGTCCTTGGCCGCAAACGCAAAGCCAAGGCCGCCGATGCCGAGACCTGCCAGCAGTGGTGCCAGTTCGACATGAAGACTGTCGGCGAGGTAGACGACACCGAAGATCAGCACGAACAGCTTCGCCGCCTTGCGAAGGAGCGGCACAAGCACATCATCGAGTTTGTTCTGTGTTTGCCGCGCCCTGTCCGCAAGCACTTCGCCGATGAAGTCGGCTGCGCGGAACCCCGCCCAGACCATGGCAAGGGTGATGAAGACATGGGCCGCCGGCAGGATGATCGATGATGCCGCTGCGGGGAGGCTGATCGCCGGAAGGAGAAGGAGCCATGTTGCGCCGGAGGCGGCGAGACCTACGGGTCGAACCATACGGCGAAGGAATGATCGAAGGCGGGAATCGGCGGCATGCCGTGCAAGGAGGCGGAGGAGCAAGAGGTGGATGACTCCCCGGACGATGCGGTCGACGATCATGCCGGCCAGAATGGTGGTGGCCAAGCCGATCCATTGCCAGTGCTCAAGTCCGAAAAAACCTTGATGGAGCCAGTCTGCATCAATCCAATCCGGCAGTGGACTGGTGAGGGAATCGCCATCATGGACCTCTGAGACCGTCTTGTCGAGGCCGGAAGAACGATCGTCCTCGGTGGCCGTACTTGCAAGCATGCCCCCATGCTACTGCAGGGCGTTGTTCTTCTCCATATTGACGCCCCCGGGGCCGCAGCCCGCACAGTCGGAACTCCTTTGCAGGCAGCGGAAAAGCCTGCTTCAGGCGTTCCGCTCTGGATGCCGAAGAGAGAAACAAGCCCACCGCCATCGGCGGCGACTGGGTGATATCGCCATGCAGCGTCACTGGACCATTCCGTTGCTCGCCACGCTCCTCCCAGCGGTTCCCGCGGCTGCGGGTGTTGTGCAGATCGATGACGCCGGGTCCTTCCTGCTCTCCTCCTCCTCGATGCCGGGCCTCTTTGACGCCGGATCGATGAGTTTCCCAGACTCGAGCCTTGCTGCAGTCCACGATGAACTCTGGGACTGGGGCATCGACACCGATGGCCACGTCACGATTCTCCCTGTGGATACCAATACCGGCCTCTCCATTCTTGTGTTGATCGACCGCGAACTCGGCGGTGGGGACACGGGCACGAGCGGGGCGCTGGGTGCGGCGTCTACAGCACCGGGTGGAAGGTCGCTCTTCATCAATGACAGCGACCAGGATTCGTGGACCCTCATCGAACCGCCCTTTGGTTCACAGACGCTTGGTGCCACATTCCTCTGGGGCAGCGCAGGGAGCGGAGATGGTTTCGCATGGAGCGAGTTGAACACTGGCGACATGTTCTCCTTCACCTTCAATGATCTCGCGGGAGGCAGCGATCCCGACGCACTGGATGATGTCGCGTTTCAGTTCGTAGGCTGGGATATGGATGACGGCTGGGGCGTCATCTCCACCGCCGCCTTCAAGAGCAGCGGCGACTACGTCTTCAGCGGCCAGATCATTCCCGCGCCGCCCGCTGCCCTGCTCCTTGCCGGGCTCGCGCTGGCCCGCCGCCGCCGCTCCCCCTAACACCCACACCCCCCCTTGCGCCACCGCCTTTCAACAGTCCCAAATTGTGACTGTCACCAGGTGGGTAGAATCTGGGACATGGGTGATCCTTCGAAGGAAGCAGCGTGGCCGGAACGGGTTGGTGCGATACTCGTGCGACTGGTCGTGCCAGCATGGATTTGCGTCGGGGCGGTATTCAAGGTGGTCGGCTCCACCCCGAAATCCCTGCCACGGTCCGTACTGGACATGGGCGAGGCGGTCGGGTTCAGCGATCACTTCCTGCTGCTGGCAGTGTTGATTGCCATTGAGTTCATCTTCGTGGGCATCATGCTCTTCGTCGGCTCGTTGGCAAGGCTTGCCGCCGTGTTCATGCTCGGAGTCTTCTGCCTCATTCTCATCATCGAGATGATCAACGGAGCGGAGAGTTGCGGCTGTCTCGGCCAACACTCACTCCCACCACAAGTCATGTTCGCCATTGACTTCGCCCTGCTGCTCGGCGTCGTTATCTTCAAACCCCGCTCGTTCACCAAGAGCGCCATCGGGCCCATACTCGCCACGATCTTCACCATCGCCACTGCGGGCACCACCTTCGGCGTCGTCCTTTCACATCGAACAACAGATGCCGGCCTTCCCGCATCCTGGTACCCCCGGGATCTTGCCACATGGGATGGCCGCAACATCGACGACATTGACCTCTTCTCCATGGTGAAACAGTGGCCGCACGACCTTCACAACGGCCCGCAGTACGTCATCTTCTACGGACGCACCTGCGATCACTGCGAAGATCTGCTTTACGAGTTCTTCTCCACCGGCGTCCCTGTCCCGACAACACTCGTTGCCATCCCGGAGTCGAAAGAAGGATTCTCGTCAGCAGACGCATTCGAAAGCCCATGCTACGACTGCGCTGAAACCCAACTCCCGATCGGTGTCGACTGGATCATTTCCACACCGCTCGTCGTTGCCATTGATGATGGCATCGTCCGCTGCGCAAAAGAGAACGAGGAATACGAGGATCCCACATGCCTGATCTGGTAGCGTCCGAAGCACTCTCGTCGGTCCTCGACGCCATCGACAGGGACATGGACGGTTCCATCGCACGGTTGCAGGATCTGCTCCGCATTCCGAGCGTCAGTACCGATCCATCGTATGCGAAGGATGTTCACCGCTGCGCAGAACATCTGGTCGCCGACCTGGCATCAATCGGCCTTGACGCAACACTGCACGAAACCACGGGGCACCCCATGGTTGTCGCCCATGACGACTCGGCCGGAGATGATGCGCCGCGGATCCTCTATTACGGCCACTACGATGTGCAGCCGCCAGAGCCGCTCGACGAGTGGATTGTCGAACCGTTCGCGGCAGAAGTCATCGATGGACCGCGCGGAGGGCGCATCGTCGCCCGCGGCGCAGCCGACGACAAAGGTCAACTCATGACATTCGTCGAAGCAATTCGCGCATGGCGGTCGGTCCATGGCCGCCTGCCGGTTCGCATTACAATCCTCCTCGAAGGTGAGGAAGAGTGCGGCAGCGAAAGCCTCGAGCCATTCCTCGAATCACACCGCGATGAACTGCTCGCAGACACCTGCATCGTGTGCGACACGAGCATGTGGGATGAAAACACGCCTGCAATCACATCGATGCTTCGCGGTCTGGTGTACATCGAAGCGACGCTCCGCGGGCCAGGACACGACCTGCACAGCGGAGGGTACGGCGGCGCCGTCGTCAATCCGGCAAACGCGCTCACCGAAATCCTCGGCCAACTGCACGACACCGACGGACGCGTACAGATCCCCGGCTTCTATGACGATGTGCGCCCAGTGAGCCCGGAACAGGTTGCGCAGTGGAACAGCCTCGGCGACGCCGATGCGCTCGTGCTCGAATCGTCCGGCGCGTCAGCGACCTTTGGCGAGTCCGGATACTCAACACTTGAGCGACTCTGGGCACGGCCGACCTGCGACATCAACGGACTGTTTGCGGGCTACACGGGCGAGGGAGCAAAGACCGTCATTGGCGCAACCGCCACAGCCAAGATCAGTTGCCGGCTCGTCGCCGATCAAGACCCCGATCGCATCGAACAGTCACTACGTAGTTTCCTGGAAGACCGAACACCTCCAGGCTGTTCCTGGGACATCGTCAGTTTCGGCGCAGGCCCTGCCATCCGAGTTCCTACGGAATCACCATGGCTCGCCGCAGCCGCCAACGGCCTCGCCCGCGTCTTCGGCCGAGAACCCGTATTGATCGGCAGCGGCGGATCGATTCCAGTTGTCGGTTCGTTCCAGGAGATTCTCGGATTGGATTCGATCCTCGTAGGTTTTTCGCTCGACGATGACCTCATCCACGCCCCCAACGAGAAGTTCGAGATCGTCTGTTATCACAACGGCATCCGAGCCGCCGCCGCGATCATGGAAGCCATCGCTGCAGTCGGGACGGACTAGAATCACCCTGTGCTTCAGGTCATCCTCACCGCTGCCCTCCTCGGCGCAGGCGACTTCGACATCGCCGTGCAATCCCTCGGCATCGGCAACCAGTGGCGTCCCGGCGACGTCACAGCGCTGCACGCAACGGTCACATCACGACAGGCTGATCCAATCGCAGCCTGGCTGCAGTGGGAACTTCCCGACGCCGATGGCGACATCCTGCAGTGGGGCCGAACACTCACCCTGACGCCCACCTCGCCCTCCTCGCTCTGGCTCTACGCCCCCACGCGTCCATGGGATGACAGCACAACAGATTGGACCCTGCGCCTCCGCACCTATGAGGATGGCCAACCTGGCCGCACCCTCCACGCCGTGCGCTTCCGACCAGGAGACATCGGAGCACAAACGATCGAACGCACCCAGTCCGCAATGGCGATCCTCGCCTCACGAAGACTGGGCCTTGAGCAATATCAAGGTTCATCGCTCATCTCAGCTCTGCCCGAAGAGACACGCATCACCTCAGGCATCTCCGCAGACGACCTCCCGGACAACTGGCCGGGCTACCGGAGCCTCCAGTTCATGGTCTGGGCAGACGCACCCCCGACATTGGATAGACGCACCGCTTCGGCAATCCTCGCATGGGTTCGACTCGGCGGCCATCTCGCCATTGTCCTCCCCGCCATCGGCAATCCCTGGTCCGTCGGTTCCCCCGACGGACCAATGGCGGAAGTGCTCGGCGATCTGCATCCTGAACTGGGCGGAGCGAAACTCCGTGACCTTGCAGGCGTACTGGGCAGGGGTGGCACATGGCCTTCTCTTGACCTCCCCATCCACAGTCTCGGAGACCGCGACGCGGATTGGCCCGCAACACTGCATCCTCTGCACTCACTTCCCGACGGCAGAGTCGTTGCGATTGCGCGAACAGTTGGTTTCGGCACTGTCACCGTCATCGGCATCGACATTGCCGACGGACGGCTGACCGCCCTGGGCCTGCCCGAAGCGGACATCTTCTGGAATCGAATCCTCGGACGGCGGGCCGACACGCCCTCCCCCACGACCTTCGCTGCGATTGAGAATGCTGAACGCCTCTCTGCCCTTCAGCCAACCTCACTCCCCCTCCGCGCGGGAGAAGTAGCGGCACATGAGATCGCCATGCGCACCGCAGCAGGCGGGCGGCTCGGCACGGTGCTCATCCTCCTGATCGCCTACTGGATCATGGCTGTTCCAGTGGGATATGTCATCCTTCGCCGGCGCCGCCAAACGCAATGGTCATGGATGTGGTTCGCCGCATCAGCTGCACTGTTCACAGTCATCACCTGGACCATCGCCGCAGCAGCCGGTTCGATCCGTGTTCCACTACGACACCTCTCCATTGTCGATCACATCTACGGTCAGAAAGGCGAACATGTGCAAGGGTGGTTTTCGCTGTACATGCCTGGGTACGCCTCATCGACCACATCGCTCGAAGCCGGCGAGGCTGGCCTGCTTCTTCCGTGGATCTCGCCGGGAAGCAGCGGCACCCCGCCCTTTGCGGATTCTCGCCGCATCGACATCGACATCAATACGCCGCCGAAATCCCTTTCACTTCCCGCCCGCGCAACGACCGTCAACTATTCCTACGACTGGCTCGGCGGCATCGACCCCGACCGCGCGGGAAACCTCCTGCGCATCGCACCGGATGATCCCCCAGTTGCGACGCGCCGATCGTTGGAGGGAAGTCTTGTCAATCATCTTCCCGCAGCCCTCAAAGATGTCACAATTCTCTGGATCACCGACGAGCGACTTCCCCGCCCAACGCTGTTCCGTGATGAACGCGGCACGCTGCATCCTTGGGTAGACGACACACTCTCCGGCCGACCACTCAATCGCGCCTACATCTGGCGAGCGGCGGCGTGGGCTGCCGGCGATCGATTGTCACTCGGAGCCATCTCGGCGAACCTCCAGGAAGCGGATCTCGCCAGGGCTCTCCAGGAACGATACGCGCCGAAAGGCACATGGTCCATCGGAACAGGTACGCTGTCCCCGCGGGACATAGTGCGGAACATGGAGGCACTCTCCCTGTACGCACACCTTACCCCCCCCACGTACCAGAAGAATCCGGATGAGGATCGATCCCCCCAGAGCAGCCGCCCAGTGCGGACTGGAGCAAGGGGACTTGACTTTGCACAGTGGTTCGCGCGACCATGCATCATCGTGACCGGCTTCCTCCCCAACTCCGAAATCCCAATTGCGGTCGAACTGGACGCCGCGCCAGTAGAAGGCAGCAGCGGCACGACCATGTTCCGCTGGGTGTACCCGCTCGAAAGTGGGCCTGCACAGTGATCGAAACCATCAATCTCACTCGCAAGTACGGCGACCTCATCGCGCTCGACAACTTGAATCTCTCCATCGACGAAGGCGAGTGCTTCGGGTTCATCGGCCCCAACGGCGCAGGCAAAACAACAACGATCAAGATCCTCGCGACACTTCTGAAACCCACTTGGGGCGAGGCACGCATCGACGGCAAAGTCATTGGGTACCAGAACCCGGAAATCAGACCAGTCATCGGCTATGTACCCGACTTCATGGGTTCGTACGATGACATGGTCGTAACGGAATACCTCGACTTCTTCGCCGCCTGCTACGGACTGTCCGGATCGAAGAGGCGACAGGTCGTCGGCGATGTACTCGAACTCACGGAACTGTCCTACAAAGCAGACGCGGAGATTGGCGGGCTGAGCAGAGGCATGAGCCAGCGGCTCTCGATCGCCCGGGTCCTCCTTCACGACCCCAAGGTGCTGCTGCTCGACGAACCGGCATCAGGCCTCGACCCGCGAGCGAGAGTGGAAATCCGCGGCCTTCTTCGGGAACTGCATCGCATGGGCAAGACCATCCTCATCAGTTCACACATCCTGCTTGAACTGGCCGAACTCTGCACGAGCGTCGGCGTCATCGAACAGGGAAAACTGATATTCGCCGGCTCGGTTGACGAAATCCTCGCCAAAGCAAAGGTCGGCCAGATGGTGCACATCGAAGTCACCGAAAAAGCAGAGGAGGCCGCATCGCTGCTGCGAGAAGTGAGAGGCGTACGCAGCGTCGACGTCGTCACCGACAACGGACGACATCGGATCGATGTCGTCCTCGACAACACCGACGCACCACCGGTATCGGAACTGCCAAATCGGCTGATCGCCCGAGGTTTTCGCATCAATTCCATGCAGGGCGAACAGGTGAATCTTGAGACGGCATTCATGCGCCTGACCAAGGGTCTCGTGTCCTGAATTCGCCGACCCCATACAATCCACCGCATGGCACGCCGCGTCATCCTGCTCGCCGATCGCCAGCGCGAAGGTGTTGAAGGCATCGTCACCTCGCTGCGAGATGGACTCGGCGACGCGGCCGACATCATCGGTGACTTCGACGCAACCGACGAAACACTGCCCGCACTGGAGAACATCGATGCGGCCATCGCGATCGGGGGCGACGGCACGCTCATCAGCCAGGCAGTACGAGTCCATCCCCACGACATCCCGCTCATCGGTGTGAACTGCGGACGACTCGGGTTTCTCGCAGAATTCGATGTTGCATCGCTGATCGAACACCGACACATCGTGTTCAGCAACGATGCGCCGGTACTCGGCGTCATGCTCATTCGCGCCGAAGTCGAAGGAACAGGTTCCTGGACCGCCATGAACGAGGTTCACATTGCCGCTGGCGACCCCTTCCGCATCCTGGAACTCGGCCTGTCAATCGACGGCGTACACGCGCCGGCTCTTCGGGGCGATGGACTCATCGTGGCAACACCCACCGGATCGACCGCGCACAGCGTCTCCGCCGGCGGGCCCATCGTCGATCCCCGCGCACAAGCCATCGTCCTGACACCACTTGCAGCGCACTCTCTGGCAGTGCGACCGATCGTCGTCGCCGACAGCACGAGAGTCGATGTCGACCTCCAACACGCAAACGCCGGCACAACGCTGGTCATCGATGGTCGACCCCGCTGCAGCCTCTCCACAGGACAACGAGTCTCGGTGTACCGTGAACCCACATGCCTGCGACTCATCCTGAACCCAACCCAGACCTACTGGGACATTCTTGCCAACAAACTGCACTGGGCCGCACCCCCAGGCCCTCCCCCTCCCCCCGAATAACACCGGCGGGTGAGGCCACGCTGGAATTCCTCGCGATCCTTCCAACACCATGATCGACCTGAAACAACTCCGCGACGATCCTCAGCGATTCATCGATGGCGCCGAAGCCAAGGGCATCGATGTCGATTTCGCCACACTGCTCGATCTGGACTTGAAGCACCGCGCACTCATGTTGAAGCGGGAAACTGCGCGGTCGGAACAGAAAAAGATCGGCAAGGACATCGGCCCACGCATCGGCGAGCTCAAAGGCCGCATCAAGAAGGCGGACGACACAGACCGCCCGGCACTCGAATCAGAACTCGCAGAACTCGAAGCTCGCCCATCCGCGCTGAAGGCCGACATGCAGCAGCTCGACGAAGAGATTTCCGCCATGGAACCCGCACTCAATGCGCTCATCATGGCGGTACCACAACCACCCGACCCAGATGTACCCCGCGGATCATCCGTGGAGGACAATGTCGAACTGCGACAGTGGTCACCCGACAACTTCGACCCCTCGAAATCCTTCGCCGAAAACCGAGGCTTTCAACCCCGCACCCACATCGAACTCGTCGAACACCTCGGTATCGCCGACTTCGAACGAGCCGTCAAGATTGCCGGTACTCGGCACTACGCCCTGAGGGGCGACGGCATGCGACTGCACCAAGCAGTGCTGCAACACGCCTTCGACCTCATCACAACGGAACACGGATTCGTACCAATGTCGGTGCCCGTCGTTGTTCGCGAAGAGTGCATGGTCGGCACCGGATTCTTTCCATCCGGCCGCGAACAGGCGTACCACATCGAAGAGTCGCGGAGGGGTGCCGGGCACGACCTCTACCTCGCCGGCACTGGCGAGGTCGGGCTCATGGGTCTGCACGGCGATGAAATCATCGACGCCGAACAACTGCCGCTTCAATACGCAACGGTATCAACCTGTTTTCGGCGCGAGGCGGGCGCGGGCGGCCGCGAAACCGCCGGGTTGTACCGCGTGCACCAGTTCGACAAGGTGGAGCAGGTCGTCATCTGCCGCGCCGATGAAGAGGAAAGCAGGCAGTGGCATGCCGCGATGATCGACATCGTCGAGAAGATGCTGCAGGATCTACGCCTCCCCTACCGCCTCTTCCAATGTTGCACTGCGGACCTCGGGCCGAAGAACGCCGACATGATCGACATCGAGTGCTGGATGCCCGGCCGAGGCCCACTGGACAGCGACGGCCGCCCGCTGGGTGACTGGGGCGAAACGCATTCCGCATCACGACTCTACGATTTTCAATGCCGCCGTCTGAACATGCGGTACCGGGATGACAGTGGAAAGACGGTCTTCTGCCACTCGCTCAACAACACGGTGCTTGCCTCCCCTCGGATCCTCATCCCGATTCTGGAGATGTATCAACAGGAGGACGGTTCGGTCGTCGTGCCGGAAGTCCTGCGATCCCGCATGGGCAAAGACACGCTGCAACCGACGGTCGCGGTGTGAACCGGGATGCCCTGCCGTTGTCGGTGCGCAGGCACTCGTTGGTCGCGACGATTCGCCCGGCCATTGAAGACCGTGGCTGTGTGGTGGCGGTCAGCGGAGGCGCCGATTCGACGGCGTTGTTGCTCCTGTGCTGCGCCGCGGCGGCGCAGCGATCCGCGCCAGACCTGCGGATCGTGGCCGGACATGTACATCACGGGATTCGGCAGGCGTCGGATGGTGAACAAATCCTGGTGGAATCCCTGTGCGATGCGCTGGACATTCCGTGCCACTGCCGGCGTCTTGAAGGGATCGGCACAGCGTCCGAAGCGCGGGCGGGTCGGTATGCGTCGCTCTGCGGCATCGCTGAGCAGTGCGGCCTCCCCGTGGTATTGACGGCACACCACGCGCGTGACCAGCTCGAGACGATGCTCATGGCGCTCTGCCGCGGTGGTGGGCCGCGATCGCTTGCGGGCATGCCCCGCTTGCGGCCCCTCTCCGAATCGGTGCAGTTGATTCGGCCACTCCTGGACGCTGCCCCGGAAGTGCTTCAGGAAATCTGCGAAGTGGCAGGTGTGCGATGGTGCGAAGATCCGACCAACGAGG
Organism: uncultured Isosphaeraceae bacterium; assembly: GCA_964546085.1. Lineage (GTDB taxonomy): Bacteria > Planctomycetota > Phycisphaerae > Phycisphaerales > SM1A02 > CAZJKE01. The sequence continues at coordinate 37,406 of CAZJIB010000001.1, forward strand.
ACCCAAGTACTCCACGTGGATTGCTGCGGCGGGATGTGCTGCCGGTCCTGGAGTCGCTGTGGCCCGCTTCGGCGAGACACGCCGCCCACGCTGCAACCATGCTGCACGCGGCGGCCGATGCATTTGATGCGGAGACTGATCGCAACATTGATTCACCGCTGCCGTGGTCACGCGAGGAGGTCCGCACGGTGCCGCGGGCGTTTCTCGCCGCTGCACTGCACCGACAGCTTGATGGCGCGGCAAACTTCGATCAACTCATCGCCATCGCCGACGCCATCGGCGATGCGTCAACCGAACCACGCACCTATCAGTTCGCCGGCGGCGCGCTGTGCGTGACAGCACACGAGATTTCGGTGGAGCGGTGATCTATCGCCTCGTGTCTGGCGAGTTTGAATTGCCGAGCGTCGAACTTGGCGGCTCTGTGGCACTGTGGGAGCCGCTGGATGGATATGGTGGATACGAAGTGCACTGGTCGGCAATAACTTTGGGCAGCCACGAATGGATCTGGCCTCTGGCAACTTCGGACGACACGTACGCCTACTGCAACCAAGTGCGGATTCTCGATGCGCCCGCTGGCAATCAGACCTTTGATCGATTCGAATTCTGCCCTTGGGTTGATGTGGCCGACGACCCCGATGAACCAACCATGCCAAACCATGTCTTCATGGGGCCGGGGATGCTCCGATACCCGATGGACACATGGGAGACGGAGGGCTTACCACTGGCGCTTCCTTGGGATCCGGCGAGTGGCAGCCCTGGGAACGTATTGACTACGCATGTAACTGCTCGCCGTCATGGCTCAAAGTGGTGGGTCGGCGAGTGCCGGTTTTCCGTGGACATCCTCTACGCCGAGGCCATTGTCACCCCCCACCCCGAGGATGTCACCGAGGATTGCGTCGTTGACATCAACGATCTGCTTGCCGTCATTGCGGCGTGGGGTTGAGGAGAAAAGGGGTCAGACCCCTGCGGAAAAGAGGTTCCTGACCCCTCTTCTCACACGTAGGCCGCAGGCCCGCGAACCAGCGCGGAGCCGGTTGGTGACCAGCGGCAGTACAGCGTGCCGCCGTCGCTCATGACGGCCAGTGCATCGCTGCATGTGCCTGCCTCGCGGGCTGCCGCGAAGACCGATGCAGCGCCGGTGCCGCAGGCGAGGGTCGGACCAACACCTCGCTCCCACGTTGCGCAGGTGCATGCGCCGGCGTCATCCATCCGCACGACATGCAGGTTCATGCCACGAGTGAAACCGGCATGCTCCGCAACGCGCGGCCCGAGTGTGCTGCAGATCGACCCCGGGCTCTGATCAACAAAGTGCACCGCGTTGGGATTACCCATGTCGACAAAGGTCATCGGCGGTAGACCCGCCTCTCTGCCGAGGTCCGTGACACCGCAGGCATCGCTGCGAAGACGGGGGATCCCGAGGTCTACCTCGACGCTCGCGGCATCCAGATCGACCATGCATGCAACGGTCCCCGCGGCCGTCTCGATCAATACCTCTCTTCCCTCCACCAAGCCGCTCTTTACCGCGTGCATCGCAACGCACCGAAGGCCGTTGCCGCATTGTTCGCCTTCGCTTCCATCGGCGTTGATGATCCGCATGTAGAGATCGCCTTCCGCCCGCGGCGGCGAGAGAAGCAATACTCCGTCATCACCAGCCTCTGGCCCCAAGGCCGCGGTCTCGCACCCGATCAGGAATCGGTTCCCGGCACCATGCATGCGAATGCGATCGATCACAGGTACAGCGTACCGCCGATGATCGTCGCAACAGCGACGGCGATCTTGACCCACACCACGTGGCAGTCAACAGGAAGCCTCCCAAAGGATGCGCCCACGAGCGATTGCAGGCGCGCCGCCCGCACTGCGACCGACCCATGCCAGATGCTGCGATCATGTATCGACCGGCCAGCACAGGCACTAATCAACGCCAGTGTGCCCGCCATCGTCGCCGCTGCGCGCATCGTGACCTCGCCGCTCCCCTCCTGCCGTGAGAGCCAAACCGCGGCATGGGCATCGGCCTGCCGCTCGAAGAGCCGAGACACCGCAATCATTCCAAGAATCGCAACTACAAGCGGAAGGAATATTGCCACTCCGCCAAGCGACATGCCGCTGCACACTCGTTCGGCCAAGAAGAGCATCGCCAATGCAGTGGCGCCAAGAAACGGAAGATGGTGCTGTCGCAAGTGTGCGATCTCATGGGCCGCAACTGCTTCCACCTCCCGCGGAGTCAAGCGGGCCAGCAGGAGATCGGACAGGATGATCACCCGCAGGCGCGGGAACAGTCCGACAGCCGCAGCATTTGCGACCCGGAACCCGGTTTCCCAGCGAAGAACATCGCGGAGTCGAACACTGCGTTCGTTCGCAACCCGCACGATGATCTCTCGAAGTTCGCCGGGTTCCAGAGACTGGGCGGGCAGCAGAAATCGAACGAACAGCGGCGCGGTGGATATGAGACCGATGACCGCGACCAGCACGACCCATGAAGCAAGCTCGGGATTCACGAATCGCGTCGCGACATCGGACATCGCGAACATGGCAAGCAGCGGTATCAGGACCAGAAAGACCTGCAGCCGAAGATTGTGAACAGCCCATGACCACCGGGCCTGCCGCGGTCCGGTCACATACCAGAGTGTGGCCAATCCCAACACCAGCGGTGCGACGACCAGGGCATCGTCCACAAGCGGAAGTCCTTGCTCAACAACGGCGGGCCAACCGGCCAACAACACGGCCAGCGACCAGGCAAGAAACACGATCCAGACCGCCACGTTCGTGCTTCGCTCACTCCGCCGAATTGCCGCAACTCGGCTCGCAACGGCGCCTGTCAGGACGGCCGCCGGTGTCATGATGACCAAGAGGAAGAGGAGCCACGGCATCGACACCTCGGTTTCGGTCCAGCCAATGTCGGCGGCAAGCAGGACCGAAACCAACAGCAGCGACCGAGGCGACAGCATTATTCGATCGGCACGGACGCAAAGACACGCCCGTCCACAGTCAATGTGCCGGCGGAATCCTCCGGACGAATCGAAATGCTGATGTCATGGCCGGATGCCGTGAAAGAGAACTCAAACCGCCCGATCTGCGCCAGATACCCAAGGAGCGGCCCGGCCGTCCCGGTGAGATGTACAGTGGTTTCGTTGGAGATATCGCTTGCGGACCAGTCCACCGTGACATCGGGCCATCGCTCACGATCCTCCACCGGGAACAGCGTCAGTCCAGGCAACCGAATCGTCATCGCGACTTTGGAACTGGCCGGATCGTTTGGAACGAGTTCGAATTGGGCGCTGCCGCCACCTTCAATTGTGGAGCCCTGCGATCGCCCACCCCGCCGCATCGTCCCAAGATCAACAACGACATGGCCGTGCCGGTAGAAGTCCACATTCATCGTGTCTTCATTGACAAACGAGAACACCAGACAGTTCGCCCGCGTGTTGTCGGCATAGTTCTTGTCGCCCATGCCCGGACCGGCGTGATCGCCGTTGCGATGACGCTGTGCATGATTGTGAAAGTGAAAGAGCGAGTCGTACGCGGCATCGAGCATCTGCTGCGGTGCGTTGAAACGACGGTCGTGGTGGCGAACAATGGGCTCGAACTCCAGCACCTCGAATCGCCCCTCTTCATCAAGGGCGATCACGCCACCGTATTCGGTCGTGTCGTCGAGCCGGTCCCGCTCGGCATAGTCGAGCAGGTGGTCCGCGACCTGCGGGGTTTGGATCGCTCGCAGCGCCAGAAGGATCGCCGCTGCGTCGCCCCAGGTCATGACATCGCGATGCGTTCGGAACTGCTCACTCTTCGTCGAAGCCTGCCCTCCGCCCTCCGTCTCGAAGTAGTGCCGCCGCCCTTGCAGCGTTCCGTCGATCTCGGACAGCATATCGCCGGTCGACGTGGCCAAGAGGTGCGGAGCGTGCCGGTGCGCGGCGACCGCAACGGGGACATCGCGGAGTTCCAGATGCAGCCGGCGAGACGCTGGCATGTTCTGGAGTGCCGATACCGCTTCCGTCCAGAACGTGGCTCGCTCGGGAGAACGCAACTCTCGCATCCAGAGAATCTCCTCGCGGTTTCGCGGAAGGATGCCGAGGTCACGCACGCCGTCTCGAAGATCCAGCAAAAGCGCGTCGTCGCTTGTCGCGTCAACCGCCGAAACGAGTTGAAGCAGACGCTCGCGTTGGTTGAGTCGGTGCAGCAGTTCCCAGCACCGCGTGCGGTATCCCTGCTGCCAGACCTTGTTCGATTCAGCGAAGGAGGCGAAGACAAGGTCGGTAATCCCACCGGCGCCGTGAATCGCGGCCAGTGCGAGGTACTCTGGTCGCTCCTGCTCCGACTCGACTCGCTGGGTCGGTCTTGCCCACGAACTCACCAGCGCGGCGTCGAGTTCGGCGATCTGTTGTTCGCCGATCCACTGGCACAGTTCGCTGAGCCATGTCCAATTGCCCATGCGGGGCAGCCGCTGGCGAATGGTGCGGATGGCGGCGTCTGCATCGACTGCCCAGAGGCGGTCAAGCGCCTCGCGGCGAGCGGTATTCGTGTACCCGGGACGCCAGAGGATGGCGTGCAGAGTCTCGCGGTAGGCCTCGTCGTTCAAGCCGACCTGTTCGTCGAGCAATTCCATGCACGCGACATGGATCCGGGGCGAGCGGCCTGTCTCCTGGAGCGTCGACCCGGGGTCGTGGATGGTCTGGCCGCAAGCGGCGAGCATGAGTACGGCGATCAGGATCAATGGGTACCTCATGCCCGCAGTGTAGCCCTGCTGGCCGCGACGGCCGCAGTGTCGTACCATTCGGCAATGGTGGACACCCATCAATTGCGAGCCCAGGTCGCCGAGGTGCTGGACCTCATCCGGCCGGCCGTCCAAGCGGACGGAGGCGATGTCGAATTGGTCGATGTTGATGCGAATGGTGTGGTATCGGTGCGGTTTCACGGGGCCTGTGTGGGGTGTCCATCGAGTTCCATGACGCTTCAAGCGGGTATCGAACAGCGCCTCAAGGATCGAATCGAGGCTGTAGCAGCCGTTGTGGCGGTCGACTAACGCTTTGCTGCATCTGGAGTTCCGCTGCTGAACTGCTTGCCGCAAGGGGGTCATCGCTGGTATCCTGTGGAGTTGGTGGGACCCGCGCAGGTCGCGCGGGCTACAGCGGCAGGAGGTCCGCAGCATGCTGGTCATAACCAGACGGGAAGGCGAAGAGATTGTCATTGGTGATCCGACGAACCCGCAAGGGGTCATCCGGATCGCTTCTATCAAGGGCGACAGGGTGCGCCTTGCCATGGATTTCCCTCGGGAGATTCCGGTGCACCGCCGCGAGGTTGCCGATCAGATCGCTCGCAGCGGACCTGCCATCGCCGGCAAGATCCGCCCGGCCGGAAACGAATAGGGGTACTGGGCCAAGAGAGCCTTCGCACCGCGTAACCGCCGCGGCTCTTTCGCATGCCTCCATCCAAACCGAAGCACTTCCGGACTGCACGGGTCACACCCCGGGTGTGACCCCGGGTGTGTCCCCAGGTGTGTCCCCGGGTGTGACCCCTGGGACGGGGGCAAAAAAAGGTCCGCGGCACGTGGTGGGACGCGCCGCGAACCGGGGGAAGGGGTGGCCGGGCCTCATGCCCGGCCGCTTGAGGAAAGGGTCCCACCCGCTCTCGCGGATGAGACCTGTGTTCAGTACACCGAGCATCCTTGCCGGTGCGAATCCCGTTTGAGACCGTCCGTGGTCTCCGCTCTGTGACTGGGCACATCACAGAACCAAAGGTGCGAGGTGAGCGCGCCATCCGTAGCGTCTCCCCACGCAGAAAGTCGGGCATCCGTGCCCAACAAAGCCCTGCCGGAGCGTTTCCGCCGCCGTACAGATATGGTCATGTCGCTTTCCCCCGTCTCCCCGCCGCCGTCCGCTGCATGATCTCCCGCAGGGCAGCGAGTTTCTGCGGCTTTTCCTTCGCCCACTCGGCCGGATCGCGAAGTTCCAAGTGATCCCGTGCCCCAAGAATCACCGCATGAGAACCAATCCCCGCCAACTCCAACAACTGAACAGGCAATCGAATGCGACCAGTCTTGTCCAGCTCCAGACGCTGTGACTGTGAAAACAACACTTGCACCATGTCCATCTCGTCGTCGTCGGGAAGCAGCGTGTCCTCGAGATTGGCGGCCATGCGAATGAAGGTTTCCTCCGGCCATACCCAGATGCCCCCGTTCGACCCCGGCGTTGCATACACCACCGCCGGTAACTGCCCCGCCAACTGAGCACGATGCTCCGCCGGAATCGACAGACGATGCTTGTCGTCTATCGCTCGATCTGTATCGCCGGTGAAAAGCATGCATGCGTCCTTGTCCCTGCCTCCAATCGGCCCCACCGTATCCCACCTTCTCCCACTTTGCAACACTTTCAGGGTATTTCGATCAAGTGCTGGTTCTCGGACCTTGCAATCGGCCCTAAACGGCGCATTCTAAGTCGGTGGCAGAACGCGACTTGGCGTTCATCCCCTGCCGCTGCGCATGCACACCACACTATGGCCCGTCCACAACCCATGCACACCGCTTTGGAACGACTCCCCACCGGCACCTACGTGCTGACCTGTGGCCATGAAGGCCGCCGCGGCGGCGTCTTGACCCAATGGGTCCAACAGTGCAGCGCGGAGCCCCCGCTGCTCGTCGTCGCCGTCCCACGAGGCAGGCCCATCGAACCGATGATCCGCGATGCCCGGGCCTTCGCCATCTGCATGGTCCCAAACGGAGACCGACTTGCCATCCGCCGATTCGGCGAAGACGCCACGCCCACCGAAGATCCCTTCCTCGCACTGCCGCTCAGAGAAGGGGAAACCGGATCGCCCATCATCGAGTCGGCCATCGCCTGGTTCGACTGTCAACTCGTTGGACATCTCTCCCCCGACGCCGACTCGCGACTCTACCTCGGCGAAGTTGTCGCCGGTGGACTTGGCGCCGCAGCCCGTACCGACAAGGCGCGAGCAACTGCCCGCCACGGTCGACCGCGGAGCCGCACCAAAGCGCCATCGCGCTGAGGCAACATTACGCACACCGCAATTGCAGTCCTTCCAGAAAACGCCGCGGCGACGTGATCGATTGAACACGCGCCGCAAATGCCGGATCGCTCGATGACACCCTTCCCCCTCGCTCCTGCAGATCGGCGAGCCAGCGACATGCCGCCAGCATCCCGTCACCCGTCGCAACCGCGGCGCCAATCGTCGGAACACCACTGACCGGATGCCCACTGCCCGCCATCAGCGGGACACCGTCGCGAACGAGTTGAAGCAGGTCGAGAACACCATCCACCGAATCTCCCCCCTTGCCAGACCCGCCGCTGTGGGGAGCCCACGCCGCATTCACATCGCCTGCGATGTCCGCAAGACGCCAAGGCGAGGGGACAACATGCAGATACCGCAGTAAACCGAGGCTGGCCATGTGTAAAGCGAGATCCGCCCGCTGCACATAGTCACGCTCAACCAGCAGGTGAACGGGGTTCCCGGAAGTCGCCATCGTCGTGGCAAAAGCCGCAGGTTCCTTCCACATACCACCGCCACGCTGTTGACCGGCGATCAGGAGAAGTACCGCTTCGTCGTCAAGACCCAGATCACGCCGCAGCGATCCCGGCGCGGCGACAAGCGTTGCGGGTTCCAGCCCAACCAATGGCGCCGTGAACTGCCGCTCGTTCGCACCGCGCAGCCGAAGCATCGAGGCCGATCGCGATGTCGTCGGCACAATTCGCATGCCCGGAAGACAACCGCCGACGCCGACAGCATCCACAATGGCCACACCTTCGCCGAACCGGTCCAGATGCGACGCGATCACCGCCGCCGGCCAACCCCAAGCAAAGACCCGTCCGACCGGCCGCGTTCGCTCCATGGCCTCGACAACGCGGCGAACACGCGACGCCAATGTCCGCGATCGATCCAGACATCCGGAGACGCCGCCAACGACAGGCAACCCCGTCGCCGCAAAGCGATCAACTTCCTCCTGTCCACCAAGGACCAACACACGGTGATCATCCTCCGGCATTCCCCTGACGGTGACGCGCAGGAGGCCGGAAAGTCCGCGGGGCCGCGGCAGAAGCGATGGTGCAATCAAGTGCAGCGCAAGCACGCCTACCGCCGATCCAGATTTTCACCCAGCCGTCCAACATTGTGCTTGAAAAACAATTCGGCGACGGCATCACCCAACTCGGTGGCAAGTTCCTCGGCGAGTTTCCTCGCCGACCGCGCGTCACTCGTGCGAGAGGGGTCGACCTTTCGCAGCCCAACAATGAGCAGATGCCCGGGCTGGTCGCCCGTCTCCGAATCAACCACAGGAAAGAGGCGCGTCCTGCTGACCGCGTCGATGATGCGGACCTCGCAGGCGGCCTGCGGATCGGGTGTACGACCGTCGCTGCTCAGCCCGAATGCCTTCATTTCCACATAAATGACAATCTCCGCACCCACCGCCTCGCCAATCGCGGCCATGGACACCGCCTGCCCATGCCGATCCTTCGACGCGACATACCTCGCCGCATCTCTCGGAGCAACCATGGTGGCCAGAACATCCTCCTCCAACAGCATCGTCGTAGCCGCATCACCAACCACATTGCGAAGCCGGGCCGGATGCATCACATTGCGACGATCATCCACAAACACCACAGTGGATCGATCCGGCAAGGTAAACACCGCATCCTCCGACGGATCCGGCGCAAGCACATAGGTCACCCCGGCGACCACGTTGCACCCCTGCATGCAGAGGCACCATCCCGCCATGAGCATGACCAGCGCGATCACCCTCATGCGTCCAACTCCGGTCGGTATCGATCTGGATGTTTGGGTTCCGTATGTGTGTAGAACAGCCACGCAACCTTCTGAATGAACGCCTGCAGGAGCCCCCGCCCGATGTCCTCTTCGCTTGCTTCGCTTCTGGCAAGCGTGCTTGGACGGGTCGGAAAAGACGCCTCCACCTCAAGCGAGTCGGCGAAACCATCGCCGTCGAATGACCCCTCTTCGACAATCCCGATGGAGCCCTTCGAATATCCCTCCCAAAGCCATGTGTTCCCGTGCGGTGTCAATCTGTACGCCTGCAGATCGATGTAGACCACCCGCTCCACCTGCAGCGCATTGGCGATATCCCCGGGCGGCATGGCGTTCCACTGTGGCGTGCGGAACTGCCACTCCGCAACCACGCCAGGGTGCAGCACCTTCGCACCGGGGACTTCCTTCTGAATACGAGCCGACACGCCCTCGGCAATGATGCTCGCAACACCCGGATGCTCGTAGTGAATCGCCAGGTCCGTATCGATGACAACCGCTACCGTGTGACTCTCCAGCCCCTCGTACTCCGGCAGTTTCTCGACTAGTTTCTGGTCTTCGAACTGCTGTGCTGCGGCGCCCAGGAACCCCGCAGCCGCGCACCCACCTCCGATCCCGGACAAGCACAGAAGCCCCAGAACCAACATGCCCACCATGAGTCGTCGCATCACAACACCCCCTTGTGCAGCAGAATTTTGCATCCCCACGCCAGCACAGCCACACCGCAGAGCACAACAAACACACGGGTCGTGTACCAGCGGTACAGCGCGTGATGCAGTGGCCGGCCAGAAATTGCAATGATCAGCGCGAATGCCGCAACGGCCATCGTCGCAAACGCCAGAATCAGCCCGAACGGTTGGGCAAGAAACGCCGAGGGGATTTCGCCTCGCACGGAATGGCTGAACGCGGTCGTCATGCCGCAGGTCGGGCAGGGAATGTCGGCTGCCGCGATCCATCCACATGAGGGAAGGCCAATCTGGCGGTGGGTACCCACGCCCTCCGCGGCAGGCCGCATCCAGAACGCCGCGAGGAGCACGGCCATCGCCCCGGCAGCCACGAGGAGCGCACTTCCTCGCTGCGACATCGTGCTGCTGGGTTCGTCCGCCGGGCCCATAGTGGCATCCACCTCGCTCATGACACCCAAGGGTATCAGCGCCCGGCCTGCTACGCTGCTGCGATGACCCTCCCGTGGATCGACGGCCATTTGGATCTGGCGTATCTGGAAGTCGCCGGCCGCAACCTCCTGCAACCCTGCGGCGACCCCGCATTGGCCTGCATTTCGCTGCCGGATCTGGCCGAGAGCCCAATACGCATGGCCTTCGGCACCATATTCACGGAGCCGGGCTGCGAGGGACCGTGGTGCTACGGAGATGCGGACGAGGCTGCATTTGCAGGACACCGGCAACTTGAGGTCTACGAACGGCTGGAGAGCGCTGGAGCGGTCACCATCATGCGAGAGGGCGCAGAGATTCCGGCCCCGGAGCGGCCGCTTGGGCTCATTCTGCTCATGGAGGGTGCCGACCCGATTCGCTCACCTGAAGATGTGCCATGGTGGCGTCTGCGAGGCGTGCGTCTAGTCGGGCTCACCTGGTCGCGCGGCACGCGGTATGCCGGGGGAAACTCCAGCGGGGAAGGAATGACCCCCCAAGGCCGTGATCTGGTTTCCGCGCTTGATGCATCAGGCATCATGCATGACGCGTCGCACCTGTCCGACGCCGCGTTCGACGATCTCCTGGCCTGTACCGACGCCCGCATTGTCGCAACGCACTCCAACAGCCGCACGGTGCTCGGTGCGAACGACGAGCGAAACCTGCGCGACGACCACGCCAAGGAGATCATCCGGCGCGGCGGTGTCATCGGCCTGAATCTGTACGCCGGCTTTCTCTCGACCGATCATGAGGTGTCAATCACGGATTGCGTGCGGCACATCATGCACTTCTGCGACCTTGCCGGTAACCGCCGACATGTCGCGCTTGGAAGTGACTTTGATGGTGGATTCACACCCGAGCATCTTCCTCGTGAACTTGATCATCCGCGCAAGTTGACGGATCTTCTCACTGCGCTTGCAAAGGCTGGCTTTGACGAACGGGATCTTGCAGGATTCACGCATGCAAACTGGCAGCGATCGCTTGCTTCGTAACTATCGGGCAGATGGGGTCAGTTCAACGGCGTGCAGAATGGGCCACGGTGGCCATCTACCTCAACCTCAGTGAGCAAGTGCAGTCGAATGCCGGAACCCTGCAGGTCGGCCACGGACGCCGCATCACTGGTGAACAAGTGCCGCATCGGCTCCCGCTCCGCAGCCAACTGCACCGCGCCGCACGCCATCGCAATGAGTTCGCGATGCCGCTCAATCCAGGCGAAGACGATGCTCGCGGCACGAAGATCGTCGGCGTTGGCGAGCACGTGGAGGCCGCCATCGCCATCAAGGGCCAACTCCACTTCCTCGTGGTCCGGACATCGCACGGCCATTGCTACCAACCCAGGCACATGACTGCTCAGAGACGCCGCCGGCGAGGCAGCCATCGTCACTTCCACCGGCTGGGCCTGCGTTGGCACAGAGTCTTCCTCGAGCGGCACCTTCGCTGGTTCGACGGCTTCGCACCGCAGATGATCGAACAACGTCTTCACCGAATCACTCCACGGCAGCGTCACCTCCGCCACAACTTCGCCCCCACTCCCCATCGCAGGAAGCGGAGGACCAGTCTCGATGTCCACCGACAACTGATGCCGGGCAGTCTGCACAATGCGAGATGCTGCATCGCTGGATGATCGATCCTCCGCGCCGACGATCACCAACCGAATCGGCGCCGATACCTGCCCGCCACTGGCCATGTCCTTGAGGACGCGGTACGCGCCCACGACCGCGGCCTGATCAGCGCCAGACAGGAGCGTCACGCGGCCCGCGCCGCACGAGGACAACTCCGACGGACCGGCCGCCGCCATCGGCTGCACAATCCAAAGACTTGCCCGGTCTCCAATGGCCGAGCGCACATCCTCGATGGTCCGGCAATCAACCAGCGACACGGCTCCCCTGCCAACAAGAGCGATGTCAATCGAGTCCTCCCGCATCCGCAGGAGTACCGCCATACCGTCGCCCGCCTCCCGTACCGCATACGGCACGAGCCACAGTCCACCCTGTACCGGCAGGTGGCCCGGAATCAGAAGTTCAATCGTGCCGCCGTCGGCAGCGGGCGCTTCATCCGTTGTCGTAAACAGCTCCGCGAGCGATGCGTAGTCGTCATGGATGCCGGTCATCGCGCTCCTGCTCCGGTTCAATTCTCGCAATCACTGATCGATCGGGTCGCTCCGGCGACTGCACGCTGAACTGCTCCATCCGCCTGGCGATTTCCGCTGCCCGCCCCTGCGTACCTCTGGATTCAACATGCACGATCGGCTGGGACGGACGCCCTATCTCCTCCAGCCAGTCGGCGAGATGCTCGAAATCCCGCTCGGCCTCACTCCCGGGCGCAAATTCGATCACCGGCTGCCCGAAACTCACGGCCTCTCTGAGCGTTTCATGTTCCCGAATGATGACCGGCGCAACCTCGTCACCAAATGATTCGTGAAGTCGTTGCAGGAGCGTCCGCGCCAGCGGGGACGGCCGGTGCAACGACGGCAGGATGTGACATGGGATGCGTCTCCCGACGCGGGCAATTAACGCCGCAATCGTCTTCCGCTGCCTTCTAGCCCCTCGCAGCGAAAAGTATCCCGTTTCCACCGGCACGATCGCCTCCGTTGCCGCCCGGAGCGCATTGAAGGTCAACAGGCCAATGTTCGGCGGGCAGTCGATGAAGCAGTAGTCGAATCTCCCGTTCATCACGCCAAGCAGACTCTCCAGACGACGGTCTCGATCCGGCATGCTGTGCAAGCCGCCGCCGGGTGCCTCCAGCGCCGTCAGCATCATCGTGCTCGGCGCAAGGTCGAGATTCCGGCTGACCTGCCAGAGCAGAGATGTCACATCGAGCGATGCATGATCGGCCACCAACGCGTCGCCGACGCTCATGTCGATGCGTTCCTCAGGAACACCCAGACCCGCCGCGCAGTGCGACTGGGGGTCCATGTCGATAAGCAGGGTCCGAACACCGCGGTTTGCGGCGACAGCCGCAAGGTTTATGGCGGTTGTCGTCTTCCCACAGCCGCCTTTCTGATTGACGATAGCGAAGACGCGCACAATCATCCTCTCTCGTTACGGGGTACGAGACGACGCACGCCCTCCGCCCCGTTTATCGGAACCCTGCGGGCAACTGCTTGAAACTCAGGGGCGTACGGCCTCATACAGCCTCACCCACCGAGGTCGAGAGGACTCCACATCATCCGGCATGAGTCGCTCCTCCATGAGCAGGCGAACCTGCCAGTTCACCCCCATCTCGGCCGGCAATTCCGCCATTGAGCCCGCCTCACCAGAGGCGATGAAGAGACGATTCAGCGGCATGCCGGCGATCTCGCCCATGGAGGCCCGCCGATCAGTTCCACCGCCAAGGATTTCCGGAAGATGAGTGCCCCCAAGGCGAACCAGATACAGCGGCTCATCCTCGATCATCTGGTCGATGTGGTTCGCAAACCTGGAGAGGCCGGGCCCGAACATGGGTGAAGGTGCCGATGACTGCCTTGCATTCGTCACTGCCATCGCTACCAGCACACCGATCGCCGCGACCGGCACTGCCACACGCCCGATACGCCGCGACCAGGGTGCCTGCAACAGCGTCCAGGCAACCAACAGCGATGCCGGCGCGTAGATGGATGCGATGTAATCCGCCCGCTTACCCGCGCTCAGCGAAAAGAACAGAATAATCACCACACTGAAGATGCAGCCGCTCCGGAGCAAGCGGATCAGCGGCCGCTGCCGATCGGCCCGCCACAGTGCACCAATCCCCGCGATCGCAACGATCGACCAGGGCAGAAACCGCACCACGGCGTAGAACGGCATGTGAAACAACCCCAGCAGCAGATCCACCGTGCCACGTACGCTGCCCTCCGGGCCGGTCCCTGTCACACGGCCATAGATTTCGTTGAACCAGAGTTCATCACGAAGATGCCCCGCGTCGATCCACCAGACCCCCACGATCCAACTGGCAGCCACAAGCAACACAACAGGAACCCCGATCCACCAGCGAAGCCTTGCAGATTCCGACCACGAGGTGCCGCCCCATCGGGCCATTGCCGGCACTGCCAGCATCAGGGCGACAACCGGCGGTCCCTTGGCAAGCAGTGCGCCCGCGGCGGCGATCCAGAAGGCAGCGATGAGCCATCGCCGCCGGCCCCCCTGCAACGGAAACAGCAACACCATCGTCGCCGACAACCAGCCCACATCCAACAACAGCGTCAACACCATGTCCGGACGGGCCAGATAGCCGAGTTTGAACATCGGATAGCAACATGCCAGCGCAATGCCCGCGATCGAGCCGAGCATTCGACGCGAACCGTCCAACCGGTTTCCAACAACTACGACCATCAGCCACAAGAGCAGGAGCGCGACGACACTCGGCACCTTGTGCGCAAGATCCGATACGGGCCCGAAGATCGCGACCGAGGGTACGGCCAGCCAGTTGAAAAGCGGTGGCTTTGTTGCTCCGTGGCCGTCCGGTTCGCGGGGGAGAACCCAGTGTTCGCCGCCATGGGCAACGATGTCGATCGTGTAGGCAATGGTCCGCGGCTGGGTCTGGTCCCAGAGATCGGACGGGCCGAGCACCCTGACGAGAACCACCGCACACAAGGCCGCAATCGATGCGACAAGCCACCACCGCCGCTCGCTCACGCGAGGGCCCCGACCGCCTGCCACGCCGCCTCGATTCCACGGGCCAGCGACGATGCCGCGGTCGAGTCAACAAGTTCGACACCTCGCTCGCGAGGAAGCGCCACGCGGAGTTCGCCCCCTCTGGTTTTCTTGTCCATCGCCATGAGCGCGGCGAGATCCCTCGCCGGAACAGCCTGCGGCACTTCGATGGGCAATCCCATGGACGAAAGTAATGATGCAACGCGGTCCGCCATTTCCGCAGGCAGCAAACCCAGTTCGACACCGCAGGCCGCAGCAGCAACCAATCCGATCGACACCGCTTCGCCGTGCATCAAGTCCAGTTCCTTCATGGGCTCAATCGCATGACCAAAGGTATGACCGAGATTGAGGACCTCTCTCCTGCCCGATTCCCGTTCATCGGCGGCAACGACTTCCGCCTTGATCGTTGCGCTCCGGGTAACAAGGTCGATCAAGCATGCTGTGTCCCTGTCCAGAATCGCCGCGACACTCTCCTCCAGAAACGCCATGAACCCGTTGTCGCCGAGCATTGCGTGCTTGACGCACTCGGCGAGACCACAGCGAAACTGCCGGTCGTCAAGCGTTGAAAGGGTGTCGACATCCGCTACCACCAACTTCGGTTGCCAGAATGCGCCGGCCATGTTCTTCGCCATCACCGTCGATGCGTCGCCGCGGGACACTGGCAGATTGATGCCCGTCTTGCCGCCGATCGATGCGTCCACCATCGCCAGGAGCGTGGTGGGCACCTGAATCAGCGGTACGCCGCGCATGAAGGTCGCCGCGGCGAAGCCGGCCAAATCGCCCGTGATGCCGCCGCCCATGGCAATGACCGGTGTCGAACGGTCACACCCCGCATTCAGCATCGCCGTCCAGATCACCGCTACCGCCTGCGTGCTCTTTCGATCCTCGGTCGCAATGACATCGCACGATGCCACATCGAAGTACCCCTCCAGCGCGGCCTCCGCCGCCAGACCATGTGTGTCGAGAATCTCCGTATCGATGGCCAGAAGGCAGGCATGGGCGCAGGCACGATCCGCGGTCAGTGCACCAAGGTCCTTCAGGATGCCTGACCCAACGAGAATCTCGTAGGACCGCTCGCCAAGATGCACCGGCACGCACTTCACGGTTCGGCCCCCGCACGAGTGTGCAGTTCGGCAAGCGCATCGGCCGAATCACCCGGCAACTCGGTGCAAGCTTCCTCGGCGGCGTTGATCACATCCCTGCTTGTCCAGGGTGTTCGCACGCGGCGGGGTTTCTTCGCCTTGCGCGACCATGCCAAGACCAACATGAAGAGCACGAATGCCGACACCATGGCGAGCGGAACAACCCAGCCAAGCCCCGGAAAGCCGCTCCCACCACTTGTGGTAAGGGCTCCTGCAGGGGCGACAAAGGCGGCGAATGGGCGCTCGACCCCATCGCGGCCTCGAAGTGTCATCACCTTGTAGAACCGGCCGGGCATCTGCACAAACGCGCCAAGCGGTATCGTGTCTTCCCCCGCATCGACGACATACACCGCCATGGCAGTGTCACCATCACGCACAAACCACTCCACCACATCGTCCCAGGGAGAACCGAGGCGATGCTGCTGCTCGAGCCGTCCCGCGATCGTCACCAAGTCACCGCGAAAGGCCGCCGGATCGTTCACCATGGCATGCACATTGGCGGCAGGGGCTTCATCGCCGCCCTTCGGCCAACGGCGGACATGGTCGACCAGCGCCGCAAAGCCCTCGTCGCGCGAGTCGACGCCATCCTTCACTGCCGAGAGCCGCGTCCACTCCCCGTCGCTCAATGGCGGGACAGCCATCGCCCACTGCATCATCACAACAACCGCGACTTCGAACATGTTTGGAGGATACCGCACCCCCTGTGAACCGGAGTGGTATCATCCCCCGCCTTGGGTCAGACCCCATCGTCTAGTCAGGTCTAGGACATCAGGTTTTCATCCTGAAGACAGGGGTTCGAATCCCCTTGGGGTCGTTGGAATCACAGTCCCCTTTCCAGAACCGGAGAGGAATTCGGCCTCCACGCAGCACTCCCGGAGACGGTATCCATGCCCCTCATCCCAACGCTCCTCCTTGCGGCCACCACAGTCAATGCGGATCCTGCCGGCCTGCTCGCCGCCGCCTCGCCCGACCTCCCCTCAATGGCCGCACTGGTCGCCCAGACGGCAGCCCCTGAAGCCGAGGAACCGGCGGTCGGCTGGGGGACCAAGGACTCCTGGCGATGGGCGATTCACGGTGGCTATGCCTGGGATGTCAAGCGTAGCGAGAACACGCTCGGGCTCATTGGTGTCGAGTTTGACTACTTCCTTGAGGACAACCTCAGCCTCGACTTCGGATTCAACGCGCTCGGCGTGGATCAGCGAGGCGACAACGCAACGGGCGCGAATTTCACGCTGCAGTTGCGATGGCACTTCGCGGCGAAAGAAGACTGGTCAATGTTCATCGAGGGCGGCGCCGGCCTCTTGTGGACAAGCGAAAATGTGCCGATCGGCGGCTCGGAGTTCAACTTCACGCCGCAGGCCGGCGTTGGCATGTCGATCGACGCCGGCTCGCAGCGGCGATGGCTGATCGGTGTCCGCTGGCATCACATCTCCAATGCCAGTCTCTACGACACGAATCCAGGTCGCGACAGCATCATGGTCTGGACCGGATTGAGTTTTCCTTTCTAGGAACGGCACGGTGCCTTTTCGGTTGAAGAGGGGTCAGGTCCCACGGGTCAGACCCAAAGAGGAGCGACCGGAGGTCGCGACGGGGGGGGTCTGACCCCAAAGGACCTGACCCCAAACAACCTAACCCGAAGATCAGTGACCGCCACTCGCAACGTGGGACCTGAAGCGAATCAAGACCGCGGGCGGCCGAACACGATCGACACGTTGTGCCCACCGAAGCCGAACGAGTTGTTGAGCGCGATGGACACATCACGCTCCTGCGCCTCGTTGGCGACAAAATCCAGATCGAATCCGTCGTCGGGATTGTCCAGATTGATCGTTGGCGGCAATATGCCGTGATGCAGCGCCTTGACGACCGCAATTGACTCCAGACCGCCAGCAGCGCCAAGTGTGTGCCCGGTCGTCGACTTGGTCGAACTCATCGCCAATGATGTCGCACACTCGCCAAACAATCCCTTGACCGCAGCCACCTCCGCTGCATCCCCAAGTGGTGTCGACGTTCCATGGGCATTGATGTACCCGACCTCTTCGGAATGCACGCCGGCGGTCTTGAGGGCGATCTTCATCGCCATGTGTGCACCGGTGCCTTCTTCATCTGGAGCGGCAATGTGCCCGGCATCACCGGTCAGTCCGTAGCCAAGAATCTCGGCATAGATGTTCGCGCCGCGAGCCTTGGCGTGCTCCAACTCCTCGATGGCCAACACCGCGGCGCCTTCTGCAAGCACAAAGCCGTCGCGGTCGCGGTCAAATGGACGGGACGCCCGCGTCGGCTCATCGCATCGGCGAGACAACGCCTTCATGGCTGTAAACGAACCGATGCAGACCGGTGAAACCGCTGCCTCGGCGCCGCCTGCGAGAATGAAGTCGGCACGGTCGCCGGCAATGAACGAAAACGCCTCCGCAATCGCGTGACCGCCCGTTGCACAGGCGGTTGCCGGTGCGGAATTCACGCCACGAAGATTGAACTTGATGGAGACATTCCCGGCGCAGGCGTTCACCATCAGTCGCGGCACTGTGAATGGACTCATGCGACGCACTCCCCGATTCAGGAGTGTGCTGTGGCCCTGCTCGAATGTCTGAATCCCGCCGATACCGGATCCGATCACGACGCCGTGACGATAGGGGTCACCACTTTCAAGATTGACCCCACAATCTGCAACCGCCTCGATTGCGGCAGTCATGCCAAGAAGAGAGCACCGATCCGATCGCTTTACATCGCTTCGATCAAAGAGTTCGTCCGGATCCCAGCCGGCCACTTCCCCGGCAATCGTGACCGGCCACTGATCGTCCTGTTCGAAACAGGTGATGGGGCCGATGCCGGAGCGTCCACTGACAAGACCTTCCCAAGTCGTCGCGACATCCGGTCCAAGGTCGGTGACTGCACCGAGCCCGGTCACGACGACACGGCGTTGTCCGGAACTGGACATGAATCAATGCTGACCAGCGGCGGTGAAGCCCGCTGAGCCGCTCAGTCGCCCTTGGAGTGCGCGAGCACGAACTCGATGGCCTGACCAACCGTTTGAATCTTCTCGGCTTCCTCATCAGGAATCGATGTTGAGAAGACATCCTCAAGCTCCATCACGAGCTCGACGGTGTCGAGGCTGTCGGCGTTGAGGTCGTTGGTAAAGCTGGACTCTCGCGTAATGTCGCTCTTGTCCACGCCGAGCTGCTGGGCAACTAGGTCCATTACCTTGGCTTCAATTTCGGCTTCCGTCACGATCAGGGTCTCCTTGGGGCCCCATACTGGGGGGTTCGGGCACTATATCCGCTCCGCGGCTCTGCCGCACGATTCAGCAGGTCAGACCGCCGTCTACGACCAGCACCTGCCCCGTCACATATCCACCCCCGTCCGAGGCGAGAAACGATACCGCCGAGGCGATGTCCTGCGCCTGGCCAAATCGACGCAGCGGCAGGCTCTTGAAGATGCCCTCGCTGACCGCATCGCCCAGATCGGCGGTCATGTCCGTCTCGATGAACCCCGGAGCAACGGCATTGGAGGTAATGCCCTTTGACCCGAATTCCTTGGCAATGGTCTTCGTCAACCCAATCAGACCTGCCTTTGCTGCGGCGTAATTCGCTTGCCCGGGGTTTCCGGAAAGACCGGTCACCGAAGTGATATTGATGATGCGTCCCCAGCGGCCCTTCATCATGGGCCGAGCCGCCGCTCGGCAGCCAATGAAGACGGATCGCAGGTTCACTGCCATGACAGCATCGAAGTCCTCGTCGGACATTCGGAGCATCAGGCCGTCCTTCGTCATACCGGCGTTGTTGACCAGTACATCCAGACGCCCACGGTCATCGGCCACCGATTCGACCAGTTCGCCAAATGCGGAACCGTCCGACAAGTCGCAGGGCCGGCAGGATGCGTCTCCCCCCGCTTTGATGATTCCATCTCGCACCTCGTCCAACGCCTCGATGTTTCTCGCGACCAGAACAACATGAAATCCGTCATCGGCCAGTTGTTCGGCGATCGCGCGGCCAATGCCGCGGCTTGCGCCAGTCACGATGGCAACCTGTTGTTCGTCGCTGGTCCGTGTCATGGTGAAGTACCGCGGGTGCTATGGATTCGGGGTGATTGGCCGCCCCGGTGGTGGACCAGGGCCCTTCTTCGGAGGAGAACCAGGACCGCTCGGCGGTGTCGTCATTGGGCCGGGGCCGCTGCCGCCTCCGCCGCCACCGGGAACCATCGTCACGCCGCCGCCGCTGGAGTATTCAAGATCTCCGTCAGGCTGCGAAGCGATTTCGATGTGTTTTGCCTTGCCAGCGAACCATGCTTCGATCCAGTTGCCGCTGAGTTTGTCCACGATGCCCGGAGGTGACTCGACGGAGGTGAACGAGTAGGTTCCCCCATCGCCCTCGTAGAACCACAACTGCGGCTGATATTCGAAACCGACCTCGTACTTGATGAGGACACACGCACGCCCGTCGGGACTGTTTCCGGACTCGATCTCCGCCATCGTGATGGCTTTGGCCATCTCGGCAAGTTGCCCTCGGCTGTCGATGGCGTCGAGTTCCAACTGGTCGCTGAAGGACATCATGCCGCGAAGCGTAGCCGCGTCACCGCGAAGAAACGCGTTGACGAATTGCAGGATGGCACGTCGATCCTCCGTCGAAGATGGAGCCGCTTCGTCGTCCCAGATGATGCGGTCGTCGATGGTCATCTCGGCGCCAAGTTCGGCAATCGACTTGACCGGCGGTGGCGGTGGCGCCTTGGGCGCCTCTCGCTTGACCTGCTTTGGTGCTTCCTCCTTACCACCGCAGGCCGCTACCAACAGCCCCGTGATCAGGACGAGTGCGAATGTCGTCTTACGGTTCATCATGGCTCTGTACCTTCACTTGACGGTCGATCCGCCGCATCAGTCCACGAAGCACGCCTCCTGGCGCCATCTCGTGCCACGCACCATCATACCGCCCGGCCATCTCCCGGCATTGCTGCGACCAGCGAACCGGGTTCGTAATCTGGTCAACAAGGCGATTGGCAAGGCTGGCCCTGTCGTGCAGCGAGGCGGTCACATTGGACCAAACATCGATTGTTGGTTCTCGGAGAGTCACATCCTCCATCGCTGATCGCATCCCCTCCGCCGCCGGTGCCATGAAGGGTGAGTGAAACGCCCCCGCCACCGACAGCGGCGCCGCGCGGAGTCCTCGTTCGGTGGCGGCCTCGGCTGCTCTTGTGCAGGCGGCAGTGGAGCCGCTGATGACCAGTTGGCCCGGCGCGTTGTAGTTGGCTGGCACAAGCACATCGTCGCACGCCGCATCGGCGCACAGTGATTCAATGTCCGCATCATCCCCCATCATGGCAACCATGGTGCTATCGGCAGCCTCGGCCGCATCCTGCATGAGCCTGCCGCGGGTAGCGACCAGGCGCAGCCCTTCCACAAAGTCGAATACCCCGGCGAGATGGAGCGCGGTGTACTCGCCGAGTGAAAGACCCGCAGCGGCTGCAAGATCTCCTTCCAGACCATTCTCACGAAGCCCACGCCAGCAGGCGACGCTGCAGGTGTAGATTGCCGGCTGGCTGATGTCTGTGCGGTTGAGTTCCTCTTCCGGTCCTTGAAAGCACAGATCGCGCAGCGACGCGCCGAGTGTATCGGCAAGCGCCTCGTCTGCTTCATCGAACACGGCACGCGCCGCGGCCGACTTCTCGTACCACGCCTTGCCCATGCCAACCTTCTGCGCGCCTTGTCCCGGGCACAGTGCAATGATTCCGCAACTCATCAGAGCTTCCACACGCTGCTGGCCCATGTCAACCCGCCGCCGAAGGCAAGCATGACGATGGTGTCACCGCGGCTGATCGAGCCATTCCGCCAAAGTTGGTCGAGGCAGAGACTGGCGGATCCGCTGCTGCTGTTTCCGTAGCGATCGATATTGATGTAGACCTTGTCGCTCGGCAGGCCGAGTTTTTTCATCGCCGACTCGATGATCCTCGCGTTGGATTGGTGGCAGATGAACTGGGCGACATCCTCCACCGCGAGTTTGGTATCGGCCATCGTCTCGGCGGCGAGATCCTGAAAGGTGGTGACGGCGAACTTGTAGACTTCCTTCCCCTTCATCCGGAGTTTGCCCAGCGGCACATCAGAGCCGTCATCCTCGATCACTTCGTCCATGCGGGTCGGGATGTACAGCGATGACCAGTCAGTTCCGTCCCCGTACATGCGTTGATAGATGCATCCTTCCGTTGGATCATCGCTTCGCTGCAGAATCGCAACCCCCGCCGCGTCACCGAAGAGAATGGCCGATCCCCGCTCGTTCCTATCCGAAATACCGGACATGCAGTCACCGCCGACAACCGCAATTGTCTCGTACCCCCCCGCACGTATCAGACTGTCAGCAACATTCATGGCGGAGACAAAGCCGCAGCAGGCAGCAACCAGGTCGAAACCGCCTGTGGGCACTGCGCCAATTGCGCCGCCGAGGCGAGCGGCGTTGGACGGGCAGGTCATTTCGGAGCTTACGGATGCTGTGATAATGAGCGACAAATCCGTGGGCTGCACGGATGCGTTGTCCATCGCGTTGCGAAGTGCTTCAAGTTCCAGTGTAAATACGCTCTCGCCGCGGCTGCAGACCCGGCGTTCGCGGATGCCACTTCGCTGCTCTATCCAGTCGGCATCCACACCAAACTGCTTGGCAAGCGTTTCGTTGTCAAGGACCGTCTCAGGCACGGCGGAGCCGGTACCGAGAAGCCGCACGCCGCGAGGTGTGGTCATGCGACGCCCGCTTCCTCTTCGACCTCTGCCAGGCCTTCCACAATGTGTTCGTTCACGCCTGACACCACGAATTGCCTGACTCGCTGCACTGCATTGTTGATCGTCCTGGCCTTGGAACTTCCGTGGCTGATCAGGCTCACGCCGTTGACACCCAACAGCGGCGCACCTCCGTGTTCGTGGTAGTCGTACTCGGCGTAGAGATTGCGGACGATGGGATCGAACTTCTCGACAAGATCCGGATGGGTATCGGCGATGTCCTTGGCAAGTTTGCGAATGAGCCCCGTCGACAGGCCCTCGGCCAGTTTGATCGAGACATTGCCGACGATGCCGTCGGTGATCACCACATCAGCACCGCCGTCGAAGAGCGACCGTCCCTCGATGAAGCCGATGAAGTTGACCGAAGGCGTATCTCGAAGCATGTCTCGGGCCGACTTGAGGTCGCTGGTGCCCTTCTGCTCTTCGCCGCCCACGTTCATCAGGGCGACTCTCGGATTCTCGATGCCCAGAATACGGCGGGCGTACACCGTGCCCATGACGCCGTACTGGCAGAGATGGAGCGGCTTCGGTTCGATATTGGCCCCGACATCGATGAAGGCGACGGTCCCGCCGAATGTGGGAACGGGCGCGGCGATGCCGGGCCGGTGCACATGGGGTAGACGCCGAAGGTACATCTGGCTGGCGGCAACGAATGCGCCGGTGTTGCCCGCCGAGATGACGCCGTCGAGCGGATCGTCCTCGCGGTGGCTCCCGGCGCGGCAGAGCGCGACAAGTGAGCTGTCCTGCTTGCTGCGAACGGCATCGACAGGCCCCTCGTCCATGCCGATGACCTCGCTGGTCGGAACGATTTCGAACTGCGATGCATCTGCCCCCGCTGCGTCCAATGCTGCCGAGATGATGTCGCCGTCGCCGAAGAGGACGAGTCGGTCATCGGCATGGAGGTGTTCGGCTGCGGCGATCGCGCCGTCAAGGATGGCGTGCGGAGCGTTGTCACCCCCCATCACATCGATGCCAATCCGCATCGGTTACCCGGCTCCGGCAGCCTTCACCTGCAGGCCAGGCCGCACATACCCACAGTCACCGCAAGCGTGGTGTGGGCGACGGAGGCTCCCGCAGTTGGGGCATGCGACGAGGTTGACACTCCGCAACGCCAGATGGGAGCGGCGTTTTCGTTTTCGTGCCGGTGATGTTCTAAGTTTCGGGGTCGACATCTGAAAAACCTCGCTGCTGGGCTCTGAGGGGGGGCTTCCCCCCCATTCGGAACGGCACACTGTAGGGATGCCCTTTGCGGGTGTCAATACTCAGGTGTCTAACACCCTAGGTGGATGTTCTACCCGATAACTGCCCTCGCCCCAGATGGGTCGACCAGCCAGAGCCAGTCATCAAACAGGAATTCCAGACGCTGGGCAAGCAGGGCGATGCGGCCCATGACGGTGTAGCCGAAGGCAGCGCCGAAGGTGACCATCAGGTACCAGATGCCAAGGCGGGCGGTCTTGCCCACCGCACCCTTATGTTCCACGGAGAAGAAGAAGTAGACCAGACATGCGAACACACCCACCACCATCACGATCGCGCGGAACGACGCCCAGAAGTCAAACGAGCCGCCCTGCATGTCGATCAGCGGCACAATGGTGCTGTTGATCTGGTTGACGAAGTCGGTCTCGACATACGCATAGATCCGCAAGCCGGCCGTTGAGCCGATGATGAAGGCGAGCGGCCATCTGGAAATCCAGCCACCAACAGGCGAGAGTCGCCAGATCAGCATGATGCCGAGAACCAGCGGACACAGATACCACCAGTTTGGATCTACTTCAGACATCCCAGGCACGAAGTTTGCCTTCACCAGTGAGGGCCAGAGTTTGCCGAGCAGGTTTGGAATGACGACGTCCCAGAAACCGACCACCATCCAATATCCGGCAGAGACACCAACTACCACCGATTCCGCGACCTTGTAGAAGGGATTATCGCGATAAAGGAACGACATGATGGCGAGCGTGAAGAACGCCCCGATCCAGAGGCCAATAGTTCTGCTGGGACTCAGGCGATAGGTTTTCTGCGCTGGATCAACCACTTCCGCCTCAGCCCAAGCCGCCTTGGTAGAGCCCAAATCCTGTACCCAAGCACCGATCGGCTGTCCATCGGCATTCGTGGCCAGAGACATGTCGGAAGGTAGATCGCCTTGTGTCGTGCCCTCTGGCAACACAGCCGAAGCTACCTCCGCCACCTTGACATACGATTGCCCCATGGCACCGCCAGCGGCGCGCCATGCAATCCACACGCCGGCGACGAGGAGGATGATGGTCCAGATGACGGCGTCGCGTTTCATCAGGTCATTCCCCGCCTTCTCTCCGCGAAGTAGATGACATTGCCGCAGATGATGAGCCCGATCATCAACAGGTGCGCGACCAACTGTGGCCCCATGCGGCGGACGCCTTCCTGCAATTCGCCGGGGACGGGTTTACCCTCATCGCGGTAGTACCTGTCCGTCACCAGTTTCTCATACTCGGCCGCGCCTTTGATTGCTCCAAGCAGACCTGGCAACTGGGCCGGGATGTACGGGTAGAGGAGCGGTGCCTGCACGCCGGTGCAACCAGCGATGAGCGTAATGTCCTCCGGGTAGGGGCCGACCGCGTACTGCACCCACTCCTTGGTGCCTGCAGAGCCGGCGGAGATATTGATAACGAGATCCATATCCTGGATTGAGTCAATCCCATCGAGCATAGGAATGTCATCGACCGCCATCCCATAGGAATCGGTCGTATATATCTCTCGTAAATTGGTCACGATGACCTTGATGACAGCCTCGCCGCCGGACTTGAAGCCGAGGTTGACGTAGTCCTCACCGTAGACCATGTCAGGGAATCGCTGATTGAGTTTGTCGTTCTTGATGACCTCGTTGATCGACTCCTCCACCATCTGCGGACCAACCGGCCAGAGTGCCATGTAGTACATCCGCAGGCCCTTGGAGGCACAGTGGTAGGTGAAAGCGGTCGCCATTGGCTTGAGTTCACCCTCGCTTGCCGGGTCGAAGTCCCAAGACAACAGCACCCTGTCGCCCGGCTCAAGGTTTTCGATGGCGTTGAAGCACACTTCTGCCAGGGCAGATTCTTTCTCGGGCAGCCGCAACTGCATCAGGATCGGAATACCAACGGCCAGGAACATAGACAAGAAGATCCAGCGACGATCGAGATTTTGGAAGAACGCAAACATGCCGCTATTCCTCTCCCGATCCAAGATAGGAGCGATCGACGCCGAGTAGCATCTTGAGCGAGGTGGAGACCAGGCCCAGCGCGATGCCGATCATGATGGCGCGATTACCCGCAGTATTAACGACGGACATGATGTAGACGGTCAGGTTGTCGATCTTGAGTCCATTGATCTCCTCAGGGAACCAGCCCGTGAGATACGCACCGGCAAAGGTTCGACCGAGCAGAATGATGAACGCGGTCCCCAGTAGCAGGATGGCTTCGATGTTCTTCGCGCGGAACGCCCGGAAGGCGGCGGACGCAACATAGAAGGCAAGCATGGCGAACATCGTGGCGGTCAGCGGCTTGAATGCATATTCGTACAGCCACCAGAAGGGCGCGCCTTCTTCGCGGTAACTGCCTGAGTAGGCGACCAGTGGATGCCTCGGGTTGGGATGGACCCCGAATTTCACCAGTCCCACATAGAGCGTGGTGAAGAACGCGATGAGGATGATGCCGGAGTAGGCCCAGCCCTGCCGCTGATCAGAAACCTTCTTGAGATGCAGGAACAACAGGTTGCCACCACCGAGAACAAATGCCATCGCAGCCAGCACATCAAACCAGATGGCAACATGCTCGCCCGCTCCTGATGTCTGGGGACTGAAATACGACAGCAGGATGGCGAAGCCAGCGAATCCGCAGATGAGCAATGGAATGGTTCGCTTCATCGTGTCGCTCGCCGCACGGTCAGAGGACCGTCTCCTTGATGTCGAAGACGAAGTCCTCGACCCAGCCCCAGTCGGTGACGCTTGCCAGTGTTGCAGCGGCGATACCGATGACCATCAGGATGCCCGCAAGCACCTTGCCCATATCCTGTCCCTTGAGACTCCCCAGTTCCTCGGGCGAACCGGTCAGATACGCAGAGGCAGCGAAGAACTCCTCGCCGATGAGCGTGTAGTCGCAAGCGGCAACGAAGAACGGCAACTGGGCGGGCATGGCGGTACCTGCAACCTGAATGGCGCCGATCGCATTCCCGGTCTCGGCGAGGATCAGAGATTCGGCGTAGAACGCACCGAGGTAGAAGCAGGCAGCGGGTTTCTCCCGCACCATTATGCCCGAGAGATACGCCACATAGCCAAACTGCTCGTCCGTGACATAGTAGATCTCGTCCTCGTTGTATGCATCAGGCCTGCCTGCGGTGAGATAGGCAGCCTGGACCGTCTCCCTCGCAGTTGTCATGACGAGCGCACGAGATGTTGGCACTTCGACGCGTGCGCCGTATTCGGCGGCCGTCTCGGCAACGCGTGAGAGGATGTTCAACCCGGCGATCGTTTGCACATCGTTCATGTCGAGAATGCCGGGAATAAAGAGGCAGTTGCGGCCCATCTCGGTTGCACGGCCAACGGCTTCCTCGATGGCCTCAAGTCCTGCAATTGGCCGCACTTTGATCTCGCGGCCGCTTTTCGCCACACGAATGAAGTAAATGACCGCGCCACAGACGAGCACCGTGATGATGAAGAGCGGCAGTTTCGCAAGATTGAACCAGCCCTTGTGCAGCGTCACTTCATCGGAGATCGCCCGCTCGGACATTGACCCGTCACTGTGGATTGCACGGATACCGAACTGCAGTGGCTCCTCCGCACTCAGGCCTGCTGCGTTGAAGTGGCCGATGCCGCCCGGGACCCTTCCGACCTCCTGCCATGAATCGTCTTCGCCCGGCACCTCGATCGAGTATTCCGAAACCGCGTGATCATCGGGCGACAGGGACCATTCAATCGTTCCGCTCCCGCCATCGTCCAACGGGATGTCCTGGGCAGTAACATCAGACGGCGGCGCGGGCGCCGCCGCGGCGACCGAGCAGATGGCTGTGGTGAGTGTCAGAATGTGCAAGTGCGGCAACACGCTGTGGAGTATTTCCGGGGGTCAGTCTTCGATCAATTCGACATTGGCTCGCGGAACGATAACACGCTCACCGGATTCAAGGGTGACTTCGAGTACACGAGCCTTGGAACCGGAGCCAAGAACGGTCGGCTCGCTGGGCAATCCTGCGACTTCTCCGATCACGCCGAACCACGGATCACGGATGACGCGGACCGACCGGCCGATCTCCAAGAGCCCCGCCTCGCGGTGGCTGCCCTTCTCCTCGCCCTGCAACTCCTGCTCTGACAGTGGGATAAGAACTTCTGGTCGCATGACACCTGCGCGAATCTGGGTGGTGCCATTCACTGAGGCCTCGCCCCCTTCGTGTTGGCAGAGGAGTTCGTGGGATCGGCGGGCCATGCCGATGTCGCCAAATCCTTCGGTGACGACCAGTGTGATGCCCTTCTGCTCTGAGCCTGTAATGGCGACGCCAAGGTCGTAGCCGAGGAACTCCCTGAGATCCTGATCGTCGATCCCGCCGCTGATCAGCGCGGCGATGCCGATCGATACCGCCCTCTCGATGGCCGCATCAGTCATGCGGCCGCCGCCGACAACGACGCATCCCTTCATGTCCTCCGACAGAAGATCCGGCGTGAGAGGCTGGCTATGTTCACTGCACGCGATCTTGATAGGACCACATGTTTCACCGCCAATACCAAAGATGCCTTGAACGAAACAGACCTCCGTCTCGATCATGCATCCATGCTTAGGCATGACCTCCGTAACGATTCCCGACACATACGCCCGTACCTGCACGGGAATATCCGAACCGCGAATGATGAGCTGGCCGGTTACTGGAGATATTGTCTCAATCGTGCCCGCATACTTCGAATGCACAACACGGCGAAACATGACCCCGAACAGCCCCTTCGTCTCGGCGATAATATCGTCTACCTCAACTACATCACCTTCCTTTTTCTTCATGCACTCGACAACATCTTTCGGTGGCATGGCTAAAAGGTTGGCCATGTTCATCGGAAAAATATCGCCAGGCATGAATGTCTCAGCGACAATGTCATCGGCCTGTACGGCATCGCCCTTCTCAACACGAACGGTTCCGGCAATCGGCAGCCTCCGCTCTACGCTGTGCGTGACACGGGGTGTAACCAGAAGTCCAGGGGTATATGCATGTGCCATGGGTCTGTATTCCTGTCCCGTTAATTTGCGACGAGACTGGCCTCCTCTTCCGGATAGACCTTCATTGCCTCATACCACTGGCTCAGCGATTCTCTGCACTCACCGCGGTCTTCCGGCAACTTCAGCGGCCGCCCGCGGCCATCGAGAATGAGGCCCACGGTGCCGCCGCGGACTTCTGTTTCGACGCGGTTACCCGGCCCTGCGCCGACATCTAGGCCACGCGAGGGCTCGATGATGATAGTCGCCGTCTCGTCCAGTCCGAGGGGGAGCAACTTCAACTCGCCGCATTCGATGGACCCTTGTTCATTCAACGTGTCGCCATTGATGGTGTAGGTGAAGCATGGCTTGCCTGCCTTGCCCTCACCCTTTGCGGCAACACATGTGCCCAGATAGATCAGGCAGTCGCGTTCGAAGACCTGTGACGCTGCATCGGGATGCACTGTGGCCAGCACGCCAAGGTGCGGCATCATGAAGATCGAGTCCTTCGCCAGTGCAGTCACACCTTCGGGCTGGAATGCGTCGATCAACATCATCGCGGTCTGATGCATGCGAGGTGCGTGAGATAGAACGCCACCCGATGCGACCAGCAGGTCGAGTTTCATGTTATTGACGATGGTCTGACCACTCGACTGCTGGCTGAAGGTATCACCTACCGTCCGTTGCTGCTGTACACCCTTGAGTGTCGTCGCGAACTCCTTGTGCTGCTGGTAGGCAAGACGGAGCGCCTCGCGGGCAACAGCCTGCTCGAAGACCAGCGCCTCTCGCGACTGCGGTATGGTCGTCGGGCGAATCATCTTGTTCTTGACACGGTTTCGTAGCTCTCGCTCATCCATGTCAAAGTGCACCCATCGCAGAACCTTTGGCATCGTGGCCTCGGCGCACACATTGGAAATCGAATAACTCATGCCCAGGTTTGCGCTGACTGTTCGGTTGAATGTCTCATCGAACACGCTGAAGACATCCGTCGTTGCGCCCCCGATGTCGACGCCGACCACATTGATATTGTTCTTCCGAGCGATCGTCTGAAGAATGTCGCCTACCGCGCCAGGTGTGGGCATGATGGGGGCGTCTGTCCACTCCATGAGTTTGTCGTAGCCCGGTGCGTGCGCCATGACATGCTCGAGGAACACATCGTGAATCTTGTCCCTTGCCGGACCGAGGTTCTCTCGTTCCAACACAGGCCGGAGATTCTCGACGACGCCGAGGTCAATCCAATCCTCCTCCAACACGCGAGTCACTTCCCCTGCGGCATCCGCATTGCCGGCGTAAATGATCGGCATTTCGTATTCGCTGCCGAACCGTGGCTGCGGCTTGGCCGGGGCAATCAGTTCCGCCAGTTGCACCACCTTTTCGGTCGTGCCGCCGTCCGTTCCTCCGCTGAGCAGAATCATGTCCGGACGCAATTCGCGAATCCGCTGGATTTGTTCGTGCGGCCGACGCTTGTCGTTGGAGGAAATGACATCCATGACAATGGCGCCGGCACCGAGCGCCGCCCGCTTTGCGCTGGCGGCAGTCATTTCTGCAATGACGCCCGCGACCATCATCTGAAGGCCGCCACCTGCGCTGGAAGTTGAAATGTAGAGGTCGCACCCTTCAGTCTCCGTCGCCGGCTGAATGATGCGGCCGTCGTCACCTACCAATCGCCGCTCAGCAAGCTCTCCGACTTCCGTGACCGCGTTGGCCACGCCGATCGTGACATTGGCAAAGGGCTTTTCGACCGTGGTCGGTGCCTCCCCGCGGCAGGTCTGGCGATAGGTACCGTCGACCTTCTGAATCAGGATGGCCTTGGTCGTTGTACTACCGCAATCGGTGGCGAGGACGACATTGATCTTGTCTGGATCAATGGTGTTCATTCGTTGGTTCCGCTCTTCTCCTGCTCTGCCTCAAGTTCGTCAATACGGTCACGGATCCATTCGACCGAACCGCGTCGCTCAAGATACTCCGCGACATGTTTCCATCCTTCAGCCGGAACAAAGGCGGAGATCATGGGGTGAAAAAACTGCATCGTCTGCGAGCCAATGAAGTTCAACGGCCTGCACATTTCAAGGGCTGCGGTGGCGGGCATGGCCAGCTTTCTGCGAACGATGCCTCGGCAGAGAATGTCAAGCGACTCCTGCTGCACGGGTGTTGGTTCGGCGGGACCCGGCGGGTCCACTGCAAACGCATTTCGAATCCATGTCCGTTTCACGCCAGAGACTCCGGAAGATGACCACGGATCGCTGCGATCGTCTCAGCCGGCTCCTCCGGGAGGAGGATCGGCATGCCCGTGAAGGTGTCCCACATCGAGGGTTTCCGGCGACGCGAAAGGAACCCGCTTTCGCCGACCACCACAAACCGCTTGACCTCGGACCATGCGAATCGCGCCCGCCGCAGCGGGTAGCGGGCGGTGATGCCCTCATCGTCGATGCTGAAACTGCTTGGGAAGAAGAAGATGCTCTGCGTACCAACCAACACGGCGACCATGATGATCGCGGTCGGAATATTGACAGTCAACCCAAGGAGGGACACCAACGCGATGCAGGTGACTGCAAAAGCTGCCTTCCAAGGATGTCGCCGTGCGGGGCAAGCACGCCAGTGCAGAGACGAATTGTGGACGGTTGCCGTGTCCATTGGTGAAGCAGCGTAGCGTATCACGATCCATGGACAATGGAGGTTGTTTCAAGAGGCAGAAACCGCGTGCCCAGATCGGTCTGTATCTGCAGTCCCTTCTTCAGATCGATGGCCTCGATGCGGCCCTCAACGACCTCGCCACCGACTTCGAATTGCTGCACGGTCCCGCTCAGGACATCCCGCCTTGACCATGCCGCCGCCATCTCCTGCTCGTCCCGGTCAGGTGCAGCGAGCAGATGGCGGGTGATTTCGACCCCTACCCGCCATGGCTCCACGGACGCCCCGACCTGTGCGAGACTGATGGCGCGATCTTCAAGATCCGGCGGCCACGATCGTTGCAGCACATTCATGCCTACACCCGTGAGGAACAAGCCACCCCGCTGTTCGATAAGGATCCCAGCCAGTTTTCGCCCCCTCACAACAATGTCGTTGGGCCATGCAATGCCGACATCCCGCGCCCAATGCTCGGCGGCCTCCGCAACCGCAACAGCCGCAGCGATTGCATCGATGCTCTTCATGGCAATGGTGATCGCAACACCTTCTCCGTCCGGGTCGTGCCAGGCTCGGCCCCGGCGCCCCCGTCCGGCAGGTTGCCGCATGGCAACAACGACATCACCGTGTGACGCAACCTGCATGTCCTGCGTTGATGCTGTTTCTTCCAACACGATGACGTGGCCGACCCCGTGAATCGCCGACAAGGCATCACGCCAGGCTTCGGCGGTGCTCACTGCGACGCACTCGCATCAAGTGCGATGTCAAGCCACGGTGCTCCGTGGGTCAATGAACCGACTGCGATGCGGTTGACGCCGGTTTGCGCGACTTCCCTCGCATTTGCGAGGTTGATTCCACCGGATGCTTCTAGAAGAACGCCCGGGTTTCGGTCACTTCGAATGGCAACGCAAGTCGCCAGATTCTCAAGTGACATGTTGTCCAGCAGCACGATGTCCACATCGAGGCCGAGCACTACCTCCAGTTGATCGATCGTATCGACCTCCACTTCCACAAAGGAAAGTGTGCGGTCGTCGCGTGCTCTGGCGATGGCTCGGCGAAGCCGGTCCGGCAAGTGGGCCCTGTCAATCCCGACAAGATGGTTGTCCTTGTAGAGCACGGCATCATCCAACCCAAGACGATGCGGCGTACCACCGCCGCAGGCCACTGCATATTTGTCGAATCGGCGCAGTCCGGGAGTTGTCTTCCGTGTATCGCACACGACACATTCCGTGCCCGCAATGGCATCAACAAATGCGGCCGTCCGGGTCGCGATGCCGCTCATGTGTCCAAGTAGATTGAGAACTGTTCGCTCGGATGCAAGAATGTCGAGCAGTTTCCCGGACAGGCCGGCCAGTCGATCCCCTTCCTCGATCCCGGTGCCGTCGGCCCGTGCCGGATGCATCACCGCGCAATTGAGCGCGGCCAGTCCGCGGTGAAGTGGGTCGAGTCCAGCCACCACACCGCTCTCGCGGGCCACGACATCAAAGGATCCGGTTGTAGATTCGTCGATGATGGAGCGTGATGTCACATCACCGGCATCCAGTCCGTCCTCGCCGAGCCACTGCTGAAGGGCAGTGACCACCTCCTCAGTGGGGAGCAGTCTTGATGAGCACTCTCGCAGATCGATCATTGCTCCGCGTTCCCGCTTGCGGCGAGCCGCTCTCCTCGCCGCATCGCGTCAAGAAGATGAATCGTCGGTTGTTCTCCGCCCACAGCGAGCATTGTGCCATCCGGAGAAAGAACGGCGCATTCAAGGGCCTGTGGGGCATGCAATGACGCGACCACTCCAGGGAGCAAAGTGTCCCAGAACGTCATGGTGCCATCACCGGAAATCGTCATGAATCTTCGACCTCCGGGCATCGCAACAATCTCACGAACTGCGCCGCCGGGATTCGTCAGCGCGGCCACAACCTCGCCGGTCTCAATGTCCAAGAGATGCAACGCGCCGTTCAGCGCCGAAGTGACCAACAACTCCTGCTCCGGGATCAGCGTGATGACCTGCACATCTCCTTCATGTCCGTTGTACTGCCACGCTTCACCGCCATCGCTGCGATTCCACGCCGAGACTCGATCACCGCTGGTGGCGGTGTAGATCTTCTGTTCATCGACCGCTACATCAAGCACAATCGCATCCTGCTTCGGCAACTCGATGCCGCGAAGGTCGGTTGCAAGATCCCAGAGCGTCACCGTGCCGTCGTAGGAGCCGCTCACCAGTGTCGTCGAGTCCGGGGCGATCGCCATTGCGGAGACCTGCGCGGTGTGTGATCCAATTGTTGTGGGCGGCGCTTCGAAGTCGAGGCCCCATACCTTGATGGTTCCCGCCGTGTCTCCGGTGGCAACGCGCCCGTGGTTCGCGGCGACAATGGCCGTCAACTCATGGATGCCCTCGACGCGATGATCACGAACCGTTCCGGTTGCAAGATCAAACTCCCGGATTCCGGTGTCGAGTTCCGATGTGGCAACAAGATGCCAAGGATCAATGAAGGCCATGGCGGTCGCCGGCAGTCGGCCGCCCATTCGCACCGATTCTGGAGGAGGTGGACTCGCTACCCACCACCGAAGCATGCCGTCGCGACCAAGAGACAGCACCTGCCGATCATCCACCGCTGTGATCGACCATGCGAGATCGCCATGGCCACGCAACACATCCACTGGTGAGAGATCCTGGCTCGACCAGATGCGAATGTCACCGTCTTCTCCCGCAGAGGCGATGAACGCGCCAGCAACTGTCAGCGCGAGGATGTCCCCTGTGTGTCCGGTTGCAACCGCGACCTGCTCGCCTTCGGCGACATCCCAGAGCCGAACAACATCGTCGCCGCCTCCGGATGCCAGCAGATCACCTGAAACAAAGTGAAGCGTACGAACGGCAGATCCATGTCGCCCGATGACCTGTGGCAAGGCGTCGCCTTGCAGTGGCATGACCCGAACCGAACCGTCGCCTCCGCCAATGGCGAGTAACTGCCCGGCCGGATCAACGGCCAGTGCCTGCACGAGTCCTCCCTGATCGGGCAGCGACCGCACCAACGCCCCATCCGTAGACCAGAGGCGAACAACGCGGTCACTGTGACCGGTCGCGAATCCATCCGGCAGCATGACGATCGACTCGACGGAAGGACCGTTTTCGACCAATGTCGTCATGCCGCCCGATGTTGGCAGGATCTCTGCGATCTGGCCGGTCGTTGTTCCAATGAAGAGCGCCTCGCCGTCGGCGCTCCACGCCATCGCCTGCACACGCGCCGGAAGCATGACATCGCGAATGGATGCGCCGAGATTGTCCAGAATCGCAAGTCTGCCGCCATCAAATGCAACGGCGATGTGGTTCGGCCCGTTCGCGGCGAGTGCTGTGGGGCGATCTCCGATCAACCACTGTCGGTAGGATTGGTCGACCTGCGCCTGCAGGTGACGCCACTCCCACCCGCGATCCGCCTTCTCTGTCCCGGCCAGATGGGCTCGGGCGGAATCCCATGCCTCACCGGCAATCGCCGCCTGCGCAGCACCAAGCGTCGCCGCATAAGCTCGCTGCTCAGCGACTAGTCGCGCCGACTCGGTCTCTGCGAGAGCCGTTTCAGTCTCTTGCCGTCTCGCCTCCGCTTCCAACAACCCCCACGCCAGCCCGGCAACGCCAAGCAACACGGCGGCGGCCGCCAACACGGACAGCCGAAAGACAACGGTGTTTCGTCTTGCATACAGGCGAAGTCGGTGCCACCGAGATGCTGGCTGGGCCAGAACGGGACGATGGTCCATGTATCGTCGAATGTCGTTGGCGAACGCCGCGACCGAGTCGTAACGCTCTAACCGCTCCTTGGCGAGCGCCTTGAGCACGATCTGCTCGAGATCCGTAGGGAATTCCGGGTCCATATCATGCGGAGGCACCGGCGGCTGCTCACGGATGACCTGCGGTGCCTTGTAGACCGGCATCCCGCGAAGGACATAGGGAAGCCGATCGAGCAGCAGTTGGTACAGCAAGACGCCCAGCGAGTAGACATCGGTGCGAACATCCACATCGTGCGGATCGTCGCCGCACTGTTCCGGGCTCGTCCACTGCAGCGTACCGACGAAACGCTGTTCTTCGGCGATGGATGTCGTGACCTGCATGTCGATGTTGATGGGAAGGGCAACACCCCAGTCGATGACCTTCGGTTGCCCGTCCGCCGCCACAATGACATTGGATGGCTTGATGTCTCTATGAATGATGCCGCGACTGTGCCCGAATTGCACGGCGTCGCAGACGCGAAGCATCAGTTCGAGCCGATGTTGTCGATCGAATTCGTGCGCGTTGGCGTAGTCGGTGAGGGACTGGCCACCGGAAATCAGTTCCATGACGAAGTATGGGACATCCGCCCCATCGTGGGATGCAGTACCCGCCTCCAGAATTCTCGCGATGCCAGGGTGCTGCAACCGGCCGAGCACTTCGCCCTCCAGTTCGAACCGCCGCAGGACTGACGGCGACATCACCGTTGACTTGATGATCTTGATGGCAACAGTGCGGTGCGGATGTTGTTGGCGAGCCTCATACACACCGCCCATGCCGCCGGAGCCGATGAGCCCGATGATCTCGTACTGGCCGACCCGTGTGCCGATCCAGTCGTCGCGATCGAGCGGCGAATCCTGCTGCAGCCACGACCGACTTTCCTCCGCGCCGGGAGCCGTCTCCGCGAGCGGATCCGAAGGCGGCTCGCCCTGCGGAAAGTCCGCGGTCGTTTCGGGCTCTTCGCTCATCCCCCCTATCATACGGCGAAGGTCAGACAGGCATTTCCGCCTGAATCGCCAGAGCAAGCGCCTCGCTATCCGCCAGTTCCGAAGGTCGCCAGTCCAGGTACAAGCCGCTCCCGTCTTTGTACTTGGGAATGATGTGGAAGTGGACATGGAAAACTGCCTGATGCGCGTCGGCACCGTTGTTCTGGAGGATGTTGTACTCTGCTGCGCCGGTGGCAGCGACAACGGCGGATGCAACCCTTACAAGCGCACGCCCCAGCGCAGCGCCGGAATCCTCGCTGAGGTCGTGAAGGAATGCGGCTCTTTCGCGTGGGATCACGAGGACATGACCCCGGCTCAGCGGCGCTACATCCAGAAATGCCAGCACATGCTCATCCTCGTACACCTTGTGGCACGGGATTTCTCCGTCCAGAATCTTCCCGAAGATGGTAGTCATGTTCGCCCTCGTCCCTTGCTCCTGATGGCTGCCTGCGCTGCGGCGAGTCGTGCGGTTGGTACGCGAAATGGCGAGCAACTCACATAGTCGAGGCCCACCTCGGCGCAGAATGCGATCGAATCGGGGTCGCCACCGTGTTCGCCGCAAATGCCGATCTTGAGGCCGCGACGCGCCGAGCGCCCCTTTCGCACACCCATCTCGATCAACACGCCGACACCGGCACGGTCAATGGTCTGAAACGGGTCACGCTCGAGGTGGCCGTCCCTCAGATAGTGTGGAAGGAACGAATTGATGTCGTCACGGCTGAATCCATAGGTCAGTTGCGTCAGATCATTCGTGCCGAAACTGAAGAAATCCGCGAAGTGAGCGATCTCGTCGGCCGTAATGGCGGCTCTCGGGATTTCGATCATCGTGCCGATGGGGATCTTCAGCGCGCCGGAGAACTGTTCTCTCTCCTGCACGCGGTCAATGGTCTCCTCAACACGTTGCCGAAGCGTGCGGAGTTCGCTCTCGATTCCTACCAGAGGAATCATGATCTCCGGTTTCGCATCAATTCGTTTTCGTCGGCATCTGATCATCGCCTCGACGATCGCGGTGACCTGCATTTCAAGGATCTCCGGATATGTCACAGCAAGGCGGCAACCTCGATGTCCGAGCATAGGATTGAATTCGTGCAGTTGATGTACGCGGCGGCGTACACGCGCCAAGCTGACGCCGATCGACTCCGCAACCTCCCGTTGCCCGCCGGCGTCGTGTGGCAGGAACTCGTGCAACGGTGGATCCAGAAGTCGGATCGTGACAGGCAGGCCCTTCATCGCCGTGAAGATGCCGATGAAGTCATCTCGCTGGTAGGGCATCAATCGATCGAGCGCCGCCTCCCTTTCCTCTCTGGTGTCAGCCAGAATCATTCGTCGCATGGCAAGGATGCGATCGCCCTCGAAGAACATGTGTTCGGTACGCGTCAAGCCGATTCCCTCGGCTCCAAGATCCCTCGCGCGAATTGCATCCACCGGAGCATCCGCGTTGGTTCGAACTCGCAGTTTTCGCCGCTTGTCGGCCCAGCCCATGATGGTGGAGAAATCGGCACTGAGGCTTGGTTCGGTTCGCGGAACTGTCCCGAGCAACACCTGCCCCGTGCTTCCGTCGATCGAGAGGATGTCCTTTTCTCCGTATCGCTTGTTTCCAATCAGGACACTCTTTCGGCGAGCATCAATGTGGAGTTCGCCCGCGCCGGCGACACAGCACTTTCCCCACCCACGAGCAACAACCGCAGCATGACTGGTCATACCACCGGTGGAAGTGAGGATGCCTACCGCATGATGCATCCCATCAACATCCTCCGGCGAAGTTTCCTTTCGAACCAACAGCACATCCTCGCCCGCTTCGGTACGCCGCACAGCATCCTCGACGGTGAAGGCGAGCCTTCCGGTCGCCGCGCCAGGCGACGCGGGCAATCCACGGGCGACGCATGTTGCCTTGGCGAGGTCTTCCTCCGCGAAACTCGGCAAGAGCAACTGCACAAGGTCTTCCGCTGGAATGTGGAGCAGGGCTTCGTCCTGAGTGATCATTCGGCTGCCAACCATGTCGACTGCGATCTTGACCGCCGCCGCCGCGGTTCGTTTGCCGGTTCGGGTCTGCAACATCCAGAGCCGACCTCGCTCGATGGTGAACTCAATGTCCTGCATGTCGCGGTAGTGCCGCTCGAGGATCTTCTTGATCTTCAGGAGTTCGTCGAATGCCTCGGCGTTCCATTTGTCCATGACGGAGGTCGGCTGCGGTGTTCGAATGCCCGCCACGACATCCTCTCCCTGGGCATCAATCAGGAACTCACCGAAGAAGGTGTTCTCGCCGGTGGATGGATCGCGGGTGAACGCGACACCGGTTCCGGAGTCGTCGCCCATGTTGCCGAAGACCATGGCCTGCACATTGACGGCCGTGCCTCGCAGACCGTGGATGCCGTTGATCTGGCGATAGGAGATGGCGCGTGGTGCACTCCATGACTTGAAGACAGCTTCGATGGCCAGTTCGAGTTGTTTGATCGGATCCTGTGGGAAGTCGGCGGCGACGGCTCGGCGGTAGACTCGCTTGTACCGCCGACAGAGGTCCTTCAATCCAGCCACGGGTACATCGGTATCCGCCGTGACCCTGTACTTCTTCTTTACCGCGTCGAACTCGGCCTCGAACACATGGTGATCCATGCCCATCACGACATCGCCGAACATGTTGATGAGGCGACGATAGGCATCCCAAGCAAACCGTTCGTTTCCCGTCAGCGATGCAAGGCCGGCGACCGCTTCGTCAGTCAACCCGAGATTCAGAACCGTATCCATCATGCCCGGCATGGATACAGCCGCGCCACTTCGAACCGAAACCAGCAGCGGATTCGTTGTTGAGGAAAACGACTTGCCAGTTTCCTTCTCGACCCGCCGAACCGCCGCCTTGACAGCGATCATCAAGCCACGGGGAAGACGCTCACCGCGAACAATGTACGCCTCGCACATCGTCGTGGGAATCGTAAATCCCGGTGGAACCGGCAACCCGATCGATGTCATGTCGGCAAGATTGGCGCCCTTGCCACCGAGAAGGTCCTTCTGCGAAGAACGACCTTCCGTGACCGACGCACCAAAGGAGTAGGTCATCTTCGGGTTCTTCTTCTTACTCCTGACGGTCTTGGCCACGATGCATCTCCACTGTCGATTTCGAGCCGCGAATGATATCGCAGAACCTACACTCTGCGGATGGGGTCATTGCAGGCGAGTACTCCGTCCATTCTTCCCCCTTCAGCCATACTGCTGGGGGACCTTGCCGCCTCGCCCAGCGAAGTTGCCGCCGCATTCCCTCAGAATGAACCCATCATCGCTCTGATCGGCGGTGGTGCCGAGGCGACATGGTCGCGATGGAGCATCGTTGCCCCGGCGGGGCCGAAGAGGTTGACTCTGCGAACCGGTGATTCACTGGACGCTTTCGCTTCGGCGATGCACACACCTGGCCCCCCAACGCTCTTGCCAGGTTGGATCGGATTCCTTTCCTACGATCTTGGTCGAGTCATCGAGCCCGCGGTCGGTGATGGAGGTGGCTGCGATTCCTGGCCCTTGGCCGATCTTTGGTGGTGTGATCGCGCGCTCATCCACGATGCCGTCTGGAACCAGTGGTGGTCCGTCGGTGGATTGCGGCCTCCACCACTTCCAGCTGGTCCCCCGGGTTCGTTGCGATGCGGACCGCTGGTCGACCCCATTGGTGCCGATGCATTCACGGAAGCAGTCAGCCAAACGATCGGCTTCATCGAAGCAGGAGACATCTTTCAAGCAAACATCACCCGCAGGTTTCGTGCGGAGATCGACGGCGATGTCCGGGGCGCGGCGATCGCTGCGCTGGAGAACAACGGTGGATGGTTCGGCGCATACATCGAATTTCCGGGGGCGCCCGACCGATCTCTCTTCTCGCTCAGTCCGGAACTCTTCCTGCGATATGACGCAACATCACGACGAGTTGTCACCCGACCGATGAAGGGGACGCGTCCCAGTGATGCCGATCCCTCCGCACTGCTCTCCTCGCCAAAGGATGCGGCAGAACTGCACATGATTGTCGATCTCATGCGAAATGACCTTGGCCGCGTGTGCGAGTTCGGGAGCATTGGTGTGCCATCCGGCCGCGCGCTGGAGGAGCATCCGACCGTCCTGCAGTGCGTTGGACAGGTCGAAGGGACGCTGCGGCAGGATCGCAACGTTGTCGATCTATTGAACGCGACCTTCCCACCCGGATCGGTGACCGGCGCACCGAAAATTCGGGCGATGCAGGTCATCGACGAACTTGAAGTGTCTCCGCGTGGTCCCTATTGCGGAGCAATTGGAGTCATGGGGCGTTCGGCGGAATTGAGTGTCGCGATTCGCACGGCCGCCATCATGGGCGAGCGGTCCGCATCCGGCAGATTCCGCGGGACACTGACCTACGGTGCCGGCTGTGGCATCGTCGCAGACTCCCGCCCGGTTGAAGAACTGGCCGAGTCGGAAGTAAAGGTGCGGAGCATGCGGCGGGCGATCATGCGGCGCGGAGCTGCGCCCGTTGCTGAATCGCAACCGCTCGCGTGATTTCCTGCACAACGAATCTGCGATGTGAGGGATTGAACGAGAAGTCAAACATCATCCCGAGATAGGTGTCGCCACCCGACTCAAGATGCCAGTGCATGAGTTTGGCCGTCACACAGAGTGATGGTTCCTCATCGCAAGGAAGATCGAACTGCAGCCAGTGCATGCGATGGCGGCAGACGCCAGCGGATTGGAGCGATGGGATGCGGACACCCACACCCCCTCCCCCGATGTTCACCAAGGATCCTTGAAGTGCGGGGCCAACATCGGGCATGACCTGTTCGTCCTCCAGCGGCTCCGGCCCGCAGTCGCCCCGTGATCGTCGCTCGAACCGCAGTTGACAGAGACGCTCGGCGAGGACGACCGACCGTGGGTCGAGCAGCGGCCACAGTGTGACCTCGGGAAGATCCAGTGATGTGGTTGCAATGCGATAGTCGCGTCGCCTCTGGCAGCGTTCTACGCCATTGGGCATCTGGAGGCGCAGGCCAACGTCGCCGTTGCTGCGATTCGTAGATCCGAGGCATGTCGTGCGGAACATCCATCGATTCTGGCCAATCGCAATGATCCCAACCAGTTGCACGCCGGCCTCCAGCGGGAGCGGTTCTCCGGCCGCAGTGGGCATCGCAACGAGGATGTCGGTCTCGTTCAGATCCAACAACTTCGCTCGCCAAATGAAGTCGCCCCCGCTCTGTCCATTGACCGGTTCGAGTGCGATCTGGAGAGAGCCATTGTGATCAAGCAATTGGCGAAGGCATCGCCGCCATCCGGCGGTGCGGGATCGGTGGGCTGGCATGTCGGGTGTTCTCCTGCTTCGGCGGTGGGTCGTCGGCGGCACCATGCCGCTCCGGGACATGCATCGGCCCGGCAGCCGGACAGGTGTACGCGGCGAAGGGTCAGTGCGGGTTATGCAGGCAGGCCCTGCCCGCATGACCAGAACCACCTGCCCCCCCTTCCCACACGGAAGCGACCGATAAACAGTACTCAGGATGTGTCAGCGAGCATGAGGTCCAGGCGAGCGACGGCGTCGGCAAGCGCCTCACGCTCGGCGGTAGACGGTCGATGGCCGCCGAATCGAATGGCGTAGAAGGATGTGCAGAGATCCGCCAGCAGCGAGGCGGCGAGGGGTGGAAGGTGCAGAGAAGCAGCCCACTGCACCGGAGGACACCAGATCGGCCGAACCTTGCCGTGCCGTGCCAACAATCGAATGGCATCGGCGAAGAACCCGATGCTTGCCACGGCCTGTTCGGTGTTGTCCTCAAGACCCAGCGTCTGCCGAATCAATCGCCTTCGACGAAGCCGCACCACAACGGCGACGCCGGAGGCAAGTGCGGAGACGAGCACCAGGTTGAACCACAGGCGTCCGCCGGTGCCGATGTCGAACCATGACACGATCCACGCCCAAGTCTGACGAATGTCCGTCGAAGCGTTGGCGGCATGTTCTCTCCAGACCGGATCGATCGTGTCCAGAACATATTCCTGTGTGTCACGGTCGTACCCGAGCACCGCGGTCTGCCACCATGTTTCCCATCGTTGCCAGGCATACCGAATGCTGTCCGACCAGGACATGTCGCTCGGTTGTGTCGGCGACCCGTCGGCGGCGGGCGTTGGATCAAATGTCGCCCACGATCCGGGGGCTACTTCGACCTCGACCCACGCATGCGCATCGCTGTCAAGCACGATGTACTGCCGAGTCGCTGGATCGAATCGGTCGCAGAGATACCCTGTGACAACGCGGGAGGAGAGCCCGATGGTGTCACACATCGCTGCCATCGACGCGGCAAAGAACTCGCAGTGCCCACTGCGGGTGGCCAGAAGGAAGGTCTCTTCCGGATCGCGCGTGTCGGCGAGTTGGACGGAGCGATCCGCCACCAGTTGAACGCCGCCGAGGCTGTAGGTGTACTGGCCGGAGGTCAGGTAGTCGACAAGAGCGTTGGCAGCGCGGGTTCGCTCCTCTCCTGTCCCGGCGATGAGGGACGCCGGGTCAAGCGATCGCTGCGCAAGAATGTCGGTCGCCAGCGCCGCGACGCGGTCATTCTGGTAGTGGCTGCGAGCGTGCTCGGAAGGCAGGCCTTCAATCGTTGACTCAGGAAAGACCTCGACGGCGTATGTATGGAGGCCTTCTCGCATGGGCATGACTTCCGCCACATGTGTGTCGGCGTGATACCGGATTCGGGTTTGACCGCCGGTTTCGATCGCCAAGGGGCGGTACATGGCGTAAATTCGCTCCATGGGGCGGCGAAGCGCCACCTCCTGACGAATCGTGGATCTTCGATAACCCGTGTGCGGGAGCCGCGTCATTGTTCCCGATCGGCTGGTGAGAATCATCGGCTGCGAAGTGGCAATCTCCCTGATTTCACCGTCACCGGCGCGGCCAAGCACCGCGCCGCGAAGCCGCAGAGGTTCGGCGAGTCGCATGCGGGCGCCATCGCTGTCCACCAGTCGCACAGCCATGACCTGATCGCCCGAGACCGATATGGGTCGCTCGGGCGCCAACGCCAGTTCCGTTACATCGCCGCCAGATTGTGCGGTGTTGTCATCAGCGGCGCGTTCAGACCGGGGCAAGACCATGAAGACTGCGACCGAGGCGACCATCCCGACAGCGAGAAGTGTGATTACGGAACGGCGGAACATTGTGGTCGCTGACCGGCCGGTGACGGGGCGGGTCCAGGGGATTGGAAGATCCAGGGGAACTGCGGCGTATCGTTCCTGTCGCATGGACGCCGTTCCGTGTTGAAGTTGGTAGAGCAACAGAACCCAGCAGCCGAGCATTGTCCATACTGCAAGCACGATCCCGTAGCCAAGTCCGGTGGCGTACAGGCCGCCGATGACCATGAGCAGCAGGCTCAGCAGCAGCAGTTGCGCTTCGTTTTCCATCGTGCGGCGGTCATAGAGTTTGATGACGGTGAGCCAAATGACAAACTGGCACAGTGCTTGCGGCACGCCGTCGCCGGGTCCGAGGGCCTTGACAACGGTTGTCATGGCGGCGGCAAGCACGAGCAGCCTCGCAACCCATCCCGGAAGTGATCTTGCCCGCGGCCCTTCGGTGACAAACCAACTGAGTGCCGCCAGTGTGCCGGCGACGATCAGTAGTCCCCACGCCGCCATCGCCAGGCACTGCGCTGTGACAGCCAACAAGATCAGCAGGAATCGCAGCAGCGGGTAGGAACGAACAACGTTCATGCCGCGGTGCTCCGATCAGATCCGCCGAGCAGGAACTCATCCAGTTGTTCGCCGGTCAGGTGCCACGCGGCGGGCATCGATGCGGCAGGTCGATCGCGATCGGGTCGCAGTACGACCAGTCCGGCTCGCTCCGCGACGGGAAGGTGCATTTCGAGGGAGGGTTGCCGGGGGGCATCGAGGTTGAGCGATGCCAGTGCGCCAAGCAGTCGCTCAAGGTGTCGCGGACCTCGTCGCAGCGATGCATCCCACGGGCCGGGCAGGCCGAGCACCGTCAAGGCGAATTCCTGGTCCTGGCGCGAAGCTTCTGCCAGGAGCGAGGCGCACAGGCTGATGGTGCGTTCCTCGAGATCGCGGGCGTCGTCATCGCACTGGAGATCGGGGGTAGGCGTGGTCAAGTCGAGAATAACTCGAATGCGTGGGGGCGAGGGGTGTGATCGTTCGACGCAGACGAGTTCATCTCGGCGGGCGGATACTTTCCATGCAATGTCGCGGAGCCCATCTCCGGATCGAAGGTCGCGGACGCCGAAGTACTCGTCCCCCTCACCACCTCGCCGAATCGATCGCTGGCCCAGTGGCCCGTCGGCGACAATGGTCCGAAGTACGGACGGGCGAAGTTGGTACATGCGTGGCTGCACGAG
The DNA here is from genome assembly GCA_964546085.1 of uncultured Isosphaeraceae bacterium. GTDB lineage: Bacteria > Planctomycetota > Phycisphaerae > Phycisphaerales > SM1A02 > CAZJKE01. The sequence goes on from CAZJIB010000001.1 coordinate 81,694, forward strand.
GACTCGGCGTGGTTGGTGAAGTGTGCGTGTTGCACGGACCATCCCGAACGGAAATGTTGTTCGCAGTCTCAGTGTGTCGAAGCGAGCTTCGCCGCGTCGCTTGGGCCAGAAGATGGCTTCGGCGTGCACCGTTTCGCCCGGGCCCACCTCCATGATCCATGCTCGGGCGGGACTCAACAGCGATCGCCAGGAACCGAAGTCATCGACTTCCTTGATCCAAAGGCTGAAGGCCGCCAGCCGCCGTGCGCGATTGGTGACGGCGTACCGAACAACGAATGGTTCTCCGACGCGGGCAGGTCCGGTTTCAAGCCTGTGAATGTCGATCACCCGGACTGATAGCCTCGACCAGATGAGGGTCAGGACCGTGCCCACGAGCATGACTGCAAGGATCCAGGTCAGGATGTTGTTGCCCTGAAAGACAGCCGCCGGAGCTACCAACAGCAGTAGCACCACAAAGACCAGCGTCGGGTGAATCGGAACCGGCCGCCTCGCCATCCCCCCATCCTATGCACCTTGGGGTCACACCCGGGGTGTGACCCTCAGGGGCGGCGCGGAGGAGCAGCGAAATGCCGTGAGGCGTTATGGGGAATGCGGTGTAGGGGACCCACTGCGACAGGTGGGCTGTGGCGGTTGCTAAGAAGAGGGAATGCCTACGACCGGCGGCAGATCATCGATCGTTGCAAGGCCAAAGACATGCAGGAACTCGCGGGTCGTGCCATACAGCATGGGCCTCCCCAGTTCCTCCGCCCGACCCGTAATCTTCACCAGCCGCCGCTCGAGAAGCCCCCGCAACACCTCGCCACACGCCACACCTCGAATCGCCTCTATCTCCGCCCGCATGGCCGGCTGCCGATAGGCGATGATCGAAAGCGTCTCCAGTGCAGCCTGCGACAGTCGATGCTGCGCGCGGTCGGCGTGCAGTCTCGTCGCCAGCGGCGCGAATTCCGACCGCGTCTGCACTCGAAACCCCCCCGCGAGGCGCTCGATCCGGAACGCGCGGCCATCATCATCGTACGACGCGTTCAGCCCCTCAATCGCATTGGCAATCTGCGATGTGTCCCCATCGGCATCCAAGCCAAGTACCGTTGCGAGTCTCGCCACCGACAAGGGTCGCTCCGCACACAGCAGGAGTGCCTCGACCCGCTGGGTCAACGGAAGAGTCGCGCAAGGAACGGTTTCCTCAGTTGTCATGTCGCCGCGCCACAGCAGGCGGGAGACTTGGCCATCGCGATCTTCGCGCGGGCAATCTCTTTTCGCCGCTCAAGAACCGTGCGATCCTCCCCCTCCTGCAGGACTCTGGCTTCAGCCTCGGCCAACTCGGCCTCGGCTTCCTCGAGCTGAATCTCACCGGCAGGAATCGCGCCCTCGGTAACGAGTGAGAGGCCATCGGCATCCACATGTGCAAAGCCGCCCTCGATCAAATACCAGAGGCTGTCGCCATCGTGAACATCCAGTCGCAGTGACCCAGGAGCGAGCCGGGTCAACAGCGGCGCCATTCCTGGCAGCATGCCGTATTGACCATCCCATGAAGGAAAATTCGCGTATCCGACTTCGCCCTCGAAGGCGGAGGCGGTCGGCGTGACGATCGTGCAGTGAAAAGTGTTCGGCATGGTGTGACTCGGAAAGAGGGAATTGTAGCGGGTTCCGATCAGAGTCGAGCGTGTTCTTCCCTTGCAAGCGATCTGATTTCCGCCGGAAGCCGTGTCTCTTCCATGACACCCTCAAGGCCTCGCTCCAACGCGCCGCTGGACTGACGGCTAATGACTTCATCATGATGCTGCCGCGCTGCGGCAATCGACGCAACATACAAGTGACCACCGAGTCGCCGATCGGCGGCGGCTTCCCCTACCAGCCGCAAAGTCTTGAAGCAATCCTTGGCCGCACGCAGCGTCCCGACATCGTGGGAGCCGCAGAAGAGGTCCACCGCCGAAGCTGCGCCGAGGTCACGAGCAATGAGGTCGGCACCGACCATGCCTTGATCACTCTTTCCTTGCACCGCCCATTCAAGCACAGACCGTGCAGCAGCAGCCATGTCATCCCCGGACAGCGCATCCCGCAGTACATGAATCTCCATATCCACCTGCACTTCGCTGATCAGCGTTGTCTCCACCAGATCGCGAAGTTCGCTCACAACCAGCCGCTGCACCTGCGTCAACATGACCGACGCCTGCGCAGAATCGGGGATGTTCCACTGGCCGAGCAGCAATCGATACGGCTCCGGCGGATGCCCGAGCCAGGCTGGGCGCAGCACCCTTGCATGAAAGACACCCCAGTGCGGACCGAGTCGATCGGCACGGCAGACATCGCGGGCACGCCGAATGGCCGACACCACCAGGGACGCACCCCATGTCCTCCGAAAAGCGTCGTTGGGTTCCTGATCCGCGGACAGCGAAGTGATGAGCGGCATAATCTGTGACACGCGGCCGTGGGCAGCATCGATCCGCGGCGACACCAGATCCCAACCGTTGTGTACACATCGCTGCAGGTGCGCGGGCGCCGATTCCTCCAGCAACTCCCGCTGCCGCCCACCGGGCGGCTCTTCATCACTGTGCAGACTGCTGCCGTCGAGCAACTGCTCGGCCCATGTTGCCGAAGCAGCGAATGCCTGTGTTGGGGAGCACCCCTTCTGCAGACAAAATGCATACATCGCGGGCCAGCAACATCGCACGACCGACAAGTCTTCATTGCCGGATGCACCCGACATGACAGAACCCGCGGCGGCAATGGCACCAGCCCATCGCGTCGGGCCATGGGCTGTGATCCCAGCCTTGTCCGTCGGTGTATTCGCGTTCTCTTCCATCGGATCCAACCCCGCAGTGCAGTATACTGGGTCGCGTTCATCCAACGATCCGGATGAACGGATGAAACACTGCTATGTCTGCCAAGGAGAATCGACCCATGCCCGCGACGGCACACGCACCTTTCCTCAATACCGGGCTTCCGCTCTTCAGCGACGATCACTTCAAGGTGGCAGACCTGTCACCGGAGACCGTCACCTTCGGCCGCAAGGAGATCGAACTGGCGGAGCACGAGATGCCCGGATTGATGGCACTTCGCAAGCAGTACGGCGAATCGAAGCCACTGCGTGGTTCCCGAATCACCGGCTCGCTGCACATGACCGTGCAGACTGCTGTCCTCATCGAGACGCTCGTCGAACTCGGCGCCGAGGTTCGCTGGGCCAGTTGCAACATCTTCTCCACCCAGGACCACGCCGCCGCAGCCGTGGCTGTTGGGCCACTCGGCACGCCCGAGCAACCCGCCGGCATCCCGGTCTTCGCATGGAAAGGTGAGTCGCTGGAGGAATACTGGTGGTGCACTTTTCAGGCAATGCACTGGGGTGACAACCAGGGACCGACCCTCATTCTCGACGACGGCGGTGACGCCACCCTGCTGGCGCACAAGGGTGCAGAATTCAACCTCGCGGGCGAAGTGCCGTCCTCAGACAGCGCCGATAGTGAAGACGAGCGAATCGTGCTCGACCTGCTTCGCCTGATCCAGGAAACACACCCCACATTCTGGGAGTCCATCACCGGAAGCATTCTCGGCGTCAGCGAAGAGACGACGACCGGCGTACACCGACTCTACATCATGGCAAAGGACGGCACCTTGCAGTTCCCGGCCATCAATGTCAATGACTCGGTCACCAAGAGCAAGTTCGACAACCTCTACGGATGTCGCCACTCCTGCGTCGACGGCATCATGCGGGCGACAGATATCATGCTTGCCGGAAAAGTCGCCGTGGTCTGTGGATATGGCGATGTCGGCAAGGGCTGCTGCCAGGCGCTTCGCGGCCAAGGGTGCCGCGTGAAGGTGACGGAGATAGATCCGATCTGTGCGCTGCAGGCCGCGATGGAAGGTTACGAGGTCGTTCGCCTTGACGACATCATTGCTCAGGGCGATGTCTTCGTCACAACGACGGGCAACTTCAATGTCATTACGGCCGACCACATGTCGAAGATGAAACACAACGCGATCGTCGGCAATATCGGCCACTTCGACAACGAGATCGACATGGCGGGGCTGGCTGCGTTTCCCGGCGTAGAGAAGACCAATGTCAAACCGCAGGTCGATCAGTGGACCTTCGCGGATGGGCATTCGATCATCGTGCTCGCCGAAGGGCGACTGCTCAACCTCGGGTGCGCAACCGGGCATCCGAGTTTCGTCATGAGCAACTCCTTCACCAATCAGGTGCTCGCCCAAATGGAATTACATGCGAACCACGCCGCATACGGCAATGAAGTCCATACTCTTCCCAAGAAACTGGACGAAATGGTCGCCAGATTGCACCTCGCGAAGCTTGACATTACCCTCACCGAGTTGACACCGGAACAGGCGGCATATCTTGGCATCCCGCAGGAAGGCCCGTACAAGCCGGACCACTATCGGTACTGAGCAACTCCATAGAGAGGGAATTACATGAAGAACATCGAACATCGGATCGAGATGCTCGAGAGACGCTGCCGCCGACAGCAGCTGCTCATCGGCGGCATCGCCATGGCACTGGCCGGCGCAGTCGGCCTCGGCATGAGTCAGGACAAACCCACGGACATGGTCGTCAACTCGCTGACCATTCTTGACACAAAGGGTACGCCCCGGATGGAAATGGGCGTTAACAAGGATGGATCCGGTCTGTCCTTCAATGACGCAGAGGGCAACATGCGGATCACTATGGGCTGCTCGCCAAACGGTGATGCGGGCATCGCCGTCTTTGACAGCAAATCCGTACCTCGCATCGCCATGGGGACCGACAGTTCAAACGAAGCGGGCCTGGTGCTTACCAACGCGGAGCTCATCGAAGGTGGCCAACAGGACCATCCGGATCATCCAGATCATCCCAAGGGCGATCATCCGGAACATCCCGGCGGTGACCACCCGGATCATCCCAGCGGTGACCACCCCGGCTGACCCCGTGCCTCAGCAGTCGCCCCAGGCGGCGATGAGTTCCAAAGTCAGGAGACCGGCCACAAGGCTGGAGATGACGGCTCCTCGCATGTGTAGATCCTCGTTCGCCCTCGCGGCGCCCATCGCCGCGCCCTCAATCTAGGGCGAGGTGCCGCAGGGGCAACTTCAAACCCACAAACTGGGGTAGAATGCCCCTCCTTCGCATGGGCGATCGACTCACCCATGACTGCGGACTCGCCCTCGTCCGCCTCCGTAAACCGCTGCACTACTACCAGGATGTGCACGGCGATGCGGCATGGGGCCTTCGCAAGACCTATCTGCTCATGCAGAAGCAGTACAACCGTGGACAGGACGGCGCTGGCCTCGGCGTCGTCAAGTTCGACATGCCGGCCGGCGAACAGTTCATGCTGCGTGTCCGATCCGACCGGCACAACGCCATCGAGCGCGTCTTCGATGCAATTACATCGGACACGGAAATTCTCGGGGATAGCCCGGTCACTGTTGACAACGAACAGGCAATGAAGTCCCGGTGCGAGTTTCTGGGCGAGGCATGTCTCGGCCACCTGCGATACGGAACACACTCCGGCAATGCGATGGCACACTGCCATCCGCTTGTTCGCAAAGGCAATGTCGCAAGTCGGAACATTGCGCTGGCTGGCAACTTCAACATGACCAACGCGCCGCAACTCTTTCAGCGACTGTTGGAGTTCGGCCTGAACCCCGTCGGCGACAGTGACACGCAGGTCATTCTGGAGAAATTCAGTCACTTCCTCGATCAGGAGCACGAGCAATTGTCGCGGGCGATGGGTGCGGAGTCGCTGCACGGGTTGGAAGGAAGGACACTCGCGGAGCGTGTTTCGCAGGACCTCGATGTCGCAAGAGTGTTGCGGAACGCCGCTCGTTACTTCGACGGGGGGTATGTCTTTGCGGGACTGATTGGAAACGGCGATGCCTTCATCTGCCGCGATCCCGCCGGTATTCGACCGGGATTCGTGCTCATAACTGACGAGGTTGTGGCGGCGGCCTCGGAACGCGGGGCACTCGCCAATGTCTTCGATACGGATCCGGACGACATTCGGCCGATTCCCCCCGGGCACGCCATTGTCATCAAGCGCGATGGCCGGATCATCGAGGAACCGATGACGGAGCCGCTGCCAATTCGCCAATGCACATTCGAACGGATCTACTTCAGCCGCGGCAACGACCCGGAAATCTACCGCGAGCGAAAAAAACTGGGCGCCAATCTCGCCCCGCGGATTCTCAACCTCCTCGGCGATGACATTGAACGCGCAATTTTCAGTTACATCCCCAATACTGCGGAAACAGCGTATCTCGGATTGTTGGAGGCGATCGGCGGCGCACTTCGAAAGCGGGCGGCCGACGCAGTCTGGGCACGTATTCAGGATGGGACCGTCCAGGCTGATGACCTTGACAAGTTGACAAGTGTCCGAGTGCGGGCTGAACTGATCGCACACAAAGATCAACGACTGCGAACGTTTATCACCCACGATGCGGCCCGGCGTGATCTAGTCGAACACATCTATGACATTACACGCGGGTTGATCGATGTCGACGACACGCTTGTGGTTCTCGACGACTCCATCGTCCGCGGGACGACGCTTCGTGAATCCATTGTCACGACGCTTTCACGACTGAGCCCGAAGCGGATTGTCGTTGCAAGTTCCGCTCCGCCGATCATGTATCCGGACTGTTACGGCATTGACATGAGTCAACTCGGGCGGTTCATCGCATTTGAGGCTGCCATTGCGTTGACGCGTGATCGCGGCAACGAATCCATCCTCGACGATGTCGAGGCGCGGTGCCTGGAGCAGGCCGAGTGGGAGCCGCGTCGCATGGTCAACCAAGTCAGGGCCATTTACGACCAATTCACCCTTGTGGAACTCTCGGCAAAGATCGCTGAACTGGTCCGGCCACCTGGCATGGAGTGGTCGGGTCGATTCGATGTGGTGTATCAGGATGTTGAGGGGTTGCGATCCGCAATGCCCGACTACACCGGCGACTGGTATTTCACCGGCGACTACCCCACCCCTGGCGGCTTTGCCGTGCTGAACCGTGCCTATTTGAACTGGCGTCGTGGCGACGCCGCCGCCCGGTCATACTGAGGTGTCCGGGACCGGTGCCAGGGACCGGTCCCGGACACCCTAGCTGGCGCGGGCAAATCGTCGTTGGGGGAACTGAATCAAGGGTGCCTCGGCCAACTCAGTGGCCGCGTCGGTTGCGGCCTCCCGGATATCCAGCCGATGCAGGGCGGCGATCAGTTCTGCAGGAGGGTTGCCGATTCGGCGAGCAGTCTCCGCAATCCGCTCCGCGGTGGACCAGAGTCCATTGCACATCGTCTGGTCCAGCGCTGATGCCAGATCGATGCAAGTCCAATAATCGACTGTTGTTGCCTTCATGATGCCAGTCCCGCTGCCGATGCCGCCCAGCCCTATCGGCGGTACGCCTCGACGAACTTGAGGCATGCACCTGCCACCACCCAGCGGGGGCATGACACCCTTCTCGTTATCGGACGCTTTCTCCCATGTGAGGCTTGACGATTGGCCTGATTCCTGCTCCAATCCGCCGTTCACGACACTGCGGGCCCCACGGCCCCCGCTCTTGAGAGGACATATTTCGCACCCATGGCTCGCTATCTCGGTCCCAAAGTGAAACTCTCCCGCCGCGTCGGCGTGCCGATCGCGGATATCCCGAAGCACACCGCGCGGCGGCAACTCAATCCGCCCGGACCACACGGTTTCCGCGGGCGACGGCTCCGCGACTATGGCATTCGCCTCGTGGAGAAACAGAAGCTTCGGTACCACTACAGCATTCTTGAGAAGCAGTTCCGCCGATACATCGCCAAGGCCAGTCGCAAGCGTGGCAACACTGGCGAGGTGCTGCTGAGTTTGCTCGAAGGCCGGCTCGACAATGTCATTCGGCGAGCTGGTTTCGTACGAACAATCTGGGCGGCGCGACAGATGGTGACACATGGCCATGTGGTTGTGAACGGTCGCAAGACCGATCGTCCGAGTTTCGCTGTCAAACCTGGTGATGTCATCACGCTGAAAGATCGGATCCACGATCTTGCACGGACAAACATGGAAACACTCGCCGGGCATCTCGTTCCTGAGTGGTTGGAAATGAATCCTGCTGAATTGACCTGCAAGGTTCTATCAGACTCGACCCCGGACCAGATTCCATTTGATGTGAATACGAATCTCATCGTCGAGTTCTATCGTTGATGCAAACGCCGGCGTCTCGGTCGGAGGCAGCCCCGCTGTCGTGACATGTTCAAGTTTCTCCGCAAGTACAGCATCTGGATTCTCGGCGTCGGCGGTTCGCTTCTGCTGATTGCCTTTCTTGCGCCAAATGTCATTACCGAGTTCTCCCGCCGCGCTGGCTACAGCGGCGCGGTGCAGGCGACGGTCGGCAAGGACAAGGAGTCGATCGGATTTGCCGAGTGGCAGAAGAATGTGTCCGAGGCGCAGGTCGTTGATCGCCTGGGAATCACGGTTCCCGGCGTAGGCAAGGTGCAATCGCCGGAGCACTGGTATCTGTTGTCACGCGAAGCTGACGCGGCGGGTTTGACGCCAGCGCGGCAGGCCGTCGCAATCGACGAATTGACGCTGCGGAATCTTTCCGGAACCGCCGGCACATCACCTCAACTCATTCTGGACACGCTCGCACATCTCCAGGGCATCCAGAGATTGATCTCGCTGTATCAAGGAAGCAACCGGTTTTCCGACCGGCGACTGCACGATGCTGCTGATCGCCTGCTGTCCACCGTCGCGATTGAGACGGTCGTGATTCCCGCCGCTGCGCCAACCGGGGCACGCGGGTGGACCGACGAGGAATTGCAGACGCAACTCGATGCCTGGAGTGATGTCGCGCCGGGCGATGGTGATCATGGATTCGGATACCGGCTGCCGGATCGCTTCACTGTAGAGTGGATCGAGATCCCGACGGCCTCCATCGAAAATGCGATCACAAGCAGTGATCGATTCTCCTCCCGCCAACAACGAAAGTTCTGGCGACGAAACGAGACCGACCCGCGGTTCCCGCCAGTTGAATCCGGAGTGGATGTTCCGCAGATCGTGCAGGACGAGTTCCTCGCCGAACTGGTCAGCGCAGACCGCGATGCGATCACTCGGCGATCGGCCGAGAGACTCCGCCTGCCGCGGCGAGGCGTCGATGAAATTGGCGGTTTTCTTGTGCTCCCTGACGATTGGGCGAACCAAAAACTACCTTTCCCGTCACTCGCTGAGAGTCTTCACAAAGAGTTCGGCATCGACACTCCCGCCTATCACGAACGGTCGGAGTGGACCGATGTTGCGGATGCCGATTCCATTCCGGCAATCGGCACTGCGACCACCTCACGGCTCGGCGATGTGCCACAGCAGTTCGGTGATCTCGTAGCGGCGGCCCAGGAGTTCGGCGGCAACGGAATCTTCCCGGTCCAGAAAGCGATTGCCGGACCGGTTCTGACAGACACCGAGGGCACGCTTTACATCTTCCGAATTGTGGACACCGTTGCATCGGATGCGCCACAAAGCGTCGCCGTGGTCCGCGACTCGCTCGAAGCGGATCTCAATCGCCTCGCTCACTGGGAGGAGTTGAAACAGACACGTGATGCCATCGAGGGTCATGCGCGAGACACTGGCCTGCTCCAAGTAGCCATCGAACAAGGTGCGACTGTGAGCCGCGCCCAGCCGGTCAGTCGCGTGGACACGGGCATTCCGACGATCCTAGGCCCCGATCAGCGACTGCCGCTCATGTCCCAACAAATCACCCAGCGGGTGACCGCCGGGCAGGGCATTGACGATCTGTCATCGATTCTCCCTGGGTTGATACGGAGTGATCCGACCGTCATTGCAGCCATCATTGATCGTGCCGCCCACCTGCCACTCCAAACACCCGTGGGATCACTCTCGGCGGAGGATCGCGTGTTTGTCGTGCCGTCGGAAGAGAACCTCGCGATGATTGTCGTTCGCGTGACCGGCACCACCCCTGCGAGTCTCGAAATGGCACGAGCACTGTCCGGACCGCTCGGTCCGATTCTTCAGTCGCTGATCACCCTCGATGAACTCGGTGGTCGGGACGCCGTCCTCGGCGCGTTCAATTACGACACGCTCGCCGAGCGACACCAGTTCAGCCGATGAGGTGGTTTATCAACTGACCTTTGCACCGGGCGGCATCTGCCGATCCACGCGCACTACCGCTACATCCACAGGTTCATCCTGACCCGGGGAGGTTGCAGCAATCACCATGCCCTCACTGATCTCGCCGCGGATCTTCCGCGACTCAAGATTGGCGACGATGACGACCTGGGTTCCGACAAGATCCTCGGGATTGCCGTACCACGCCTTGATTCCAGCGCAGATCTGCCGCCCGTCTTCCGTGCCATCGTCCACCCTGAGTTTCAGAAGACGATCGGCATTGGGATGGGCTTCGGCGGCGGTGATGGTTGCAACGCGAAGGTCGAGTTTCGCAAAGTCGTCATAGGCAATCGTGGGGAGGCTTTCGCTCATGGTTCGGCAGTCTACTCGACGCCGATGGCTGCGGCATCCCGGTCACTGAGCATGCCGCCATCGCTGCGTTGCTTGACCGATTCATCTCGGCGCCATGATCGATCGCAGCGGGGTTCGTTGTGGAGATCGTGGACCACCACATCAGTTCCTTCAATCAAGATACGAGAGACTCCGCAGAGATCCGCCAAGTCCAGAAGGTCGAACTCGGCCAAGTCGGCTGGGAGCGTGAGGCCGGCATCAAGGGGGTTGTCGATGCCTCTTTCCTTCGCTTCTTCCAGTTCCTTCATCGCTTCATCGCGGACTGCCAACGCTCGCTCCCACCGCGAATCCGCAGCATATGGCGTTGGGGCAAAGGTCTGTTCGTGTACTGAACCTTCGCCTTCGAGGGCAGCCCAGATTTCTTCGGCTGTGTGCGGAACCAGCGGGGCGAGTAACCGGCACAATGCGTCGGCAATGATGCGCATCGTCGCCTGTGTGCGCTGTCGCCGCGGCGAGTCGGAGGCATCGCAGTACAGTCGATCCTTTACGGCCGCACAGTAGACGGATGAGAGCGTGTCGTTGCAGAAGTCATAGAGCAGTGTGTGAACACGACGAAACTCGAATGCCGCGTACGCCTCAATGACTGCATCGGAAACCCGCGACAGTTCGCCCAGTGCCCATGCGTCGACCGTCAGGTCATCGGTGCCGACCTCTGAGGCCTCTCCCATGTTGCCGAGCAGGAACCGCAGCGTATTGCGGATCTTCCTGTAACTCTCGCCGGCCTCCTCGAAGAACTTCATGTCGACTTTGCTGTCACTTCCAAGAACAAGGGAGCCGACCCACCAGCGGCAGACATCGGCGCCAAACTGTTTCAGCAGATCGTCAACACCCAGCGCGTTGCCGCCGCTCTTGCTCATCTTGTGACCGTCCTTGTCAACGATGAATCCATGTGTGATTGCACATGCAAACGGGCTGCTTCCGGTCACGGCGATCGCAGGAAGCATCGACAACTGAAACCAGCCGCGGTGTTGATCGCCTCCTTCGAGGTACAGGTCGATCGGGTATCCAAGTTCACGGTGCTGCATGACCGCGTGCCATGATGATCCCGACTCGAACCACACATCGAAGATGTCGTGCATTTTCTGCAGGCTGGAGACGTCCACGTTCGACGGGGCATCCCACTGCGCAAGAAGTTCCTGCGGTGATTTGGTAAACCATGCATCCGACCCTTCCGCAGCGATGACCTTCGCGACGCAGCGGATCGTTTCAGGGGTCAACAGCGGCGTGCCATCAGGCTGCATGAATGCGGGAATCGGAAGTCCCCAAGAACGCTGGCGGGAGAGGCACCAGTCTGGTCGCGACTCAAGCATCCCGCGCATTCGGCGCTGGCCCCACTGTGGAATGAATGTGATGTCGTCTGCTGTTGCGGCAAGTGCTCGGTCGCGGAGGCTGGTCCCGTCCAGATCGCCGTCCACCGCAACGAACCACTGTTCGGTCGACCTGAAGATGACCGGCGTCTTGCCGCGGCCGTCGTGCGGATAACTGTGTGTGTGGGGTTCGTCATGGAGCAGATGGCCGCTCTCTCGCAGGTGGTCGAGCACGACGCCATTTGCGGTCCACACATCCAACCCCTGCAGCCACTGTGGCACGGTGTCGTCGTAGGTGCCGTCTCCCTGCACGGGACAATAGATGTCCAGGCCCTCGGCCAGCCCGACCATGTAGTCCTCGGTGCCGTGGCCCGGCGCGGTGTGTACCAAACCGGTGCCGTCTTCGAGCGTGACGTGATCGGCGGCGATGATCGGGCTTGACCTGTCGCAGAATGGGTGAGCGTACTGGAGACCGAGCAACCGATCGCCGGTCGTTTCGCCGAGAATCTCGGGCGCGGCACCGACCTTCGATGCGACTCGTTCCACGAGATCCGACGCGACCACAATGGCGCGATCTCCGAATCGGACAAGGGAGTATTGGAAGCGCGGCGAGACGGCGATCGCAAGGTTTGCCACGAGCGTCCAAGGTGTGGTGGTCCAGATCAGGAAGGAAGCGTTCGTGTCGAGCGTCACATCAAATGCAGCGGCGACGGCGGATCGATCCACCGCATCAAATGCCACGAAGATCGAAGGATCTTCGCGGTCCATGTACTCCAACTCTGCTTCTGCCAGCGCCGTCTGATTGGCGATCGACCAGTGGACCGGCTTGAGTTGCCGAAAGACAAGACCGCGCTCCACCATCATCGCGAAGACTTCGAGGACCGCCGCCTCATAGGCGGGATCCATCGTCAAGTAGGGATGGTCGTAGTCCGCGAGGGTGAGAAGCCGCTTCATCTGGCTGGTGTGCAGTTTCACATACTTCTCGGCGTAGCGGCGACACTCTCGTCGAATCGCCATGCGGCGGGCGTCGTCGTCGAGTGCGTTGATTTTGTCGGCCTTGCCTGATTCTTCGAGACCAGTCATGACACGGTGTTCGATGGGGAGTCCGTGGCAATCCCAGCCGGGTACATAGGACACCCGACGACCCGACATTGCCCGGCTTCGCACAACGATGTCTTTCAGAACTTTGTTGAGCAGGTGACCGACATGAATCGAGCCGTTCGCGTAGGGCGGCCCGTCGTGAAACACGAATGGTGAATCATCTGCATGCGCGGCGAGGACGCGGCTGTAGAGGGTCTCGGCCTCCCACTTCTTCACCGTCTGCGGCTCGTTCTGCGCAAGATTCGCTCGCATGGGAAACGATGTCTTCGGCAGGTTGAGCGTCTTCTTGTAGTTCGGCGTAGTCTGAGTCATGGCGAATTGGAGGGGAGGATAGTCGATTCGCTTCGGTGGTCCGTGCCGTCGCCATGCAAGTGGGACAGGCCCCAGGCGGCGCCGATGCCGAGGAGCAGCGCCGCAGTCAGGGCAACGCGGTCATGCCCGTGAAAGTGCAGTTCGGGGAGCAGGTCGCTGAGCGAAATGCAGAGGAACATTCCCGCGGCAATTGCCAGCGCGGCCGCGATGACGGGGCCGGACGCGGCGGCCGTGGTTCCCATGAAGAATGCGACGCCCAGAGGCACGGTGGCCGCGAAGAGCGTGTTCACCAGGTGGAGTCGCGGCCGCGGCGAGCCGCCTGCGGTCATGAGGGCGGTGAGTGTCAGTGCGTCGAGTGGTTTGTGCAGGAGAATGACGACGAAGACACCGGTTGCGGCGGCGAGGCCACCGGCCTGCCAGACGGCGGCGAGTGCCGCACCTGCGAGCAGGCTGTGAATTGTCAATCCGATCAATGCGCCCACCCAGGTGAGTTTGTGTTCATGGCCGCATGTGGGCGGGGCGTCATGATCGCAGTCAACTACATCGTGGCAATGGGCTGGAAGGAATCGTTCCAGAAGGAAGAGCAACAAGAAACCGCCGAGCAGCCACCGCATTGTCCATGCGGCCCCGCCTTCCTCGATTGATTCGGGCAGAAGATCCAGCACGGCCACGCCGGCCATGACGCCGCCGACGAAGCTGATCGCCAACTGCATGCGGCGATGAGTCGGCCGCACCAGCAGCGGCAGCCAGCCACCGACCAGGGACACGATCGCGATCAGGATGCAGAAGAGCGTGAGCACGGGGAGGGGCAGTATCGGGCCGTGGCCACCGAGGGGCAACCCGGGGCGATTCCATGGCGGTATCATGCGCGGCCCCCAGTTGGGGCGGTAGCTCAATTGGGAGAGCGCCTCGGTCGCATCGAGGAGGTTGTGGGTTCGATTCCCATCCGCTCCACTTGGCCCCATGCCAACACAAGCCATGCCCCTCGCCGTCGAGCGGTGCCGCCCACGTCCAAGTGCTGCAAGTGCTGGACACCCACCCGGGAGGGGTCGCGACCTTCACGAACACGGGACAAGACGAAGGCGCGACACTGACACCCCTGCTGGTTCGATCAGCCGATGTCGATGGCGACGATGCTCAGGATCTGGTCATGATCACGGAATCCGTGGCCTTCCGAAGCAACACCGCCGCCGGCTCCGCCCAGACCATTGTGAATGAACTCGATGTCAAATCCATCTGCCTCGGCGACATCGACGAGGATGGCGAGGTCAGGGTCGATAACCTCCTGATCCTGATCGGCGATTGGGACACAACCGCCTCCCGCTCGGATCTCAATGGCGACGGCATCGTCGCGATCCAGGACCTGCTCATTCTCATCGGTGCCTGGGGCATGTGTCCCTAGAATGATGCAATGACTCCGCCCACGAGGGCTACAGGGAAAAGGAAGAAGCCAAACGACCCATGGGCCACGCCCGCGATGCGGCAGTACCGCCGCTTCAAGGACGCGCATCCTGAGTGTGTGCTGTTCTTCCGCATGGGTGACTTCTACGAAATGTTCGATGACGACGCGCGCGTTGTCAGCAAGGCAATCGGGCTGACGCTGACCCAGCGAACAACCGGCATCGACATGGCGGGCGTGCCGCACCACAGCGCTGATGGATATCTGCGGCGACTCGTAAACCAGGGTTTCAGAGTTGCGGTATGTGAACAACTTGAGGATCCCTCGCAATCCAAGGGGGTCGTCGATCGCGGTGTTACTCGCGTCATCACGCCCGGCACGCTGGTCGACGCAGCGATGCTCGACGACGCGCAGCACAACCGGCTCATCGCGCTCAGTTGCTGTGGTGACGACGTTCTGGTCGCGGCAGCAGAAGTCTCAACTGGGGAGATCGAACTGCACAGAATCCTACGCACATCCATCCTGGATGAACTCGATCGACTCGCGTCGTCGGAAATCATCGTGTCCGAAAACGACGATGAGCTCGCAGAAGTTCTGTCGCATTATCCGGCCGCCATCAATCGTCAGCCGCCGTGGTGTTTCTCTGCGGAGGAGGGACGCCACCGCGCATGCAGGCAGTGGGATGTCGGCACAGTTGCCGGCTTCGGCCTGACCGATGACGACCCCCTGCTCAGCCCGCTTGGCGCGCTGCTCGGCTACCTGTCCCAAACACAGGCCGGCGAGGACACAACCACGCTGTCCCACCTCAACCCCCCGCGCGTTCGACAGAGCAGTGCGTTCGTAGCGATGGACGGCACGACACTTCGAAGTTTGGAGGTCGAACAAACGATCCGTGGTGGCACTGTTGAGGGTTCTCTCCTGGGCGTACTCCAGCACTGCCACACGCCCATGGGGAAGCGGCTCCTCCGACAGTGGCTCCGCGAGCCGCTCGCGGATCGCACGGCGATAGAAGCGCGGCAGGATGTCGTTGCAACGCTGCTTGACGAGTTGATGACACGGACATCACTGGCAGGCACCCTCAACGGCATGCAGGATGTTGCTCGGATCAGCGGCCGCGTGGCCACCGGCCGCGTAACACCAAGAGACATTGCTGCGCTGGGATCTTCTCTGCGTCAACGAGGCGCAGTGGCAGAACAACTGGCCCATCCCTCGCTGCAACGATTCCGGGAGAGGCTGGAGAGAGTTGTCCAGTCCATCGAACCGCTGGCCGCCCAGATCGTTGATGCGTGTGTCGATGCCCCCCCCGCGCACCTTCGAGAAGGCGGCATGTTTCGCGACGGCATCGATGCCGAGTTGGATGAGGCGAGGTTGCTGCAGCGGGATGCGGGGTCGTGGCTGGGCGAATACCAAGCGGCACTTGTGAAGGAGACGGGCATTCCGTCCCTCAAAATTGGGTTCAACAAGGTCTTCGGGTACTACATCGAAGTCACGCACGCCCATACGGAAAAGGTTCCGGATGCCTTTACCAGAAAGCAGACACTCAAGAACGCAGAGCGATACATCACGCCGCCGCTGAAGGAGTTCGAAGACAAGGTCACAACAGCAGAAGCGCGGGCGGTGCAGCGCGAGCAGGAATTGTTCGCAGACCTGTGCAAGGAAATTGCGGGTTGCACGCCGTCGATTGGGTTGTTTGCAGAGGCTGTCGCCGAACTGGACGCGCTTGTGTGTTTCGCCGATGTTGCCGCGCGGTTTGGATATGTGCGGCCGACCTTGACGGATGACACGACGCTGGACATCAGGGACGGCCGACATCCAGTCTTGGATCGTCTTCTGGCCGAGCGTTTCGTGCCCAACAGTTGTTCACTGGATCCAGCCACCCTTGCATTGATCACAGGCCCAAACATGGCGGGGAAGAGCACATTCATCCGGCAGGTCGCGCTGATCACCTTGATGGCCCACACCGGATGTTTCGTCCCGGCGGCCTCCGCGACCATCGGGGTTGTCGACAGGATATTTACCCGCGTCGGCGCCAGCGATGAACTGCACGCGGGGCAGTCGACATTCATGGTCGAAATGGTCGAGACGGCCAACATCCTCAACAACGCGACCTCCCGCAGCCTGATCATCCTCGACGAGATCGGCCGCGGCACGAGCACGCTCGATGGACTGTCACTTGCATGGGCGATCGCCGAAGCTCTCGCCGATCGTGGTTGCCGCACCCTCTTCGCTACCCACTACCACGAGTTGACTGCGCTCGCTGACCGGCTCTCGAGTGTTGCGAACTTTCATGTGACAGTTCGAGAATGGAACGATCGCGTCGTCTTTCTCTATCACATCGAGCCGGGGCACAGTGATCGCTCGTACGGCATCCATGTCGCGCAAATCGCGGGCGTCCCTGCCGATGTCGTTGCGCGGGCCAATGCGTTGCTGGACACGCTCACCGTGCATACCCGGCAGGCGAGTGATGAAAGTGCCTCGTCGAAAACCCCGCTGTCACAGGGCGATCTCTTTTGCCAGTAGCCTCAGTCGGCCTCGGGCCAGAGGATCCAATCGCCGTCAATGCCCTTGTCGGGTGCCCATTCGCGTGCTGATGCGCCCCTAAGTGTCGGCGGACTTCCACCGTCGTCATCGCGATCGGAACCCAAGGAGTAAAGCACGGGCTTGCCGTCTGGAAACGCCAGCCCCATCGGCTGTGGTGCCCATGGGTCGAGAACCGGCTCCTCCATGGCCTCCGCAAGCGTGACGGGCCAGCGGCCTTCTCGTCTGCGGAACTGCTCGATGGCGATCGCGGCCAGTGCGGCGTCTCGCCTACCTTCTGCATAGCGGGCATACAGGGCTGATTGATCCAGTGCTGGGGCAAGCATGTCCAGTAGCAAGTACTCGAATCGACCGAGGGGCTTGTCCTGACGAGCGTACAGAACGGCGTTGTGGGGGTTCTCTTTCCACTGCCAGAGCGCCTCGCCGCGGTGCAATGCAGCACACTCGTAGAACCGATCGGCTTCCTCCCGCATCTCCCGCCTTGAGGCAATCAGGCAATCCGCGGCCGGAGCGGCCAGAGTCGACAGGAATGCGGACGGCCCCGTTCCTGACTGCGCAAATCCCATGACCTCGCCGAGCGAACCGGGAATCAACCACCCGTCACCCTCGCCGTCATCTGTGTAGATCCGCTGGAGGATGTCGAGCATCATGTATCGCTCGCCGGCGATGCGTACGGACAGGAGATCATCGGTCTGCGCAAGTGCCGCTGCCAGATCGGCCAAGTTGGCGTCACTCAGCGTCGATGGTGCGCGCTCCATGATGCCGGCGGCAGTTGCAAGGGCCATGCGGAACAAGGACAGTGACACCAGGTCATTGATCAGGATGGGATGTTCTCGAAGGTGCCTCGCAAGGCCGACGATCGCAATGATGTCGGCCACCGCGCGGTCACCATCGCCTACCGCCATGGCCTCTCGCGCATCAGCCAAGAGCAGCCTCCCGAGTGATCGCATGCTTCCGAGCGCCGGAAGACTTACAGCGATGACCGATCCCTGCAGGAGTGGGGGCGACGATGACGGCGCGGTCGTAGAGGTCGCTGGGGCAGTCAAGACATCCCCCATGCCAGGCATCGCGGTAATCAGGCGGAGTTGATCAATCGCTTCCGCCTGATCATCGACCCATGTAGCGAACACTTCCCATCCGGGATCTCCGGGCCATTGCGCTGGTGACTGGGGTTCGCCAGTGAGCAACGATAGGACTACCTGATAGCGGGGCCATGCTCGATCATGCTCAGGTACGGCTGCAGCAACCTCGTTGAGTTTCGCCAGATAGTCAACTGCGACAGTGGGCTTGCGGGAGAGTGCCAGCATGACCCAAATGGTGTAGGTGGCCAGCACTATGAGCACCGCGACAGCGACCCATGTCTTGTAGGAGACTGTCTTTCTTGGTCGCAAAGGCGACATTGCGTTGGGGGAAGACGCTACCACCCCGCCACCGTGCCTTTCCCCACCAATGACCAGCAGAGGCGCAGTACTTCTGCAACGCCTTCATGAGTCGCGCCGGAACAGGTTGGCAGTGATGTCAGGCCAAGTGCATCTGCGACGGCAGCGATGAGGGCTGGGCGTTCGTCCTCGGGGATGAGGTCAATCTTGTTGCCAACCATGAGGATTGGCTTGCCTTCAAGTACCTCGCTGTACTGTCGCAGTTCACCTTCGATGGTCTTGGCGTTGGTAACGGGGTCGCTCCCATCCACCGGCATCAAATCGATGAGATGGAGCAGCACGCTGGTTCGTTCGATGTGCCGCAAGAAGTCGTGCCCGAGGCCTGCCCCATCTGCCGCCCCTTCGATCAAACCGGGGATGTCGGCGACCACAAGCCTCCGTTCATCGTCGAGTACGGCGATGCCGAGGTGTGGGTGAAGCGTTGTAAAGGGGTAGTCCGCTACCTTGGGGCGGGCTGCCGACACAGCCGTAAGGAACGTGGACTTGCCCGCATTGGGCAGGCCAACGAGTCCGACATCTGCCAGCAATTTCAGTTCGAGACGCAGTGTGCGATCTTCCCATTCGCCACCCGGCGTGGATTCGCGGGGGGCTTGGTTCGTCGACGATTTGAAGTGTTCGTTTCCGAATCCGCCCTTGCCTCCGCGAGCCACGATCAGTTCCTGTCCTTCTTCAGCGATGTCCGCGAGGAGGTGGTTGTCCTCGTCGTACACCAGCGTGCCGAGTGGTACCTGAACGACACGGGAGTCGCCGTTGGCACCGTGCATCTGCTTTCCCATCCCCGGCTTTCCGTTCTCGGCCCTGTAATGGGGTCGATGGGTGAGTGTCAGGAGGGTGTCGAGGCTGGAGTCCCCCACGAGGACGACATCGCCGCCGTCGCCGCCATCGCCGCCGTCAGGTCCGCCCTTGGGAATAAACTTCTCCCGGCGAAAGCTCATGCAGCCATGTCCCCCCTTCCCCGAACGCACGAAGATGCGGGCTCTGTCTACGAGCATGGGTGTCTTGGGATCTCCCCCTCCCCGGGAGGATGTGGTGCCTCAGTTGACCGCAGTGAACTGCGGTGCGTCGGCGTCAGCGGGCACGATGTCGACAAACCTGCCGCGAAACCGAACGGTACCCGGAATTGTGGCGAAGAGTGTGTCGTCGTTTCCTCGGCGGACCATGAAGCCCGGCTTGAACTTCGTACCGCACTGCCGAACAAGGATGGAGCCGGCCTTGGCGGATTGGCCGCCGTACAACTTGATGCCGCGATACTGAGGATTGGAATCGCGTCCATTCTTGGTGGACCCACCGCTTTTCTTATGTGCCATCGCTGCGTATTTCCTTCATTTCCTCTTCAATGGAGGGGAGCCGCGCATTCTAGCAAAAAACACGGTGTCCGGTACCGGACACCGTGATCAGCGGAAGACCCAACGGCGGCGTGTCTGATCCAGCGTTGAGGAACCGGAATCGACTTCTGCGGGCCTGCGGACTGACACTCCGCGGCCAACCGGTCGCCGGGGGAGCGGTTTCAGAGCCAGTTCGTCGAGGCTTCCAGGGACTTCCCAGGACAATTGCAGTTGCCGCCGGAGTACGACCTCTTCACCGTTGTTGGGGTCAATGACCTCGGCGGTGTCGCCGCTGACACCACCGACAAATACCTGTACCTGCCGGACGACTTCGTTGCCTGCCGGCCAGATGACCAGCCCCCGCCGTGCGTGTTCCGGCCCGCGGAGGAGCGGCCCAATCGTGTCCGATTGTTGTTGCAGGAGCGGATCTCCGAGGATGTCGAGGATGGTCAGATAGACCCGCCGGGGCACGTCCTCGACATCTGCAATGACTTCACCGCGGTCCGTGACCAGATCGAGGCTCGGAGCCCAAATGTGGTCCTCGCCGTCTTCGTTCATGATCTCATACACCAGTACCCAGTAGCCATCCCCGGAGCGGTGGTCTCGGAAGAACCGCAGGTCACCGGCATCGAAGGTCAATTGCCACCGCTCCGGCTGGTCGCCGGCCTTGGGGTAGGCCATCGCGGTCGTCGTGACCAGAAGAGCCATGAGTATTGACATGAGCAGCGGGCGAAACATGGTGTTCTGTGGCAGGAGATTCTAGCATGTACCTCTACCCATGGCTTCCTCCTTCTCCCATCCCCAGCCGCTGCCCCCTCGTGGCGAGCGGGTGCCACCGCAGCGGCGGCTAGAGGCCGCGGCAGCGTTGCTGCGGACCGGTCCACCCGAGGCGGAGTCGTTTCTGCGGGCGCTCGGTGCCCGGGATGCCTCGGCCGGAGCATTCTGGGCGGTGGAGTCGCCTGCCGGTGGATATGAGGCTGCGGTACTGGGTGTCTTGAGTCCCGGCCGCACGGTCATGTGTTTTGCATCGCCGCCATCGAACAGGGGTGATGTTCCGGTTCTCGCGGGCGTCATCCAACGGGCGGCGACTGAACTTGCCGCTGAGGGTGTTGCGATTGCACAGGTTCTGCTTGCAACGCAGGATCGCCTGTCTTCTGCCGCCTTTGAAGCGGCGGGGTTCTGGGATCTCGCCATCCTGCAGTACATGGAGCGATCGGCGACGGCATTTCCGTCGTTTGACCGGGAGGTTCTGCAATGTGTTCCGCTCCCGCAGTGTGGGGATGATCTCTTGGCTGAGGTCTTGATTCAGACCTATGAGGCTTCGCTTGATTGTCCGGAACTTCATGGTCTTCGAACGACGCCCGACATCATCGCGGGGCATCGTGCGATGGGTCGGTACGACGCGCAACTCTGGTCGGTCATCCATGTTGCGAATCGTCCTGCTGGCGTGCTGCTTCTGAGTCGTTCGCATGAGGCGGGTGTGGCGGAGTTGGTGTACCTGGGTCTGGTGCCTTGGGCCCGCGGCCGTGGGCTTGGGCGTGCTGCGTTGTTGCACGCAATTCGGGAGTCTCGCAGGGTTGGGTGCCAGCGGATTTCGCTGGCGGTGGATCGCAACAATGCCCCGGCGATTCGGTTGTACCGATCGCTCGGGTTTCGATCACTGCAGCGTCGCCGCGCGATGATCCGTCAGTTGTCCACCAGTTGTTGACATTGTTGCGGGGCACGGTGGATTCTTTTTTTTCATTGCGCGCTGAACCGCAGAAGTGCGGCACTTGCGCGGCGGGGCGTGTCTTGGCGGTGATGTTTCTCTTCTGATCCTCTTGCGGTCGGTGTTGCATGCGATACGCTTCGTGCATTGCCCAAGGATGGGTGAGCCGAACGATGGTGGGGGAATCCGGTGGGGTTCCAGAGGGGGTCCGGGGTGGATTCCGGGGGTGGTCGGTTGTAGGAAGGATCCTGCCGCATTCATGAGTTTCCCAGGATTGTCGCGCACTGTCGCTGGGCGGTGGTGGTATCGATCTGCCTTTGTAATCATGGCCGAGTCTCTCACAGTTCAACCGTCAAGTGGTGTGTCCGAGGAGCGTTTCCGGGCGATGCTCACGAGCAAACTTGGTGAACGGCCATATCGCATGTGGTTCAGCGATACGACGGTGACCTGTGACGAGGAGAGGGTTTCGATTACGACTGCGACGCCGTTGGCGGCGCGGTGGATTCATCAGCGTTTTGCGGCGGTCATGGATGATGTTGCTGCGGAGGTTGCGGGGCGGGCGATTCCGGTGGAGGTTCGTGCGGGAGAGTCATCTTCACAGCGTGCGGAACCGTTGGAGCGTGGGGTACCTGTGCAATCGGATGTGGTGACGCGGGTTCGTCGCCGTCCCCCGCTGTTGGATTTTGATGCGTTTATTGTTGGGCAGTGCAATCGACTGGCGTGTGCGGCGGCGGCTCGGTTGGCGGAGCCTGATGGTGGTGGAATCTCGCCGCTCTTTCTTCATGGTGCATGTGGTGTGGGCAAGACGCATCTTCTGCAGGCGATCTGTCGCAGGGCTGGGGAGGGTTCTTCCCTTCGGGTGCGATATGTCACTGCGGAGCAGTTTACGAATGAGTTCATTGCGTCGTCTCGCAGTGGGGACTTTCATCGTTTTCGCATGCGGTATCGGCATGTTGATCTGCTTGCGATCGATGATGTGCATTTTGTGGCAAACAAGACTCGTACGCAGGACGAGTTGCTCCACACATTGGATGCTGCGGGGTTGCGTGGTGCGAGGTTGGCATTGGCCTCGAACGAGGATCCTCGGCAGATTCGCCGGCTCAATCGTCCGTTGTGCAACCGGCTCATTGCTGGGATGGTTGTGGAGATTGAGCGGCCTGACCGCCAAACTCGATCGGCCCTTGTCGAGCAGATGGTGGGGAGGCGAGGCTTGTCGCTGACCGCCGCGGCGATCGAGCGGCTTGCGGGGGAGTCTATGGGGTCGGTTCGGGAGGTCGAGGGTGCTGTGACCCGTCTGATGGCGGCGGTCACGCTGTTGCCTGATGCCTCGCCGGGAGCAATTGGCATCGAGGTTGTGGAGCGGGTTCTTCGAGCCTCTCCTCCGTCGATGGTGCCTGTACCCATGGCGACGATCATCGATGTTGTCTGCAGGCGTTTGGGCGTTGATGAGCGGGATTTGCGGGGTAAGACGCGGTCGGCTCCGGTCGTGCTGGCCAGGAGCCTTGCCTCGTGGTTGGGCAGGTCCTTGACATCGCTGAGTTATCCGGAGTTGGCCCGGGGTTTGGGCCGCGGTCATCACTCGACGATTCATGCGGCGGTGGGCCGAATTGAGCGGCAACTGGCTGAGCGGGGCACGATTCGTGTAGGGGATCGGTCTGTGTCGCTTCGGGAGATGGTTGACCAACTGGCCTGGGAGGCTCGTTCCCGAGCGACGGAGCGGGAGCAAGGGACGCGGCGATCGGGTCGGAAGGTCGCTGCAGTCGAATAATGAGCCCATCGGGGGGGGCGGGCAAGCGGCGAGGGGGATACACTTGCGGCATGCGAAGAGTTCTTGTTTCTCTGTTTGCGGGTGGTTTGGCTACGGCATCGCTTCATGCGGGGTTGTCTGACTTCACTACTGCAGCGACTCGACAGTTGCGTGAGGCGACGCGATCGGCTCGTAACGGGAGCAACTTGCCCAATCTTCGTTCGCTTCGCAACCTGCGGGATCCTGCGCTGCGTCCCTACTTCTTCCAATTGGCGCAGCACTCCGACTGGGCTGTGCAGGTGCATGCTGTGTTGGGTCTGGGAGAGTTGGAAGACAATGAGCTGCTTGATCCGTGGCTCATTCAGCAGGTGTCGCCTATTGCTCGCAACCTGCTGGTCAGCCATGCGCTTGACGACGAAAAGTTCACATTGGACCAGATGCGGGGGTTGTTGGCGTGGCCGCTGCTTGAGCCGGGGTCGCGTCTCCTGTTGGCGGCGGAATTGCATGAGAACGCCGACCCTATCGACCCGGACATCCTGCAGTCTCTGGCCACCAACCCGGACTTGACTATTGCGACCTTTGCATCGCTGATGATCGATGATGATGGATCCGCGCTTGCCGAGGCAACTGATCGGCTCCGCCGCGCGAGTGGTGCGGAGCGTTCGCAGACGCACAGTAGTACGCTGGTGCTCATCCGGCAGCACCGGCCGGAAGGGGCGGCCGAGTGGTTGTTGCAATTGTTGTCGGATGACACCATGCGGCTCTCTGCCGAAGAGCGGTACTGGACCATCTATGCGCTCGTCGATATTGATCCGGTCAAGGGGTTCCCGTATTGGGAGATCGCGGTGCCCGCAGCTCCGACTCGGGAAGAGCAGATTCGTTGGGCCTTGCTTCTCATGGAAGCGGGTGCTCCGATGGGTGAAGCTGTTGCCGGGCGTTTGCAAATCACAGATGACGAGCCGCTCTTGGCCGCGATGCTTGTGGCTGGCGATGCGGTGTCCCGCGAGGGCGATGATGTGGTCGAGGCGATGGCGGACCTGGTGGAGACGGAACATGCGGCCTCGATTGACTGGGCGTTTCGCGCGGCCGATCGGCTGACGGAGGAACAGCAGAGAACGTTGTTTACGCGGCTGGCGACGCTGCCGGAGGATGGTCGTGTGACACCTCGCCGGGGGCGCGTTGCCACGCAAGCCGTGAGTCGGCTTCTTGAGATCGACGAGGAGGCCGTCTATGCCATGTTGCGGGAGGCCGAGGATGACAGCATGCAGCAGGTCGTACTGCTCCTTGAACTGCTCCAGAGCGGCGGTGATCGAGCCAGTGTCGAGGCGGAGAAGATTCGACGAATCGGTTTTGATCGACCGGACGCATTGGCATTGCTTCTTGCGGCAAGGGGGAGTGGTTCGATGAGTGACGCGGATCGAAGAAAACTCGGGATCATTGCCGGCGGCGGGGGGAGAGTGGATGAACCACTGCAAACGCAGGCAGCGTGGCTTTACCTGCAGCGGATGGGTATGACCGAGAAGGCGCTGGCCGCTGTTTCGGGCGAGTAGTTCCCGTGTCCGACCGGATTCCGCTGAGCCGACCCGACATTACCTACCGTGAGATCGACGCTGCTGCTGCGGCGTTGCAGAGTGGTACGTTGACGCTCGGGCCTCGCACGGCCGCCTTTGAACAGGCCGTTGCGGCGAGGATTGATGGTCGCCATGGCGTTGCGGTCAACTCGGCGACCAGTGCCGTCCAACTGGTGTTGGAGTCGCTCGGTATCGGTCCGGGTGATGAGGTCATTACTGCCGCGTTTGCCTTTCCTGCCGTTGCGTCGGCAATTCTCCATGTGGGCGCGACGCCCGTCTTTGTGGATTGCGATCCGCGGTCGCTCAACATCGATGTTGGTGGGATTGATGACTGTGTGACGGAGCGAACCAGTGCGATCATTGCCTCGCATGTCTTTGGTAATCCGATTGGCATTGATGCCGTGGCCTCAGCGGCCATGCATCATGAGTTGCCATTGATTGAGGATGCGGGCGAGGCGATTGGGAGTTCTTTGCGGGGTCGTGCGGCTGGGTCGTTTGGTCGCATCTCTATCTTCGCATTTCACTCGACGACGCAGGTCACGGCGGCGGAGGGCGGGGTCATTGTGACGGACGATGAGCACTTGGCTCGGCGGTGTCGCCTTGGGCGGAATCACGGCCTTGCGGGTGACCTATCGGTGCGAGTGGCTGATCTTCACCAGGTGAGGACGGACGAACTCATGAAGTCGCTCGGCCATGGGTTTCGGCTGAGCGAGATTCACGCCGCCATCGGCGAGGTGCAGTTGTCGCGGCTGGCGGAGATCCTGCAGAAGCGAAGCGTCATTGCCGAGTGGTATACGCAGCGGCTGGGTGGTCAGTCCGACCTCATGTGTCCGACCATTGAGCCGGGTGTGGCCATGAGTTGGGACGGATATGTGGTCCGCTTGAGTGATCGATTCGAGCGATCGCAGCGGGATGAGATCATCAGGGGGCTCCACCGCCATGAAATCGGGGCGGCGGACTATTTTCAGCCGGTGCCCCATCTCTCTCCGATCGTGGATCGGCTCGGCGATTGTGGCCTCTTTCCGGTAGCGGAGTCGGTCTCGCAGCGGACGATCGCCCTCCCCTTTTTCACGACCTTGTCGGAGCGGGATGTGGACATTGTCTGCCAGACGCTCGCCTTGATGATGAGGCGAGCCACTTTCGCCTGAGTTGGCGGTATAGTCGCACCCATGGGCCCGTTTGGCGATGTCCAGAAGCCGGTGACCTGTCCATCCCAGTTGGTATCTGATGCACGGAAGCAGGATCCGCGGGGCGACCGACTGCATGTGGGGTTTGCGGCCCTGTTCATGTTCTGTCTGCCGATTGACACGGCACCGGCATCGATTTCGTGGTGTATTCTTGCTGGGTTTGTGGCGCTGCGGTTGCTCTTGCACGGTGCGGTCAGGCGATCTCTTTCGCCATTGCTGCGATCATGGACCTGTTGGGCGATTGCGATGTGGGCCGCGTGGACCATCTTGACGATCGCCTGGTCATCCGACCCTTTGACGGGATTGATTCACGCTCGCGCCTTGCGGATGATCCTGCTGCCTGCGCTTTTGTTCCCGGTCCTGACGCGGTGGCGAATCCTGCTGGGGGCGTTGTTGGTGGGGGTCGCAATGCAGGGTCTGATGCAGGTCGGAGAATTGGTGCTGGCTTTCTCCCGGGGTGCGTTACTGACTCGGCCTAGTGGCCTGATGGATCACCCAGGGCTCTCGGCGATGTTCATGGGAACGGCTGCGATTATCTGGCTGTCGATTCTGGTGACAAGCCAGCGAATCCGCTGGTATCTGCTTGTCGGCCTCGTTCTGGCGGTATTCGGGGTGGTTGTTGCGCAGGGCCGCGGCATCTGGATTGGATGCCTGCTTGCGGTCATGGTGATGATCTGGCAGAGCGTTGCAAGCAGGCGGGTGCCTGCGCGTCGTCTGGTCACCGTACTGATCTGCGCTGCGGTGCTTGCAGGCGGAGCGGGTCTTCTTGTCGGCAAGTCGGCGATGACGCGTCTATCGGACATTCCTTCCTCGATCACCGGGTTCTTCAATGGAAGTGCCAACACCGGCGGCGAGTATCGTCTGACCTGGTGGCGAGGTGCATTGGACGCGAGTGTTGAGAATCCGACTGTTTTCGCATTCGGTCGCGGTCTGGGAAGCACGACTTCTGTCGACTTCGCCGTGAAGGGTTCGAGGATTCCAAGCCGGACCAGTCACCCCCACAACGTCTTTGTACAGAATCTCTATGAGGGCGGGCTCATCGGGTTGGCGTTGTTGCTCTTCCTGCTCTGGCGGATTGCGTGGGGCGACGGGGGGCGACGGGAGGTAGTGAGCAGCATTGCCATACCCGCTCTGGTTGTGCTGTGGGTAGGTGCGGGCATGTTCGAAGGCCTTCAGAACAGCGGAGGCCAATTGGCAGTCCTGATGCTCGCTGCGAGTTTTTCCATCGGGCTCGGCGTGGTCAATCCGCGCTTGCAAACAGCCGGCTCTTCGCGATCTCGATCTCGCAAAGAGATTGCGGTGGGAGTTGTCGAGCCAGTCGCCGAATAGACCGGGATCGCCGCGGCGGCATTGAACCGAGCACACGCCGAATGTGATGACGGTCGAGGCCTTGGATGGCGGTTGCTACTTCGTTGTCCTCCATCTCGACCACGGTCGTTTGGATCGCCCGTCGATCGACTGCGCGAGGAACTTCAACGATGGGCCTGTCCTTGGGGGCGATGTCGGCGCTTTGAACGATGGCCCGAAGCACATCCATTCGGCGATGTCGGGGCATGGATTCCAGCATGCCGCGGGCGCGGTCATGCGGCATCTGGAGTAATCGTGTGGCTGATCTGGAGGGGCTGATCCTGTGCGGTTGTTGAGCAACGGTGCTTGTGCTGCGACGCCGGGCGACGCTCCATCCGGAGAGAAGAATCGCCACAAGCGCCAGGAGCAGCGCAACTTGTTGTCCGCTCGGTCCGGTATCGGTTCCTGCGGGTATTTCGCCACTCGGTGGTGCCAGGCGAAGTGTGATCCGAGGGGCTTCCTCGGTGGCGGTGGCGAGTATCGCGGCTCGGATCGAGCGAAAGGCTGCTGCTGCGTCTCGTCCGGCAAGCCATGATCGTGGAAGTGTGACGGTGACGGCCAA
Organism: uncultured Isosphaeraceae bacterium; assembly: GCA_964546085.1. Lineage (GTDB taxonomy): Bacteria > Planctomycetota > Phycisphaerae > Phycisphaerales > SM1A02 > CAZJKE01. The sequence continues at coordinate 109,706 of CAZJIB010000001.1, forward strand.
TCGCTGTGCCGCCGGGTTCCGCCAAGGAATGAACACGCCCTGTCCACCTGCGATCTCCCGCCGAATGTCGATGGCGGACGAGGGGAGACCGAGCGACTGCGTCAGGGTAGTCGTGACGTATTCGCGTTCATCAGGACTCGCTGCCGGTGGTTCAATCCGGGAGCAAACATATCCGTTGCGGGCGTCCACAACCTCTACATCCCTCGCATCGAGGCCGCTCGTAGCCCCTGCCACCAGATGAGCGATGGCGTTGACGATGGATGGTGGGACCGTGTTTCCCCTCGGTGTGATCATGACGCACGCGGTCGGTGTTCTGTGCGGCTGCCCGATGCCGCTTCGCGCTTCAGATTCTGACACCACGACGGATGCGGAGTCGATACCGGCCATCTCTTCGATCATGGTGGCAAGTTCGCGATGTCGGGCCTTGCGGGCCTGTTCCCGTTGTTGGGTGCCGGTCATCCAGAATTCGCTGCCGAAAACGCCACCGTTCTCAGGTTCGCCCGAGTCGGCAGAGTCGGCACCGCTCAGCCCCTGCTCGGCGAGCCCTCTTTGCTGCGACGGTACAGAGATCGGCTGCTCGTGCCGGGTCATGGCCCAGACGGCCACAATCAGGAGAACGAAGAGAGCCCCCCCGCCTATCCGTCGAAGCATGAATCCTGATGCTCGTTCAGTTCCAGCCGCAGTCCGTTGCCGAGAAACCTGATCCAAGTTGCCTGCCAGAGGTCTCCTCTCCGCCCTTGCCGCACGAGCCAGGGCGTGGTGTGCCGCGGCGCATCCATGCGCCACACGTCAGCCGCCTCTTTTCATCGGCGAGTTGGCGGGGGGCCGCTGTCGGTTTTCGTCCCCTTTTTTCCTCGTTGGCCGCCCCGGCGAAACGTCAGCATCATGGCTAGCACCGCTGCAACCATCAGGGCGGTCGAGATCACGGTCAGCAAGGACCCTGGGCTGTTGGTCGTTTCGTCCAGTTCGTGGGCTTCCCCCACGTCGCCGGAGGGCCATCCAATCGGCGTTGCGGTCACCCGCCCGCGGCGCTCGACGCCGAGCAGGAGCAGGCCGCGCTGCGTGGGCAACACTGCCCACCGTCCCGGCGGCGTAGTCCAGGCGGCGAGGTCAACGCCGCCGTCCTGCTGCAAGGCGATCAGCGTGGTGGTGTTGCCCTCTTCCATGAGCAGTAGCGGCCAGGCATCTCGAATCACAAGGTCGCGGAGGTGGCCTTCGACGGCGTATTCGCCACCGGCAATCCACGTGTCGTCGTTCCAATGCCAGAGACGCACGCTGCCGCCGACCTCCTCGGCCACAACGGGCGCACCTGCCAGTGTGTTCAAGTGCGCATTTCCGAGCACGGGCGGCGTGGGCATGTCACTCCACTGACCACCGATGAGTGACTGCAGATGCAGTCCTTCCTCGAAGGTCGCCACCACCAGGTTGCCATCGACAGTCGTCAGGTCGATCCCTCCACTCCCCACGGCGATCGTTGCCACCATGCGGCTGCGAAGCGGCGTGGTGCCGCCAAGCCGCATCAGATAGATGTCGGCTGAACCGCCATGGATATCAGCGAACCACAGTTGGTTGCCCGCCGATGCGATTGCGGCGGGACGGTGTTCGAGCGGCATGATGGCGGTCCAAGCCTCTTCGCCAACTAAAGCGGAGAGTGCGTGTGGCGGGCCGGATTCTCCGGGCGGATGGTCGTTGACAAAGTACACACCGTTGCGAGATGTGGTCGCCGGCAGAGGCAGTGGTGCTGCGGCCATCACAGCCAGGAGCAGGCAGGCGATCACGGCGATGGTCCGCGTACTGTTGCGGGGCGGAGTGCCGATCGCAGGAATGCCAGATCAAACACGCGATCCATCGGCTCTTCGCTCGTGTCGGTGGAGAGTCTTCCGAAGGCGATCTTGATTTCTTCGCCTTCGCGATCGTTCCGGCTGATGTCGATGAGCCCACTCGTCACGGGCCAGTTCAATGAGAGGGAGTTTGGGATTTCTACTTGAATGCTTCTGCGATGCGTGGCGATCAAATGGTGGTCGCCGTCGATCAGCGTAACGCTCGCAAGTCTCCCCTCTCGCCATGTCACCTGCCAGGTGCGGCCGCGGGCGTCAAGAGTGGACATCGGGTTGACGCCGGATTCTGTGCCCTTGGGAAGGGGTGCGAGACCGAGAAGGACCAGTCCATCGCGGGTGTCGGACACGATGTCATCGAGGTAGGGATCATCCATGTCAATGTGGAGCACTGTCTCATCACCGGTCATGTCGAAGAACCAGTGGTGCTGTTCATCTCCACCGAACCAATAGAGCGGTTCTCCCAGTTTCGAAATCCTGAACGACAACGACAGGCCATCTCGCCAGAAATCCAAATCGCCTTGTTCGCGGTGATTGCCGTCATCATCCCGCCATCGCAATTCGATGGCGCCGCGACCAGCCAGCGATGCAAGTTGGGCGGTTCGGGCTGTCTCCACTTCACGAATCTCGGCCAGAGACGCGTTGTTCTGCTCCTGTACTCGCTGCGCCGAACATGCGGCAAGCAGGAGCAGGAGCCAACCCATCCACCGCATTATATCTCTCCCTGCAGGATCTCGCCAAGTTGATCGGCCAGTTCGACGATCTCGTCTTCGCCGATCCCCGGGTTCGCTACCCGCATGGCATCACCGTCGACACCGCGGAATTGGAGCAACCATGTCTCGCCGTCCTCGGTGGTTTCGCGACCGACGAGTTTCAGCTTGCGCTTTCTCATCAGGGCGAGGGCGAGGATGTACCTGAAGGCGATGCGGCGGGGGCGTTCATCGCCTTCCAGCCGCTCGAACAGATCGACCAATACTGTGTCATCGATGACGATTCCCGGTTTCCGATCTGCCTCAGGGACGATGTACCGCCAATAACTGAACAACCGGGGAGGCCGGACACCCTCCTCCCATGCCTCGACCGAGTAGTCCACGCGATCAAAACCCTCATCTTCACCCCCATCCTCCACGCATCGCTCGCACAGGGCTGCCATCGCCGGGGAGCCGGGCTCCAGTGGCCGATCGGTGGCCTCGCACCGGCCGCTCGGGTGTGAGACGCCGTGTGTGTGGCCGAAGCGAGACATGCGGGAGATCCTACGCGATCGGCGTATACTTTGAGTACCAATGGACTGGACGATCCTCGGCTATGACATCTGGGAAGTGGCTTTCGAGTTGCTGGTCATCTGGGTGACCGCCTATCTGGTGCTGCGATTTCTGCAGGGCACGCGCGGGGGCGGCGTCATCAAGGGGCTCATTGTCCTGCTTGCTCCGTTAGGCATATTCTGGCTACTGGCATCCTTCGCCGGCGCATTCGATCGACTGGCCTACTTTGCTGAAACATTCGCCGGGTATGTGTTGTTGCTTCTGGTCATCATCTTCCAGCCAGAACTGCGTCAGGCGGCTGTGCGAGTGAGCCAGTCCGATCTCTTCCGCCGATTCCGACAGACACCGTCGGTCGGTGGCTCGACGATTACCGCCGTTGCCGATGCCGCGAGGTTTCTTGGTCGGAGCCAGTTTGGCGGTTTGATTGCAATCGAACGGGAAAACGACACCATCGATCATGTGATCGGCGGCCAACTGATCGACGCTGAGGTTAGTGCGCCGCTGTTGCAGTCGATCTTCTGGCCCAACAATCCGCTGCACGATCTCGGAGTCATCATGCGTGGCGATCGCATCGTGAAGGCCAGTGTCCAATTCCCGCTGGCAGACGAAGCTGCATTGCCGGTCGAACTTGGATCGAGGCACCGTGCTGCGCTCGGGCTCTCGATGCGGTGTGATGCGCTGGTGATCATCATCAGCGAGCAGACGGGTCGAATCTCGCTGGCGGATCAGGGCGTACTGACGACGATTGAGCGGGAGGAATTGGAGGCCGAGCTCATGCGGCACCTGGAGCAGGTTCCGGAGGAGCCGTCGATCGGAAAGGATTCAGAGTCGCCACCAGCCGAGAAAGCCACGGTCGCACGCGAAGTTCCAGAGCAAGCATCCTCATGAAGCGTAGAGACGACATCTGGACCATCATTTTTGTCACGGTTGTTGCCGTCGTCATCTGGATCTGGGCTGCCCGCAATACCCAGCAGGAAGCGACCGTCATGACACATGTCACCTTTCGTGGGCCTGACGGTGCCGCCAGCATCGTGACGCCCAATCGAGAGGTAGTGCAACTGTCATTGACCGGTTCGAGGGGGGCCGTTGAAGAGGCCCGCGCTGCGATGGCGCCGGGGCTGGAGGTCGTCGTTCCCGCCAGCAGTGGCGAGGTGCTGTTGGATGGATTGGCCCGTCGCATCGAGGCGCTGGATCTCGTTCGAAGTACCGGCGTATCCATCGTCGCTGCCGAGCCCGCATCGGTGACCGTGAATGTAAAGATGCTGGCATCATCCGACGCGGCGGTGCGTCCCGTACTGCCTGGGGTTACGGTCAGCGGCGACATTACGGTGGACCCTGCGACCGTAACCGTGCAGTTGCCCGAGAGCGTGCGAGCGGCACTGCCGAAGTCCTTGACTGTAGATGCGGTCTTGGATCGCTCGCGGTTGGAGCAACTGGCGCCCGGTGTCGTGCACACCTTGGATGCGGCTGTTCGGCTTCCGTCGCCTCTTGATGCCACGGGTGCAACGGTGACACCGCAGCGGGTATCCGTCACCTTCAAGGTGCAGTCAAAGACCACGAAGACGACGTTGGACCAAGTTCGAGTGTTGTTGGCCGGACCGCCCGAAGACTACGCGGCCTTTGCTGTCAGTCTGCCCCAGCGAGTCTTGCATGATGTGATAATCGAAGCCGATCATGAACTGGTCGCCGAGATCGAGGCCGGCGAGACCACTGTCTTTGCCATCGTGCGGCTGGCGTCGCGTGACATGGAGCAGCGGATCGACCACAAGGCCGTGGCGGCGTTCATGGCCATTCGAGAAGATGGGAGCGGCGTCCACGTGATTGCCCGCCTGGTGGATCCGGCGATGTTGAACATCGAGTTGGAAATCACACCGACCGCCTCTGAGTAGTGGTGGGTGCTGCCGAGGGTGCCTCGCACCCTTACGCCCAGCGTGTGGCGTGCCAGGCTTTCTTTCCACGGCGAATCAAAATTGTCGAACCGTGAAGCAGGTCGTCGCTGGTGAGGACGCGTTTGACCGCATCAGCGCCATCCACTCTCTGCCCATTGACAGCAATGGATCCGTTGCCGAGAAACTCGCGGGCTTCGCGTTTGCTGCCGGCAAGTGTCGTACGGGGAAGAATCTCCACGAGCGATGCCGATTCCCCACCAAGACCGTTCTTGTCGTGCTCGCTCGCGGGCACCTCGGCGAACACCTCATCAAGCATGGATGCGTCCAGAGATTCGACATCGCCGCCGAAGAGCGCGGCCGCAGCCTCGTTGCAACGATCGACATTGTCCTGACCATGAAAGAGCCGGGTCATTTCGTCGGCGAGCGCATGCTGCCCTTCTCGATGTTGCGGGGTCTGTGCGTGTCTTGACTCGATCTCCTCGATCGTGGGTTGATCGAGGAAAGTAAACCACCGCAGGAACTCGCCGACATCCTCATCGGGAACATTGAGCCAGTACTGATGGAAGGCCCAGGGGCTGGTTCGATCGGCGGTGAGAAAGATGGCGCCGTCCTCGGTCTTGCCGATCTTGCTGCCGTCACTGGCAGTAACCAGCGGCCCGGTTATACCCGCCGCTCGGAATTGATCGTCGGCTGCATCGGTCATGTCACGGCGAATCAGATCTATCCCCGCCACGATGTTGCCGTATTGATCGCTGCCCGCGATCTGGATCGTGCAGTCCATGGTGCGTCGCAGGTGAAGAAAGTCATAGGCCTGAAGGATCATGTAACTGAACTCCGTGTATGAAATCCCCTGCTCTCGATTGTGCAGGCGATCCTTCACCGAATCCTTCTGAATCATCGTGTTGACGGAGAAATGCTTTCCGACATCCCGCAGCATGTCAACGAAGGTCAGCGGCTCCAGCCAGTCAGCGTTGTTGACAACGATCGCGGCGTTGTCACCCTCGAAGTCAAGCACCTTTGCAAAGGACCGCAGTTGGCCCTCGATGTTAGCTGTAACCTGATCGCGGTCCATCAGCGGACGCTCCGCATCCTTGCCGGACGGATCACCGATCAACCCGGTGCCACCGCCCATGAGTACGACCGGCCGATGACCGGCCAATTGAAAGTGTCGCAGGAGTTTCATCGGCATGTAGTTGCCGATGGTCAGGCTGTCCTTGGTCGGATCGAAGCCGCAGTAGCCCACTCGGCCCGGTACCTCGAGATGGGACCGAAGTTCAGGCCCGCCGGTCGCCTGATGAAGCAGGCCTCGCCATTGCAATTCGTCGAGGAGGTGCATGGAGGGACAGTCTATGACCAACCCTCTGTTTCGTGGCGGATCGCCTCTCGGCAAAGAACGATCAGCATGATGACGGGCAGTGCGAGGTAGAGAGGCATCGAAATAAGTGCCTCTGCCAGGAAGAGGCTGCGGGCATCAACGCTCTCCTGCACGAGATTCCACCGTGGGGCCCATTGCACTGCCGCCATGGTGATCGTGACGACGATGAAGACCACACTCCAGATCAGGAGCAGCACCCGCGAGCGGCGACGGCGCTGCAACAGACCCATTCCGCCGCCGATCAAGGTAAGTGCCAGGATCAGCCGGATGAGCCCGCCCAAGCCTGCAACCCACTGAGGTGGCCCCTCTGCGGCAAGTTGTTCCATCAGGGCATCGTTCGCTTCTGCACCGGGCAGCATTGTTGCCGTATGCAATTGGGCGAATGTGCTCATGCCCGTAAGTGATAAGCATCCGCCGAAGAGAAGGAGGCCCCCCACCACGACACACACTGCGCCCATGGTCGTAGGCCACGAACTGTTCCACTGACGCTCATCCATCAGAACTGCCTGATGAAACGGGCATCGTTCTCGAACAATCGCCTGATGTCGCCAATGCCGTACTGCAACATGGCGATCCGCTCGATACCGAGGCCAAAGGCGTAGCCCTGCCACTCCTCCGCGTCGTAGCCAACCTGTTCGAATACGCTCGGGTCCACCAGGCCGCAGCCGCCAAGTTCCACCCAACGCCACGAACCCTTGATCTTCATCTTCACATCGAACTCTGCGGATGGTTCCGTGAACGGGAAGTAACTCGGGCGGAACCGTACTTCGGCTTCGTCGCTGAAATAGGCGCGGGCGAATTGAAACAGTGTGGTCTTGAGATCTGCCATGGAAACTTGCCGATCCACCAGCAGGCCCTCGCACTGATGAAACATGCTGAAGTGCGTCGCGTCGTGCGTGTCCGGCCGATAGACGCGACCAAGCGTGATGATCTTGAGCGGTGGTGAGGCCTCCTCCATGACGCGAATCTGTACCGTCGAGGTCTGTGACCGCAGCATGCGACCGTCTCCCATGAAGAAATTGTCGGCGGGATCTCGTGCGGGATGATCCTCAGGAATGTTCAGGGCAATGAAGTTGTGATGCTCATCTTCGACCTCGGGGCCGAAGGCGGCGGAGAATCCCATCCTGCCGAACACTTCGGTGATCTCGTCGATGGTTCGACTGATCACATGCCGCCGTCCCGCTCCCGCGGCCAGGCCCGGTTCCGTGACATCGATCGCCTGTTGCTTGTCGTCCGTGCTCCCCAGCGATCCCTTTGTGGAATCAAACGCACGTTCCAGTTCATGCTTGATTTCATTGAGTCGACGGCCGATCTCGGGCTTGTCGTCCGCGGGAACGTCGCGAAGCAGGGGCATGACCTGCTTCAGTCGCCCCTTTGTGCCGAGATAGGCCAGTCGCCAAGACTCCAGGTCGTCACCCGTGCGGACCTCGGCCAAGTCCCCTATCGCCTCGGTCTGTAGTTGATCGAGCACATCCCGCATGCGGGCATCATACGCCACGATCAGTGGCGCCAGAAACCGGCTGGCCGGTCAAGAATCCTGATTGGCCTGGGTATCGCCTGATTCCTTATCGCCGCCCTCGTCGGCCTTGGCTGGTGCATCGGCTGACTCGGTCTCGGCGGTCGCTTCGGTTTCAACAACTTCCCCGTCGTCAGTTGACACCACATCTTCGGTCTCTGGCTTCGCTTCATCTTCTTCAGCGGCAGCCTCAGCAACCCCTGATGATGCCATGACCTTGGCAGCAAAGTCGCGTCGCCGTTGTTTCTGCTTGCGCCGCCGCGATGAGCCGCCACCGAGTTGCGGACCTTCCTCGTCGCCGACGAGTTGCAGAATGACAAGATCGGTGCCATCGCCGAGGCGGTGCCTGTCGGTCTTGATGATGCGGGTATATCCGCCATCTCGATCGGCGAACCGTGCGGCAACCTGCGTCATGATGTGTTGCACGAGCCGTGGGGCCTTGCGGACCTCGCCGTACCGGTTGAACTCGATGTCGTCCTCGCTGGGTAGATCAAAGAACGCGTTGTTCTTCCTGCCGTCCGGCACATTCGGATCGGCAACCCAGGAGTAGACCTTGCGGTCGTTGACCAGTTGTTCGACTCGCCTACGAGCCTGCAGTCCTCCCCGCTTGGCCGTGGTGATGATCTTTTCGACCAACGGCTGCACGGACTTTGCCTTTGGCAAAGTTGTCTCCACCTGCCCATGTTCAAACAGGCCCGCCGCGAGATTTTTCAGCATCGCGCGGCGATGCTCGCTGTCGCGGCTCAACTGACTGCCTTGGATTCGATGACGCATCTGCTACTCCTTCCAACCGGGGAAAGCCCCGGCGTGAATCACTCTGTTTCGCCCTCGGGAGTGGGGGCCTCTGTGGTCCCACCGATCATTTCCTCGCCAAATGCCGGTGTGGCGACATCTTCTTCGATCTCCAATGCTTCGACGGGTACATCCTCGTCATCTTCATCATCGTCGTCGAGGTACAACTCGTCGCTGGAGAACGCATCCTGATTGATCGGCTCCACCACAACACCCGGTGGCAGTTGCATGCCGAGCGACAGACCGAGGTCCTCCAATTTCCGCTTGATTTCCCGCAGCGAGGTTCTACCAAGGCTGCGAATGCTCAGGAGATCGTTGTCACTCAGGGTAACGAGATTGGCAATTGTTCTGATGTTTGCGACATCGAGGCAATTGGACGATCGCACCGTAAGATCGAGGTCCGAAACAGGCATGGACAACTTGCCCATCAGTTCATCATCCACGGCTGCGGCTTCGGCAGCTTCCATGCTGACCGTATCGGAACCAATGGCGTCATACTGGACCAGAGCGTTGAGATGCTTGCGGAGGATCTTTGCCGCCTCCACAAGTGTCATTTCTGGGCTGACCGTGCCATCTGTCCAGATGTCCATGATCAGTCGGTCATAGTTTGTCTTCTGTCCAACTCGTGTACTTTCCACACGGTGGCGGACGCGTTGTACCGGGCTGAAGACGGCGTCGATCGGAATCTCGCCGATGACCTGCTCTTCCAATGAAGCGTACTGCTCGCTCGCCGGTACATACCCGCGGCCGCGTTCGATTGTCAACTCCATTTCGAAGTCCACCGCATCGGTGAGCGTGGCGATCACATGTTGGGGATCGTAGATCGTCACCGCCGGGTCAGCCTCGATCAGGTCCGCCGTCACTTCACCGGGGCCGCTTGCTGAAAGGCGAAGTTGCCGAGGCTCATCCGAATCCAGTCCGACGACCAGACCCTTGACATTCAACACGACGTCGACCATGTCCTGGGCCACACCTTCCAGTGTGCAGAACTCGTGTTCCACGCCCTTGATGCGAATCGAAGTGATCGCAGCACCTTCGATACTGCTCAGCAGAACGCGGCGAATACTATTGCCGATCGTTGTGCCGAAGCCTCGCTCGAACGGCTCGATTGTGAAACGACCGAATGTGTCGGTCAATGATTGCTCGTCGCGAATAACGCGAGCGGGAAGTTCCAATCCTCTCCATCGAACATGCATGTCTTCAACTCCGTTTCGGCAGTAGCGATCAGTACCATGAAATCCTGCCTGGACTCGGATCGGTGCGGTCTGCCGAATGCCGCATCGCCCATCTCCAGACGGGATGACAAATCAGTCTCTCGTCAGACCCTTCTCTTCTTGGATGGTCTGCACCCGTTGTGGGGAATCGGCGTGTGGTCTTCCACTGCGGTGACTCGAAGGCCCGACTGCTGCAAGGCGGTAATGGCGGAATCACGGCCACTCCCTGCACCCTTGACATGCACCTCGATCTCCACGACGCCCATGCGGCGGCCCTTCTGGGCAACTCGTTCACCGGCCCTGGTCGCGGCGAAAGGCGTCGCCTTTCGAGCGCCCTTGAACCCCACCGTGCCCGCTGACTCCCAACAGAGCGTCTCGCCGCCCACATCGGTCAGTGTGATGATGGTGTTGTTGAAGGTCGCCTTGACATGCGCGATTCCCTTGCCAACATTTTTTCGAATCTTCTTCTTTGCCATGTTTCTGTTTCCTTGCCTGCTGTGGCGACTCCTTCTTCCCGCAGGACAGGAGCCTCGCAACCAATTGTGATTTCAGATCAACCCTTCACGCCCTTCTTGCCAGCCACTGTCTTCTTCCGTCCCTTACGCGTACGGGCGTTGCACCGTGTTCGCTGTCCGCGAACTGGCAATCCCTTGCGATGTCGCTCGCCCCGGTAACTTCGAATATCCCGCAATCGCTGAATGTTCTGCTGTACCTGCCGCCGCAGTACACCTTCCACGATGAAGGATTGGTCGATGACACCGGCAATTCGGCCGATGGCGTCGTCGTCGAGATCCTTTGCGCGAACATCCGGGTCTACGGTGGCCTCGGCGAGAATGTCGTCCGAGGCAGCCGGACCGATTCCATAGATGTACCTCAGCGCGTACCGGATCTTCTTGTTGTCTGGAATGTCTACGCCTGCAATACGGGGCATGATGAGACTCCGCTAGTCAACCCTGCCGGGCCTTGAGCCGGGGGTTCTTCTTGTTGATGACGTACCGCTTGCCTTTTCGAATGACGATCTGGCAATCCTTCGTGCGTCGCTTGATGCTGCTTCGAACTTTCATAATCCTGTGCCCCTTTCCTGCGGGCTTCCAACTTTCCGGTCAGTGACGGTATGTAATCCGTCCCTTGGTCATGTCGTATGGGCTGATTTCGACCGATACCTGGTCGCCGGGGAGGATGCGGATGTAGTACCTCCGCATCTTTCCGCTGATGTAGGCCAGGATTTCCTGCCCATTCTCCAGTCTCACCTTGAAACGGGCGTCCGGCAGTGCTTCCACGACCTCGGCTTCCAGTTTTATCTTCTCCTCTTTCGCCATACGTTCTCCACTCAGGCTTTCTGTGGACGCCTGCCCCCGCGAGTCGATCGACTCGGCGCAGGCGCATCAAAGAAGCCTCGGTAATTCCTCATGAGCAGGTTGGCCTCGATGCGCTGAATGACATCGAGACCGACACTGACAACGATAAGCAGTCCCGTTCCGCCGAGAAAACTCGACACGAAGAACGGTATCTGCATCTGTTTGCTGACAATGGACGGGATCACCGCGATGACCGCAAGGAATCCAGCGCCCACATATGTGATTCGTTCCACCACTGTTTCGAGGTACTCCGCGGTTCGCGGACCCGGCCTCAGTCCGGGAATGAAACTGCCGTTGTCCCGCAACTGCCGCGACATGTCCTCCGGGCTGAACACGATGGTCGTCCAGAAGTAGCTGAAGAAGTAGATGAGCACGATTTCGAGCACGATGTAGGGGTACTCGCCCATCTGGAAGTTGGTATTCAGGAAGGTCGTCGTTGACCGCCACCACTGCGCTGTGTCGGGCGACGCAGCCGCGTTCGACTGAAGGTATCCGAAGAATGCTGAGGGGAAGATCAGCAGCGAACTGGCGAAGATGATGGGCATGACGCCTGCGTGGTTCACGCGCAGCGGGAGATAGTGCTTGGCGCCCCCATAGGTCTTGCGACCCCGCGTGTGACGCGCCTGTTGAATGGGAATGCGGCGCTGCGCAACCGTGATGACAATGGCGCCAGCAACCACAAAAATGAACGCCCCAATCAGGAATATCACGCCGAGCAGGCCGATGTGCCCGCCGACGGACTGTTGGGATGTGTCGAAGTTGTCCCACACCCAGGTCAGCGCGCTTGGCATCCGCGAAATGATTCCGGCGGTCAGGATCAACGATACGCCGTTGCCGATGCCGTACTTGTCAATCTGCTCGCCAAGCCACATGAGGAAAACGCTGCCCGCGGTCAAGGCTGTGATGCCTGAGATGTAGAACACCATCAGGGCGCCGGGGGCGAGGAACTCCGCACGAATGAGGTCCTGAGCGGCGATGAACTTCAGCCACATCATGGCCTGGATGAAGCACATGCCCACGGTCGCGTACCGCGTCCACTCCGTGATTTTCTGTTGGCCGGAACCCCCTTCTCGCTTCAACTCCTGCAAGCGGGGAACAACCGACTGCAGCAGCTGGAAGATGATGGCCGCCGTGATATACGGCATGATGCCGAGGCCGAAGATCGTCGATTGAGAGAAGGAACCGCCGGAGAAGATCGACGCATAGTCCAGAAATTTGCCCCATCCGCTGGCCGACTCGGAGGCCTTCCGGGCCGCCTCGACCATCTGGGTCTGATCAACACCTGGAAGTGGAATCCAGAATCCGATGCGATAGATCGCCAACATCGCCAGCGTGAAGAACACGCGGTTCCGCAGGTCCCCGATCCTGAAGATGTTCACGATCGCCCGCAGCATCAGTCTTCGGTGACCTCCTCGGTAGCGTCACTCACTGGAGCGGCCTTGACCCTCGCAGGGCGTGTCCACTTCTTCTTCACAATGACCTGGACGCTGCCACCGGACTTTTCAATCTTCTCCCGGGCGGATCCAGAGAATCGATTGGCCGACACATCGACCTTGATCGAAAGGTCACCCTGTCCGAGCACTTTGACCGGGAGGCCGGTGTCGCGAATGAGGCCGGCGGCTGCGAGCGATGTTGCGTCCACGGTGTCGCCATCCTTGAATCGTTCCTGTATCGCTCCAACATTCACAATGTGGAACTCCGTGCGGAACGCAGCATTTGAAAAACCTCGCTTTGGCATGCGACGGAACAGAGGCATCTGGCCGCCCTCGAAGGCTGGTCGCCGCTTGAACCCCGAACGCGAGCCAGCGCCCTTGTGGCCGCGGCCACAGGTCTTGCCGTGGCCACTGCCGTGACCTCGACCAACTCGCTTGCGGGCCTTGTACTTGCCCGCCTTCTCCGTAATCTCGTGAATCATCATGACGATTCCACCTCCTCTACGGGCACTTCCGCCTCCTGTGGGGCTGCGTGGGCATCTTCGTGATGGGTGCGGGGCAGCGTGATCTTGCGAAGAGACTCGACCTGGTCGCGATCCCGCAATTGGGACAGCCCGTCGAGAACTGCCTTGACCATGTTCTTGGGATTCGTCGAACCGAATGCCTTGGTCAGACAATCACTGACGCCGAACAACTCCAGAAGCGCGCGAACTGAAGAACTTGCGATGACGCCCGTGCCAGGAGAGGCAGGGACCAGTCGCACGCTGCAGGCACCAAACCGACCGGTGACCTCATGCGGAATGGTCGAGCCAGTTCGTGCATAGAGTCGCATTGCGCGGCGCGCCTTCTTCTGCGCCTTCTCAATGGCAGGTGGAACTTGGTTCGCCTTGCCATACCCGATGCCGACGCGGCCATCGCGATCACCGCATACGACCATGGACGAGAAACTGAACCGCCGCCCACCTTTTACAGTGGCCGCAGTTCGGTACACGCCGATCGTGTTTGATTCAATCGCTGAGCCGTCGTCTTCGTTTCGTCGTGGTCTTGCCATGGATACTACCTGTCCGTCAGAACTTCAGACCGCCCTCCCTCGCCGCATCGGCGAGAGCTTTCAGGCGACCGTGATACCTGTTCCCGTTTCGATCGAACACCACCGAGTCGATGCCGGCAGCCTTCGCCTTGTCCGCAATACGCTTGCCGACCTCCGCGGCCGCAACACAATTTCCACCCTGTTGCAACCGTCCACCCTTCTCGATCGAGGATGCGGTGGCAATCGTCCTGCCGCCAGCATCATCGACGATCTGTGCATAGATGTTGGTCGCAGTCCGCCGCACAGTCAGTCGTGGCCGGTCGGGCATGCCGAACACCCGCTTTCGGATGGAGCGGCGACGCCTTCGGTGCCGGATCAACTTGGATTCGTGTCGATTCATGTCAATTGGTTCCGTTCTTGTGCGCTCATCACGCCCCGAATGCCTTGCCCTGCTTGCGGATGATGACTTCGTCGTGGTACATGATGCCCTTGCCGTTGTAGGGCTCGGGCTTCCGCTTGGAACGAACCACCGCCGCGAACTGGCCTACCGCCTGCTTGTCAGCGCCGGTCACCGTAATCGCCGTGTTCTTGTCGACGCTGAATTCAACGCCATCCGGAGCCTGAACCTCAACAGGATGGCAGAAGCCGATGTTGAGCACCAACTTCTTGCCTTGCGCCTGGGCGTTCCAGCCCACTCCGACGATGTTCAATTTTCGAGTAAAACCGGTTGTAACGCCGGTCACCATGTTCTGAATCCGCGATCGCGTCGTGCCCCAGAGGGATCTGGATACGCGGCCTGTGTCGCCGTCGCTGGAAATGCTGCAGACGATGGATTTGGCTTCGTCATCGACCTGCACATCGACCTCCGGTCGCCAGGTGAACGAGAGATTCCCGTTGCCGCCCTTGACGGTGATCATCCGCTCCTGTGGTTGCACACGGACTTCGACGCCCGATGGCACTGAGATGGGTTGTTTTCCGATGCGAGACATGGTTCTTTCCTCTTCTCAGGCGACAGTGGCGACAAGTTCGCCGCCAACCTGTTCCTCACGACATCTCCGGTCACTCATGATGCCACTGCTGGTGGACACAATGGCAATTCCAAGTCCGCCAAGCGGCTTGGGAAGATCGGATGCCTTTCTGTAGATTCGCCGCCCTGGCTTTGACTGGCGTGTGATTTCAGTGATCACGCACTCTCCTCGATCGCCGTACCGAAGGCGGACATCAATCGCGCCCTGGCGGCCATCGTCGATGACATCGAAGCCATCGATGAATCCTTCATCTTCCAGCACCTTCGCCACACCGCGGTTGAGCTTGTTGTTCAAGCACTGCACCGTGGGGGCATGGTTCCGGACTGCATTCCGGATTCGCGTCAACATGTCGGCTGTCAAGTCCTGTTGTGACATCTCGTACTCCAGATTCACGGACCGGCTGTCGCCGGGATCCGCGCCTCGTTCTCTTACCAGCTCGCCTTACGCATTCCCGGGATCTTGCCTTCGAGCGCAAGTTGCCGCAGCATGATTCGGCTGATGCCGAACTTGCGATAGACGCTACGCCCACGACCGGTCAACTGACACCGGTTCTTGCGGCGTGTCGAAAACTTCGGCTCCTTCTTCATTTTGACGAATACGCGTTTGCTTGCCATGAGTGCTGCCTCAGTCCTCATCTCGCTTGAATGGCATGCCGAGTTCACGCAGGGCGAAGCAACTCTGCTCCGGCGTGGAATCCTCGAACACCATGTTGATATTCATGCCGTGCATAAACTTCGCATCGGCAATGTTGATTTCCGGCCATACGGCCTGTTCATCGAAACCCATTGAGTAATTCCCCCCCGCATCAAAGGAGGTGTCCTTGAGCCCACGGAAGTCCTTGACTCGCGGAACCGCCAGATTGATGAGTCGATCAAGAAAGTGCCACATGCGATCACCGCGGAGGGTCACCATGAATGCGGAAGGAGCGCCCTCTCGCACCTTGAAGTTGGCAACCGATTTCCTCGCCTTGATTTCCACCGGCCGTTGCCCGGTGATCGTCGAAAGCGTCGACAGAACGGTGTCCCTGATCTCCGGTTTCAACTTCTGGTTCTCAAGAAACCGTCCGACTCCGCAGTTGACAACGATCTTTGAAAGTCGCGGCACTTGATGGCGGCTCTTCAATTTGAACTCCGCCATGACCTTGTCGCGGATCTCATCCTCGTACTTGGTCTTGAGTCTTGGTTTGGTGACTGTTTCAACCATCGTGTTCCTCTGTTTCGCTCTTGATGCTCAGGCAGTCCATCACGGGCGGGCCGTGGCGGCATGCACTTCGCCGAGCACCTTCTCGCTTTTCTTACCCTTGTCGTCGCGGACCACGCCAATGCGTACCTTTGCACCATCGTCCTGTTTCTCGAATCGGACGCGGGCAGGCTTGCCGTCGACTACGGGGCTCACATTGCTCATGTGAATGGACAACTCGGCTCGTAACTGGCCGCCCTTGGGGTTGGCCTGCGTCGGCTTGATGTTCCTGGTACGGACATTGACGCCCTTCACAATGACGCGGTTCTTTGAGGGGATGACCCGAAGCACTTCGCCGACAGCCCCCTTGTCATTGCCGGCGGTCACTACGACCGTATCACCCTTTCGTACATGCGTTGGCATCACACCACCTCCGATGCAAGCGAGACGATCTTCATGTAATTCCGTTCCCGCAACTCTCTCGCAACTGCCCCGAAGATCCGCGTGCCACGCGGATTCCCGTCATCGCCGATCAGCACACAGGCATTCGAGTCGAACCGGACATAGGAGCCGTCAGGTCGCCGGGTTGGATACTTCGTACGAACGACAACGGCGCGAACCAGATCACCTTGTTTGACCTGCGAATTCGGCAACGCTTTCTTCACGGCACACACAACGCGGTCGCCGATTCCGGCGGTACGACGCGTGTATTTGCCTCTCGCCGTCGAACCACCGAGCACGCCAACAACGCTGACGACTCTGGCGCCACTGTTGTCCGCGACCTCAATTCTTGATTCCTTCTGGATCATGATGCTGCTTCCTCGTTCCGAACAGGCGTTCGGTCAGACGGTCGCTACCTCCAATACGCGGGTGATTGCCCACGACTTCGTCTTCGACATTGGACGGCACTCCGCTATTTCCACTCGATCCCCGACCTTCGACTCGTTGGCTTCGTCATGGACCTGCAGTACGGTTCGCCGGCGAATGTACTTTCCGTACTTCGGATGCCGAACCGAGAACTGGATGATGACCTTTCGCGTCTTGTCCCGCGCATCGGATGCAACGACGCCCACCCGGCGAGGCGCGGTGTCTGAAATCTGGATGTTCTTCAGGTGACTCACTGTTCACTCCCTTGCGGTCAGGATGCGGGCGCCAGTTGACGCGTCCTTTGTTCGGTGAGAAGCCTCGCAATGTCCTTGCGAATCTTCCCGTACTGTGCGGTGTCCTGGATCTTCTCAGTCACCGCCTGTGTCCTCAGTTCAAAGAGCTTCTTGCGAAGATTGTCGACCTCGATCGCCAATTCTTCGTCGCTCAACTTGTGTACTTCCTTTGCCTTCATCGCAATCATTCCCTTTCCAGTCGCATCACACCGACAGTCGTCGACCTACAAACCGGCAGCGAACCGGCATCTTGTGGGCGACTCGGGCCATCGCCTGTTTCGCCATGTCCTCGGGCACACCACTGATTTCGAAGAGCATCGTCCCGGGACGAACTCTCGCGGCCCAGAAATCCGTATCGGCCTTGCCCTTGCCCATTCGGGTTTCCAGTGGTTTCTTCGACACCGGCTTGTCCGGAAAAATACGAATGACGACCTTCCCCTGTCTCCGCAGATAGTGCTGGGCGGCAATACGGCCTGCCTCGATCTGGCGTGCGGAAACCCAATGCGCCTCCAGTGACTGAAGCCCATATTCGCCGAACGCGACGAAGTTTCCGCGCGAGGCATTGCCCTTGAGTTTGCCGCGCATTTGCTTGCGGAACTTGATTCGTTTTGGCATCCGAGGCATGGGTACTTCTCCTGTCGTTCATCCTGACGATGAGCGCGGCTCCTAGCGTCGTCCTCTCGCACGGCCACGGGCACCAGCGGCACGGGAGTCGGTCTGCTCCTCTTCCGCGTCCGAGTACATGCCCTTGTAAATCCACACCTTGACACCGATCACGCCGTATGTGGTCTGAGCGTGGTAGCACGCGTAGTCCACTTCCGCCTGCAGCGTTGACAGTGGAATTGATCCCTCGCGCACAGTGAACTTCCGCGACATCTCAGCCCCGCCGAGTCGACCGGACACTTGAATGCGAACACCCTTGGCTCCATGCTGCATGGCGCCTTCTGCTCGTTGCTTGAGCATTCGACGGAAGTTGCCGCGCTTCTTCATCTGCTCGCCGATCGCTTCGGCTACCAGCCGTGCATCGGTGTCGGGATTCATGACCTCCACGATCTTCATCTGAGCATTGCGGCCCGTGAGCGTTTGCAGGTCGGCAACAAGCTTGTCGATCTCGGTGCCCTTGGGTCCGACGACAAGTCCAGGACGCGCCGTCTTCACGATGACCGTGAGTTCATCGCGGGTGCGTTCGATCAGAATGTCGGAGACCGCGGCGAACGGCGGGGTTCGGTTCAATCGTTTGTCCACGAACTCGCGGATGCGGAAGTCTTCGACGAGAAGCTTGGCAAAGAGGGCTTTCGGGGCATACCAGCGGGACTTGTGTCCCTCGGTAATGCCGACCCTGAAGCCGAATGGATGGACCTTCTGTCCCATATCAGTTCCTCTCCTCTACCGACACCACGAGGTGGCTGGTCTTCTTGTGGATCGGATGAGCACGACCCCTGTCCTTCGGGCGCCATCGTTTGATGACTGGGCCTTCGTCCGCCCGCGACTCGCTCACGACAAGTCTGTTCACATCAGCATCCTGTTCTTCAGCGTTGGCGATCGCGCTGGCGAGCACTGCCTTGAAATACCAAGCCGCTCGCTTCTTCGAAAACTGCAGTTCTGACATTGCATCGTCGATCCGCCGCCCTCGAATGAGATCGGCGACCAGTCGCGCCTTGCGAGGTGCGATGCGTGCAAATCGATGTTTGGCCTGATATGTCATGCTTGCTTCCCACTCAGGCGGACTTCACGCCTTCCTTCTTGTTGGTATGGCCTCGGAACAACCGCGTAACCGAGAACTCCCCGAGTTTGTGACCCACCATGTCCTCAGTGACCAGCACATCGACAAATGACCTTCCGTTGTGGACCTGGAATGTGTAGCCAACGAACTCCGGCACGATCGTGCAGGATCGAGCCCATGTCTTGATTGGTTCCTTGCGTGTGGACGCCGACATCCGCTCCACCTTTCGGTAGAGTTTCTCGTCGACAAACGGGCCTTTTTTCGTAGATCGAGACATGTGCTGTTCCTCAGAGCTTGAGTTGTCCGTATCGCTTGCTCTTGCGACGACGCAGAATGCGTGCATCCGTCCACTTACCCCGGCGGCGGGTGCGACCACCCTTTGACTTCGTACCCGAGGCACTGACGGGCTCGCGCCCACCCTTTGAGCGACCTTCGCCGCCGCCGAGCGGGTGCGCGTGGTGGCTTTTGGCAATGCCGCGAGTCTTGGGACGGCGGCCGAGCCAGCGGTTACGGCCGGCCTTGCCGAGTTTGACATTCTGGTGATCGGTATTGCCGAGTTGCCCGATGGTGGCGCGGCACTCGACGGAGACCTGACGAATCTCGCCGCTCGGCAGAACCACAGTTGCCAACCGGCCTTCCCGATTGCTGAGCCTTGCCGCTGCGCCGGCGGAGCGGCAGAGTGCGCCGCCCTTTCCGGGCTCGAACTCAATGTTGTGCACAGTGAGGCCAGTGGGGATGTGCTTCAGCGGCATGCAGTTGCCGGGCTTTGCGTCCACGGCATCAGAGGAACTGATGATCGTGTCGCCGTCAGTCATGCCCCGCGGCGCGAGGATGTACCGTTTGGTCCCATCTTCATATTGCAGAAGGGCAATGTGGCAACTTCGGTTCGGGTCGTATTCGATCCCCATCACCGTCGCAACCATGTCATCCTTATTTCGATTGAAGTCGATGCGGCGATAGCGACGCTTGTGGCCGCCACCACGCCCACGAACCGTGATCTTGCCCTGGTTGTTGCGGCCGCCGCGCTTCTTCAGCGGGGTCAGCAGCGACTTCTCCGGCGTCTTGCGGGTCACCTCGGTGTGCAGGTTGACCGACGCGTTACGCCTTCCGGGGGTTGTCGGTTTGTACTTTCGAATCGGCATGTCGTTCCTTCCTGCTTCTGCTCGGGCTCAGAAGAGCTCGATTCGATCCTCCGGATGAACCTTGACAATGGCCCGCTTCTGATTCCCGGCCCGGAAGAAGCCGAACTTGTTACGCCGCGTTCGTCCCTTTCGGATCTGCGTGGCAACCGATACGACGCGGACGCCATACAACTCCTCCACCGCAGACTTGACGTCGCTCTTGTCAGCGCGACCATCCACTTCGAAGGCGTATCTGTTGAACTGGTCCGTGCCAAAACTGGATTTCTCGGTAACCAATGGTTTCTTGATGACGGTCGTGGCAAGCATCAGGCTGCCTCCTCCGAGTCCCAGGCGGAACCGTCGAGGAATGATTCCAGCGAGGCCTTATCCACCACCAAATACCGATGATTCAACAGTTCAAACGCGTTGAGCTGGTCAATTCTGATCGTGTCCACTCCGTCGAGATTGCGGGCGGACAGCGCGGCGTTCCTGTTGTCGCCGGACACCGCAAGGAGACAACTTCGATCAATGCCGACTGCATCGAGGATCGTTCGGAACTCATTGCTCTTCGGCGATTTGAATTCCAGATCCGAGATCACCTTGACCTCGCTGTCCACCAACTTCGCCAGCAGGGCGTTGCGATTGGCCAGCCGTCGCATCTTCTTCGGCATGTCCTTGCGGAAGTTGTCATGCCCCCGCGTCTTTGCGAAGGTCACGCCGCCGCCGCGACGAATGTTGGTCCGCCTCGACCCTGCGCGGGCGTTACCTGTGCCCTTCTGCTTGTACAACTTTCTCGTGGAACCGTCGACACGCGAGCGATTCCGCGTGCGAGCCGATCCCTGCCTTCGATTGGCATGGAACATGACATACGCCTGCTTCAACAGCGCGTGTCGGACCTCGCCACCGAGTGCGGCTTCGTCGACGCTCATGGCATCGACTTTCTTACCCTTCTTGTCATATACGGGAAGTTCAATCATCTTCTTCATCACCTGTTGACGGAAATCCGTCGTTCTGTCGCCTTGCCCTCCGATGCGTCCGCTTCGTCGGTTCGTCCCGCGAACCGCTTTGCGTTTCTCGCCCGGCAGGGCTTGACTCGGCGTCGTTCGTTCCTGGTGTCGTTTCCGCCCGGTTCCCGGTCAAGGGCCTCGGCGGACAACCGGTTGATCTGCGTCAGCCGGCTGCGCGTGCTTTCTTTCTGTTCAATCTCCGTGCCTGTCGAATCACGATCATTCCACTGTTCGCTCCGGGGACTGCCCCCTTGACGAGCAACACATTCTTCTCCGGATCAACCTTGACAACATCGAGGCTACGAGCGGTCACTCGCTCATCCCCCATGTGACCCGCCATCCGCTTGCCCTTCTTGGGCTTCGGTCCAGTGCCCAGATTGGTGGCATGCCCGTTGATCGAACCGGGCGAGCGGTGCCGGCGTTTGACGCCGTGCGATGCCTCCAAGCCTTTGAAATTGTGTCTTTTCATCCCCCCCTGAAACCCCTTGCCCTTGCTGATTCCCGTGACATCCACAAACGGGACATCTTCAAATTCGGAAACCGTCACTGACTGGCCGACCTCGAGATCCTCGACCTCCGAAGCATCCAGCCTGATCTCGCGGTGAAATCGCTTCGGGGCGGTGCCGGCCTTTGCATCGTGTCCGATGATTGGCATCGTGCTGCGGCCGGGCCGAACATCCTCGAAGCCGATCTGCACGCCGCTGTAGCCATCGCGATCATCGGTCATGACCTGCGTCACAACGCACGGGCCTGCCTCGATCACCGTGACGGGAATGTTCGTCCCGTCCTCGAGGTAGTACCTCGTCATGCCGACTTTTCGTCCAAGCAGTGCCTTGGTCATCGTGTCACGCCTTGATCTTCACGAATACGCCAGCCGGCACGATCAACCTGTTGAGGGATTCGACCGTCTGGGCGTTGATGTCAGTGATGTCGACGATCCGTTTGTGTGTGCGGATCTCGAACTGTTCCCGCGACTTCTTGTTCACGAAGGTCGACCGGTTGACGGTGTACACCTCGCGACGAGTCGGCAGCGGTACCGGACCGGCGACGCGGGCGCCGGTACGTTTGGCGTGTTCGACGATCTCCTTCGCCGAGGCATCGAGTGCCTGGTGATCGTAGGCCTCAAGCCTGATGCGAATCATCTGCTGCTGTTTTTTCGACTGCGCCATTGCAGTTCCGACTCCTCAAGTGCTGCCGCATCCCATCGACACGAACAGCGGCGATCCTGCGGTACGCCCGCAGCAACGCGAATCGGCGATTCTAGGACCTCTGCGGCCGCTGTCAATGCCAGCGGAGACGTCTTCTTGGAAGGTTCTGCCGCTTGAAATGAGGGATAGGGGGTACAGTGCTCGCCACCTCCATGATCCTGTGCAGCCTCATCACGACCTTTGCCCTCTGCAGCGGCGATCTCCAGACCGTTCCCTACGAGAACGGGACCCTTGGAATCCGCGTTCTTCTGCCCAAGAGCGGCGTTGTGACAGCCCTTTCGACCTCGCCTCCAAGTTGCCTTGTGAGCAGCGATAACCCGTTGGCCGGTTGGTATTTACGATTTGATCGCCTTCCCAATCCCCGCGCCGAGAGTCCCCGGGAGATCGTCCACTTGGCCCATGCTCGACGGGTCGATCCACCAGGGACCACCATCTTGGAAGATGGACCTCTTACGATCGGGGAAGGAAAGGGATGGTGGCTGGCGATTTCGCAGCCGGGGGAGTTGCCGAACGAGACGGCCACCATCCTCGGCTGGATGGCGCTCCCCGCACCCGGCGAACAGGCGATTTTGGCGGCCGTGTTCTGCCCGGAACCGGCTTGGAAGCGGGATCGAAGCGTGTTGATGGCATCGCTCCAATCGCTGGTCACGATTGACCCGATTTCGCAGGCCACCGATCGTCTCGAGGGTCTGCAAGGGGCAAGTGATCGTCTTTCCTCGCTGAGCAAGACCAATCTTCAGGGGCTCGTGGGCTTCGATGAATGGCGGCGGATCCAAACCGAGCAAGGCCAGGACATCGGGTACGGCCGCATCCGCGTGCAACAGAGTGACAAGCCGCAGGTCGACGGTACCGGCGGCGGCGAAGAGGGCGGACTGCTGATTCAGGTACAGGTCCGCGTCGTTCCCGACCCCGCATCCGGCATCGTGGTGGATACGACCGGCCAGTACTGGGTCAGTTGGGATGGCCGAGCGGAATCGTGGACCGGGCGATCGACACGATGGAAAGGCAAGATCAGCCGCAGTCAGATTGAAACTGGGCTGCGGCCACGGCCTTCACTCGGAACGCCCAACCAACGGCTTCTGGTGATCCAACAGGATGCCTCGGCCATTGACAGCGCCACATTTGATGAAGCGGTTTTTCCTCCATTCATGCCCAAGGCGCTTTCGTGGGTCATCGGGCCGTGGCTCGCGAGCGACCCCGACGCCACGCAGTTTGCGTGGCACTCGTACGACGACAGCTCAACGCTGCCGCAGATCGTCATGCGAACCGATTCCTTCGAACGGCCAGGCGATGGTTCCGTGCGTGTATCGACTCGCCTCGGCGAGCGGGACACACGCATGATCACCATCTTCGCCAACGACGGCCGGCTCATTCGCCAGTCTCAACCCGGAGGAATCGAGGTCACTGGCAGCGATGCAGCGACGCTTGAAGCGGTGTGGGAGCCACGCGGACTGTGGTGATGGCATCCAATTGACCGGGTTCGTACAGGGGGAATGCCCAATCTCGGCGGCGCATGATGCCCCGTTGACGCTTTGAATCGCGACGTGACGACCCAGAGGCGGACTTCATCGCCGCGAACGCCGCTTTGCGCTCCAGAGATCCTCGCGGCGCCATTTCAATTGCTTCAAGAAAGGCACTTCGTTGGTTCTCAGGCATGCGGTCTTCTGCATCGCCAACCAACGAAAGCCGGACTGTCGCCGTCGCTGTCCCCGATGGTGCAAGCGGCAACTGCAACCATCGACTACACCACTCCTCCATGACATCGTCATACCGACTTCCACCGGTTCCATGTACAAACTCGTCCGCCAACACCGATCGTGCGAGCAGCGTTAGAAGGATGGCGCGGGGGCGAAGGTCGTCCCAATCATCCAGACACTCCCTGACCGCTTCGTTATGAGGGCCGTGCCAGAGCGGGAGTTCGTCTTCTTCCAGAGGGGCGACACCTCTATGCGGATGCGCTGCGATAGCAGCGTTATATGCATCGCGGCAGGCAGCCCCGTCGCGGCGCATCGCGTCGATGACCGCGGCTCCGAATGAGGTGCGAAGAAGATCGGTACTGGTACACCGGTGATCGATGGATGTCCACGGAGTCATGAGGCCCTGCACCGCAGAGGTAAACTGTTCGCTCGCAGTGTCGCCTGTGGCAACCTCCAGCGATGCTGCAACGGCCGACATGCCAGCATCCACGGAGGGAATGCCTGATGTGAATGTTGGATGCACGACTTCCATCCGTGTTTGATCCCGCATGGCCCGAGCCGCGTCCAACACACCGAATGACACTGTCCGCACATCAAGTTCGCCGCCGGCCAGAGCCGGCACTTCGAGGTTCTGCGGCGAGGCGAGGTGATGATCGACGACAAGGAATACCAACTTCCCGCCGGTCGCGTCGGCCGCGTGTCTCGCCGCCGCAAACCTCGCGAGAATCCCCGGGTGAAAGAACACCGGCTGGTGCCCGGTCACGATCAGTTTTCGATCCGTTGGAAGTCCCAACTCCCGCCGCGTGATGTCCTTCCACTCCTGATGACTTCGGCCTAACACGGCACCCGCTCCCGCACCTGCGGGAGATGCCTGCCCAGCTCCCTGCAGTACACTTCTCGGTAGTGGGCCAGCCTGACATCCGCGTCGTCCAGTGGCCCGCCGAAGGTTCGACTCGGATCCACATAGAGGAGGCGAACGGGGATTTCGCGCAGGCGGAGGCCATGTGCGGCTGCCTGCACCCAGAACTGAATGGGAAACTCGTATCCATCGACATCGAACGCCATGTCCGCAAGGGCGGCGATGCGATACGCCTTGAATCCGCAGAATGCGTCCGTGATGTCGATTCCGAGCGCTGCATTCATATCCTCCGTCAAGGCGTGATTGATGGTGCGGCGATCGGGCGGCGGCAAGTCGCTGTTCGCATCCGTCTGTAGGTATCGGCTGCCGGAGATGACATCGCAATTGTCCTCTTCAATCGCCTCCATGAAGTGTGGAATAGCCGCGGGCTCATGTTGTTCATCGCAGTCCATCGTGATCAGCCAGTCGAACTGATCAACGGCCGCCCATCGAAACATGTCCTGCAACGACCTGCCATAACCGCGGTTTTCCGAGTGCCGAATGACCTCGACCGGATGCCCCGCCAGAAGTGCAGGGGTCAAGTCTGTCGAACCGTCATCCACGATGAGAACATCCGCCGCGTACCGCGTGACTTGGCTGAGCACACTGTTGATGTAGGCGGCCTCATTGAAGACGGGAATGCCAACGAGAATCCTTGGTTGTGTTGCCATCCCCCCATGATAGGCCGTCAGGAGCCGCCGCCCTATAGTGCAGATCGCAAGGAGATACCCATGTTGTACTTTTCATTGGCCGCGATCGTCATCGCCGCCCCACCCCCATCCAGCGCAAGAATCTTCGCCGAGATGCTCGACCTCGATCAGGATGGGGTGGTTCACCCAATGGAAGCTGCCGATGCGTTGTCCATGATTCTGGAAGGATCGGGGGAGGAAGGGCTCTCCGTCGAGGATGCCGACCTCGTGATCGAGGAGTATCAGCAGTTCCAGCGGGAGGATGCGGAGTTTCTCATCGAAGACTTTGACACCGATGGAGACGGCGTCCTGAGGCTCGCCGAACTGCCCGAAGATCTCGCGGACTTGGCGGCGTACTGCGACCTCGACAAGGATGGCTCCCTCACCGTGGACGAAATCATCACGATGCATCCCGACTCGGATGCCGTCCTGGTCGCTGCTGAGGTGGACGAGATATTTCTGGATCTCGACGACGATGGAGATGGGCTGATCCCGTTTTCGGTTCTTCAAGAAGATGATGTGGAGTTTGCCGAACTCGTTGCGCCGTTTGACACCAATGGCGACAAACAAATCGCTCGCGACGAACTTCTTGCGGGATTTGCGATTCTTGATGCGCCTGTCTCATTCGACATTGATGGATCCCGGGCCATGATGAGCGGGACAATTGGTCCATCGACACCTTTTCGCGTCATGGAGTTGATTCTGCACAATCCGGAAGTCAACACCATCGTCATTGTGGATGTGCCCGGATCGGTTGATGATGATTCGAGCCTTCGCGCTGCCCGCATGATCCGGTCCCACGGTTTTCGCACCCACCTTCCCTCACACGGCATGGTCTCCTCAGGTGGCACTGATTTCTTTCAGGCAGGAATGGAGCGCACATGCGATCGAGGGGCCCAGTTCGGCATTCACAGTTGGAGTGCGTTCGGCATGGAGGGGGCGGACCTTCCTCGCGACGATGAGGAACATGAGATGTACCTTGACTACTGCGATGAGATGGGCATCCCGCGATCCTTCTATTGGCGATCGCTGCACGCAGCATCGTCGGACGACATGCATTGGATGACCGAAGAGGAACTCATCAAGTACAAGATGCTGACTGCGCCCATCAGGGACTAAGAGGCGGAAAGTCGTCTGCTTGAACAAAAAGAACAGCGGGGACACCCACATGTGGATGTCCCCGCTGCGACTTGAATACGCCAATCAGGCAGGAACCATCAGCACGGTCCCCAGGCACTGATAATCGCCAGGAGATCCGTGACATCGACGATCCCGTCACCGTTGACATCAGCCTGTGAGGAACCCGTGTTGCCCCACTCGCCGATCACGGTCAGGAGATCGGTGACATCGGTGACACCGTTGCCGTCGACATCGGTCGGGCACGGTTCGCTGCCGCAGGTATCGGTGCCGCAGGCGGTTTCATCGCCTTGGTACTCGCCGCCCGCACCATCGCAGTCAGCCTGCGTCAGTTCGATGCAGTCGGTTCCGACGCAGCACGCACCGGTCGGATCAACCGGGTCGCACTCGCAGTCGCCACCGTCGCAGCCGAATTCCTCGCAGTTGAGGAAGATGGCAACACCAGGCGGGCACTCGTCGCAGCCGTAGTCGGCCGGGACATAGGCACCGTCGTCACAGAATCCGTCGCCAATCCACGCCTCATAGACATAGTCCGGGAAGCAGGTGCCTTGACAGTCCATGGTCCAGCCGGCTTCGCAGTCGCCGCCGCCGCCGCATGGGTCACCTGAGCAACTGGTGTTGTCGCCCTGGTACTCGCCGCCAGCCGCGTTGCAGTCCGCCTGCGTCGTCGTGGAGCAACTCGTGCCTACACAGCATGCGCCGGTCGGATCGCCGCCGCCGCAATCGGGGCAGTCGCCGCCATCGCAATCGAATTCGTCGCAATTCAGGTAGATCGCAACGCCGTTCCACTCATAGGTGCCGTCGTCGCAGTACCCGTCGCCAACCCAGTAGTCCGGGCAGCAGTTGCCGTTGCAGTCTTCGATTTCGCCGGCCGGGCATCCGCCGCCACCACCACAATCGGGGCAGTCGCCACCGTCGCAGTCGAATTCGTCGCAATTCAGGTAGATCGCAACGCCGTTCCACTCATAGGTGCCGT
>CAZJIB010000001.1:137332-226883 GCA_964546085.1 uncultured Isosphaeraceae bacterium
AGTACCCGTCGCCAACCCAGTAGTCCGGGCAGCAGTTGCCGTTGCAGTCTTCGATCTCGCCAGCCGGGCATCCACCGCTGCTGCAGGGGTCGCTCGAGCAGCTCGTGCCGTTGCCCTGATAGGAACCTCCGAGTCCGGAACAGTCAGCCTGCGTACCGGTCGAACAAGATTCGCCAACGCAACACGCGCCAGTGGGATCGCCGCCGCAGGGGTTGGAGGTACAAGAGACATAGTCACCCTGGTAACTGCCGCCCGCTGCACTGCACGCCGCCTCGGTGACATAACTGCAATCCGTGCCGACACAGCAGGCACCACTCGGATCGCCGCCGCCGCCGGGAACCAGCGTGTCGATGCCGGTTGGATCAGATCCGACCGGATCGAGCCAACTGCTCAGACTGCTGTTACTGGAGCCGCTCCACGAGAGATTGAAACAACGGCCGTAGTAGTCGTTGTCGTCGTTATAGCAGTAGGAATACCCGCAGCACAGCGTGCCGATGGCCCTGTGATTGCTGTCGTACAGCGGTGAACCGGATGAACCCGGCGCCGTGCGGCCGGTACCCCAGTTGATGTCCCAGAACTCACCGGAAGCATTGGTGTAGTCGGGGAAGGAGATTCGCTTCTCGGCAGCCTCGGGATGATGGATGCCGGCGCCATTGTTGGCGGTGCTTGCTCTTGACCAGCCGGAGTAGGTGATACCCCACGCCGCGTTGGGCGAGGAGGACAATTCCGTCAGGGTGAAGTCGCTGTAGGAACGGGTGGCCCGATGGGTCGAACCCGATGTGAACTGGTTGAAGTTGCCATTGCCGTTTCCGCCGCTGTCACCACTGCCGGGTGTGCGGCAATAACTGTTCTGGTGGTTCCAGTACACCACGATGCTGGAGTCGCTGGAATTGTTGACGCCGCAGTGACTCGCGGTCATGAAGTAGTTTCGCTGGTCCTCCGCCGTGTTATTCACCATGAAACCGGTACAGGTGAGGTACCCATTGAGCGTGTAGACGCCGACTGAGGGAATTTCGTTCGACCACGCATCGCCCTCGGGGCAGACGACATCGACATTGCAGGACTCGGACGACCCGCGTCCCGCGGCATCGTGGATCCAGCGGTAGCCGGAGTTGATGGACCCAAGGACGATGCCCTTGGCCACCTGGCCGCGCTGATCAGCATCAACGATGATCTCAATGATTGCTTCGCCGCCGGGAACGCAGGGTGTCCACAGTTCACCATGCGGCTTGTTGTCGTCAGCGGTGAACGGCCGGATCCTGAAGTCGCCGCGAGGCGTTGATACGGTCATCCTGCCACTCGACGGCATGGTGTAGGTAGAGAACCCAAGGTTCATCGAGAGTGCGTTTTCGCAACTCACGCGAAGCTGCCACCGGAGCGTGTTCATGTCAATGCGTTCCCAGAGACCGGAGTTGCCGGGCGTGAGGACATCCTCATAAGGAACCGCGAATCGCGGTGGCTGACCTGAATCCTCGCGATCATTGTCTTCGCCGAGAAGTCGGGCATAGTCCAAGGAGGGCACCGTCACGACCGGGACCGCGTCAACCGGCACGCGGGAAGTCAGTGCTTCGGAGGCGGCATCAACGCCGCTGATACATGTACAGGTGATCACTGTTGCGGCTGCGGTTGAAAAAATGCGTGGCATCTGAGGGTCCTCTTCTTGTCTGTCCCTTCCTTATGAAAGGCAGGGAATGCGCGTGGATTCCGATAGCCCGGACTTCCGAGCCTATCACCCCCTTCGAGCAAGTGGCGGCGGCGTATCCGTCGAATCTTCAAAAAGCCGCAGTCAATACCCCCTTGACCTCTGTTCGGCCCTCGGGGAAACTCTGCGGCCCAGAATGCCCAGATACGCAATCCAGCCTGAGCGAGTCGTTCGACACCACATTCGAGCACTGGAGCGGCGATTCCTGATCGCCCTATCGGTTCTGGCCGTGGTGGCCATGGTCTCCACGGCGGGCTTCATGGTCATGGGACGGCATGACGGTTCGTTCATCGAGCGGCTGGTGTCCAGTTACTGGGACACCTTGAACCTCATTTCAACAGTCGGAAGCCTCACTGATCTGACCGTTGGGCAGAAGGTCTGGGGAGCGATTGTCATCATGGTCGGACTCGGCGCGGCCGTGTACGGGTTCAGTACGCTGCAGGGCCTGCTGCACGGCGAGGAAATCACCAACTATCTGGAGCGACGAAAAATGAAGAAGGAACTTGAAGCGTTGCAAGGCCACGTTGTCATCTGCGGATATGGACATGTGGGCCGCCGAGTGGCCGCGTGCCTGAGCCGCGAGAAACTCGAGATCGTCGTCATTGAGAAGGACTCGGAGGTGGCGCACGAGGCTAGCAACGATGGCCTCATGGTGATTGAGGGAGATGCCACCGATGGTGATGGTCCGCTCACGCAGGCTGGCGCGGAGAACGCGGCCGGGGTCATTGCGGCCCTCCCGGATGACGCGGCCAATGTCTATGTCGTTATGGTCGCGCGCGAACGAAACCCTGCGGCACGCGTTATCGCCCGCGGCGAATATGAATCATCGAGGCAATGGTTGAAACGCGGCGGCGCCCACGATGTCGTCGTTCCGGGCGAATCGGCCGCGCACCAACTGGCATCCCTGTTGATCTCCCCGCACCTGCACAAGTTCTATGGCCAGATGTCGACGCACGGGGAACATGGAATCGTGGAGATTCCGCTCTCGAAACACCCCGAGGCCGTTGGGAAGACAATCGGTGATCTTGCGATACAGCGTGATCACCGTGGCGTCGTTGTTTCGTTGCGCCGCAGCAACGGAAAACACATCCTCAATCCCGCGGCGGATTTGGAACTTGGGGAAGATGATTCGCTCCTGGTGCTGCTGCCGGACGACAGTGACCGTAAGCGGCCCCTTGTCTGAGCCTTCGCTGGTCAGCCCAGCGGATCGCGCCGATACAACTTGGTCTCCAACGACCAGATCCGCTCGGTAAATGCATCATCACCACTTGGTGGACCTTCCTGCGGACGAGCATGGTCCAGGGCGCTGCGGGTGTGCGCATCGAGCGTGTCCAGAAACGAAACGAAGATCGCTTCCGGCGTCGACGGTCGTTTGGCGGCACCGTGCTCGGGCTGCCCGTGATGACTCAAGACAATGTGCTGCAATACGGTGAGCAACCCATCGGGCAGTTTCCCGCCCAGCGATGCTTCTGCGATTGCCGCCTTGTCCTGCAGCCAGATCGCCCCCCGCGCAATGTGCCCGACCAGATTCCCTTCACGG
Source organism: uncultured Isosphaeraceae bacterium (assembly GCA_964546085.1). Classification (GTDB taxonomy): domain Bacteria; phylum Planctomycetota; class Phycisphaerae; order Phycisphaerales; family SM1A02; genus CAZJKE01. Next base: position 140,575 of record CAZJIB010000001.1, read on the forward strand.
GTGTATTGAAAACCCCGGTCCCACCGCAACTCTTCCGTCTTGCCCAAGTCATGCATGAAGAGTCCGAGCAACACGATGTCGCGGTTCAGTCGCGGATAGACCTGCAGCATTCCCTCGGCCAGCGTCATGAGATCGAGGGTGTGTTCCAGAAGGCCACCAATCCATGCATGGTGCACCTGCATGGCCGCCGGAGCCACCTTGAAGCGTTCCATGAGAGGCGCATCATCGAGATACGCATCCGCCAACGCCCGAGCCGCTTCGTGATCGAGCGATCGAAGCATCGCTGCGACCGTTGCGAACATCTCGTCAATGTCCCTATTGGTACTCGGAAGCAGGTCGACCAGCTCTTCGGCGGTCGGTTCGTGCGGCCAGATCTCGTTGATCTTGATCTGCAGTTTCTCTTGATAGATCTCCTGCATTCCTTCTATACCGACGAAGCCGGTGGCCGTAATGGACGACATCGTGGCCGGATCGAAATCCCACAGCCGCCCCATCGCTTCGCCGGTGGCGTCGCGGATCAGGCACTTCAGAAACGGTTTGCCCCCGCGGGTTGTTCCGACCTGCGGGTTCACAATCGCATAGACGCCGTGGGCAAAGCCCTGCCCGGTCATGGAGGAGATCTTCGTAACGCTCATCGAGGCAGTGTACCCATCGCCCGGGGAATGCGGCGCAGAAGGTCGGTCGCCAGCATGCCCCGATCGCCGTATTCATCCTGCCAGAGACGACCAGCAAGGGCGTGTACATGCACACCGAGTCTTGCGGCCTCAAGGAGACGACGCGGACCGTCTTTCCCGTACTGCGCAGCGATTGACGCAATGACGCCCGTGAGGACATCGCCGCTGCCGCCTGTAGCGAGCACGACGCCACCGCTGTCATCTTCAACCGTTGTGACTCCATCCGAAATCGCCGTGACGTAACTCTTGAGTACGACGACGCAGCCAAGTCGCTGCGCAAGCGCCTCAGCACCAGCGGGGCCGCGCAGTGAGCCGTCCACGCCCATCGCCAAGGCAAGCCGTTCAAACTCACCAACATGCGGTGTAAGAACAAGTGGCGAGCGGACATCCGTCGCACCATCTTCAAGAGATGCCAGCGCATTGATGCCGTCGGCATCGAGCACGATCGGACGATCCTCGCGGCCAAGCAGCGTGGCGACAAGTTGTTGCTGGGGCCAAGCATGGCCGAGCCCGGGACCGAGCGCGAGAACGCGTGCACCGGATGCGTGCTGATCAATGGCCTCGACGGCGGCACTGGCATGCAGGCGTCCGACCTCGTCCACCGGCAGTTCGATGCCGGTAGCGGTCGGTGTAATGACCAGCCCTTGCGGCAACAGTGGTTCGGGCATGGCCAGGTGACAGAGGCCGCAGCCGCTGCGCATCGCCGCAGTAGCGGCAATGGCCGGCGCTCCGAGCATGAGCGAACCGTTTTCTGATCGGTGCCCTCCGATGACGCACACTGCACCAAAGGTCCCCTTGTGCCCATCTGCCGGACGGGCTGGAAGCATGTCAGCGAACTCGATCACTTGTCCTCTGGAGCCCCAACGGACAGGACTTCCACATCCACATTGCCGATCAGCGACATGATGGTCGACAGATCGGTCATCATGTCGGTCTCCGATAGCGACGAGGTCGCCGTGGTGATGTGCCCGGCGCCGAACTCCCAGGGGAGCGTCGCGTCCAGATCGACCCACGCACCATCGACGAGCGCCTGTGCCCACATGTGCCAACCGAATCCACCGTTTTCAAGTTCAGCCATGGCGCCAGCGGGCACATAGACCATGCCCATCGCAGTCCTGGCTGGAATGCCGGCCGCTCGCAGCAGTCCGCACAAGAGTACACCATGCTCGCTGCAATCACCGGTCTGATCCCGCGCGGTCTGGGATGCGGTGGCAAACATCGTCGCGTATCCCTTGTTGTTGATGTGCCAGTGCACGAACTCACGGATGGCCCGTGCCCGTTCGCCGTCGTCGGCCGTGTCGTCCAGATCTGCGGTCGCCTCAGCAGCAAGTGTGCCGAGCAACTCATCGTCCAGATCACACATTGAAGTCGAGGCGAGGAACTCCGATGGATCCGCCAGTTCCTCGTCGCTTGCAGGGAGCGGGTTGTTGACATCGATGACAAGGATGACCGATCCATCATCCTGCAACTCTGCCTTCTGCGCACCGACGCTCGGAAGTTTCACCGGCTTCCCGTCCCGCGAATGCAGACGTAGACGCAGATGCTCCACCAAGAAGCCGTTGGGAATGGGTTTGTCGGTCGGCGCGAAGAGGCTGAACATCATCTCGGGCACAGTCACCTTCGCCGCAGCCTCTGCCTCGCTTGTGAGCGTCATCACGATGTCGCCGAATCCTGTCATCATCGTGGCCTTCACCCTGACGGCGTCCTTCGAGTAGAGGTAGACGCTCTGCATGGGCATGGCGTCATTGGTGACCTCCCACTCCGTGACTGGAATGACCTTGCCCAGAACCTCCGCTTCCGTTTCGCCGGTTCTGGCCATCATGATCGTCATGGCCTTCGGACCGATTTCCATGCTCATCGTGCGAAATGTGATGTCCTTGGCGCCCGACTCCACCCGCTCCTCGACAAACCGTTTCGCGGCGAATGGCGCCAACCAGACACCCTCGGGCTCCGGCACGATCGTCTCCATCTTCCGCACCCCATCATCACTCTTGACCGTGATCCCGTCTTCTCCGAACAGCCACTCCTTGCGTGTTGACTGGCCGGCAACAGACTGCGTTGTAGAGGAAGAGATCGGGTTCCCCTTCGCGGTCTCGAGAAACCACGCCTCCACTTCGATGACCATCTCATTTGCACCGCGGCTCATGGTCAACTTGTTGGTTGCCGACGATCGAATCCGGTCGCCGTCTCGCTCGATGACCTCGTGTACCCACCCCGCGCGGGACCCCATCATCTCCATTGTGTACCACCGGTCCTCGAGGACTTCCCAGTCCGCCGTGGCAGGACCCGCCAACAAAAGGATGCTGAGCATTACATTACGCATCAGTGTCATGGGGTTCCTCCTTGTGATCTCTTCGCATCAGCGGGAACAAAATGACATCCCGGATCGATTCGTTGTTTGTGAGCAGCATGACCAGCCGATCGATTCCAAGCCCAAGCCCTCCCGCCGGAGGCATGCCAACTCGCAGCGCTTCGATGAAATCTTCATCCAGCATTCGGAACGCCGCCGTTTCTTCATCCTCGCCCTGCAACTGCTCGGTAAACCGCCGCAGTTGCAGGTCCGGATCGTTGAGTTCGGTATACGCGTTCGCGACTTCCATGCCGGCAACATACAACTCCCACCGAAGCGAGATGTTCGGGTCATCTGCCGACGGACGGGTCAGCGGCGAGATGGCACTTGGAAACCCCGTCACGAATGTCGGACGCGCTGGATCAATCGTCGCCTCGACCGTCATGTCGAAGATCACCCCCACGAGCAGCCAGTGGTCGCGGCTCTGGGCATCCTCCACGCCGTGCTCTTTGCACCACATGCGGACTCGCGCCTCGTCGGTCATCGCAAACCCCATCGCCTTCTCAAACAGATCCCCGTATGACTGCTGATCAAATGGCCGGGAGTAGTCAATCATGTCGCTCCCAAACTGCATCGACGCGGCGTCACCGACAGCGAACGCCGCAGTGCGCACCATGTCCTCCGTCAGCGCCATCATCGTTTCGCAGTCGCCGAATGCCTCATAGGCTTCGAGCATCGTGAACTCAGGGTTGTGGCGCTGCGAAATGCCTTCGTTTCGAAAGTTGCGGTTGATTTCATACACCCGTCGCATGCCGCCGACGAGCAGCCGCTTCAAGTACAACTCCGGCGCAATCCGCAGGTACAGCGACATGTCGAGCGTGTTGTGGTGCGTCACAAACGGTCTCGCAGCAGCCCCGCCCGGCACCGGCTGCATCATCGGAGTTTCGACCTCAAGGAAGTCGCGTCCATCCATGAATGAACGGATCGCCGATACGATCGTAGAGCGGGCGTGAAAGGTCGCCACCGTTTCCGGGTTGGCGTACATGTCCATGTAGCGGTGGCGATAGCGGAGTTCCGGATCACTCAGCCCGTGAAACTTCTCCGGCGGCGGCGCAAGTGACTTGCAGTGCAACGACAGGTCGTCCGCCCAGACGCACACTTCGCCTCGCTGCGTCGCGCCAATCGGCCCCTCCGCAACAACGATGTCTCCGTAGTCCAACTTCTTGGCCAGCATGAACTGCTCCGGGGAGAGCGCCGCCTTCGAACAACTCACCTGCAGATCACCCGAGTCGTCCCTCAGGACGAGGAAGGAGAGTTTGCCCATTGCCCGGTGTTGCACGCATCGGCCGGCGACTTTGACGCGGCTTCGCGTGTCTTCTTTGTCGTCGTTGTGGGCTGCGTGAGCAGCCTCATCGAATTGGCCTCGCGCATCGGCGAGCGAACACAGACCATCCACCCGGCTCCCCCACGGGTTCATACCCATCTCGTCACGCCACTTTGCAAGTTTCGCACGCCGCGCGGCGACCAGCGAGGATTCGTCAGCCGTTGTCGTCGTCTTCGATTCCGCCATGGCAATCAGGCTAGGATGATAGCCGCCATGCCTCCGCACCCCATCCATGACCGAGGTTCTTCATGACGATTCGACGCATCGGCATCCTCACTGGCGGCGGTGACTGCCCGGGGCTGAATGCTGCCATCCGCGGCATCGGCAAGGCGGCCATCCATGGACACGACCTCAGTGTCCTGGGCATCCGAGACGGCTTCCAGGGACTCATCGAAGACAATGTCTCGCCGCTTGAAATGGGCGATCTCTCCGGCATCCTCTGCCGAGGCGGCACCATCCTTGGCACCAACAACAAATGCGACCCGCGGAAGTACCTGAACCCCCGGAACCCCCAAACAGCCGAACACGAGCAGAGCGGCAAGCCGATCTTCGTCAATGCAGTTGATCGCTGCCTCGCCACCATCGAGCGGCACGAGATCGATGTGGTCTTCATCATTGGCGGTGATGGAACCTTCGAATGCGCACAGCCACTTGTCGAGGCGGGTGTGCGGTGCATCGGCGTTCCAAAGACGATCGACAACGACATTACCGGAACGGAACTGACGATCGGCTTCACCACGGCCTCACGTGTCGGCACCATGGCGCTCGATCGCCTGCACTCCACCGCCGACAGTCACCACCGCGTCATGGTGTGCGAACTCATGGGACGCAATGCCGGCTGGCTTGCACTCAGTAGCGGCCTCGCCTCGGGCTCCGATGTAATTCTCATTCCTGAGATTCCCTTCGATCTCGATGCGATCTGCGCATTCGTCGAGGAACGCCGGCTGGGACATAGCGGGTTTTCGATCATCGCCTGCGCAGAAGGCGCCAAGCAAATCGACGGTAATCAGATCCTCGCTGACATCGATCCGACAAATCCGCACCCGATCCGTCTTGGCGGCATCGGCGAACATGTTGCCAACGAGATTCACTCCATGACCGGCATCGATACCCGTACGACCGTACTCGGGCATGTCCAACGCGGCGGAGAACCGGCATCAACCGATCGTGTTCTTGCGACCGTCATGGGAACGACGGCGGTCGAACTGGCGATGGCCGGCTCGTTCAACCGTCTGGTGACACTGGAAGATGGCTCCATCAACTCACAGGACATTGCTCTGGCGGCCAGCGGCCAGCGACTTGTTCCCCTGGACCACCGCCTCATTACCGCCGCTCGCGCGGTGCACACCTGCTTTGGTGATTAGTTAGAGCCCGACTCCTGCTCCGCAAACGCAAGGACAAGATCAGCAGCGGCAGCGAGATCAGGCGCGTAGGCCGTCGGCACCGCGTCATTATCCACGCGGCCCCCGTCAGTGAGCCAGATGGTCCTGCACCCGGCCCCTTGCCCGGCAAGTATGTCCCTCGATGTGTCACCGATCATCCAACTCGCAGCCAGATCAAGTGAAAAATCGGTTGCTGCACGCTGCAACATGCCGGGGGACGGCTTGCGATCGGGGTGCTCACGGCAGAAGGTATCGATACTCCCTTCCGGATGAAACGGGCAGTGGTAATACCGTGACACAAGCCCTTCCCCGAGCAGTTCATCGATGCGAACATGCACTGTGGCGATGTCGTCCTCGGTGAATGCACCCCGCGCCACGCCTCCCTGATTGGTTACAACGACCAGCACCCAGCCCGCACCCACCAGTTTCCGCATGCCGCTGGCAGCACCGGGAATCAGCGTAACCTGTGCCGGATCACCGAGATCGCCAAGGTTGTCGATGATGGTTCCGTCGCGGTCAAGAAAGATGGCTCGTTGCACGCTCGTAGAATACTCGCCCCATGGTGTTTCCTGCCGATCTCAAACACCTGCTCATCATCTGCCCTTCGTGGGTGGGCGATGTGGTCATGGGAAGTTGCGCTTGGGACGCGGCTCGGCAGGCCATGCCACAGGCACGCATCACCGCGATGATCCGCCCACACCTTGCGGAACTGCTCGAGGGGGTCACGGCTGTCGACCAGGTACTGCCCGTCTCGACTAAGCGGCCACTGGCCGCAGCCCGCGAAGTAGCAGCAACCGGTGCTGATGCGGCCCTGCTCCTGCCCAACAGTTTTCGCAGTGCCGCCGTTGCTTGGTGTGCGCGGGTACCTCTACGCGGTGGCTACGCGAGGGATCGCCGGTCGTGGCTGCTTACCGACGCGGTCCCGGTGCCCAGAAGCGATACGCCTGCGCCGACCGCCCTCTACTATCTGCACCTTGTCAACACCCTGTTTGGCACGAACATTGCGTCGTCGCTGCCCACACTGGACATCACTGATGCGCACCACAACGCAGCCTCGGCGATGCTCCCGCCGCACGACGGCCCGCTCGTCTTGCTCGTCCCGGGGGCGAGCAAGGAGGAAAAGCGGTGGCCTGCTGCGAAGTTTGCCGCGGTGGCTGATGCGTTACACGAGAACCACGGATGCACCTGCTGCATCGTCGCCTCCCCACAGGAACGTGAGATTGCCGCGGCGATTACCGAAGTAACAACGGAGCCGATTGTCGATCTCTCCTCGGAGCCGTTTGGGCTAGGGTCGCTCAAGGCCGCAGTCGCCATGGCGGATCTGCTCATCACTAACGACACCGGCCCGCGGCACCTGGCGGTGGCCACCGGCACGCCCACGGTCACGCTCTACGGGCCAACGGACGCCAGATGGACCGCCTATGACGGTGATAACAACACCCCGCTGCTTGCGGACCCGTTCCTGCCAGTGGGGCTTGTGGCTGATGACAACCCACGCAGGTGTACGATCGACCGGATCACGGTCGGCGATGTCCTTGCTGCGGCACTGCGGCACATCTGAATTTGTTAGCTGATATGCGGTTCCTCGCCGCGGCGTAGGCGACCAAGGTTTTCGCGGTGCTTCCAGAACACCAAGAGCGTGATCGCAAGCGTCACGATCAACGGTGGCGCAGCAGATGAAAGCAACACGCCGCCGCCACCCTGCGCAAGTGCCCACACGACATACGACAGTGGCAACACCGCCGCGGCAACCATGCTCGCAACAGAAATGATGCGAATCGCGGCAAGCACAACCAGCCACGACACAAACGCCGCAATCACCGGTAGGGTCAGGATCGGCCACATCGCCGCTAAGCCGCCGAAGGCTGTCGCGACACCCTTGCCCCCGCTGAACGCAAGAAACGGTGAGTACATGTGACCAAGCAACGCCGCAATCGCCACGGCAAGCCACGGCCAGAGCTCCGCCGCAGTGGTATCAAACAGGCTTGTTCCAAGCACACCGAAGAGCCAGCCGGAAACCAGTACTGGTGCCGCGCCTTTGCCCATGTCCAGAAGGAAGCAGAGGATCCCAAGCGGCTTTCCGAGCAAGCGGCCAACATTGGTTGCGCCAATGTTGCCCGACCCTGCCCCGCGGATGTCGATCCCACGCAGATGCCCGATGATGACCCCGAAGGGAATACTGCCGATGCCATAAGCGCAAGCGACGGCGATCGTCCAGGTTGCAGGAGAAGCAGTCATGTCAGCGATGCTACCAAGGCCACCAGCGGAAGCCGCCCATCGACCACCATACGGAGACGGACAGGACGAAGAACCCACACCACCGCGTATGACACGAGGATCAGCAGGGCGAGTGTGCTGTGATCGATCGCCACGAGCCAAACGCCAGCGATGCTGTTGCTCACACTGGCCAGCAACCAGGTTCCGGGGATTGACAGACGCATCGGAATGGTGACCGTGCCGCTGGCGCGGTCCATCGGGATGTCCACAAGATCGCAGAGCAATGCGTCGCCGACAATCACAACGGCAATGGGTCCAGCCACTGCGATCGACGACAGTGGCGACGGACTGACCGCACAGGCGATCGCAGCGATCGATGTCGCCACGATGATGGGTTTCAGCAGTGTGATCTCCCGAAGGGGGCGAAGCACGACGCGGCGGCCGTAGATGAGGACGCCGGTGATTGCGCAGGGCACGAGGACCGCGGCGAACGGGTGCACCTGCCACAGCACGATGACGCTGGCGATCGCTGCGAGACCTGCCGCAGTCCAATCAGCAACCACAGATCTCGGGGGGACTCTGCGAGAGAGCCGGTGCAGGAGATACACGCTCATCGCAAGGAGTCCTGTTCCAAGAACCGCATCCAGATCACCGCCGGCGACCAGATAGACGACCGAAGCCACATAGAGGCCGGGGAGCACTGCCATGATCATGAACCACGCCACGGCGGACATCCTACGGGTACAATGTGTGTCCTCGTGAGCGCCAATCGCGACACCTACAACTCTCCCCTTTCCGACCGCTATGCCTCAGCAGCCATGCAGGCGATCTGGTCGCCCAATCGCAAATATGGCACCTGGCGACGGCTGTGGCTCGCATTGGCACAGTCGCAGAAGGAACTGGGACTGGATATCAGCGATGAGCAGGTCCAGCAGTTGCAGGACCACCTCGATGACATTGACTACGACGCGGCGGCCGCATACGAAAAAGACCTGCGGCACGATGTCATGGCTCATGTACACACGCTGGGTGATGTCGCGCCCGCTGCGCGGCCCATCATTCACCTCGGCGCAACGAGCCAGTTCATCAACTGCAACACCGAACTGCTGCAGATGCGGGATGCGCTTGCGATCATCGCCGCGAAGACGGCATCGGCGATCGATGCACTTGGAACATTCGCGGATACCTACCGCGATCTTCCAACGCTTGGATATACCCATTACCAACCCGCGCAGCCGACAACTGTCGGTAAACGTGCGACGCTCTGGGCGCAGGATCTCGCCCTTGCGCTGGAGGACATCGAGTTTCGGCTTGATCACCTTCGCTTCCGCGGCGTACGCGGCGCAACAGGGACGCAGGCATCGTTCCTCGATCTCTTCGAAGGCGATGCGTCGAAGGTCGACCAACTCGACGAACTCGTCACCCAGAAGATGGGCTGGAACCTCGATCGTCGCCTGTGTGTCACAGGACAGACATACCCCAGGATTGTCGATGCGCAAGTGCTCGCGTCTCTGGCCGCAGCCGCCGCCGCGAGCCACAAGTGCGCAATTGACCTGCGGCTACTGGCAAACCTCGGTGAAATCGACGAACCATTCGGGGACAAGCAGATCGGTTCCTCCGCCATGCCGCACAAGCGAAACCCCATGCGGTGCGAGCGCATCTGCGGCCTTGCGAGGTTCGTGATGAACCTCCCGGGCAATGGGTACGACACTGCGGCGAATCAGTGGATGGAACGCACCCTTGATGACTCGGCGAATCGGCGGTTGGTTCTTCCGGAGGCGTTCCTCGCACTTGATGGTGTGCTCGATGTTCTGGGCAACGTGTGCAGCGGGCTTGTCGTCCACGACGCGAGGATCGCGGCGAATCTACAGCGGGAACTTCCGTTTCTGGCAGCGGAGCGTCTGCTCATGGCGGCGGCGCGGCAAGGGGCCGATCGGCAGGATGTGCACGAGATCATCCGCGGTCACGCGCACGAGGTCTCGCAATTGATCAAGGACGGGGCTTCAGGCAACGATCTGCTGGCCCGTCTTGGAGCAGAGCCAGCCTTTGCCGGCGTTGATCTGAATGCAGCTGCTGCTCCGGGGGCATTCGTGGGGCGTGCTGCGGAGCAGGTGGATTCCTTTCTTTCGGATGTCGTCGAGCCCATTCGGCGGCGGTATGCAGAAGCGCCAGAAGTCGCCATCCTGCGGGTCTAGATCGCGAAAAAAGCCCGGAACTCCCTAACATACCCCGAATATTCTCTGATTTTGCACCCGAAACGGGGTTTCGAGGGTGATCCTGACCGATAAACACTGCAATGATGGACCGTGTGGGGCAGGCGCCCCGTCGGAAAACCGCATTCTCCAACCACAAGAGGCACCACCATGGAAGCATACGATCGCCTGAGACGACTCATTGATGAAGCAGCAGATGACGTGGCCAAGTGTGAGGGCGGCAACAAGGCCGCAGGGACCCGGGTCCGCAAGGCCATGCAGGACATCAAGGCCGCAGCACAGGATGTGCGAAAGGATGTCCTTGGACTCCGCGGCGGCGACGGCTGAGACCAGAGTCGCATCCCAACCAACATCGGGCCCGAGGATTCGCGGTAAGCGGCTCTCGGGCCCTATGCTTTGCACACCATGGCCATAGAACCGCTCATTGATCTCGCGTCCATTGACCTCTCGGACACTGCGGTGTCGGGAGAAGAGGTTGGCACCCTCAACCCCCAGTCCGGGGATATGCGGCAACTCGACCGGGTGGTGTGGCTGAATGACGAGCGGTCGCTCGCTGTGGGCATCAAGGAAGTTGGCGATGATGAGTTCTGGGTCGCCGGCCATATCCCCGGACGCCCACTCTTTCCAGGAGTGTTGATGATCGAGGCGGCCGCGCAGCTCAGCAGCATCCTTTATAAGAAGAAGTCACAGCACGACGACTTCCTCGGGTTTACGCGGTGCGATGACTGCACGTTCCGCGGTCAGGTTGTGCCGGGGGATACGCTGGTGCTCATCAGCAAGGAACTGAAGTTTCAACGGCGGCGGTTCGTCTGTCTCTCACAGGGTTTCGTTCGTGGCGAGCCGGTGTTTGAAGTCCAGATCACCGGCATGACTATCTGATGTCCGTCTACCCGCTGCGGTTCGAGCCGATTCTGAAAGCGAAAGTGTGGGGCGGCGATCGCCTTGTGGGTTGGGGAAAGATCCTTCCCGGCGATCAGCCCATCGGCGAATCCTGGGAGTTGGCCGATCTGCCCGACTCAATCGACGGCGGTCGATCGGTCATCGCCAACGGGCCGCTTGCAGGTCGAACGCTGCGAGAGGCCATCGCAGCCGAGCGCGGCATCATGGGAGAAGCGCCGTTGATGGAAGGCGGGTTTCCGCTGCTCATCAAGTTCCTCGACGCTGGCGACAACCTCTCCGTGCAAGTGCATCCGGACGAGGCGTGGGTCGCAAGGCACCCGCAGGATCATCTGAAGAGTGAGGCGTGGGTCGTGCTTGATGCGAAACCCGGGGCGCTGATCTACCGGGGGCTTGTCGGTGGCACGACCGCGGAGTCGCTGCGGGAGGCCGTAGAGAGCGGTGATGTGCCAGCATGTCTGACAGCGATTCCCGCCGTGCCTGGTGACTGCCACTACCTTCCCAGCGGCACCTGTCATGCGCTGGGCGCAGGAGTGCTCGTTGCGGAGGTCCAAACGCCCAGTGATACGACCTTCCGCGTATGGGACTGGGGACGTAAGGGGCGCCAGATGCATCTCGATCAGGCGTTGGCGTGCATTGATTTTTCGGATGGTGATGCAATTGCGTCGCCATCCCCGTCGCTCAAGAGTGGGCCGTTCGCGTCAACCCTGTTGACATCCACGCCGTATTTCGAGATCGAGCGGGTCGAGGCGGTGGAGGATGCGGTGATGCCACTGGTCATGGATGCGACACCGTCAGTGCTCATGGTGTTGTCCGGAGATCCGACGATCGAACACGACCATGGCTTTGATGCGCCGCGTGGAACGACGGTGCTGCTGCCGGCATCTCTGCGCGGCGCAGCGGTACATATGCCCCGCGGCAGTGCTGTGCTGCGCATTGATGTACCTGACCGTGTACGCCTTGCGTGAAACACAGCGTTCACAGAAGACCGTGGAGTGGATCTCCTCCTGGGCTACGCCTGAATGTCGAGATTACGGCCGACGGCGAGGCGGGTGGCCGCTTCGATGCGATCGGCGGCGCAGGCATACAACTGCAGCGGTTGCATGTCGGCAGCGGCGATGCCGTCAAATGTAACTTTGCCCGGTACCGAGCCAGCAATGAGATCACCACCGACAGCAGGCGGCTTCGGCGTAGGCTGCATGCCATAGGCCTGCGCTGCGGCGAAGGGGATTGGTCCGTCGATTCTCATGCCTCAAGCCTACCGCGAACTGGGAAGTTCGCAACCCGCTCGGCCCCCAGAGGAGCACCCACCAAGTGCGGGACCCCTTCATCGACCACCAGACGCATTCTTCTTGAGCCGATAACTCAGTAGGACTTCGCCCACACTGCCCATTGATCGCTTTCTTGCCCGGTGAAGGGACATGTCCCCCCGCTCTGGCTATCCAGAGGCAGACACCGCAGCGTCACGCCGAGATCAGCCTTGATCTCCGCCTCAATCTGCGGCGTGCCGGCCCATGGCGTGTAGACAAGGCCCTCACCGCCATCGCGGAAGTGCGATTCGAACTCATCGCGATCCTCAGTCCTGATGGTGGACTTGTCCATCCGCTCCTGCGCCGTTGCAAGCAGCCCGTCCTGAATCTCGTCCAGAAGCGACACAACGTTCTCGATGAACTGTGCGCGTGGCACCGACTCCTTGTCCTTGTGGCCGCGGTCGCGGCGGCCCATGAACACGGCATCATCCGCCATGTCCCGCGGGCCGACCTCAAGGCGAAGGGGAATGCCACGCTTGATCCAACCCCACACCTTTTCTCCACCTCGTAGATCGCGATCATCGATCTCGACTTCAATGGAACGACCGTGATAGTTGATGACCCCAAGGTCGGCAGCGAGCTTGTGACAGTAGTTCTGGACGGCCTCGGGATCGTCGGCCTTGAATGTGATCGGCATGATCACAATGTGCGCAGGGGCGAGCCGCGGTGGCACGATCATGCCGTCATCATCCGCGTGCGTCATGATCAGGCCGCCAATGAGGCGCGTCGATACGCCCCAACTGGTCGTCCATGCGTGTTCAAGCGTGCCTGCTTCGTTCTGGAAGGTAATGTCCTGCACCTTGGAGAAATTCTGCCCAAGGAAGTGCGAGGTTCCGGCTTGCAGCGCCTTGCCATCTTGCATGAGCGCCTCGATGGAATAGGTCTCGACCGCCCCGGGGAATCGCTCCGCCTCGCTCTTGGCACCGGTGATCACGGGCATGGCCATCGTGTTTCTGGCAAAATCCGCGTAGATGTCAAGCATCTGAAGCGTTTCGGCAACCGCTTCCTCCTCGGTCGCGTGGGCCGTGTGGCCCTCCTGCCAGAGAAACTCGCTTGTCCGCAGGAACATACGCGTTCGCATCTCCCACCGCACGACATTGGCCCATTGATTGATGAGGAGCGGCAAGTCGCGGTGAGACTCGATCCAGCGGCTGAACATCTCGCCGATGATCGTCTCCGAAGTGGGCCGCACAATCAGCGGCTCCTCCAACTCTCCTGCGGGAATCAACTGACCATCCGCCCCTTCTTCGAGACGGTGGTGCGTGACAACCGCACACTCCTTTGCGAACCCCTCAACATGGTCCGCTTCCCGCTGCAGGTAACTGAGCGGGATGAACACCGGGAAGTACGCGTTTCGATGACCAGTCGCCTTGAATCTGGCATCAAGGGTTTCCCGGATGTTCTCCCAGATTCCGTACCCCCACGGCTTGATCACCATGCAGCCACGAACCGGCGATACTTCGGCCAGGTCCGCCGCGCGGATGACCTGCTGATACCACTCGGGGTAATCCTCGGCCCGGGTGGGCGTTATTGCGGTCTTGGTTGCCGTTGCCATGCGAAGCGGATTCTATCATTGGGCGATGTCCGCCGCCCTGGCACTGCTTGCCGACATCAAGGTCGCCCATTCCGTGTTTGCATTGCCCTTCGCAATCCTCGCCTCTTTTCTTGCGGCGGCCGACGGCGGAGCGATTGACTGGTCGCGATTCGGCCCGCAATTGTCGCTCATTGTCGCGTGCATGGTGCTCGCGCGTACGGTGGCGATGCTCTCAAATCGCCTGCTCGACCGCGACATCGACGCAAGGAATCCTCGCACTGCCGATCGGTCGCTGCCAGCAGGCACAGCATCTGTCGCGCTGGCGCGGGCGTCGATCGCCATTTCGTCTCTGGCGTTCATCCTCTGCTGCGGCCTGTTCGGCATCCTGTGGTCAAACTGGTGGCCGCTGCTTCTGTCGGTTCCAGTGCTCGTCTGGATTGCGGCGTATCCGCTCATGAAACGCAGGACCGCGATGTGTCACATCTATCTCGGCATGTCTCTTGCGATGAGTCCGCTCGCAGCAGCACTTGCGATATCGCCCCAATCATGGGGACAGCCCGTCATGTGGCTGCTGGCGGCGATGGTGATGTGCTGGGTCGCCGGGTTCGATGTCATCTACGCATTGCAGGATGTCGAGGTGGATCGGCAGGAGGGATTGCACAGTATTCCGGCGCGGCTTGGTGTCGGCCGCGCACTCTGGATCAGTCGCCTGCTCCATGCGGCGGCTGTTGCCGCGCTCGTTGCGATTGCAGCAACCGACGCTCAACTCGGATGGATGTTCATCGCCGCGACGATTGTCGTCGCCGCCCTGCTCATCATCGAACACGCAACGGTGGGATTGTGGGGAACATCAAGAATCGCCCTCACATTCTTCATGCTGAACGGACTGGTCAGCATGGTATTGGGCGCAGCGGGGATCGTGGATGTATTGCAGTACTCAGCAGGATCCCCACGCGGCGATGAGCATGAGCAGATCCGAGACGTCGACGGTTCCACTGCCGTCAATATCCTCCGCCCCACCGCTGGCACCCCAGGCCCCAATGACCAGCAGGAGATCGGACACATCGACCGCACCGTCTCCGTTGACATCCTCGACACAAGCACCTTCCCCGTTGATGTTCACCGTCAGTGCTGACTGGGTCCCCCGCGCAAGCACATCCACCTGGGTAACGGACACCAAGTCATCCAGACCATCGCCATCGACATCCGCAGTCATGAGCAACATCGGCTCTGATCCACTGTTGACCGGCGTACCAATGTCTGTAAGAACGATCGTGCTGGTGACCTCAGTGTCGTTTCTGGCGATGACAATTTCTCGATCAGAACTTCCGATCGCGGATACTGCGAGATCGAGGTCGCCGTCGTTGTCGAAGTCGGCCAACGCAAGCGACTGCGGAGCAGTACCCAGTGGATAGTCCACGGGCGAATAGAACGATGTGCCCCAACTTCGAAGGATACTGATCTCATCCGTGCCAAAGTTCGCTGTCAGGACATCGTCCGCACCATCGCCATTCACATCGCCGAGCAGTTGAGCGACCGGCTCGCTTCCCGCACCCAGATCGATCGGCGTGGCGAGCAGGCTGACGGTTCCACCGGCACCATCCCCGTTCTTGACCAGCAGTGAGTCGCCGCTCTCGCTCAGCACGACATAATCAAGGTCCTTGTTTGTGTCGACATCTGCGGGATCAATCGCCGTCGGCGTGCTGATTGCGATGGTCCCGACCTCGGTGAACGCCGTACCCCGCATGCCGAAGGTTGTCGTGTTCTGCAGGATCGTTGCAACAGGCGTCGAACTCGGCTCTTCGCAGGCGACCGCGAGGTCGTCGAGACCGTTGCCGCCTTCGACAAAGTCGCCCACGGCAACGCTCACCGGGTTCTCATCGACGGCGAAATCCGACACGGAGAAAGATGCTGACCCGTCATTGACAAGTACCGATACCGTATCGTCGTCATAGTTGGCGACAACGAGGTCCACATCGCCGTCACCATCGAGATCGGCGGCACGCAGATCAACAGGATTTGTGCCGACCACCACAACACCGTCCGAGGAATACCCCGCCCAGGAACCAGCGCCACCGCCGTCATTGAGCAGAATCTCGACAGTGCCTCCAGCAGGAATAGCCACCGCAACATCAATATCACCATCGCCGTTCAGATCGGCAATCGCGATGGCGCCCGGGTCGCCGGTCAGGGTTGTTGATCGTGCATCTCCGAAGATAATCTCCTCGGATTCGCCGACACCCACACCGCCACCTCGCAAGCCGGAGGACCCCTGCCATCGGCAATCCATGCCGGGTGGGAGTCCGCGGCACATGATGCCGTCAAATTCACCCTCGATCGCCCCGGTCGAAAGCACATCAAATGTGTCGCCGATCTCTGCGGCGAAATCGGGGTCGAAATCGATCACCAGCGTGCCCGCCAGATACGCGGTGCCGCTCACCAGCAGTTGATCGTAGTCCGTACCGGCGACGTAGCCCGCGATGTCGAATTCCATGCTGCCCACCGATCCTGACCCCTCGTTGGATGAACCCCAACCGTAGAGATTTCCACTGATTGACAACTGTCCGGTCGGCCCGACGATGCCTCCATCGAGCCAGACATCGCTGATCATTCCACCATCGCCGCCGAACTTGCCGCCGTCGCGGATTTTCGTAACACCCGCAAAGACATACACGCCTTCTCGAAGAATCAGGCTTCCGCCTCCATCCACTTCGAAACCAGGCACATCGAGGTAGCCACCGTTGCCCAAGACGGTGAGTTCCGCCGACCGATCGCCGAAGGGAGCAATGGAGACCGGCTCGTTTCCATCGACCGCAAGCTGTTGTCCCGAGATGTCGATCGCGACACTGCCTGACGAACACACAACTCGCTGGTTCGCCACATCCTCCGGGAGCGTGATGGTTGCCGTACCCACGCCGTCATCGATCTCGAACATCGGTGTGTCGCCCTCGCCGGGGACACCTTGGGGAATCCAGTGCGTAGCATCGTTGAACGCGCCGTCTCCACCAGCCCAGACATAGACACCGCCGGTCGCAGGCGACGTTGGCGCAAGCTCCCAGGCACCCATGTCCACGATTGCGCCGCCATCATCTACCGGGCCTGTATCGGACGAGTAGGGATCATCAATCCGGCGAAGCAGCTGCCCTCCAAGATCAAGCGGGGGAAGCACGTCGACAATGGGCGTGGTTGTATCTCCCACGTCGATGCAGGGTGAGGTCGGCATGAGCCAGAGTGCTTCGTCGCCTGTGCCGGGGATATCGTCACTTCCCCGTTCATTGTCGAAGCGAGGCGGCTGCGCAATGTTGCCGCTGCCCCCCCAGGCCGCCTCAAGATGCATGATGCAGCTGTAGTTCAAGGTCAACGATCCGCCACCCATGTCGATCTGAGAACCCGAGCCATAGAAGTCGGTGTTGTCCCAGATGATGCAGTTCGTCACATCCGCAGTCGATGTGTTTGAACCTTGCAGTCCGCCGCTGTGCCAGGCGATGTTGGTGGCGATCGTGCAGTTTGTCAGCGTGACGCTTCCGCCGTTCATCGCCACTGCGCCGCCGAGCCAGTCCGACGAGTTGCCAGCCATCTGACTGTTGATGACAGTTATCGATCCAGTCGCATAGATGGCCCCGCCCATGCTCTCCGCTGTGTTTCTGTTGAACCTGCAGGACATGAATGTGCCGCGGTCGAAGGAGTCGGTGTTGGCAACACCGCCACCGGAGATGGCCTGATTGCCACGAATCTCGCACCGCTCTACAAGCAGACCGTTGGTCGTGCCGTCGAAGAGAATTCCACCACCCGTGTATTCGGACGGATTCGCATTGTCTTCGTCGTCCGCATTGCCCGCGGTAATCACGAATCCGTGCAGCAGTGTTCCGTCTCCAACACCATTGGTCGAGAATGTCACCACCGTATAGGCGTTGTCAGTGAAGTCGACCGGGTCATCGTCATTGAGATCTCCGCTCAATACGGTCAAGTTGGTCAGGGGATCTGCCTGTTCGACTGACGTTTCCGTCCCTACGAAGCCGCCGTAGATACCGACCTTTTTCTTGATACTGAAGGTCGCCGAACGCGCGTCATTGTTGGCTCCGCTTGGGCGGTAGGTTCCCTCCGCTACCCAGATCTGCTCGCCGTCTTCTGCAACAAGCAGCGCTTGCTCCAGATTCTGGAAGGCCCACGACCAACTGGACCCGTCGCCGCCGGGAGGAACATCCTGATCGACATACCAGATCATGGTCACGCCGCCGGTGCAGTCGGGATGATCCGCGTCACTGCAGTCGCCGCCATCACAGTCGAATTTGTCGCAGTTGAAGTAGACAGCAACGCCGTTCCATTCGTAGGTTCCGTCGTCGCAGTAGCCGTCTCCGATCCACGCAATAGGCGCGCAGTTGTTGTTGCAATCGGGAGTTTCGTCCGCATCGCACTGCGCATAGGCGGCATGGCCGCTGAACAAGGCGCATGCGATGACTGCGATCTTCAGAATTGTCCCCTGTGGACTGTTCATGCCTCGGTCACCCTCTTCGTGGGTTCGCTGCCATATTAGACCCCCGGCACACCGCTCCAGCCACAAAAAAACGGATACATTGGTGTGATTGCAGGATTACCGGTCCTATGAGTCACACCATCAGACCTGCACCGAGGGATCAGGGGCGGCGAGGCGAGGACTTCCGGAATCGCTCCAGATCCTGATAACAGGCCTGAGTATCCACATCCATCCCGACCGCCGCATCCTGCACATCGATGTAGCACCGCCGCGATGGCTCGGCTCGCCAGAAACCGCGAAGACCATCAGTTCCATCGGCAACGAGAATCTGCTCCACCATCTCTGGGGGAATGAGCACTGGATGACCGCCGCGTCCATCACATCGCGGCACGACGGCCCGCGTTCGATTCTCCTGCCCGGCTTGCAGTATGTGTCGAATTGTCTCCTGCGATACGGCAGGGCAATCGGCCAGATGCAACAGGATTGGCGCGTCCGATGCGGAGGCAACAATCGCCCGCAGGCCAGCGGACAAGGAGTCGAACATTGGTGCCTCAGCACTCCCCGTCACCGGGATGTAGATGCGAGGCGCCAGTGCGCCGGCAACCGCCGACGCCTGATGGCCGAGCACCACGAACATCGCCTCGCAGCACGGAGCAATGCAATCGAACGACGCCTCAATCATGGTTTGAGTGCTGTCTGGCGGCCATGGAAGCAACTGTTTGTTCGAACCACCCATGCGTCTGCCCTGGCCCGCGGCAAGCAGTAGCCCGATGGGGCGAGGTGGGCTCATGCGCCGTGCTCGCACTTGTGTGGTCCGTCGACGGAAACACGGCCTCGCCCACTACGGACCTGCACCAACTGCGCTGCAATTGACAGGGCGATTTCCTCACCGGTTACGGAGCCGATGTCCACACCGATTGGTGCGCTCACTGCGTCCAGTGAGCCTTCTGGTACACCCCGCTCGATCAAATCCCGGCGCGTAAGCAATACCTTCCGTTCGCTGCCGATCATGCCCACGAATCTGGCACCGCGATCGATAACCGCGGCAAGAGCCTGTGCATCATGACGGTGCCCGCGGGTAACAATGACGCAGTAGGTGTCCTGATCGATCTCGAAATCCGCAAGCGACTGCGCGATGTCACCCGCGACGACCGAACAGCCCGCCGGTGCATGGCGATGCAACAGATCCTCGCGATCATCGAACAGGACGGTCTCGAAGTCGAGGCGAAGCCCGTGCCGAGCCACTGCCTGGCCGATGTGGCCACCACCGGCGATGAGCACGCGAGGGCGAGGTGGAATGCGAAGGTCGTAGTGGGATGGGACGTCCTCAATCTGCACATATATAGGTAGCCTCGTCTCAACCCGATCGCCCATGTCCCGTTCGATGGCATCGAGTTCGCCCGCCTCCGGAAGGGTACCCATGGCCACGCGGAGCATCCCCCCACAGATCAACCCGTCATCCCAGCCATAATCGTGGTCGAGTGTGACTTCGTGTACCCCTGTGGTACCGGACAACATCATGGCAAGGGCGCGTCGAGCCAGTTCGGCCTCGACACAGCCGCCACCAATCGTACCGAAGGTCTCGCCGGACTCCTCCACGAGCATCATGGCGCCAGCGGGCTGGGGCGTTGAACCCCGCGCCGCCACGACAAGACATGCCCGCACGGGACCGCCCCCACCTCGGATGGCAATCGCCTTTGAAACAACCTCCGCCAATGGACCATTCACCTGTCCAACACTCCTGAACTCCCGGGATTGACGCTGCCTGCCGCTGTGACAGGAGCCTGTATTATGACACGAAGATCCAGTTGTATGTTCAACCCTTTCGAAAGGCGACCCCGTCGTGACCACTGCACCTCCCGTCGGCACACCGGATGCCGTGGATTATTTCCGAGTCCGCGATCTTCTCGATGAAGAAGAGCGAGCCGTTCAGGACGCGGTCGCGCGATTCGTAGATGATCGCGTCCTTCCGATCATTCCCGAGGCATTCGAGAGAGAACGATTCCCTGCTGAACTCATACCCGAGCTTGCCGAGATGGGATTGCTCGGATGCAACATCGAAGGCTACGAGTGTCCGGGGCTGAATAACGTCTGCTACGGATTGGTGTGTCAGGAACTTGAGCGAGGTGATGCGGGTATCCGCAGTTTCGTCTCGGTGCAGGGCAGCCTGTGCATGTACCCCATCCATGCCTTCGGAAGCGAGGAGCAGAAACAGCGTTGGCTCCCGGCCATGACACGCGGTGAAGCAATTGGCTGCTTCGGACTGACCGAAGCGGGCGGCGGGTCGGACCCCGGCGCGATGACGACGACCGCCCGACGGGATGGGGACGACTGGATTATCAACGGATCCAAGATGTGGATTACCAATGGAACCATCGCCGATGTCGCCGTTGTCTGGGCATCTACCGAGGAAGGTATTCGTGGATTCCTGGTCGAGAGGGGTACCAATGGCTACACAGCCCGGAACATTGAACACAAGTTCTCGCTTCGCGCGTCGCTGACCAGCGAACTCTTCTTCGACGATGTCCGTGTACCGGCCGCGAACATGTTGCCGGAAATCAGGGGGCTCGGCGGGCCGCTCAGTTGCCTGACGCAGGCCCGCTATGGCATCGTCTGGGGCGCGCTTGGTGCCGCAGAAGCCTGCTTCAAAGAGGTGCTTGCCTATGTCGGCGTGCGGGAACTCTTCGGCCGTCCCCTCTCACATACCCAGATCATCCAATTGCGTCTGGCTGACATGGCACGCCGCATGAGCACCGGACAACTGCTCGCCCTGCAACTTGGCCGCATGAAGGATGCCGGCACGATGCACCACAGTCAGGTTTCGATGGCCAAGTGGAACAATGTGCGGCTCGCGATCGACATTGCCCGCGACGCAAGGGATATGCTCGGCGCGAGCGGCATCAGCGTCGAGTTCTGCCCGATTCGCCACATGCTCAATCTAGAGAGCGTCATTACCTATGAGGGAACCGAGACGATACACGAGCTCGTGGTAGGACGAGAACTTACGGGGCACGCTGCATTCTGAGTGTCGGAAAGTGATTCGACAGCCGGATTGCCCTACTGCGCGCGCCGTGTGTAGATCGTCACATATCCCTGACACCCGGCAACCGCGCAACTCTCGCAATCCTCGCCGAGATCCGATGGCTCCAGTTTCTTGCAAAGCACTTCAAATCCCAGCGCCCTGTAGAGTTCCGTCGTTTCCTTGGCGCGATCAGGGTCCACCAACTGGCGACGCTCCCATCCCTGAGCGACCAGAGCTGGGTCATCCCTGACAAAGAACGGTCCGGGATCGTTGGCACCGCATCCGCCAATTGTCAGGTCAGCTCGCAAGGCCACTCCCAACCGCTGCACCTTCTTCAGCGAGTTTCTCAAGTCGGCGATGGCCAAGCAGCGCCGCTCCGAGCGCGGTCGCAAACATGCACATCTCGCCTTCCGGGACAAGTACCTCGTGTCCGAGTTGCCGTGTCACCTCGCCGGGTACCGTGCTGAATCGCATGATGCCGCCGATCAATGTGAACTCGGGCTCGGCCTTCACTCGCTTGATCAACTGCACGCACCGCGTCACAAGGGATTCGATCGCACCCTGCATGATCTCCGCTGGCGGCGTCCCCAGTGACAACTGATTGATGACCTCGGATTCGGCAAAGACGGCACATACGCCCGAGATTTCCACTGGGTCCTTCGCCGTTTCGAGCAATTGCCCAATCTCGCCTGTTTCATACCCCATGTACCGAGCCGTCTTCTCAAGGAAAGCGCCCGTTCCCGCAGCACACTTGTCGTTGAGCCGGAACGACTTGACCTGTCCGTTTTCCTCGACTCGAATGGCCTTCATGGTCTGACCACCTACATCCAGGATCGTGCGCGTTCCGGGAAACAGTTTGATCGCACCGCGAGCGCTTGCTGTCAGATCTGTTACGTGGATGTCCTTCACTTCGCAGCGGTGCCGGCCGATGCCGGTAGCAACCGTGTAATCGATATCCTCACATGAAACCCCGGCGCTCTCAGCACATGCCTCCCACGCCGCGGTCGACACCTTGTCGAGTTTGAAGCCGGTGTGCCGCACATCCGTTGCGAGAATCTCTCCGCATTCGTTGACAGCAACGGCCTTCGTATAGGTTGAGCCGATGTCGATTCCAATCGTAATGGTCATTTCGATGCCTCCGCAACATGGCGCGGCTGCCGGGATGCCATGATGCGATCCATGGCGAAGAGAGCGGCGCCGAGCGCCCCCATGTAATGGGAGTCGTCACTGATGTTCAACTTCTTCTCAAGACGTATTTCAAGAGCCTTGACCATCGCCGGATTGCGAGTCACGCCGCCCGTAAAGGTTATCTCGTCCGTAATGCCAACACGCCGCATCAAGCCGGCCGAACGCGTCGCAATCGACTCGTGGACACCCCACAGAATGTCTTCCACCTTCTTCCCCTTTCCGAGCCATGAGAGCACTTCAGACTCGGCGAAGACCGTGCAGGTCGTGCTGATCTTGACCGGCCTGGTATATCGAAGCGCCGCAGGACCCAACTCGTCAAGTGTCATTTCAAGAGCTTTCGCCGCGGCGCCGAGGAACCGCCCCGTGCCGGCCGCGCACTTGTCGTTCATGCAGAAGTCCTCGATTTCACCACTCTCGCCGATGCTGATGGCCTTGGTGTCCTGACCGCCCATGTCAACGACGGTTCTCGTCTTTGGAAACATGTGTACCGCGCCGCGTCCGTGACAACTGATCTCGGTGACCTGATCGTTTCCGAAGGTCACGCGGTACCGGCCATAGCCAGTCCCAATGACATATTCCACTTCTTCGCTTGCGACATCTGAGTCCCGCAACGCCCTCTCAAAGACATCCTCGGCCGCTGCTACAACGTTGGATCCCGTGTCAATGAGCGCGGTCGCCACGAGTTCACGATCCTCGTTGATGATGGCCGCCTTGGTCTGCGTCGACCCCACATCGACACCCGCTGCATATGCCATGAATCAGCCTTCCTTTCCCGCAATTGCGGCCTGATGCCTGCGTGACGCCAGACCTTCAAAGAAGGCGTCGATTCGGTTCTTCATCTGTGCTTCGGAGACTACTCTCGCGTCCATCATGTCGGACTCAAGAAACAGGCTTGGCACATCCTTCTTCGCCGCGAAGTGAATTCGGCTGTCCGCGAGGCCGGTCGAAACCGTGCGGCAACTCTTGATCGGGTGGTACACGATGCCATCCACTGCGTAGTCGTCCACCATGTCCAGAAGCATGCGATCCTGATGGAACATGCTGTCCATTGCATCCCGCACACTGATGAGCGTGCCTTCTGCGAGACTCTCCAGCGGCTTATCGATGTCATACTCGAATCCGAGGTTGGTGCCGCCGGATGCGAACCACAGGTAGGTGGAATTGATGAACGCCCCACCCCACTCACTGAACAGTTCATTGAATCTGCGGAAGATCGGGTAGCACGGCACGCCGATGAAGACGAGTCGGTAGATCTCTTCCTCAAGCGCGCCGATACCGTTTTCGGCCTTGTATTCCATTTCCTCGACGAGGTCGTCGAAATACTCCGCGCCCTCCTGGGTGCCGCGGAAGCCGTTAGCCACACCGAGGAAGATCGTGCCATCCGTCAACGCGTTGAACGGCGCGGGGCATGCCTTGTTGGCTTCAATGACACGCTTCCAGCCGCGGCTCATTGCGTTCGCATGGCCCAGAATCTCCCGGAACTTATCGATATCAAACTTCCGGCCCGTCACTTCCTCGCACAGTGTGATCAGTTCTCCCATCTGCTTCTGTACGTAGCGGCGATCGTTTTCAAAGTCCGCATCGCCAGGCCAAGTCTGCGTCCCAGCCTGTCGGGTGCCAGGTACATCGAGCGTGAACATTGGACACCCATGCATCCGCTCCCAGATTTCCGCCCACTTGACATACGTGTTGCAGGCGTTCGTCAACACGGCGATGCTCGGCTTTGGAATCCGACCCATGGGATGCTCGCCACCGCGGAGTTGAACACTCACGTCCGCCTTCACATATCCACAGATGTCCGGCGAGTATCCGTAGTCTTCGGCATGACCAAGAAAATCTCCCGCAACGCGGCGAACGGCCGTCTGAAGTGAGTTGATCTCGGGAAAGACGACGGGAAGGTCAAACGTCTTGAGAATCTCGTTCATGCTCCCCATGACGAAGACGTAAGCGGACTGCTCACCGTTCTGGGCTGTTTCTCCCAGATC
Source organism: uncultured Isosphaeraceae bacterium (assembly GCA_964546085.1). Lineage (GTDB taxonomy): Bacteria > Planctomycetota > Phycisphaerae > Phycisphaerales > SM1A02 > CAZJKE01. The sequence continues at coordinate 165,145 of CAZJIB010000001.1, forward strand.
GTCAAACCACTCTCGGAACATCCTGGCTCCATCCCGATTGCCGCGACCGACCATCTCATTACTGTTGGCTGTTTCATTTGTCATCTGCGCTGACACTCCTATCCTCAAGCAAAGAGGATGTTCTCCAGAAACGTCTCGATCTGAAGTTCCAGTTGATCAAACGATGTCATGTTCTCTTCAAACTCGCTGACGAAGTAGGGAATGCCCTCCTCATCAAGTTTGTGGATGTACGCCACCTGTTCTTCAAGACCTGGTTCGCACATTTTCGCGGCAGACACGATGACTGCATCCGCCTGGGACGCCCGGATGCGCCGAAGCAACATGTCTTCCTTTGGTTTTCGATTGTCGTGCTGCACCGGGCTGTAGCCCGACCGCTCGATGTACGCCTCGGCAAGAGCAAACACCGGATTGTTAGTTGCTGGAACATCCTCTTCGACATATCGCATCCCGATGAGGAAGTCATCGTCAACGACGTAGCATGTTTGGCCGAGCATGCGAACAAGGTCAAGAGGCGGCTGTTCACAGAACCCGCCCTCGAAGACGATTCGGATCCGGTCTTCCTGCCGCTTGTCTCGTTCTCGAATCAGTGGCAACACGGTTTCCAACAGATCATTGTGTTCTTCCCGCGGGATCATGCCGCCGATTGCGACGAGAACGTATGCCTCGTCCGCGGCTACAAGCCAGGGTGTTTGACGCTTGATGTCGTAGAGTTCTCGCATCAGCCGCCGGTTTTCATTGAACACATCAATCGAGGCGGCTACGGACTCGGTGGTGACTTCATTGCCGACAACTTCCCCGATCAGTTGCAACATTCGGTTGTACTCGTCGGTGAGCCAGGTCACGGAGTCGGCCGAGTTCGGATTCTGCGGCAGGTAAAGAATCTGGCAGGGGTAGTCGAAATTGCGACCAAAGATCGCAGCGAGATTTCGAGCGGCGTCGCAGATGGGGTGCGACACGAAAATGTCCAACTCGATGCTGCCGGACAAGACTGCTTCGAGCGTTGTCTTGATGATCGAGCAAAGATAGGATCCGAAATGCGAATCCGCGTTATTCGGTTCCAGCATCGTCCCCCGCATCTTCACGGGCATCATGCCCGCGGCGTGAGCGAGCTCCTCTGGGAAGTACACCTGAAAGTGCCCAAGAGTCTTGCCACCCGTAGCTCGCCACCGCTTGATCGTGGGAAACGAGGTGTCTTCGACGAGTTCCCTGCAGTGATACAGGATGTCGTCCAGGGAGCCACCCCGCCATTCATGGAAAACCGTCATGCGTCTGACTCCCGGGAGGTCGTTTGCGGTTCATCTTCCGGGTAGGTCCAACCCGGCAGTTTCGTACCAATGCACGAGTAGTCCATCTTCGGAGACCGACCGCCCCGATCGAGCAGTTTCACAAGGCCGGAGCGAATGAATGGGTTCCGGGCAGGATTGAAGGTCTCGCCGGTCTCCCTCGCGAGCGCCTCGTCGTCTATCCCCCTCGTAAGTTCCTTCTTGAAGAGTGCACGCGAATAGGGGCCGTCCTTCGCCATCTGCCGTGCTCGCTCATATCCGCGGCGTAGTGCATCAATCTCCTCGTCGAAAACGCCATTGCTCAATCCAACCTGATAGGCGCGATCGGCGGTCATGCCGCAGTCAAAGAGTTCGAATATCGCCGAGTCTCCCAACCCAAGACGCTGCAACTCACCCACGCCGCCAAAACCCGGGAGGATTGCATAGTCCAGTTCGGGTTGGTTGTAGGTGTTCATGGGCCCCCACCGAGAGGTGCGATCAAGCGCGTCATAGACAAATGCATATTGCCGCACATCAAAGCGAAGATCGCAGAAGTAGGTGAACTCCGCGCCTCCGCCCCACTTCTCGCCGAAGACTGCCATCGTTGCCAAGGGGCTTCTCTGAATGAGCCGGAACAACGCTACGGCGTTCCTGCTTGAGGCGGCCGCTTCGGATTCGCTCAACGGTGCATAGCCACGGTTGCGATCGAACCACCCACGATTGAACTCGCGCGCGTCGGCACCCAGCATCCGCATTCCCGTACCTGCGGCACAGAACATCACTGCACCGCACCGACCATCACGATGCAACTCCAGAACCCGGTGATATGCGTGTCCAAGTTGGTCCACAACGGCGCGGTTCAGAACATTTCCACGCATCGGACAGTTGAAGACGATGCTCGCCACGCGGTCCTTCGAGTTCGGAGGAATGAGCTTCAAGTCCGGATAACTGGCACGATAGTCCCCGCTCTCGAGATCGAGTTCAGCCACCGGCGTTCGATAGGCCGATCCGTATCCGAGCAGGCGATCGATGTTCCGCTTCTTCATTTCGTGCAGCAGACATGGCCTGCCGGTCCGTGGACCTTTGAGGCCGTCCGTGTCGAGCATCTCCACCACATATGGATCATCACGATTCTCATCAGCCGCCCGCCGTATGAGTTGCAGGAGACCGTCAATGGTGAACTCCTCTGTCAGGGCATCAATCATCTCGATGATGCCCACTTTGAAGCGAAGTCCGGCACGAGTACAGATGTTCACTTGGCCGGGTGTGGCATATCCATCCTGAATGAGATCGAGCGCGTAGAGCGCAATTGGCAGAACGTATCGCCGAAAAGCGCGGCCGCCGAGGTCGTCGGCATTTGCCACAAGCACGAGGGAATCGGCGCTCTTGATCTTTCCGGCCCGACGGTCCCGTTCCGCCGCCTCATACCACGACCAGTATTCGTCCCGGGAAACCTCGCAGATGTCGACATAGGTGCCGCTCGAAGGATCGAATACTCGCTCGGGCCGCGAAGATCCTCCATCGCTCCAACTGAAGAAGCCAGTGCCCTCCTTGGAGTTGATACCACCGCAGCCTCGGGACTCGAGTTCCGCAATCCAGTCGGGAATAGCCTTGCCGTCACGGCAATACAGGCTTCGCAACCGGTCGTGAGCGGGAAGCGCCGCTCCGAGGTGACGCGACGACTCGGTATAGGGCATGTGTCCGGTCCGATCGAGAACCGAGAACGGGTTGGCGGTGAGGAGATCCCAGACGGCGCCACAGACGACAATGTCGTCGCCCCGCTCTACATCCCATGACACGATGGCGCCCATCCCCTGAAAGATGGGATCAGTGATGTAGCCGTGATGGTCCCTCGGAAGTGCGATGACGGTCTTTTCGAGAATCTGATCCGCAAACACGATCCCGAAGTCAAATGTTCTCCGGCTTGCGTACTTGCCCTTCATGACATCGATCAGTCGATTTGCCTCGAATGGAAAGTACCCGTGCACCGTGAGCAGTTTGCTGCGGAACGATTCGGACTCGAACAACACGGCAAGTTCCTCGGTCGTATGGGATGAGGTGTTCGAGAAGACTGCGTCAACGGTGTCAGCAGCAACGGTCTCCTCGATTGTGGAGAATATCTTTTCCTTGACATCCAGCGACTCGGTAGCAGCCTCCCAGATCACGCTGCTTCCTTCGAGCGAAGCATAATCAGTGGTATACACCGTCCGTTGTTCCATGGATTCCGCATCTTCGCTTCGAAGCCTGAGACTCTCGACATCGTTCAACCATCGTGCTGAAATGTTCTCTCTGGCTCGATCAAGCGATGTCTGTTCAATGTCGATCACGACGACGACGGCGTTCGTCTTCAAGAGAAGATCGATGACGATGCCCTGCCCCATGGTCCCCGCCCCGATCACCGCGATCTGTTTGATGGCGTTCACCCGCTTCACCGCCGGTTCGATCACTCGCTCGCCGTAATTGAATGCCTGTTTCATGATGCAATTCCACTACTCATTACTCAGTCCTGTTGTGTGTCTCTCAAGATGATGGCGAGACCCTGCCCGCCGCCGATGCATGCCGAAGCGCATCCAAGTGCCTCGCCTCGCCGCTCCATTTCGTACATGAGATCCACGAGCAATCTCCCCCCGGTCGCAGCCAACGGATGCCCGATGGCGACTGCCCCGCCGTTCACGTTCAGTTTCTGGGGATCCAGGTCGAGTTCCTTCTGCACCCCCAACGCTTGGGCGGCAAATGCCTCGTTGACCTCCCACAAACCGATGTCCTCCATTTCCAGACCGGCCCGCTCCAGCACTACTTTCACTGCAGGTACCGGACCGCGACCCATCAAGCGTGGCTCCACGCCAGCAATGCCGTAACCCACAACCTCAAACCTGGTCGGCAGTCCCAATTCTCCGGCTCGTTCCCGATCGGCCACAACCAGCGCCGCTGCGCCGTCACCGATCTCGCTGGAATTGCCGGGTGAGGCTAGGCCGTTCGGAGTGAGCCCGGGCAACCTCCCCAACTCCTCAATGGATGTTTCACGCACACACTCGTCGCGTGCAAGATAGACCCGCTGCTCGTCGAGGTTCTCTGCCTCGAAGGGGAACATGCCCCGCAGCCGGTCACCTCCGTTGAGGTAACTCTCCCGGTGCGCCTCCCTTGCCCGGCGGTGCGATTCCGCGGCAAATGCGTCGCAGTCCTCGCGGTTGATCCCGACACTTGCGCCGTATTCGTCGGCCGTCAACATCATGTTCGTATCAAACAAGTCGTGATTGAGGCCGGCAAGAATCGTGTCCTCAAGCATGCCGTTTGACCCAAATTCCCAGAAGTCGGCGGAGGAAAGACGTCGGGCGCGATTCAGACGAGGAGCTCGAGACATGACTTCCGCACCGAAGCAGAGTGCAACTCGTGTGTCATCCAGCGAAGATGGCATCGCAATTTGCTGCATGGCGCTGACCACCGTCTGCAGGCCCGAGCCGCAAATCCGCTGCACAAGTAGCGCTGGGGTACTGACGGGAAGCCCACACCTGATCGCCACGTTGCGCGGAAAGTAAATGTCCTGTCCACCCGGAGCGGTGAACTGATAGACGTTTCCGCCAAAGGCTGCGTCCACGAATTCGGCCTGCACACCGCTGCGGCGCATCGCTTCGTTCGATGCCTCTACGGCAAGATCCTCCGGAGAGAATCCGGAGAGTGTTCCGCACTTGAGACCTACGGGCGTGCGTGCTCCGCCGGTTATCACGAATCTTCTGGTCATATTGTCACTCCACCTGCCACCTGCTGGTCCTGAATCTCGATGACCGAGACCGATGGCTCCTCTTTGAACAGTTCCTCGGTTTCATGCCTGAACGAATCAAAGACACGCTGCCGCACGATCTTCGTAGACGGCGTCAACTCGCCCCGTTCAAGCGATGGATCGCGGTTGGCGAGTATCACTCGCTTGAGGCGCTGGTACTTCACCTCGATCCGCGGATTGATCCGGGCAATTTCAGTTGCAAAGAGCTCCTTGACAGCCGGATCCTCCGTGAGAACTGGGGCGCGGATCCCTTGATCCTCCGCCCAGTTGCGAAGCACACCAAAGTCAGGGAAGACCAACGCGGAAACGAAATCCTTCCCGCTTCCCACTACCACAGCGGTGCCGATAAAGGGTGACTCATTGACCAGCGTGTTTTCAATTCGCTGTGGATGCACTTTCTCGCCGGTTGTCAACTTGAAGGCACCGTCCCTGCGGCCGAGAATGCGAAGTCCTTCCGATGTGAACTCCCCAAGATCGCCGGTGTGAAACCAGCCGTGCGTGTCAATCGCGCGGGCAGTCGCGTCCTCGTCATCCAGGTAGCCCTGCATGACATTGGGACCCTGTACCAGGATCTCCTGGTCACAGTCGATGCGAATCTTCACGCCGGGAATCGGGAAACCTACATAGCCACTGCGCCAACTTCGATCCGGGCTCGTGACCGTGACACAGGGTGATGTCTCCGTCAACCCCCATCCCTCGAGCACCGCGATGCCATGGTCGCGGTATGCCTGTTCGACACCGGCCGGCAAAGGCGCTCCGGCCGTAAAGACCAACCGAAGGCGATCCCCGAAAACACATTGCTCGAATGCTTCTCTCTCGCGGCATCGGTTCAGAAGTGACTGGTGGACGCGTGGGACGCTGAAGAAAATCGTCGGGCGATATCGCCTCCAGTTGTCGAGCAGCCGATCCATGTCGCGACCCCGCGAGTCATCCAACCCCAAAACACACCCGTTGTAAAGAGCGGTGAATCTTTCAAACAAGCCGCCGAAACTGTGGTGCCACGGAAGGTAGCAGAGCATCGCGTCCTCCGGGCTAACATTCCAGATGAGCGAGATCGCCTTCTGCTGTGAAATCAGATTCCGGTGACTCAGACAGACACCCTTGGGCGGCCCCGTCGTGCCTGATGTGTACATGACGAGACACCGGTCATCGGGTTGCACCTCCTGAACACGACTTTCATACTCCAGCTGGGGAGCGCCGCCCTCAGCCAGCAACGTATCGAAGTCCACCGCGCCCCAGGCACGCGATGCCTCGGATGCATCCATGCAGAAGCAGGTCTCGACGAAATCGTGTTGATCACGATCAATCTTGTCGAGTTGCCTCATGTCTGACGCGACGAGCATCCGCGGCCTTGCGTGGCGAATGACATATCCGACCTGCGGTGGTGGGTAGCCGGAAAACACCGGCACCGTCACAGCACCTATCGACTGCACTGCGAGTTCGAGAATCAGCATCTCTACCCGGTTCTCGGACACAATGCCGATGCGGTCGCCGGGATGAATGCCCCGGTCGATCAAGTGCCGACTCACCCTCGCAACACGGTCACCCAATTCACTCCATGTGAGTTCGCACTCCTCCTCCCCGCGGCGGTATCGCACACAGGGTCTCTCGCCCCACTTCGCCACCCTGTCCTGCAAGACCATTCCGATCGACGGCTCGTGGTCGCCCAGTTCGATGAGCGAGCCATGCTCCTGACCGATTCGTTGAATGCCCACTTTCTCGTCGAGGCCATGGGCGGTCAGTTGCGAGTAGGCGAGGCAACTGTCCTGCAGGAGTTCCCGGGTCATTCGGAATCGATCCTCGGCCGGCTCCCGAAGAAACTCTTCGTCAAACGGTCGTACACCAGCGCGGATCCGCACGAGATAGGTGGCAACAAACTGCACCATCGAGGTGGCGATCTCCCGAATGTGGGAGCATCCGGACCTGCCACCAAGACGAGATCCAATTTCGTTCAGAGCCCCTCGTTCAATGCGTAGCCCAACGAGTTTTTGAGCCGCCTTTTCCACTTCGGCGCACACAGGAAAAGGAGAGCGAATCATGTTCAGGTCACTCTTCATGATTTGGCGGTCAGCCACGCTGATCGTCAACTCAAGGCGAATGAGATGCTCGCTGTCGTGAAAAGTCCCTACCAGAGTCAGGTGCTCGTCCTCACTCTCATAGAGATCGATGCTGATGTTGCGCTGTGCGGTCAGTTTCATCATTCTGCTCCTCGACCCGCCGCCGCCCTGCTCCCGATGGAACTTGATGGCGCGTGCCATGGCCTCTTGCACTTGGCGTGCCAGATCCTTAAACAATTCTCTCTCGGGCTGCATGTCAACCAGAGCTGCATACTGTTGCAGCGGCGTGAGGATCCATTCTTCGTTGGTGAAGAGTGTGACGTTGTCCAGCCCGCGCTCAATTGCCGCGGAGAAATCCTTCACTGAACTGGTGACGTGTCCCTTGAACTTCAGGATTGTGTTTCGGTGTTCCTGCCAGACCTCCTCGAGGACAGCGGCGGGCGGGTATGCGCCAATGGCCTTGCCAACATCGAAGACCGCCTTCGTCACCCTGCCGACGAATTCGTCCTTTTCGGGATCGGTACAAAGATCACCCATGCGGAGGTCGATTCGGTCCCCACTCGGATTCACCATGTGAATGAGACCGCCCACATTGAGCACGATCGAAATCATGGCCTTGTCGAACTCAATCCTCGTTGCGGGCACATCCGGCACGTGGCTGAATGCGTAACCGTGTTCCTGAAGGATCGACGCGATTCGCGTCTGTTCGAACTCGCCACCGCCGGCAAACACGATTGCCCCCTTCTTCTCCAGCAGATATGTGGTATTTGCTCCACTGCCGCGCCGCCCGCCGGCCTGCAACGAAATCCCTCGCACGATGCGCGCCTCGACAGCCGCCTGCACGTCCGGCGTGACACCCGGGAGTCTGTCCAGAAGAACCGACTCGTTCAGTTGCGATTGGAACCGATTGAAAGTCGACTCAAACAACACTCCATTGGGCAAGATGAGCAGAATCGGCAAGTGGTGTTGAACCCGATCCGGCGACCGCAACAAGCCGCGGCCCGCCATATTCTCGAGAAAGCCCACGACTTCGCCGAAGAAGGCGCCCAGTTGATCTGGATTGCAGCAGACAAGCAGCAATTCCGGCAACGCATCTCTTGCGTCCGCCTCAAGGAGATTCGTGAAGATGCGACCGCGCAGTGGCACGATCTGTTGCTGCCCATCCACTTCGAGGCGAAGTTGTCCGGCTTCCTTGATGGAATCGGTGATACCGTCACCGCTTCTGCCGACGAAACACTCAGCCTGCATGTGGCTGAAAAATCCAACACCGAGGGCTCCCGGTGGATGGACGCCGACATTTCCGTCGATCAACATCGGCAACCCTCCCCGGTCGATGATCCGCACGGCGGTTCCGACCGTTCTCCCGCTGGTTCGCTCATGTCGCGTCCTTCGCGTGCCATGAGCGCTGCCCCGTAGGCACCGGCAAACTGGGGTAGCGGTGGCAGGAGAACCTCGTCGTTGAGTACCTCATTGAGCGCAAGGCGCATTGATTGGCAGTGTGCCACGACGCCGCCCGTGGCTGCAACATTCCCGTCATGTGACACAATCATCTCAAAGAGCCGCGATGCAATGGAACGGAACAGGCCGCGGGCGATGTCCTTCGGTGGTGTGCCTAACTTGATGCACTCCAGCACTTCCGTTCCTGCGAAGACGGTGCAGTAACTGTTGATGACCGCGTGCGTGTCGGACCGCGATGCGAGATCGTCGAGTTCGGCGAGCGACACACCAAGTTTCATCGCGATCGATTCAAGAAACGTTCCTGTGCCGGCAGCGCACTTGGCGTTCATCCTATAGTCGGTGATCTGGCCGGTTGCATCGAGTCGGATGACCTTGGTGTCCTGTCCACCAATGTCGATGATGTTTCGGACATCGGGATACCACTCTCTGGCGCCCCGAGCATGGCAAGTTATCTCAGTGAGTCTTCGCGTCGCGAAGGGAACCCATTCACGTCCGTAACCGGTCGAGACACACGACTCAATCGCCGTCACCGTCGCCCCCGCCTGACCAAGCGACTCCTCCAGTACCGTCTCCGCCGCTTCCTCGTAACTGAACCCGGATGGAACGACAGACTTTCCCACCAGCACTCCCTCAGCGTCGATCAGGACACACTTGGTCGCCGAGGATCCGGCATCGATGCCAGCAAGGAGAGTTCGTCTCACGACTGCCTCGCCTCCAACTGTTCGACAAACGCTTCGATGTTCGTCATCGATTGGGCGGTTGAGAAGAACCGGATGTCGCTCAAGTCGCCGTCGATGACCAGAATCGGAAGGCCGGATTCTTCGCGTAGTCGCTGGGCCATTCCAAAACGTGAGTTGGTGTTGTTTGGACAGGTGCGGGCATTGTGGAAAATGGCGCCGTCAATCGAGAACTCCTCAAACTTCTCAATGAGGAATTTCTGTTTGAATTCCTCGTCGCGATTGATGAAGATCTCGATGCTCGTTCTCGCCATCCAGTCGAGCGGGTCGCCACCCTGATAGTCCTCGAACGCCCAGGAGTTGCAGTAGGTACTCGCAGCAACGATCGTTCGAAGGTCGAAGAACTTCTCGGAGAGATCCCGCATGCGCGGCCAAACGGGCATGCCATCCCAGTACACCCGGAATCGTTCCCCCGGGACCGCCCCTACACCATCGGTCAGACGCTGTCGCATTTCCTTGAGCAGACTCTTGTAGAAGTCGATTGCCGCATCGCTGCCGCGCATCAGGATGACCGGGGCCATGAGCACAAGTCCGTCCCAAAAACTCAGCGGAGCAGGCCGATGGCGGGCCGTTTCAAGCACTTCTCGCCAGAGCGAACTGGCTTTGCTCGACTTTGCGACCGACTCTTCCAACTTCGAATCATCGAGTTTCAGGTCGAACCTTCGTTCGATCTTGTCGATGAGTTCTCGCAACTGTTCCTTGACGAACGCGACATGGCCCTCCGTCACATCGCCGAGATGGAGCGGAGGTCGCACGCCCAGAATGGCTGCATCGTGCCGGTTCGAGAAATACTTGAACCAGTCCTGCACTTCGCGGCACTGGTTTGTGCTGTAGGTGAGCAGATCCGGTTTGGGCGGGCCGTCGATGTCGTACATGTCCTGCAGCGGGCTCCATCCCGCAAGGGAGGCGCCTATGTCACTGTTCATGTATGAGCAACTCTCCGGACAGTAGCCAGCCCCCACCGCCCGTGGAATGAGTGTGTGACTGACCTTGCGGGCGCCGAGCAGCGCGCCATGGTTCTCCGGGAAGAACACCTCGAAACCGAAAGCGGTCAGGATCTCCGTGGGGCCTACCGAGGTACACCAGGCAACCCGTCGATGAGGGTCCTTCGCCGCCGCGTCGAGATCCAGAAAGCACTCGCGCATGAGATCCCGAAGCCGTTCCTGCGACTCCATAGGAACTCGTTTGAGCAAGGTCTCGCTCATGGAACGACGATCGACCGCAGTGAGCAGCCGTCCTTCATCACATCAAATGCGCCTTGGATCTCATCGAGCGGGAATCGATGTGTCACGAGGCGCGATACGTCAATCTTCCCAGCCTGAACCATGCGAATGAGCGGAACGTATTCACCAGGTGGGCATCCGAGCGAACCGACGATCTCCATCTCCCTGAACATGATCTTGCCCGCGGAAATGTTGACTTTCTCGTGCGTGTAGCCGACGACACACATTCGCCCGCCAATCCGCACGCTGTCGAAGGCCTCTTCGATGGTGCGCGGATTACCGATCACTTCCATGGCGATGTCGACGCCGCCATTCGTCATCGCCTTGATGGCCTTGCTCGCGCGTTCCACCTCACTGGCGTTGACCGTCTGGGCCGCACCAAGTTCCCTCGCCCACTCCAGCTTCTGATCGTTGATATCGACAGCGATGACATAGGCGCCGGCTGTGGCGGCCAGTTGTACGGCATTGATGCCAACGCCACCGCACCCAAATACCGCCACGGTGTCGCCCGGTCGAACTTTCGCGCGGTTCTTGACCGCGTGATAGGGAGTAGAGAGTGCATCGGCGATGATTGAGGCTTCGGCAAGCGGGATCGGCTCCGGAAGATCGAGCACATCCTTGGCCGGGACCGCAACAAACTCGGCAAAGGCGCCATCAAAGTGATTGCCGAGCATCTTCATGTCGGCACAGATGTTCTCCCTGCCCATGCGGCAGAACTTGCATCTGCCACAGGTGAGAACGGCCGGGATGAGTACTCGCTGGCCGACCTTCAGATGGTCGACATCAACGCCCGCTTCCTCGACGATTCCAGATGCTTCATGACCGAGGACGATCGGTGGGGCCTTGAAGGTCGGAACGCCATGTTCGATGTAGTGCAGATCGGTGTGACATGCTCCACAAGCTGCGACCCTGACAAGAACCTGATCCGGCCCCACATTGGGAATCGGGATATCTTCGATTCGAACGCCCTCATCGGGACCGTGGAATACTGCTGCTTTCATCGCTTCAATCTCTTTCGTTGCGGACCTTCGCGGCGGAACGGTCCGGTGTCTCTCTGAGCGGTCTATGCATGACACCACTGCGGCGTCCGCTTCTCCATGAAGGCCGCAATGCCCTCATGGGCGTCATGGAGTTGCATCAATTCGTCAAGGTAGATGTGTTCGGCAGCGTCAAGGCGGGCCAGAATGTCGTCGCGCTGCCCGGCTACGGTGGCTCGTTTTGCCATCCGAACAACCGGACGGGACAGCCCGCGAATGCCGTCAAGGTAGGTCGACACGCTTTGGTGAAACTGGTCGGCGGGAAACAGTTGATTGACCAGGCCGACTCGATGGGCCTCTGCGGCGGAGATTGTGGCACCCATTGCGACAAGCTCAACTGCCTTGCCGAGCCCCACCCGGAATGGGAGCGACGCGGCCGCCACGGGTGGAAACACGCCGACATGCACCTCCGGCTGCCCGAATTTGGCCCGGTCCGATGCGAGTACGACATCACAGAAACAGGCCAATTCACACCCACCACCAAGGGCCGCACCTTGTACGGCCGCAATGGTGATTGCATCGGTCGAAGCCAGTCGCCGGAAGATGCCGTGAAACCGCTCGATCATGTCGCGAACCTTCTCGGCGGTGTGGTCCGCGACGTCGACGCCAGCGCTGAACGCCTTGCCGTCGGCGGCGATTACGATTGCGGACAGGCTGTCGTCATCGATCAGACCATCGAGCAGCGTGTTGAACTCGGCCATCATGGTGTTGTCCATGATGTTGAGCGGCGGAAGATTCATGGTCACCGTCGCCACTCCTGCGACATTGTCGAGATGTAGATATCGGTAACCGCTCATGCGAGAGATCCTCCACAGATGTACTGACCGCCATCGACACGCAGCACTTCGCCGGTGATGAACCTCGCTCGGTCACTGCACAGAAAGCACACGGCCTCGGCCACATCTTCCGGCGTGCCGATGCGACCCAACAGGATTTCCGAAATGGCCCTCTCCTTCGCGTCCGGGGACATGTCGTCGAGGATTGGTGTGTCAACCATGCCGGGTGCCACGGCGTTGACCGTCACGGTGAAGCGGGCCAACTCCTTGGCGAGCGCCTTGGTGAAGCCGATCACGCCCGCCTTGGCGGCGGCGTAGTTCGTCTGGCCGAACTTGCCCCGCATACCGTTGATACTGGAGATGTTGACGATCGATCCATACCCTTCACTCCGCATGAGGGGGGCGACTGCGCGGGACATGTTGAAGACGCCCGTCAGGTCAACATTGATGACATCCCCCCACTGTGCATCGGTCATCTTCCAGATCACCTGATCACGGACGATGCCGGCGTTGTTGACCAGAATCTCAAGACCTCCAAGTTCGGCGGCACAATCCTTGATGGCATGGGCGGCCTGTGAAGCATCCGCCACATCGGCGACTCTGACCCACGCTCTGCGACCGAGCGATTCAATGCAATCTACGACCGGCGCTGCATCTTCCAGGTCGCCTGCAAACAGGATGCCCACATCACAGCCATCGCGGGCAAGCGTCTCAGCAACAGCCCGACCAATCCCGCTTGACCCCCCCGTCACCAGCGCTCGTCTTTGCCTGCCTGACTCCATGCAGCCTCCTCGTACTCCTAATGCGGCCTCAGGTCGCGACCACAGCGGCCAGCGCCGCACCGCAACTTCCGCAGTGTTCGAAATGCGACGGAAGCCCCTTCGCCCCGCAGCCCCCGCATTCCTGGGAGTAGGGACCCCACAGGAATTCACTCGAACCATTCGGGTCGGCGGCCCGTTTCCGCATGCCGACATAGTCGGCCTTCCTCTTCTCCACAAAGGCCGTCATTCCTTCATAGGGCTCAAGGCTGGTGTAATGGGTAGCAAGCCAATCACGAGCGTGCCCCGCGGTGGCGTGCCAGGAGGAATCCTTCCAGTAGTTGACCTGCGCTTTCGTGTAGCGGGTGCACTCAAAGAACTTGTTTACGATCTGGTCGCAGAGATCCGCGATGACCTCGTCCATCAGGGACAGATCAATGGAATACCCGTCCTCTTCCTTGAGGGCCTTCCGAATGTCCTCCGCAGTCGCACGATTCTCAAAGGGTTGGTCCCACTGGTCCGTATTCCAATCCGCCAGATACTGCCGGCCATCTGTAAAGGTCGTGATGAATGCGCCGTCCGGACCTTTGACCGTCGGGACAACCGAGTTGACCAGCCCCATGGAGAGGCTGGTGAACGCCTGATACCGTTGGTTGAGAAAGAGAATGCCCCGAGCTCTGCGATCACCCACTGTGATCGGCAGCCACTGCGTCGAACCGCCGCAAGCGACTGACCCGACGCTGGTACCGACCTGGGCAATGAATGCGTGCTCGCCCATCACGCCGAGATCGCAGGCCAGTTGGCTCTCGTTGCCACCACCAACCGCCATGCCATTGATGCGGGCGATGACTGGCTTGGCGCAATTCGTGATCGCCTCGATGTAGTCCTTGAAGCGACACATGTACTTCCAGTAGTCCCGGGGCTTCTGCGTATAGCAGGACTGATATTCCTTCACATCGCCCCCGGTGCAGAATGCCCTGTGGCCGCTGCCGCTGAAGACGATGGCGGCAATGCCGTCATCCCAGGATGCGTCCTGGAAGGCAGTGGCCAATTCTTCGAGCGCAGGTGTGCTGTATGCGTTGAAGTTGAATGGGCGATCAATCGTGATCCGGGCGACAAAGCCGTCCTTCCGATAGTCGACTTCCTTGAAACCAAAGGCTGCGGCGTCTTTCGTTGGAAACATGCTCATCTGGCTACACTCCGAGTCGGGGCTCAGGCGTGGACGGGCCAACGCCAGAGCCGTTCGTACGTTCGTTCGGCTCACTGCCGACAAAAAGACCTCTGCCTCCGATTATCAATCCCTCCCGATCTGCTGTCAACCCCTCCCTATGGCCTTATTTTTTGGCTTGACGGGCATCCCTTCACCGTAGATCATGGAAGGTGGCCACCCCCACATATGGCCAGGAGAACCCCATGGACTCGCAACGAGCCGAACAACTGTTCGAATCCCAGCCCTCTGAACCCGTGAACGCATCTGCCCGGGACTCGTTTGAGGCCCGGCGAAACAACATTCTCCGGGCCGCTACGCAGGTCTTTGCCCAGAACGGCTACGAAAAAGCGTCCATGCGGATGATCGCCAAGGCCGCCAATGTTTCTCTGGCGGGCCTGTATCACTACTTCGAGCGGAAGGAACAACTGCTCTTCGTCATGCAGTTCCGTGTTTTCGGCTCCCTTCTCTCCGGCCTTCAAGAGAGGCTCATGGGAATTCAAGATCCCCGAGAACGCCTGTGCACGATGATCCGGGCCCATGTGACCTATTTCGCTGAGAACATGGCCGAGCTCAAAGTGTGCTCCCACGAACTCGACTCTCTCGAAGGAGAGTCCTATGAACGAGCCCGCGAGATCCGGGTCGCTTACTACAACATTACCCGCGACATCGTGGCCAGCCTCATCAAGAGTGATCCACCTGCTTACCCTCCAGATATGCATGTAGCAACGATGTCATTGTTTGGAACACTCAACTGGCTGTATCGCTGGTGGGACCCCAACGGTCCAACATCGCCTCGATCGGTCGCAACCCAGATCACCAACCAGTTCCTGACCGGCATTACTGGCGGCGCGGGCCCCACTTCGTAGGCCGAAGTAGAGAGTACTGACGTGCATATTCCCGACCTCCAACTCCACCACGCCAACACACTCCAGGAGGCAGCGAGCCTGATGGAGCAACTCGGCCCCCGAGCTGAGTATCTGGCCGGAGGAACGGATCTTCTTGTTGATCTGAAGACAGGAAGAGCCGACACCGATCACCTGATTTCGATTGCGGGAATCGAACAGGTCAATCAGATCACGCTTGAAGGCGGGGATTTGACGATTGGTTCGCTTGTCACTGTTGGCCAATTGAATGACGCAGATCTCTCTGGGGCGTGGAGCGCCGTACAGGACGCCACGCGTGTCATGGCCGCCCCGGCCATCCGCAACATGGCAACTGTCGGCGGCAATCTCGCAAGTGCTGTGCCCTCGGCCGATCTGCCGCCCATCTTCATGGTGCTCGGCGCGAGTGTTAATCTCTGGTCACCCACGCAAGTCCGATCAGTGTCGGTTGCGGACTTCTTTACTGGTGTGCGTCGCACGGTTCGCGCTTGCGATGAGGTTCTGACCTGCGTCTGCCTGCCGCTACCCCCAATGCGATCTGGAGCGGCGTATGTGCGGTTCGCCCTGCGGGAAGGCAACGCCATCGCCGTGGCGGCGGCCGCTGCTCAGGTTGTCCTCGGAGCGGACCAGCGTATCGAGTCGGCTTCTGTGGCCATCGGCGCTGTGGCCCCAACACCCCTGCTCCTGAGGGATGTCCCGGCCATGCTCGCTGGGAGACCGCCTGACGAATCTGCGTGGCAGCATGCTGCTGATGCGGCAGCTGCTGCTGCAGATCCAATCAGCGATATCCGCGGCTCCGCTGCGTTTCGCAGGGAACTGATCGGCGTGCTCACCAAGCGGGCTCTCAGGCTTGCGACAGAACGAATCGATGGTGGCTCCGAATGACGATTGCCGCCGCCCTCACCATCAACGGCCAGCAACATGTGGTGGCGATCGAGCCACATGACACGCTGCTCGATGTCATTCGCGACAGAGTTCGCCTCACCGGCACGAAGCGCGGCTGCGACGTGGGCGACTGTGGCGCATGCACTGTCCTGCTGGACGGGCAGCCGGTCAACGCCTGCCTGACACTCGCCGGCACGGTCGGCGATCGCAACATCACGACCATCGAAGGCATTGCCCGCAATGGAACACTTACGCCACTCCAGCAGTCATTCGTTCAAGAGGGTGGAATCCAGTGTGGGTTCTGCACGCCGGGCATGGTGGTTGCCGCCACCGCGCTGAGGCAGCAAGATCCCGATCCAAGCGATGAGGACATCAAGGAATCGCTCTCCGGCAACATGTGCAGGTGCACGGGATACGCGGGCATCATGCGATCGGTCAAGCGGTGTGACAACTACCGTGAAGACGGCACCTGTGCACACCGCGGCCATCACGACGGCGATGTCCCCGAAAAGTCACCGGACAACGACACCGTCGGAGTCTCGATTCCCCGCGTGGACGCTGTTGACAAGGTCACTGGCCGTGCCACATATACCGCCGACGTCTTCCTCTCGAACATGGCCCATGGCAAACTGCTCGGCTCCCCGATCGCCCACGGGCTGATCAAGAGCATCGATACGTCGCAAGCCAGAGCGCTGCCGGGCGTGTTGGCCGTGCTGACCGGTCAGGATGTCACGGATGTCCAATACGGCGTTTCGCCTGCACGCTACGACGAAGATGTTCTCGCCAAGGACAAGGTGCGACACGTCGGCGACCCCGTCGCAGCGGTCGCGGCCGTCGACGAGCGAACTGCCGAGAGGGCGATATCACTCATCAAGGTCGAATACGAAGAGTTGCCCGCCGTTCTGGATCCCGTGTCCGCGATCGCAGAAGGGGCACCGCTGGTCAACGAACGGTTCGAGCACAACATCAACACACATGTCCAGCAGGATTTCGGCGATGTCGAAGCCGGCTTCGCCGCATCCGATCTCGTGCGCGAGGAGGTTTTCACCGGAAACCACATCTACCAGTGCCCGATGGAACCCCACGCGTCGATCGCGACATGGGACCCGGACGGAACACTTGTGTTGTACTCGTCGACGCAGGTGCCCCACTACGTGCAGTACATGATGGCTCACCTGTTGAACATCCCGCTCGGTTCTATCCGCGTCATCCGGCCTGCCGTCGGCGGTGGCTTTGGCGGCAAGGCGGCGACGACGCCGTTGGATATCAATTCGGCATTGCTCTCGCGGAAGATCGGGCGTCCCGTCAAGATGGTGTACACCCGCGGGGAGATGTTCCAGTACGGCCGTGGCCGCCACAAGCAACACATGCGATTCAAGCTCGGCGTAGACCGCAACGGGATAATCAAGGCGTTCAAGAGCGAAATCTACCTCGACGGCGGCGCCTATTCGAGTTTCGGAGTGGCGACCGCCTACTACGCCGGCAGCATGATTCCAACGCTCTATCACTTGCCCGCCTACCAGTACGATGGCTACCGCGTGATGACCAACAAGCCGGCATGTGGGGCGATGCGGGGACACGGCGTCCCGCAGCCCCGATTCGCCTTTGAATGTCTGCTCGGCATGGTCGCGGACGAACTGGGCATTGATCCAGTGGTCATCCGCGAGCGGAATGCAATGGACCCTGAGACGATCACGATCAACGAACTGGACATCGGCAGCTGCGAGTACCGGGCGACGCTGCAGGAAGTCAAGCGTCGATCCGGATGGGACGAGAAGTACGGAAAACTCCCGCCAGGAAAGGGTATCGGCATCGGCTCCGGCGGATTCGTTTCCGGCGCCGGGTATTGCATCTACCGCGGACAAGTCCAACTCTCACACGAGAAGGACCGTGAGCCCTTTCAGAAGAAATCGATCTTTCCCCACGCCAACGCGGTCGTAAAGGTGACCGAGGATGGTACGGCGGCGGTGCTCATGATCGGCGCTGCCGAAATCGGCCAAGGGAGCGACACGGTGCTGGTTCAGATGTGTGCCGAGTCTCTGGGCATTCCGCCATCTCGCATTCGAATGCGAAGCGGCGACAGCGACATTTCACCAATCGATCTCGGCGCATACTCCTCACGCATCACGCTGATGGGGGGGCATGCCGTGTCACGCGCCGGGGGCGCAGTGGTTGATGCCATGCGTCCATTCGCCGCATCATTACTCGACTGCGGCGAGGATGAGATCGAGGCCCGTAATGCGAGGATGTTCGTTCGCTCCGATCCCAAGCGAAGTGTGCCGTGGGAAGAGGTCGCCCGAAAGTACTTCAATGAGAAGGGACCGCTTGTCGGCACTGGCTGCTACAAACCACCGGACGGACTCGGCGGCGACTACAAGGGCGCGACGGTCGGCACCAGTCCAGCCTACTCCTTCGGCAGCGCAGTATGCGAGGTGACCGTCGATCTTGAGACCGGCAAGGTCAAACTCGACCGGTTCACTGACTACCACGATTGCGGGCGAGCCATCAATCCAATGACCGTTCACGGACAGGTGGAAGGGGCTGTCGTCATGGGTGCCAGTGAGACCGTTCTGGAAGATGTGATGTACGACGAGCGAGGGCAACTTCTCAATCCAGATCTTCACGGATACCTCATGATGACCATCAAGGATGCCCCGGACATCTTCAGCGGCATCGTCGATTCCTATGAACCTCGCGGCCCTTACGGTGCCAAGGAAATCGGCGAAGGTTCGACGCTCCCGGTCCTTGGGGCAGTCGCACACGCCATCGCCAACGCCACGGGCGTATGGATCACGGACCTGCCCATCACACCGGAGAAGATCAGGCGGGCACTGAGACAGCAGTCCGAAGCCGGTGGCGGCGTCCCGGTCGGCGCCGCGACTACTGCCGCCAAGATCTGAGGATCCCTTTGGCCCATTGACTATGGATCCGCGTCAAGGCTGCAGCGATTCCAGCAGCATTTCCGCCGGATCACGTTGAGCCATGTTGCCCTCCGCATCGGCGCCGCTCGCGTCCGTCATCATCCGCAGACAGAACGGGCATGCGGTGCAGATGGTGTCGGCACCCGTCTCAGCCAACTCGCGAAATCGCAACCGACTGATGTTCTCATTGCCTGGTTCGTCTTCCTTGAACATCTGGCCGCCGCCGGCACCACAGCATGTCCCTCGGTCACGCGCCGCGGTGGCCTCAACCAGTTGCACCCCGGGGATGGAGGCAAGCACCGATCGCGGCGGTTCGTAGATGCCGTTGAGGCGCCCCAGGTAGCACGAGTCGTGGTACACAACCGTGCGGTCGATCCGCACCTTTGGAGTGAGGACCCCGCTCCCGACCAGATCCGCCAGGAACTCCGAGTGATGTACCACCTCGTATCGGCCCCCGAAGTCAGGGTACTCGTTTCGCAAGGTGTTGTAACAGTGCGGGCAGATCGTCAGGATCCGTTTCGTTCCGTAGCCATTGAGCACTTCAATATTGGCTTCAGCCATCATCTGAAAGAGGTATTCATTGCCAGCCCGCCTTGCGATATCGCCTGTGCAACGCTCTTCCGATCCAAGTACCGCCCACCGAATGCCAGCGAGATTCAGCAACTCCGCCATCGCCCTGGCGACCCGGCGGGAGCGGTCGTCCGTCGACGGTGCGCACCCGACCCAGAACAACACGTCGACTTCCTCCGTATCCGCGCGAATTGGTACATCCAGCCCTTCGGCCCACGCCAGACGTTCCTCTGGTCCTATGCCGTATGGGCTGCCCGCCAGTTCCATGCCCTGGCATGCCTGCTGAAGCGACTCGGGGAACTCCCCGCGTTCCATCACGAGGTGCCGTCGCATGTCGATGACCCGGCCAGCGGGTGGGATCGTGAGCGGACACTCCTCGACACACGCGCCGCAGGTCGTACAGGCCCAGAGAACTTCGGGATCGATGATTGCGGGCACGAGTTCCTCAACGTCGATGCCTTGTGCGAGTTCGCTGGCGTTCTCGTAGAGGTGATCTCGCAGACCTACCATCAGGCGCCTTGGCGAGAGCATCTTGCCCGTCATGGACGCTGGACAATGATCCTCGCACCGACCGCACTCCGTACAACTGTAAAGTTCCAGTATGTGCTTTGGTGAGAAATCGCTGATCTTCCGGATGCCAAGCGTTTCATCTCTCTCGACTCGGCCCTCCATATCCTGAATCGGTTTCAACTTTCCTCCGGGATCCATATTCCGAAAGAAGACATTGGGGATTGCCGTCACGATGTGAAAGTGCTTTGAGTAGGGAAGCAGGTTGAGAAAGAGCAACACCAGCACGACATGCGTCCAGAATCCGGCATGCCAGATCACCGTCACCGCTGGCATCGACAGATCGTTCATGGTGAATGCCAGGAGATGTCCAAGTGGTTCACCCCAGGTCGCCCCATCGGGTGGGAACCGGATCATGCTGGCCGCGTCATACGCCACATCGGCAACCATCATCATTCCGATGATCAGCAGGATGATGATGCCCTCCGGACCAGTGGACATGCGCGGTGGTCGCGCAACCAGTCGGAGATAGAGGAAGATGCCCACTCCCACCAGCACAAGGGCTACAAAGATGTCCTTGATCAACCCATATGAATTGCCCAGCGGGGTCCCGCCATCAAGGAGGCCGTATCCAAAGTAGGGATCGTCCAAAAAGCCTCGTGCAAACAGAATGAGCGAACGGACCAGCAGAACGAAGAAGCCGAAGAAGATCGCCTTGTGCGCCAAGCCCGCCATTGGGTAGCGGGATAACTTCTTCTGGCCGAGAGCAAGTGAGAGCGTGCCGCGAATGCGTTCCCTGATTCTGTCGTAGGGAAAGCGTGGTTTCCCATTGGTTCCGATGACCATCAGGTTCCATCGCCGCCTGATCGACAGAGCGAAGACAGACACCGAAGCAACGATGAGAATCGCTGTGAGGACCGGATTCACCGCAGAACCGGCTTCCCATCGAGAGACCGGCATGCTTCGTTGATGAGTGGGACCACCTCGAAGAGATCGGCCACACATCCATAGGTCGCAACACCAAAGATCGGCGCCTCTGCTCTGGTGTTGATGGCAACAACCACCTTGCTGCCGCGCATACCGGCCAGGTGCTGGATGGCGCCGTCAATTCCACACGCGATATAGAGCTGCGGAGCAACGACATGTCCAGTCAGGCCGACCTGGTGAGACTTGGGCTGGAAGCCGGCATCCACGGCGGCACGGCTGGCTCCCACGGCACCGCCGAGTCGATGGGCCAGGTCGTACAGGATGGAGAAATTTTCCTTGGATTCGAGGGCTCTTCCTCCTGAGACGACAATGTCGGCATCGGCGAGGTTGCACTCATCGTCACTTGGCACGAACTCGCGAAACACGATGTCCACATCGCGATCGGCAAGCACGACTTGCAGAAGTTCAACGCGGCCCGGAGGGTGTGCATCGGAGATTGGCGGTTCGTAGGCGTTGCCACGAATCGTCAATACCCGCAGTTGCCCGGCAGGAAGCAGAACTTCGCCCACACACTTCGATGCATACATCGACCGCGTCGCGACAATGTCGTCGCCCTGCCACTGGACCTTGAGACAATCGGTTGCTAACAGCCCCCCTCGCCGAGCGGCCAGTCGAGGCGCTACGTCATGGCTCATTGGCGTAGCAGCCATCAGGACGAGCGACGCTTCGGCGGCGTCGATCGCGCACTCCATTGCTCGCACGTACGGCAGTACGGTCGGGTGGGCGAACTCGGCGCCATCAACCACATGAACGGCGTCCGCGCCAGCCGCTGCGACCTGCTCGCCCAGAGGACCAGGGTCGCACCCGATGATGAGTGCGTGCACTTCCGTCGCCCCGAGCGTTCGCGCAGCGGTCAGCATGCGCAACGAGGAGGGTGTGATGCAACGATCCCGGTGTTCGACAAGAATCAGGGCTGATGCAGCCATGTTTAGATGACCTTCGCCTCCTCATGAAGAAGACGTACGAGCTCAATCGCCATCTCCTCTGGTGTTCCATCAATGACTCTGCATGCCGGTCGCGGCAGAGGAGGTTGAAGTCCTACAAACGCGGTTGACGCCCCTTGGGCATCGGCCAGTTCCGTTGCGGGGATCGTTTCAACGGGTTTCTTCTTGGCCTTCATGATTGCCGGTAGCGGCGTAAAGCGGGGTTCGACGGAACCCCTGTCGCAGGCGAGTAGCATCGGCAATGGGCCCCCATAGATGGTATCTCCGCCTTCGCCTCTGCTGCGAACTTGTACACCCGTCCCGGTGCCATCGAACGCCAGACTGGTGACGCCACCTACATGGGGCATCCCGAGAAACTCTGCGAGCGCCGGACCCAGTTCGCCCGAATCATTGTCGATGGTCAATCGCCCACAGAGCACAAGATCCGGTTGCATGCCTGTCCTTCGGATGGCGGCGGCCATGAGCCGGGCTATCGCAACCTCGTCGTGCAGCGGTAGGTGCTCGCCCGCCAGATGAATTCCCCGATCCGCCCCCATGGCAAGGGCCGTCCGCAGGACACCCATCGCCTCGGTAGGACCTGCCGTGACCGCCACGATGTCCTCTACCTCGACGCCGCTCTCCCGAATCTGCACCGCTTGCTCGATGGCAAACTCGTCAAACGGACTGCAGACGAATTTCAGACCCGTTGGATCAATACCGGAGCCGTCAGCCAAGACCCTGACCGACGCCCGAGAATCGGGAACCTGCATGGCAGCAACCAGAATCCTCATTGGAAAGTATCCTTGCGAGGGCAATTGTGGACAACTCGGTAACAAATAAGAGTGTAACACAAGAATCCCCGCTTTCGGCCACTAGAAGAGGTATCTGACCGTTGCAACGCGAGTGAGCTGGTGGGGATGTCATGTCAAGAGAGGCGAGGAATTGCCACCGCAGCCTCCCCGTCGGGTGGGGGCTGGGAGGCGGTCGCTCGCACGTGGCATGGAAAAGGGCCCCGCCGAAGCGGGGCCCTGTGGAACCACATGTTGCAGTTCCGGGAGGAGGGAGTTCTGGTGAGGTCAGTCGTCCTTGACCTCGTATTCGGCATCGATGACATCATCGCTGCCGCTCTTGCATTCGTCACCGCCGCAGCATTCGTCGCCACCGGCCGCAGCCTGTTCGGCCGTAGCCTCATAGACCGCCTTACCGAGCTCGGTTGCTGCGGATTCAAGGTTTGACAGTGCGGCTTCGATCGCCGCGGCGTCATCGCCCTTGAGCGTGTCATCCAGATTGGACACGGCCGATTCGATGTTGCCTCGGACATCCGCCGCGACCTTTTCGCCGTGCTCCTCAAGGCTCTTGCGCGTTTGATACGCCACGGCCTCGGCACGGTTCTTCAGGTCAACGAGTTCGCGACGCGCCTTGTCTTCCTCGGCGTGCGATTCTGCGTCCTGCTTCATCGATTCGATTTCGTCGTCAGCGAGGCCGGAGGAGCCGGTGATCTCGATGTTCTGACTCTTACCAGTCGCCTTGTCGGTCGCCGAAACCTGCATGATGCCGTTGGCGTCAATGGCGAACTCCACCTCGATCTGCGGCATGCCGCGGGGTGAAGGTGGGATGTCCGCCAGATCAAACCGACCGAGTGACCGGTTGTCCGTGGCGAACTCTCGCTCGCCCTGAAGGACATGAATGGTCACCGATGTCTGGTTGTCGGCCGCCGTCGAGAAGGTTTCCTTCTTCGATGTTGGGATGGTCGTGTTGCGCTCAATCAGCCGTGTCATGACGCCACCGAGCGTTTCCAGGCCGAGGCTGAGCGGTGTCACATCCAGCAGAAGGACATCCTTTACGTCGCCGGTCAGAACGCCGCCCTGAATAGCTGCGCCAACCGCAACGACTTCATCCGGGTTGATGGACTTGTCGAGTTCGGCGGTCTCGAAGATCTCCTTCGTGATCTCCTGTACCTTGGGGATGCGGGTCGATCCTCCGACCATGACGACATCCGAAACCTCGGACGGCGACAGTTTCGCATCCTTGAGCGCGGATTCGCATGGGCCGCGAAGCCGGTCGAACAGATCCGCACACAGAGACTCAAAGGTCGCCCGCGTGATCGTCACCTGAAGATGCTTCGGTCCATTCTGATCCGCCGTGATGAACGGCAGGTTGACCGATGTCTCCATCTGCTGCGACAACTCGCACTTGGCCTTCTCGGAAGCTTCCTTGAGTCGCTGCAGGGCCATCGCGTCATCGCGAAGGTCAATACCTTCCTTCTTTCGGAACTCCTCCGCGATGTGATCGATCAATCGCTGGTCGAAGTCGTCACCACCAAGATGCGTGTCGCCGTTGGTCGCCATGACCTCGAACACGCCATCACCGATGTCGAGAATGGATACATCAAATGTACCGCCACCGAGGTCGAAGACCGCAATCTTCGCGTTCGTCTTCTTCTCCAGGCCGTAGGCAAGCGCTGCCGCCGTCGGCTCGTTGATGATCCGCTCGACCGTCAGTCCGGCGATCTCACCGGCATCCTTCGTCGCCTGTCGCTGCGAGTCGTTGAAGTAGGCGGGTACGGTAATGACCGCCTTGTCAATCTTCTCGCCCAGATAGTCCTCGGCGACCTTTCGAAGTTCGCCGAGAATCATTGCCGCCACCTCTGGCGGTGTGTATTCCTTGTCGCGTACCCCGATCTTGACCAGTTCCTGGTCGCCGCCGGTGACACCGTACGGCACCAATTTCTCCTCGGACGAGACCTCGCCGTGGCGACGCCCCATGAATCGCTTCACCGAGAAGACGGTGTTTGTCGGGTTTGTCACCTGCTGGTGACGGGCGGGCTGGCCTACGAGCCGCTCGCCCTTGTCAGTAAAACCGACAACGGACGGAGTCGTCCGGTTGCCGGAGCTGTTGATGAGTACCTTGGGCTGGTCGCCTTCCATGACGGCGACAACAGAGTTGGTAGTGCCCAGGTCGATTCCAATGATCTTGGACATGTGTGTGTTCTCCTTCACAGGCGGGATTGCCGCCGGCCATGACATAGACGCAATGTGGATGCCAACATATCCCCAATCGAACCCAAAAATGTCACGATTCCGACCGCCCATCGCTGCACACTGCGAAAAAAGGCTGCCAGAATGGCGGAAGATGCGTATTGGCGACCTTGTACTGGACACACCGCTGATTCTGGCCCCCATGGCGGGAGTCTGCGACCTCCCCCTGCGGCTGCTCTGCCGCGAGTTGGGCGGTGTCGGTCTGGCGTGTACAAACCTGCTCAGTTGCAACGCGATCGTCCGGGGAATCGATCCCGTGCGAAAACAGGCCCGGCCCTATCCGGCCGACCGGCCGCTGTGCGTCCAACTGTATGGAAACGCCGACGATCCTCTGCCGGAGGCAGCACGCTGGATTGAGGAACAGGGGGCGGATGTGATCGACATCAACATGGGCTGCCCGGTCGACAAGATCGCAAAGAAACACGGCGGCGCGCTGCTCCTCCGCAACCCCGCCTCCACCGCCGAACTTGCATTACGCATCGTTCGAAGCGTTGATGTTCCCGTCACCGCAAAGATCAGGCTTGGTTGGGGAACGGATGAAATCGTTGCCGCCGATCTGGCGCGGCGTCTGCAGGATGCGGGGATCGCCGCCATCACCGTTCATGGACGAACGGCAGAGCAGAAGTTCCGCGGCAGCGTTGACTTGGAAGGTGTTGCGGCCGTCGCTGCGGCTGTCACAGTCCCGGTCATCGGGAATGGCGACATCCGATCAGCCAACGACGCGATGCACATGCTTGCGACCACAGGCTGCGATGGACTCATGATTGGCAGAGCAGCCACCGCCCAACCATGGATCTTCCGGCAGATCGCCGACACACTCGCAGGTCGAGAGCCCGCCGACCTTTCGCTCGAACAGAAACTCGCCGTCGTTGAGCGGCATCTGGATCTCATTCTCGAGCACCGTGGCGAGCAGGAGGCAGTGCGGTGTCTCCGAAGTCGCATCAGCAGATACGGCCGCACAATGGGACATGTCAAACCGCTCAAGGAGGCGATCCGCAATGCGAGTTCCTCGTTGGAGATTCGACGCTCGTTGAGGCAGTGGATCAACCGCCCGCAACAACTCGCGACATACTGAAGATGGGCAGCAGCATTGCGATGGCGACGGCGCCGACAACGGTGCCCATCACCAGAATCATGACTGGCTCAATGAGCCCACCGACCTTCTTCACTCGCGCCTCGAGTTCCTCGTCGGCAAATCCCGCAACCCGGTCCATCACATGCGGCAGTCGACCGGATCGCTCACCGCTGGCGATCATTGACGCGACATACGATGGAACATGCGGCGAATCGAAGACGGCATCGCTGAGTGGATGACCGTTCCGGATGTTCTGTTCCATGTCGACCCACATCCGATCGAACTGCACATTGTTCGTGACATCGCGGCAGATCCCGATGGCATCAAGCACACCGACGCCAGCAGCCAACAGGGTCGAGAGCGTGCGGGATGCACGCGTCGTATAGAGTTGCGCGGACATCGGGCCGAGAATCGGCAGCCGAAGTTTCAGCAGGTCGATGAACCTGCGCCCGGTCCGTGTTCGGTACCACAGGACGACAGCAATGGCGGCGATGATCAACGCCGGCAGCCAGTACATCCATGTCCCCGTGATCGCATCGCTGATCGCGAGCAATGCTCGTGTCGGCCACGGAAGAGTCGTTGCTCGCATTTCGTAGATCTTCGCAAATCGTGGCAACACGAACGTGACGATTATCGCCGTCACCGCGACTGCGGTTGCTCCCATGATGATCGGGTAGGCCATGGCGCCCTTGATCTGCCGAAGCGTCTTTCGTTCTCTGGAGAGATAGCCGGACACTCGTTCGAGCATCAGTGGAAGTGTTCCTGAGAGTTCGGACGCCCGGACCAGGCTGACCACGATGCGCGGGAACACCTTTCTTCGACGGGCCATTGCGGTGGAGAGCGCTTCACCACTGCGTACATCCTGATGCAATCCGTCAACGACGGTACGAAAGTCACGGTGTTTTGTCTGTTGGCTCAGTGCCTCCAGCGCCTCCGACAGGGGAACGCCTGTGTCGAGCATCACGGCAAGTTGTTGGCAAAATGCTATGACCTCATCGCGCTTGACCCGCTTGTCAACGACAGATGCAGTGTCTTCCTGTTCCGCGACATCCGGACGCAGCAACGGTTCCGGATCGATCGCGGTAACGAAGAGTCCCTTTGACCGCAGTTGTCCGGCAACTTCCGCGACGGTGGCAGCAGACTGCGAACCGCAGATCTGTTTGCCACTGGCGTCCCGCGCCTTCCATGCAAAGGTCTCTTTGGCAACTGTTGCGATCATGCTCTGGTCACACAGAGGACTTCTTCCGGGGTCGTCAACCCCTGCGCGGCCTTGGCCATGCCGTCATCGCGAAGCGTCGCAAACCCTCCCCCTTCGATGAGGCCTCGGAGTTCCTGCAGCGATGCTCCCCGGCCAATTGCCTGCAACAGCGCATCGTCCGGCACCAGGAGTTCGAAGATGCCGATTCGCCCGGCAAATCCAGAGCCGCGGCAGCGACTGCATCCCGCTCCGTGCCACAGGTCGTTGAGATCACCGCAGGCAGCGAGGATCGCATCCGCTGCCGCAACGTCACCTTCCCAAGGCGCCTTGCAGTGCGGACAGATCTTCCGGACAAGTCGCTGTGCAAGCACGCCACGGATGGTTGCCGCAACCAAGTAAGGCTCGACACCGAGGTTGATGAGCCGGGTGACCGCGCTCACCGCATCGTTGGTATGCAGCGTCGAGAAGACGAGATGTCCTGTCAACGCGGCCTGTGACACGATGCCCGCGGTCTCCCCGTCTCGAATTTCTCCGACCATCAGCACGTCCGGATCCTGTCGCAACATCGAACGAAGTGCGCGGGTAAAGGAAAAGCCTGCTCGATCATTGACCTGTGACTGGTTGATGCCGGGAATCTGCGCCTCAATGGGATCCTCGATGGTCGAGACATTGATCTCTGCCGTGTCGAGTTGCGACAGCACCGAATACAGTGTGGTCGACTTGCCGGAACCGGTGGGACCCGTAACGAGAACCACGCCGTTGGGCTGCGAAACGATGCCGGTCCAGGCGGCCAGCGTTGCATCATTGAAACCAAGTCGATCAAGCTGCAGCCGGTTGTTTTGGGAATCAATGATTCGAAGTACGACGATCTCGCCAAATCGCCCAGGCATCGTGGAGACGCGAATGTCCACTGGCCGACCGTCCATCATCACATTGAAGTCCCCGTCCTGCGGCAGTCGCCGCTCGGAAATGTCCAGGCTCGCCATGATCTTGATGCGGCTCGCAATCGCCTGATGCATCTTGTACGGAGGCTCGATCTTCTCCTGAAGGAGACCGTCGATGCGATAGCGGACGCGAAGCGTGTGGTCACCCGGTTCGATGTGAATATCCGATGCGCCATCCCGCACCGCAGAGTAGATCAAGAAGTTGACGAGTTTGACGACGGGACCATGGCCGGCGACTTCCTCAAGATCAGAAAGTTCCGTCGAGTCCTGCTCGACAACGGCGAAATCGTGTTCGTCGATGTCTTCATAAATCTCGTCAATGACAAATACATTTGCCGCAGGAAGGTATGAACGAAGTGCCGCATCGATGTCCTTCGCCGTTGCGGCAACGATCTGAGCCCTGTGACCAGAGAGCCGCTCTACTTCTTCCACGAGATACAGGTTGGCTGGCTCGCTCACTGCCACTGTCAATACACCGTTCACCAGGAACATCGGCAGCACACCATGTTCTTCAAGGAACGCCCGCGGCAGCTCTTCGATGACGCGGGGATCGGCGAGTCTTGCCGTGTCCGATGCGAATGGAATGCCGTAGGACTCGGCCAATGTCTCCAGCACCAGTGTCTCGTCCACAACGCCCATGTCCACAAGCACCTCGCCCAGAAGCATGCGACGCTCACCCGACTCTTGCCGTGCGAGCGCGGCATCGAGTTGCTCCTGTGACAGCAGTCCCCGCTGTTGCAGCAACTTCCCAAGCGGTGCCTGGGCTGTGATCGTCGATTTGGGCATGTCTTTGCCGTGCATGGCGAAGTCGAATCCAGATGCGGTTATCGGGCCTGGGAGAGACTCATTGCCGCCGCCTCCACTGACTCGTGCACCCGAAGTGCTCGCTCAAGCCGTGTCAGCGTCAGAACGCGGCGAAGGCTGCGAGAGGCTCTGGAAACCCGCAACCGAAAACCGCGACTCTCTGTTTCATCGGACAGCCACAGGAGCGACTCAAGACCGATGGAGTCGATCAGGTCAACTTCCGAGCAGTCCAGGATGATGTCACTAGCCCTGTTTTCCAGCAGCTCGCGGGCTTGTCGCCGAAATGTGTCGGAGTCATCCAGTGAAAAACCCCCGCTCAGCGAGATAACGGTGGCCGCTCGATGTGTTTCGATCGTGATCTTCATGCTGCACGCTCCTTGCCGGATACCGACATGGTCTGGTGGTCAAGAATCAAACTCTCCCAGGCAGAGAAATCCAGGCGGAAAAATCGTTCTGCGAGATCCGGGTCAAACTGGGTTCCTGCGCCATTGCTCATCTCCTGCAGGACAGCAGATCGCGTCATCGCCGTTCTGTAGGTGCGGCTCGACGACATGGCGTCAAAGGTGTCCGCCAACGCGATCATCCTCGCAATCACGGGGATGTCCTCACCCGCGAGGCCATGTGGATATCCCTTGCCGTCAAATCGTTCATGGTGATGCATCACGCCCCCGATGATGTCCTCCATCTGGGGGATGTCACGCAGAATCCTCGCACCGATTTCCGGGTGCCGCCTGATCCAGGCGAATTCCTCTTCGCAGAGTTGTCCCTTCTTGAGCAGCACCGCCTCCGGCACACCAATCTTGCCGATGTCATGCACAAGACCCGCGATGCGAACTCGCTCGACACGGTCCGCGTCCATGCCATGGGCTGCGGCAAGTTGCGCAGTGAGCAGTGCAACCCGCTGCGAGTGACCGCAGGTGTATCGGTCCTTCGCGTCAATGGAGGCCGTGAGTGCCTGAAGCGTGCCGAGGAATGTCGCGCTCAAGTCTTCGTACAGTGCTGCGTTCTCCAGAAAGATCGCTAACTGGGCCGCGGTTGCCGTCAGAAGTTTGATGTCGACCGATGACACGGAGGTATCCGGCCCGAACTTGTCCGCTGCCATCAACACGCCGATGAGCTGCCCGTCACTGGTAATCGGTTCGACGACGGCGGCCCTTCCGAATGGCCCGTCATCCTTCAGAATTGCGGGTGATCCCGGCGCCAATCTGGAACGAACGCCTGAAACGATCGCTCGAATGTCGTCGGTGCTGACATCAGCCTCCCCGCGAATCACCAGATCCGCCCCGGCTCGCGGTAGCCGGTCCCGCATGAAGAGTTGCACACCAATCCATTTGTAAGGAAGCGTCTGCAGCAGTTCATCGCACGCCAATTCAATGAATCGCTCAGGATGATTGACTGTGTGCATGCTGCCGGTGATCGTGTAAAGAAGGCTGATCTCCTCATAGGACTCGCTCAACTCCCGTCCTATGGATTCGATGACATTGCGGTCTTCCCGGTGTGCATGCTCCGATTCCCATGCAAGGCGAAACAGTGTGCCGAGCCGTCCCATGTCCGCGCTCGCAGCCGGGGGAAGCGACGACAGCATCGCGACCATGGTTGTGTAATCGGCACCGCTTGCCTGGCAGAGCGCGTGCAGGTGTTCGCCGGAGAGTAGTTCGTCGGTAATGACAATGGCAATGGCGTATCCGCGCCGTGACCGCCGTGCCGACAAGGGAACCGGCAGCATCCAAAGGCCGGGGAAAGCCCGCTCGGGCTGTACTCTTTCCTGCGAGTCCCAACGACCGCAGATGTCTCGAATGGCCGACCGGACCAACGGTGATTGCACGAGGAGATCCTCGAGCCAGTCATGCCCCCGCCGGTGAGAAGAGACGACCGAACCATTCCGGTCCGTCTCCACGGCGATGATGCCGGCATCTCGCAACCTGTCAGACCAGGAGTCCAACCCTTGAATGTCCGCACGGCCAAGTGTGGTCCTCATGCCGCCTCCGATCGCCCGACCTGCGACTTCGGGGCCATGTCCAACAGCGCCCGCACCTGCTCGGTAATCGCGCGCGGGCTGAAGGGTTTGCTGACCAAATGGCAGATGTTCGGAAGTTCAGCGTCAGACACATTCAATGCGTGCCCCCTTGCGGTAAGGACGATGACGGGAATGCATGACAACGCAGCTCGTTGAAGCAGTTCTTGACAGAGATCGATGCCGGTCATGTAGGGCATCTGGATGTCCGTGATAATCAGGTCGGGCGGTTCCGCAAGGATCTGATGCAGGGCATCTTCACCATCAACGGCCGTCACGACATCCCAGCCTGCGTGTCGCAGTTTCAGAGACAGGACCTGCACGATATGGGCCTCGTCGTCGGCAATGAGAATCCGGCGCGTCATGTGTGTTGCTTCCTCATGCTGCCACCCGCATTCGTTCGTCGTTGAACATGGGAACTGATAACCAGAATTTGGACCCCATGCCGACTGTTGATTCCACACCGATCTGACCGTTGTGCAAGGTCTCAACGATCTGTTGGCAGAGATTCAGCCCCAAGCCCGTTCCTTCTGCGAAGTGTCGATAATTCTCGACGCGGTAGAACTTTTCAAATACACGATCAGCGTCGCTCTTACTCAGCCCCAGCCCCGTGTCGGACACCGACAGGTGGATCGCATGGGTGAGGTTATCGCTGTCCGCCGCAATGGTGATGCGACCACCCTCCGGCGTGTATTTGATCGCGTTGGAAAGGAGGTTGACGATGACCTGAAACAACATGTCCTCGTCACCGACAGCGGAGAGACCCACCGGGGCGATCTCGTGGCGGATCTCGATTCGTTTCTCGCCGGCCTGCGGGGACATTGTTGTGACGGCCCGTTCGATCAACGTCTTGAAGTCGACCGTCTCGCGGTCGATGCTCATGAGGCCGGCTTCAATGCGCGAGATGTTGAGAAGGTTGTCGATCAGGCGGCGGAGTCGTTCCGTCTCTGCCTGGATGACACCGTAGAACTCGCATCTTGCAGTCTCGTCCGCAGCATCACCGTCGATGAGCATCTCGACATACGCGGCGATGGACGAGAGCGGTGTGCGAAGTTCATGGCTCGCCTTGGATACGAAGTCGCTCTTGAGCCGGGCCACTTCTCGCTCACGAGCCAAGTCGCGCAGCACAGCAACAACGGCGCGAAACGACTCCTGCTCCTTGCCGACGGTCTGTAGAGAGACTTCGCAGGTCGTGCGCACCTCGTCAAAGTCCGTTTCGAACTCGACAGGACATTCGTCTGCCGATGGTTGGCTCGCAGCAGACGCAATGTGCTCGCCCAGGTCCGAGTTTCGCATGATCTCCGCAACGCAATGCCCGTAGGATTCGTCCAGTGGCGTTGCGAGGAGGCTCGCCGCCCGGCGGTTCGCGTGCAGGAGGTCGCCGTGGGCATCGGCGACGATGACCGCATCGCCGAGGACATCAAGCACCGCTTCAACCTGTTGTCGCCGGGTTCGATCGATGCAAGCGTGGATCTTGGCGCTCTCCAGTTCTCCGTGGGCTGCATCGGCCTCTGCTTTGATGACATCGGCGGCCAGTTCGGCGCTGCGTGCACGCCCCCGCCACTTGAACGCCGCTACCACAGCAATCACTGCCGTCCCAGCGGCAGTCAACAGAATCGTGATGGAGATGACTGAGCCGAGCACGGGATCTTCACCTGCGGGGAAGAGGGTCCCGTTACCCCAGGCTCCGCCTAGGGCTGCAAGGAATCATTCCCCAGGGCATGTGCCACGGGCCGGCTTCCCTCGTCCGGCCCGGGGTCAAGCCCCTGCAAAGCGATGTCGGCAGAATCCCCGGCCATGTTTCGTGGGTCTGCCGCATTGGGCAGAATCGATGCAGATGTTCTCGGTGTTATCGGACGATCCGGCCGCGGCATCGCCGCAAGCAACTGTCCAATGGCGTCGTTTCCGCGAATCGTGGCAAGTCTGGCCCGTGCGTCGTCGAACTGGCCACCGTGCATGGCTGCGATTCCCAGAAACAAATCGCCCTCCGACCGCTGCGGTGCCAATTGGCCGATCCTGCTACCACATTCCTTCAATCGCTTGTAATCACCCATTTTCCAGGCAATGAGACCGAGGTCGGCCCAGGCTTCGACATCATTGGGGGTCCGGCGGGTCACCCGCAGGGACATGTCCCGCCCCGCGATCAATTGCCCGGTGGCGACAAGACACTTGGCGTGCAATCGTTGCAGCATCGGTCTTGGATCTTCGTCCCACTGTTCCATGTCACGAAGTGTTGAGAGGCAGTCTGAAAACCGTCCGGCTCTGAACTGAGCGATCGCCAGATCTTCGACCACTTCCGTGTCGGCCGGCCGCAGCAGCCTCGCTTCCGAGAGATGATCCGCAGCCTCTCCAGGCCGACCCTCGCGCAGCCGGACTTGTCCAAGCAGAGTCGGAACGGCTGGGTGATGTTCAAAGTGTGCCTTCTGCTCTTCAAGAAGGTCAGCAGCCTCACCCATCCTGCCGAGCGCGGCCATGGTCTCGGCCGTCGCAAGCAGGTATTGCGGATGCGTGGGGTCTGCCTCCATGGCCGCTGAGTAGTGTTCCAGAGCGGTGGCATCGTCCGACCATCGTTGGTGGAGAATGCCCGTCAGGTAGTGTGGTTCCGCCATGGTTGAGTCCAGCGTGGAGGCTTCGGCGAACGCTGCGCGGGCCGGATCAAGTCGATGTTGTTCCAGCAGGATGCGCCCCTTGAGAAGTTGGTACGCCGCCGACTTGGGATATCGCTCGATTGCGCCATTGATGATGTCCAGCGCGTCATCAAATCGACCGACTTCGAATTGTTGCGTTGCCTGCTGCGCCGCGAGCTGAGCATTGACCTGATCCATGCGGTCATGCGCCGCGTTGCGAGCTTCCTTTCCCGCTCGCGTCGGCCCGGCACACCCGGTTGCAAGAAGCAGGACGAGAGTGGCGGCCAGCAACTTTGTCATTCGGATGTCTCCTGCATGGATACCTGCAACTGCCGCACTTCATTCAGCAGAAGATCGCGGACGATATCTTCCTCCCAGGCCGATTCTTCCTCATCGGTGATGCGATCCCGCAACCGAATCATTTCCGGCTGCACGCTCGATGTGCGGAGCGATAGGTTGGTCCAGTAGAGCGCCTCGTCGAGCTGGCCATGCCGGTAGGCATCAATTGCATCGCGGTTGTAATTGGCGGTGATCTGATCACGACTGAATGGAAGAAGTCCGGCGCGGGCGCCGATTCTGACCGTATCCGCAAGTTCAAGAGAGTCGCGACCGGCCTCCCAGAGCCGCTCGTCCTGCACGATTGTTGGCGTCAACAGGAAGATGACCTCCTCCTTGATGACGGCATCATCCTGTCCACGAAATGCCGCGCCAAGCACGGGTATGTCCCCGAGGAATGGCACCTGCCGCCGTGTCATGGTCGTCTGCTCTCTGAACATCCCGCCAAGCACGATCGTCTCGCCGTCCAGGCACCGGACATTGGTCCGAACCTCGTGCGTCGTTTCATCCGGCACTTGCTGGGTGCCGTCCGTACGGAAGGTTGCGCTGGAGAGGCTCGGATAGAGTTCCAGGCGAATCATGTTGTCGGGGGAAATGAACGGTCGCAGAACCAGATGAACACCGGTATCCAGAAACTCGACCGTCTGCGTCGTGCTCGTCTGGGTCACTGTCGATGAGAGATAGCCGCGGCGGACACCAATGAGTACCTCGGCCCTCTGGCGATTGAGGCAGGTCAGCCGAGGTCTCGCGACAACGGTGGTGTCCGACACCTGATCGAGCACCTTGAGAAAAGCGCCCACATGATCGCGAAGCACACCAACTTTCAACAATCCGGCCTGGGTGGCATCGCCCGTCGCACCCATGTCCATGGTCGTCGCCACGGAGTTTGTCGCGCCGAGCGCCCCGCTCACCAAGTCGTTTGCCGCAGCCATCGGCCCGCCGGCGATCCCGCCGATGTTGATGTTGGAGAGCGCAGAGAAATCGACACCGAACTGGTTGTCTTCGTTGACCGTCGTCGAAACAATGGTCGCCTCGACGACCACCTGCCTTGGTGCAGTATCGAGTTCCTCAAGCAACTCTCCGATGCGATCCAGATTCGCCGGAAAATCGGTCACGACGAGTTTGGATGCCCAGGCGAAACTGTCTGCGCCACCGTCTTCCAGCGTTGGCGCATACCCAGGTTCGACCGACCCTCGATAGGCTGTCTTGCCCGCTTCGCTCAGGATCGGTTGCACGAATTCATCGGCATCTGCTGCGGAGAGGTACTCCAGACCATAGATCCGCGTTTCGGTGCGGCGGCGTGCCGCCTCGATCGTCTCCAACTCCTCGGCGGTGTAGACGTAGACAAAGTTGCCTTCTTCGATGAAACCAAACCCATTGACACGAAGAATCGCGTCGAGCGCTTCGTGGAATGTCACCTCGTAGAGGTTCGCCGACACGGCACCAATCACGCCCTGACTGGCGATGATGTTCTTGTGCGACTGAATCGCCAGCATTTCCAGCACTTGCGTCACTTCGGTGTCCTGCACGACCAGGTCGACAGTTCCGAAGCGGTCGACAACGACCTCGGCCTCTTCTCGCGGCCGCGGTTCTTCTCGAATTGGATGTGTCGCCGATGGCGGAGGACCCTCTCGCTTTGTTCGAGGCGGGGCTTCCTGCGCAGAGGCCAGGGATGCCAGAAGAAGGGCAATTGCCAACGGAAGCAGGTGTGCGTGGAGGTTCTTCATGGGCATGCGCTCCGCGCAGCCCATGGGCCGGTGTAACTACCGGCCGGGCGGCGCAATCGTCAGTTCATATCGGCGGTCTCCCGCCGCGAGGATGACTGAACGGGCACGAACCTCTTCCAGAAGCACTGGATCGGCTGCGGCGTGAAGCGCCACGGTGTCGCCCGGGCGGTAGATTCGCCCGTCAATGAGCGCCATGGGGCCCTTCGGCATCACACCCTCCAATGCGAGGGCTGCGACGAGCGATCGTTCGCCATCCTCGGCCTCCCCTCCGCCAGCAGAACTGCCGATGTTATCGGTCGCGGTTGATGGGAATGTCGCCTCGTTCATCCTGAAGGGGTTTCGGAGAACCGCATGGTCCAGAGAAACTGCTCTTGCGGCCCTGGTTTTCGGCGGAACTTCCGCTGCCTTGCTCTGCGCTATCGGATCGGCGACGGCTGTTCTCGGAGGACGAGCAATGACGATGATTCTCGCCCACAACAGCAACGCCATCGCGGAGAGCACACACAGTGTGGCAAATCGCTTTCGATCAGCGGTGATGGAACGCCATTGGCGTCGCGTGTATGTACGGAACTTCATGTCAGGGCCCCTCCCGCATCGGGTCATAAACCGCGTGCAAGCCGATGGCCGCTTCCAGGGGTGGAGCAGTTGCATCAGCATCATTGGATGATCGTGAGAGTCGAATGGAGGCGACATTGACCAGCCGTTCCATTGATTCCACTCGGTCTACGATCGAAAAGATCGAGTCGAAGTCGGCATGCAGCGTTACGGCCAGCGGAAGAACGGCAAATGTGCCATCGCCGCCATCGAACCCTTCCCCTGCCGTGAATCCCTGATCGATGATCCGAACGCCGTCCACTTCCAGCGAAAGTGCCTGCACGAGTTGGGCGGTCTGCGGCGATGTTGGCACCGATTTGAACGACTGTTCAACCTCGGTCAACACAAGTTCGTAAGACTCTCGAAGGCGTTTGACTTCTTCCTGTCGCCGTTCCAGCCGTTCGATCCGCTCCTCCATCGCCGAAGCTTCCAAACCGGCAGCCTTTGCCCGCCGGTAGTTCGGCCATGCAAAGAAGGCGAAGACGAGGATCGCAAAAACGATCGCGGAGAATACATACCATCGTTCTTTCTGCGCTGTCATTGCAGTTCTCCCACAAACGCGA
This sequence comes from uncultured Isosphaeraceae bacterium, assembly GCA_964546085.1. GTDB lineage: Bacteria > Planctomycetota > Phycisphaerae > Phycisphaerales > SM1A02 > CAZJKE01. The sequence goes on from CAZJIB010000001.1 coordinate 202,035, forward strand.
CTCCCCGACGCAGTCGCCAGCCGGCATCGACATCGATGCTGAAACCAATTCGGAATTCGCGTGCCTGTCGCCCTCGCACCGTGCGCGATCGACTGAAGTCCATGCCGACATGTTCAAACGGTTGAGTCGCCGCAAGGTCATCGACCAACCGGGCGATCTCCTCGTCCGTCTCTGAGAAGCCGGCGAGGCGACCAGTCAACTTTCGGCCGGTTTCGCCTTTTACGAGGTCGAGGGCCAACTCCTCAAGCGTCACGGAACTGGGAAGCATGTTTGCAATCGTCGCAACGATGTCGCCCATCGGCAGAGATACCTCGGCATTGCGGTATCGCTCGACGAACTTCTCAAGGCTGGCCTTTTCCTGTTCCAGACGAGATGCCTGTGATTCAACTTCCAACGCGTCGTTGGCCCGCGCCTGCGCCGCCACGAGCCGACTCGATGCGCTATTGGTGGACAGACGAGCGTGCGTAGCGACGATCGCCTTCAATCCAAGAATCGCGATCGTAGCCGCAGCAACCCGGCCGCTTCGGGCCCGGCCCAGGCTGCGCTCTCTATACCGTTCAGGTAGAAGGTTCATGCAGCAGTCCTTTCAGAGCCATCGCCGCGGCGGCGCCGTGATTCTCGTTTCGTGACCGGGTGCATGCTGGCGCCGATCGCCGCCTGCCAACCGTCGATTCCACGGAGAGCCTGCATCGCCGACCGGTTCGAGAACAGCATGTCGTCGCCCGTTGTCTCAATGCCGCAAATGCGGGAAAGCACATCGGCGAGGTGCCGATTGCGTGAGGCCGACCCGGTCAAGATCAGGCATCCCGGAGCCGGTCCCCGACTTGTGACGCCGAAGTGGCGAAGGCAGGCAACCGCCTCCGCCGCCATGTCCTCGTGCGTCGCGCGTGTCGCACGCGCAATCGCCTGTTCGATGATTGGATCCTGTTCTGACGATTCGTCGGAGTCGAGCAACTGGGCAGCTCGGTCGGGGTCGACGCCGACATTGCTCGACACCGCGTCCACCAAGGCCTGTCCACCGTTTCGAAGTTGCCGGGAGAACGACAGACGATCGCCGGTGAGCACCAACATCGTCGCCGATGCTCGACCGATGTCGAGAACTGCCCGCACCGACGACTGATCCGCAGCGCGGCGATGCCGCATCCCGAACAGTCGTGCGATGGCGAATTGTTGCGGCTCAATGGCAGTGGGGCGAAGGCCGGCCGCGTACATCGGCTCAAGAATGTTCCTGATGATCGTCGGATCAGCCGCTACGGCCATCACTTCGGCGCCATCACCGATTCTGATCGCATCAACCTGAATCTCTTCACGGTCAACACCGAGTCTCTCGGCCACCTCCCAGCCGGCGGCCTCGCGAGTCTCCGCGTCGGGCATCGCCGGAATGCGAAGGGCATGTTCAGTGGTCATGGATGCAGGAATCGAAAGCACACATGCTGCGCCGCGTGTGCCTGCCTTACCGGTCGCGCCTCGCCATTGGTCGCTTGCAAAGTCGCGAGGATTGCCGTCGATGCGATGTCCGCGGGGGTTTTCCAGACTCCCCTGGCCCCAGTGTCCCTGCGCAACCGTCGCGCCGCCGTCAATCAATGCGATACCAACACAGCCCCGCGTACGATGAGTGAAGGGGAGTTTCACGGATTGGCTCCGGCGACTTCCGACACAGTGATGTGTCCGGTCAGCGGGGCGACCTGAATCTGCCAGCTCGTCTGACCTGAGTCGATCTGCACCATTCCGCCGAGTCCAGGCGAACCATTGTTCGCGACGACGCCGCCGCCTGGATCAAATGTCACTTCGCGATTGTCGCCGTCGAAGGCCGCAGTGGCGATGGACACATTCCGAAACCGACCATCCTGCTGGAAGTCGATGATGGCGAACTGTCCCTGGCCCTGTGATTCGACCTCATCGGTCATGTACACCGCGGTGGCCTCGTCAAAGGAGTCGTTCAGAGCGTCGCTCTCGACCACGACGACGCACCAGCCACGGCCGTCATCAAAAAAGTGCACCCGGCGGTACTCCTGAAGCGCAACCGCATCCATTTGCGCTGAAAGCAAGTCGGATACGAGCGTCCTGGCGGCTGCCTGTCCGCTGGGGCCGGCGCCGGAAGCGGCATGGGGAATGGTGATGGCTGCGACGACCACCAGCATGGCCAGCACAACCATGAGTTCCACAAGCGACCAGCCAAGTCGGTGTGGCGATGTCCACAACCGCCCTGCTCGCTTTGATGTGATCGTGGCGTACTTCATCTTCGTTTCCGCGGCCACAGGCCGCATCTCTCTGGGTGATCGGCCCAAACCCGTGGGCGGGCAAGGTGAATGAGGCGTTTTCCTCCCCGAGAACCCACTGCCCCGTTCTTGGCGAGCGTCGCCATTGGTTCTCGGACCTGGAACATCGGCCATCCTGGAAATGCAACAGGGACGCATGGCCTCCGCCATGCGTCCCTGCCAGTTGTTGCAAGGGCCCTGAGAGGAAACGGGAGGTTATTCCGTGAACTCGTTGCCATCGGCATCGACGCCGTAGATCGCCTTGGTGGTATTCGTGGCGCTCTTGTCACGCCAGACCCAACCTACACCCGCTGCGGGCGCGGCGGCCACGGTCGTTGAGCTCGTGAAGGGGTTGCTGGGTGCAGTCGTCAGATAGTCGTTGTCAATCAACTCGGTCCAGCCACTGGCGATGAGCGCGGGATCGGCACCCTGCTGGGCACGGTACAGCTCGATCTGGCCCCGGAGCGTCTGGAGCTGACTTCGGACTGCGGCATCGTTGGCGTCATCAGCAGCATTGGTGAACTGCGGTACGACGACCGCGGCGAGAATGCCGAGAATGACGACGACGATCAGAATTTCGATGAGGGTGAAGGCCTTGCGGGCGGTTCGTTTGATACTAAGCATGGTTGGGGGACTCCCGTACTGCTGTCTGTTGTTTCCGGGGCCGGTGCGGCCCCGTTACCTCTAAGGGTGCCCTTGGCCGTCCTGACGCCGGGCGTGTCGGAACACGCGTCCGACACCTTGGCATCGGTCCACCATGGTGGAACATGCAGTCCATCAAGGCGAGGATCTGCTTCATTGGTGGTCAGAGCGCACAGGCTTCCCAAGTTGCCAGCGCGGTACACTTCCGCCCCTCCCACGGAGCCCCTGCCATGCTCGATATTCATCCATTCTGCGCTGTTCACCCATCGGCCGGGGATGCCCCTCGTGTGTCTTCCGTTCCCTATGACATCGTGAACAGGGAGGAAGCAGCAGACTTGGCGGAAGGGAACGAAGACAGTTTTCTGCATGTCATCCGGTCCGAAATCGATCTTCCCGGGGTCGATGCATATGCCGACGAGGTATACGAGAAGGCGGCGACCGCGTATCGGCATTTCCGGAATGCGGACCTGTTGTTCAAGGACGATCAACCAGCCCTCTATGCCTACCGGCAATGCATGGGGGATCATGTGCAGGTGGGCATTGTGGCGTGCTGCACGGTCGGCGACTACGAATCTGGCTTGATTCGGAGACATGAAAACACGCGGAAGTCCAAGGAAGACGACCGCACGAGGCATGTGCTTGAAACCGGGGCCAATACCGGACCAGTCTTTCTGGCCTATCGCGACGAGGACGCGGTGACGCGGCTTGTGAACGACGCCATCAACTGCCGTCCGATGTTTCACTTTGTGGCAGATGATGGCGTTACCCACACGGGATGGAGGATTGAGAACGATGCTCCGTTGCTGGAGGCGTTACGGACCGTGCAGTTGGCCTATGTCGCGGACGGGCACCACCGAACCGCCAGTGCGGTTCGGGCGGCGAAGGACCGCGCCGCAGCGAATCCGAATCATGATGGCGGCGAGGAGTACAACCGTTTTCTCGCCGTGCTCTTCCCCGCCTCCCACCTGAAGATCCTTCCCTACAACCGCACCGTCGCAGATCTGCATGGCCAGACGCCGCAGGAGTTCCTCTCGGCGCTCGGTACCGCGGTCACACCTGCATCGCAACCAACGCCGGCGTCCTCCGGAGGGTGCTGCATGTATCTGGACGGTGCCTGGTACGCAATCCAGTTCGATCCCGAGGCGATTCCCCATGACGACCCAGTTCGATCGCTGGATGTGGATCTGCTGCAGTCGTTGGTGCTTGAGCCGCTGTTGGGAGTCGGTGATCCCCGGACCGATGTGCGCATTGCATTTGTAGGAGGCATTCGGGGAACCGATGAACTGGAACGGCTGGTTGATGAGGGCGAAGCAGCAGTCGCGTTCTCGATGCTTCCGACCTCCATCGAACAACTCCTGTCCGTGGCAGATGCAGATCTGATCATGCCGCCAAAGTCCACCTGGTTTGAGCCAAAGCTCCGCAGCGGGTTGTTTGTGCACGAAATCTGACGAGAGGACCGCTGGAAGGAAGAGGTGTCCGGTACCGGTGTCGGACACCTCGCTGTTCCCTCGCTTGTTGTTAGAAACCGCGGATGAATGCCGCGAGCCGTTCGCAGCCCGCCTCGGGAAAGGCGTTGTAGACCGACGCGCGAATGCCGCCGACCGACCGATGGCCCTTCAATCCGGACATGCCCGCCTCAGCTGCCTCGGCCACAAACCTCGCATCCGTCTCCGCATCACCAGTCTTGAAGGTGATGTTCATGTGTGACCGACTGTCCTCTCTTGCAATCGGCGAGAACAGGTCGTCCCGATCGGCGATGGCGTCATAGATGACCGACGCCTTGCGCTGATTGCGATCAGCAACAGCGGACAAGCCGCCCTCGCCGAGAATCCACTTGAATACCTGTCCCATGAGGTAGATGCCGAACGTCGGCGGCGTATTGAGCATCGACTCCTTCTCAACCTGCGCGGCGTAGGAGAGCATCAGGGGAAGATCGTCGGGACACCGCTCGAGCAGTTCGCGCCGAAGGATCACAAGCACAACACCCGCCGGGCCGAGGTTCTTCTGCGCTCCCGCGTAAATCATTGCGTGGCGGCCCCAGTCGATGGGCTTTGAGAACATGTCTGAACTCATGTCCGCGATGACCGGACCGGTCCCCGTCGGTGCATGAAAGAACTGTGTCCCCTTGATGGTGTTGTTTGAACAGTAGTGCAGATAGGCAGCATCGTCGGTCAACGACAACTCGTCATCTGACGGGCAATGGTCGTACTCGGTCGCCGAGCCATCAAATGCAACATGTACATTCCCGACCTTCCCCGCCTCCTTGATCGCCTTTGACGCCCATGTTCCAGTGTCGACATAGTCAGCAACACCACCATCCGGCAGAAAGTTCATGGGAACCATCGCGAATTGCATCGTGGCCCCACCCTGCAGAAAGAGAATCTCGAAGTCGTCCGGAATGCCCCCGACCTCTCTGCAATCGGCAACCGCCTCCGTGATCACTCGGTCGAACACTTTGCCACGGTGACTGTGCTCGCAAATCCCGATGCCGCTGTCATCGATGTTCCAGATCGCCTCCCTTGCCTTCATCAAGACCGGCTCCGGCAGCGTCGCGGGACCCGCCGAGAAGTTCAGAATGCGATCGGTCGTCGTGTGCGGCATGGTGAAACTCCTACTGCTCGCCCGATGTGATGGCGGACACCGCCACCGAAAGAATATTCGCGTTGTCCCGAATCTCCTCTAACTGTTCGTCCGTGGGCACATCATCGAGTTGGATTCTCGCGCAGGCAGCAGCACCGCCTTCGTACATCACATTCTCCATCTCCTCGACATTGATGTCCGCGTGGCTGATCACGTCGAACACATGGGAAAGTACACCGGGAAGATTGCGGTGTCGCACCGCAAGCAGGCTGGTCGCCAGCGTTCTCGCAGCGATGTTGATGCAATTGTGCACCACGCCGCCGGAAACATAGTCCTCGATGATCCGCACAACTTCTGCGGCAATGGCATCCTGCGCCTGTTCCGTCGAAGCACCAACATGATGAGTGCCATACACACACGCCTCATCCACGATGGCTGGATGAAACTCGGCATCGCCGGATGCAGGCTCATTGCGATAGACATCGAGACCTGCTCGCAACCCGCGGTCACGCACAGCCGCGGCCAGCGCATCCTCATCGACGATCTTCCCGCGACTCGTGTTGACCAGCGTCGCACCATCCTTCATCCGAGCGAGAAACGACTCATCCACCATGTTCTCAGTATCTGTCGAGGCCGCGACATGAATCGAAATGACATCGGCAACCCCAGCAAGTTCGTGTGGTGTTTCGCAGAACTGCACGCCCAGACGGGAGGCCATTTCAGGTGTCAGACTTCTGGACCACGCGGCCACCGGCATGCCGAATGCAACCGCCCGGACCGCAACCTCCCTGCCAATGCCGCCCATACCGAGAATACCCAGCGTTCGACCGTACAGGCCGCGGGCCGCAGCAAACTCCTTCTTTCGCCAGCGACCTTCACGAAGATCTGCAACCTGATCCGGAACTCGTCGATCACACGCAAGAATGAGCGCCCAGGCAAGCTCTGCCACAGCGATCGAATTCCTTCCTGGACAGTTGGCGACAAACACGCCGCGGTCGGACGCAGCCGCCACATCGATCGTGTCATATCCCGCGCCAGCGCGGATGACAAGGCTGAGCCGACTGCCCGCATCGAGCATTGCCGCGTCCACCTTGGTCGATCGAACAACGAGCACATGTGGATCGATGTCGGCGATCTCCGCCCGGAGCGCATCGCCGCTCAGCGATGGATCAAGCCGAACATCGCAGCCTGATTCCTCCAGCTGCTGCTGGCCGGAGGACTGAAACTTGTCGGCGAGAAGAATGACCATGCGGTCGCTCATTCATGCCATCGTACCACTCATTTGACTCGTTCGATCAGTCGTTCGGCTGCTCTCGCCACCAGGTTCACGACATGCTCGAAACCATCCTCGCCCCCGTAATACGGGTCCGGCACCTCCCGCTCGGTGTCCATCTCGACGAACTCCAGAAACAGGTGGGTTCGATCGGTCGGGGCACCCATGGCCAACAGTTCAGTGAGGTTGACGTCGTCCATGCACAGAATCAGGTCATGTTGATCAAAGTCGTCATTGTTGACCTGCCTCGCAGCGCCGTCGATGGCCCATCCGAGGTCTCTGCCAGCAGCCCTCATCCGACGATCCGGCTTGTCTCCCACATGCCAACCGCCGGTACCAGCGGAGTCGATGGCAAAGTGATCCCCCAGTCCCTCGCGTTCGACAATTGCGCGAAAGACGCACTCCGCGGTCGGACTGCGGCAAATGTTCCCCATGCAGACGAAGAGAATCGACGTGGGAGGCGTGCTCATGCGTCACCATGCCGCCGGGCGGACCGCACAGCGATGAAACCCACGCCACCAAAGAGAACGGCCGCAACGAAGTAAATCAACCAAGCTCCGACACCGCCGGTCAGGTGAAGTCTTGCGACGAAGATGCCCAGTACAGCAAAGGCCGCCGAGAGCAGATACAGCGACAGGACCGTTTTCTTCACGGTGCCGAGTTTGCGTTTCAGGATGTGATGAATGTGGTTGCTGTCCGGCTCCGACATTGGTTTTCCCGCCATCTTGCGGCGAATGATCGCGAGCGCTGTATCCATGATGGGAACCGCAAAGATGATCAACCCGGCCACGACATAGTGGGTATGTCCTCGCTCACCGAGCATGAGGATCATCACTACGCAGAGATACCCGAACAACAGGCTTCCGGTATCGCCTAAGAAAATTGACGCCGGGTTGAAGTTGTATATAAGAAACCCGAGTGACGCTCCAAGAACCGCAAGCGGTAGCATGATGCGAACACCATCCATCGTGATACCATTTTCGCCCTTCTCGCCAAAGATGTCCGGGAGGTAAGACGGGGTCATAAGCATCTTTTCACGCAGCGTGTCGACGATATCGGGCGTCAATGACATCGCGAGCATCAGCCCGAGAACCAGGAGCGCTGCTGCGGTAATGGCAACGATGCCTGAGAGCAGTCCGTCCAGCCCGTCAATCAGGTTGGCGGCGTTGCACCCCCCGAGCACGAAGATGGCGATGATCGCAACACCAAGCCAGTAGACGACGTCAAAGCTGAGATCCATTCCTGGGATGGGTAAAACGATATCCCGCGTGCCAAACACGCCATTACAGAACCCCGCCGCCACATTTGTTCCGACATCCCCGATCGCCAACGCCGCCGCTGCCACGAGTTGGCCAGCCGTCTTGAGCCATGGGTCCCAACCGAGTGCGTCATCGGCAAAACCCGTAAACGCAATCGCCAACATGCCCAAAACGATGACGACGGGCACGGGCTGGAACGCAAGCGGTGACTTGGAGATGAGCGCCGAGGAGGTAGCAATACCTGCCAGAACTGCAACAAGCACCGCCATGCCGCCGAGGTATGCCGTGGGCTTCTGGTGGATCTTCCGCGACTCGTCCGGATGGTCAACCACGCCTGTTGCGTGGGCCACGCGCCGAGCGATTGGCGTCGCGATGACCGTGACGACAAAGGACACTGCGAGCACGGGCCAGTAGAGCCCGAGCAACTGCAGCCATGTGAATTCGCCCACAGTCAGCACTGGTGCCCCGCTGACAAGCATGCAGCAACCGAGCGAATCGTCGCCTCAAGCGGCGTCTCGGATACGCTGCCGAGCAATGCTCGACACTTGGAAAGATCGGGCCTGCGATCGCGAAGGTCCTCAAACCCCTCGCCGTACACCTCCGCAACGGGATGGTGTTCGATTGTTGACCGACTATCGAGGACATCAACAACAAGCCGAGCAAGATTGTTGATGGAAATCGACCGATCACTTCCGACATTGACAACCTGACCGCAGCAACCGTCGCTCGCCATCATCGTCAACAGCATCGGGACCACATCGCCGACATCCGCGAAACAGCGGGTCTGTTCGCCGTCACCGTGGACGATCAACGGCTCTCCTTCAAGGGCGGCGGCGACGAATCGGGGGACCACCATGCCCCAGCATCCGCGTTGCCGCGGGCCGATCGTGTTGAACAGCCGAGCAATTCGCACCGGCACGCCTCGCTCGCGATACCACGCCAACGCGAGGTGTTCGTCAAGCGCCTTCGAGCAGCCGTAACTCCAACGAGAATGGGTAGTCGGACCGAAGACCATGTCCGCATCTTCTCGATAGGGAAGTTCTTCCGACTTGCCGTACACCTCGCTGGTTGATGCGATGAGAACCGCCGCATCACTTGCCGCACCGAACTCGAGAATGCTCACGGTCTCCAGAATGTTTGTTTCAATTGTGCGAATCGGTTCGTCCACGACAAGCATCACACCGACCGTCGCGGCAAGGTGATGAATCTCGTCAAATGATGAGTCAATCCCGCCGATTCCTTCGGTCACGGGTGCTTCGATGAAACGAATCTCATCCATGACGGTGGAGAGATTGGAAAGAAGACCGGTTGAGAGATCATCCAACACCGTGACATCCGCGCCATCGCCCACAAGCCGCTCGACGAGGTGCGACCCGATGAACCCCGCCCCACCGGTCACCAGAATCCGCCGGCGATCTTTCATCGGTTCACATCATCTCCGATCGTAGAAGGTTCCAGGTTCACTCGTCCTGATCGGATTCGAAGTAGTTGGTCATGACGCGGTAGTTCTTGCGGAGATACCCGCCGACCGTGCCGTGCGTGCTGTTCAGCGTCACGCCCAACACTTCGCCGCGGCTCTCGGAGAGTTCTCTGAGTACGCGGGCAATCAATCCGCGATCATCCCGGTCGGCTCTTGCTACGAGCGACACTGCATCGACCCTGTTTGCAAGGAGCATGGCATCACCGGCGACGATGGAGGGCGGCGCGTCGATCATGACCAATTCGTATGCGTCCCGGAGTTGCGCCAGGACGCTGACCATCCGCTCGCTTCCCAGTCGATCAAAGATCCGATTCGCCGGTGTACCCGCCGAAATGACATCGATGCCGCTTTCCGAGTGCTGCACGACTTCCGCGAGACTGACAGTTCCGGCAAGAAGGTCCCCGACGCCAGGAGCAGCGTCATCAAGATCGAACACCGTCGCCAGCCTCGGTCGCCGGAAGTTGCAATCAACCACAACCACGGACCGCCCTGACAGCGCAGCCGAGGCTGCATAGTCGGAGAGCACTGTGGTCGTACCAGCCTCCGGCGCAGCCGACAGAAGGAGTAACGTCTGATGTCCCGATGCGGACATTGACCGGGCAGCCGTCGCCCATGCTTGACGGCAGGATTCGGCAAATGCCCCCTGCCCACTGTGTAGTACCGCCAGTTCGGCTTCCTCCAACCCCGAAGGATCCTCCTGCACATCAGGCAAGACGCCGACGATACGGGCGCCGGGAATGATCATGACATCGCTAGCAGACCGAATCTTCTGGTCGGTCATTTCCCGCAGGAAAACAATGCCGATGAATGCACCGGCCAGCAGGGCGACGCCTGCTGGAACCATGAGTTCCAGTCGTGGGAATGACTTTTGGCGAGGCTCCAAGGCCGGTCCGGTCTGCCGCACGCGGCTTGCGTCCGCCCGCAACTGCATCATCCGAACGCTCGTCAGAAGCGTTGCGTTTTCGTCCTGCTGCCTCTCCAGTTGTGTTCGCGTGGAAACCATGTGTTCAAACTGTGACTGGTCTGCAGCAAGATCCCGCAGCATGCCGTCCTTGGATTCAAGTTCGGTCTCCGTCTGATCCAACACACGCATCAACTGATCTCGATGATCGGTGAGTTCCTTGAGTCTGGCGTTGAGGTTGCGTCGCGTGATCTGTTCGATCTTGGACTCAATCTGATCTTCCGTCGCCCGCACTGCGATTTCTGCATCCTTGACCTGTGGATGTGATCCTGAAAGGCGTTCCCGCAGGCCCCGCAACCGGGCCTCCAGAGCTTCGAGTGTCTGCATCTGGCGATACACGACGGGGTCCCGCTCCGCCTCAAGCCGATCTTCCATCGTCGACTCCATGGTCCCTTCCAACTTGGCGGCGGTCTGCAGGTAACTTGTCTGGGTCGTACTGAGCGTGGTGCGCGTGACAGTCAGACTCTCCGTAAGCCGCTGAATCTCAAACATGGTGGCCGAGAATCTGGTGTCGTCGAGCGTTGTGATACCTCGTTGTCGAATGAAGTTCTGAATCTCGTCGTTCTGGTCCTGCAGTGCCAGCCGGATGCGCTGCCCTTCCCTTTCGAAGAGCTCCTTGTTCGTGTTGAAGATCTCGTTATCGAGTTTCCTCACTCTGTTCAGATAGGCACTGGCGATGGTATTCAGCACGATGGGCACATCCGCGGCGCGGTGCGCAGACCATCTGATGCCGTAGAGATTCGTTCCACGGATGATCGGCGTACGAACCTCCTCCTCAAGAACATCCACGGCGTCATCCACCAGCAGCGTCCCGCTCATGGGGTCCATGAACTGCTGTAGCCATTCGGTCTTCCGCATCGAAACATCCTCGACCGCCTCGGTCAGGATGCTGCGATCCTTCAGAAGGTGCGTCTGGGTGGCGGCCACCCGCGCGACCATCTTGTCATCGGAGGTGTCCACCGTTCCGACATCCGTCGCCTCGCCCAGGCCAGGGCGAACCTCGAAGAGTAGCTCGGCCGTATAAAGCGGATAGATGCGGGAGAAGAGGAGGAAGGCACCGACGCCGACCATGCCCCCGAGGATGCCCCAGATGGGGATGCCCTTCCAGTGCCGTCGAAGCACCCGCATGGGGTCAATCGCCCGCCCCTTGGGCATGGGGCGATTGGTGCGAGCGGGGAGCCGTGTCTGTGTTGCTGCCATCAGAGTTCTTTCGCTACAGGCGTCCTGCCATGATCAATCACCGACAGCCGCCTGCGCATTGCGAATATCGTCCTCAAGGCGGTCAATGCTGTTCCGGGAATAGGAATCCGTGGCAAGATCCTCCGCAAGCCGAAGTGTATTGATTGCCTCTTCAGCCTTGCCTCGATCACTAAGTGCCTGTGCCAAATGCATATACGCACTCATGGTGGGTTCCCGAGAAATCGACCGGTTGAGAATCTCTTCCCCCTTGCCGGGCCGGCCGGACCGCAGGTAACTCCACCCGAGGGCGTCGAGCACTTCCGCCGATCGTGGCTTCTGGCTTCGAGCCCGCTCGGCCAAGGGAACGGCACGGTCAGCCTCATTGAGACTCCCTGCGTAGAGCACGGCGAGCCTCGCAAGCGCCTCGGCATTGGTGGGATCAATCTGCACCAGGAAACTCAGCGTGTCAGCGGCGCGGCGATCGTCGCCGGTCCGGTGATACAACATCGCAACGGTGTCAAGCACCGAGGGGAACCTCGGAGCGAGCGATGCCGCTTTCTGAGCGATGGGCAGCGCCTTGGCGGGCTGGCCCAGATACACACCAATGATGTAGGCGTAGTTATTCAGGAACGCCGGGTTCTCGGGATAGGCCTCCACAAGCTCGGCGAACGCCTCGCTTCCTTCCTGATACCGCTCTGCCTCAACCAGATACGCTCCCCGCGTTGCCAGAAGGGTCGCGTGCTCGGCGGTTCCCTTCTTCATGGATGGCAATACATCGTCAATCAACTGCACCGCGCGATCGACATGTTCAGGTCCGTAGGATTTCCACAGCAGTGCGAGCCCCGCAGTGTCCCGGGCGTCCATGTTTCCCGCGACAACGCCGCGAGCGAAGGCTTCCGCCCCCGACGGATCCTCGGGGAACAGGATGCGGAGATCGGCATACCAGTCCATGAGTGCACCCGAAGTAATCCACTTGTTCTCAATTGCCTCCCGGTAGCGACCATAGGTGGCCGTCATGATCTGCAAAGCATCTCGTTGCCGCCCCAGTCCATACAGTGCCTTCGCCTCGATCACCCCTGCAATTGGAGGTTGTCCAACTCCCGAACCATCGATCGCAGTCAGTACATCCTGCCATGGCCACGGTTCCGAAGTTCGGGTGACCTCATCGATCTTGCCCAGCACGCCGGACGACTGATTGCGTGCATAGGCTTCCAGATAAGGTGGCAGAACTTTCGCCGGTTTTCCCGACGCGCGATTCAGGAGATCGCCGAGCCGCTCATGCCATGTGGCATCAGCGGCGTCAACTGCGATGCCGCCGCGGGCAGCGGCAATGGCTTTCTCCAGATCGTCTGCGTCAAGATGTCCGTCGATCAGTCGTTGGCGAATGGTGATCGACCCGGGCACGCGGACCAGGAACCGATCCATGTCGTCGATAGCCCGCCGCAACTGCCCGTCGGCTTGCAGTACATCCGCTTGCACGATGGCCAGCGACTCTGATGTGTCGTTCTCATCGGAGCCCTGCAAAATGATGTCCAGTGACTCTTCGAGCAGTTCTCGGTCCTGCGTCGTCCAGTATTCGTTCAGGAGGCTTCGAGCGAGCCGGACATAGGGCACGGGGTTGGAAGGATCCGCTGATATGGCATCTTCGAGAGCCGCCCGGTAGTTCGTCAATGCTTCTCTGACATCCTCCGTCTTTCCTTGTGCGAGCAGCATTTCGCTGCGACCGCGATCGACGAGGGCCCGGAGCATCGCCGTGCTGTATCGCGTATTCGTGCCCCGCATGCCTTCGATGGCGGCTTCCGCAGCGTCGAATTGTTGGCTGCGAGCGAGGGACTCAACCCATCGGCCGTGCAGCGTGGGATCCCCACTGGCCTCGACCGCCGGCCGAAGAAACTCCGCGGCCTCCGAATGCTTCCCGGTGACATAGTAGAGCGTGCCCAGTGCGGCATCGATGCGGAGATCCTCGCCCTGCTTCTCTCTGGCGTCGGTCAGCAACGCGACCGCCTGCGGCATTCGCCCGCTTCGGCGCAGAAAATCGGCGGCAGCGATGACGGCGATTTCATAGTCCGATTTCGACGACCTTCCCGCGACGAATGCGTCGAGCACCGCCGATGCGTCATCAAGTTGCCCGCGGTCGCGGAGGATTTCCGCCCGCAGAATCGCTGTAATGAGGTCCGGGTCCGGCGTCTTTGCGACCGTCGCGAGGATCTCAGTGATCTCATCATCCCACTGCTCCTTGACCTCCTCAAGCACATTGGCCTTCTGGGAGCGGGACATGCGTACCCACGCTCGCTGCGAGAATCGCTCCCGACCATTCGCGTCGACCATCGTCTCCCGTTTGGGTTCCATGGAGAGCAGCAACTTCGCATAACGAAGGCTGTTCTCACGATCCATCGGGTTTCGTTGATTTCGTTGACGGCGGATTTCCAGAACAGCTGCCCGATCGCCGTGTTTCGATTCAACTTCCAACCAGGCAGAGTCAATCATCCGGTCCATCGGAAACTGTTGGTGCGCAGTTTGGAGAACCCGGAGCAAACGCTGCGGCTCTGTTTCAACGCTGAGGAGCGCGCCCACATACCTCTGCACATTCTGAAGGTCGGTGGGCGCCAATCGATAGGCTTCCGTGTACGCCTCAAGTGCGCCTATGGAGTTCCTTTTTGCGGTCTCGACGATGCCCAGGAGACGCCACCCTGAAGAGTCAAACGGCATGGCCTCGGTCATTTCCCGGGCACCTGAAAGAGCAAGGTCGCCGTTCTTCTCGAAACCTGCGTCGTCACCACTCTCTCTCGCAGCCACGGCTCGGGCAAGATCGAGTTTTACCCTTGCAAGCATGCTCCCCGCATCGCCGGTTCGAGCGCTGCCGAGTGATGGGATCAGGGCCTCCGCAGCATCAAAGTCGCCATCTGAAATTGCCTGTTCAAACTGCACGATGACCAGCGCGGTATTGGAACCACCCTTGGCAGCAGCTCGTTCCTGAAATCGTTTGCTCTCGGCACGGGCCCGCGTCGCGATATCCAGCGAGCGGGCCGCCTCATCACCACGGCCCATGCGACGGGCGGTTGCCGCCGACCGCTCCCGCCGCCCGGCCAGTTCATAGAGCGCCGCGGCAATGACGGCGTCCTGCTCCTCTTCATCCACCGTAGCTCTTGCCATCGCAATGTACGCCGCGACCTCGTCGTCACTGGTGAGTGTCGCATACATCTGCTCCAGGCCGTTATGCCCGGGCTCCAGCGCCATCGCCCTCTCCAGCAGAGCAACGGCAGCCTCGCGATTCTCTTGGGCAAGACGAACATTGGCCATGCCGGCAAAGAGCCGCCAGTCGGGCTTCTCCGCATCCATTATTGCGGATTCCAACAGGGCTGCGGCATCATCGATGCGGCCCTCCATCCTTGCCTCATTCGCCTTGGCAATGACCTGCAGAATCGGGTCCGCGATAGCCGACGCTGCACCGGACCTCATCTGGCCGGACAACTGGAGGGAGATGTTGTCGAGCAGTTGTCGGGCATCCGGGTTCGCGGCGAGGACCTCCGGCGGCAACATGGACAGCGTTCTTCTGGCAACGTCGTACCGTGCGAGTTCGTACTCGATGCCAGCCTTCAGGAGATAGTGAACAATTGTTCCCGGCCGAAGTTCAAGTGCCCGCGAAACCCGCTCCAGCGCCAAGCCGGGTGATCCCGCACGAAGAAGGTTCTGCGCCGCCAGGTGGTATGTCTCTGCGGACGGAGATGGATCGACCGCTAACAGGCGTTCCAATTTGGTTGCTGCGCCGTTCCAATCGCGATTCCATACGGCAAGGCGAGCATCTGCATCAAGGACCATCGGATTGTCCGCGTCCCCGGAGACAAGTGCACTCAACCGGTCTCTCCGGGCAGTCGCATCCGCAACAGCAGCCTCCCTGGCGGAACCCTCTTTGTCGGAGACCCTTGATGCCGCAATGTCGAAGAGTAGTTTGGCCGCAACCGATCGCAGTTGATACTGCTCGATTGCGCCGATGCCGACCGTCCGCTGCGGCATGTCCAAGACTCGATCAGCCTCCACTTCCGCTTCATCGGGTCGGTCCAGCATCAACAACACTTCCGCCAGCACTAGTCTGCGTGCAAGGTCATCCTCATGCGCCGCAAGATGGCGGCGCAATACATCAAGTGTCGGCTCTCGACCCGACTCTCCACTTGAGAGCAGCATCTGCACGACCTCGCGCGTTCGAATGGCGTCGCGAGAAGGATCAAAGGTAGTCAACAGATGAGCAGCCGCGACTCTAACACCCGCGGAAGCCGCATCCAGATCCGCTTGCGACACGGCGTCTTGATCAGCAGCCCAGTCTCGTTGCAGTCGAGACCGGCGCAGAATCGCTTCTCGCAAATGCGTCAGCGCCACTTCCATACCCTGTGGAGCGGCTTCCATGGCCTGTTTCATCGTGCGTTCCGCAAGTTCACGGTTCTTCTCGGCCTGATGCTTCCGCCCCGTGTTGTCCAGCCGGTAGTAGACCGCCATGCGACCGTGGGCCAACATCGCCCATGCCAGATCGTTCCCAAGGTCGGACTCCAATGCCGCCTGCAGGTCATCCTCGCCTGGGAACACGATGTGCCCCTCATCATCGAAGGTCTCTGCGAGAGAGGAATCCTCCGTTCGCAGCCGGGCCAAGCCCTGGTACAGAACTGCTTCATACCGACGAGGATCATCCTCGCTGATTCGATCCAGCATCGTAGCGCAGGCGATTCGCAGTTTCTGCCAGTAGGCCTCGGAGTTGGTAATCCTCGCAGCGGCGTACAACTCGTAGACAAGTTGCAGTTGCGCCTCGGCGCTGTTTGGGTTGTATCTGGCCTCGTGCACAAGCGTGTCCACATACTCGTCGTAAAAGGCGGACGCTTCGCCCGGCGTTCCCGGTGCAATTGAACTGATGGACTCCCGCAGTTTCTTGATGTGCCCGAGGTTGCCGCCTTCCTTCCGAACCGCGCGCCCGTACTGTTTTCGAGCCTGCCGGAAGTCGCCGCTCGTCATGAGTTCATCGCCCGCGCGAATGTTGCGAGCCGTGGACTGGAGTTGGTTGTAGGCCCAGAATGCAGCAACGATGCCACCGGCAAGAAGGATGCCTGACACGACCATCGCGATCAGTTTCTTGTTGACGCGAGTAGCTTTCTTGCGACCCTTGTTGGATTTCCTGGAAGGATGTGCCATGTGATTCTCTGCTCCTACCCCCGGTCTTCATTCCTGTCCCCGGCGGTTGTCACCTCGACCCAGTCGGGCAGGCATTGCATGATCACCGGAAGGAGATCGGCGGCGATTTCGCTGGTCATCTCGATGAACTCTTCTTCACCAAAGCCGGCATCGCCGTGAATCGTGAACTGTACCTTGCAGTAGTAGGCTGCGCGGGCGGTCCTGTCGAAAGCCAGTAGCCGAATACGCTCAGGGAACGGCGTCGTCCTGCCGTTGGCGACGAAGAAGTACCCCGCGAAGATCCGCCCGTCGCCAGCCTGCGGATGACTGAATTCAGTGGTTCTCAGCCGGATTTCACCGACCGGCATTCTGACCTTCTCCCGGCGGCCTCCCTCCGGGTCTCGGACACGCACATACCGATAGTGTTCGCCTGCCAGCGAGTGATCTGGATCTTCACGCCAGGAGTCGATCGGAAGCGTCAGCGGCAACGTTGCCGGCTCGGCCGACTTTGGTACGAAGCCCCCGGCAACAAGACAGCGATCCGGAATGTGCGGGATTGCATCGATCTGACCCGTGTAGTAGGCGATGTGTACCCGCACCTGCACCGGGCGGCCGTTGATCTCCGCGACATACCGGCGGCTGAGGTAGCGATCAGTACCAAGTGCCTCCACGCCCGCTTCGTCGAGGCGTAGATCGTCGCCGGTCGCCTGCCACCTGCCAATCTGCGAAGGGATGTTCGACAGTTGATGACGGAGATGAACAGGTTCTTTCCTGAGAAAGATGTTGAGTTGGTGTACGCCGACCTGAAACACCACCGCCGAGATGCCCAGCAGCACGGTCGCAATGATGAATCCTCGCGTCGCAGGCCAGCGAAAAGGTGCTGTTGTTGAGCCGGCATCTGGTTGGCTCTCGCCCTCGACGATGACGAGGTTTCGAAGCAACCAGACGATCCCAAGATAGATCATGAAGGCCGGCACGAGCCAAAGCGTCCCGATGAAGGTGTGAAAGTCGCCGGCAGCAAAGTTGGAATCTGCCAAACTCAGGAGACCGAGTGTCATGACCCGCAGCACATTGACGAACACGGCGGTCGGCAGGGCCATCAAGACCAGCGCAATTCGCTGCCACCAGAATCGAAGACCGGTGAAGGCCATGGCGACTCCGAGTGCGAAGAACGCCATGAGCATCCTCATGCCGGAACATGCCTCGGCGATATTGAGGGGATGGCTGATGCCGCCGTGGAAAATCTCGAGTGTGTTGCCGGACCGCGTCACATCGAGCCCTAGCAGGGAGAGACCGTGGTAGGAGCCGAGGGCCGCAATGTCCTGCAACTTGAAGGTGACGACCTCCATCATGCGATCCGAGATGGTCTGGCCAAAGACAAACAGATACAGCAGCGGGAAGATGAGGTACCGCATTGCTCGCCATCCGAAGATGAAGAGGACCATGCCGAAGATCGCCATGCATACACCGATGCCCATGAGGTTGTGGTGATGAAGCGTCGTCGGCCCGAGGCCACAGGTGGTGTACCACGCCAAGCCGAGAATGAACGGAATCAGACCACTCCACGCAGTGCGGAATGGTTGCTCGCACAATCGACCCCGAATGAGCCAGACGAAGTAGCCCGCGATAAACGGAATGACAAGTGTGTGACCCCAGTCGGCCTGCTTCTTGACCGCAAAGAGAACCTGTCGCTGCAGGAAGTCCCAGAACACCCATGTCAGTGCGATGAACAGGACTGCCGCCCACAACCACTGCCGCGATAGCGCAGCGTTGTTCGCAGGCCGCTGATCTCCAGCCGTGCTCATTGGCGATCCCACTCCATCCCAATAACGCTCCCTCTGCCCACGAAAGCCTCCTGCTCCACCGTTCCGGCATCATGGTACGAATCTCGAAACACCACGGTTCACGCCAGTTGGCAAGGGATCAGTTGCCCCCCCGGCTTCTGGGGGGAGGTCCGAAAACATCGTTGCCGAAGTTGCGATCAAGCAGGAATCCGAATCCATAATTTGCGCGGAATCCGTTGCGAATGATGGCCATGGGCGTTGAACCCCATGATGTTCCCACTGCCACATGATCGTCCGGCTTGATGACGACATCTGGTTCGGTTCTCGCCATGATGGCAGCGAGATTGAGCGTGATCGTCGCCTCCAGGTTCTTACCGATCCGCCGGGTCAGGTTCACCCGTTCCGGCTCGGCAATCGGGCTGAATCCGCCAGCGGCCGTAATAAGGCGAGACAGCGTGAGTGTGCCGGTTGCGGGCAACTGAAATACGCCGGGGCGAGCCACTTCACCGCGAACATACACATTGCCGATCACCGGTGGCTCTACATAGATCCTGTCGTTCGGACGCACAACCACATTGAAGGAACTGTCGCCCCATGCCAGCCGCGCGTAGTCGATCGGGATGATCCGTTCCAGCATGATGTCGGGCGGTCCGCCGTCCATCGCTTCCTGCTCGTATGGATCGACCGGGCGATCTGCGTGTTCATTGCCGCTTGACTCCCCACCTTCTGAGGGCACCGGAACCTGAACCCACTCGTCACGCTCCGGTACATAGAGGTAGGCGGCATCCGGCGAGATTGGCGACATGACGCCGCCGCCTGCGTCGGTGACGTCGATGGGCGGAGGCGGCGCGGCTCGCACGGGTATCAGGTCATCAATGTCCACCAGTTCATCACCTGGAGAACTGTTTGCTGCCTGCAGAATGCCGGGCGACACGGTTGGTGGCGCATCCGGCTGCGGCGGCAACATCGGTTCGTGCGTTGGATCGATGTCCGGAGAGGGAGTGTCGCCGAGACCAAGTTGGTCGATCAGACTCTCCACATCGACCGCTGGTCGGTTGTCCGAAGGTGCGGTCGGCCCGCCATACGCTGGTAGCGTGTCGTCACGAACAGGGCGCTCCTCGCCGCGGAGGAATGACGGTTTCAGATCTTCGGAAATCGGCAATTCCCGGATGACATAGATGGTCTCGGTCGTCGCTGGAACGCCACCGGACTGGGCGAGCGCGTCGAGGAGTCGAAGATCCGGGTCCTGCAATGTGAAGACTCCCCAGTTGGCCAAGCCGCCGTAGATCGTGTAGGTGAAGCCCGTCGAGGTATCGACAGCGACCTGCACTTGCGGATGGGTCATGCGGTTCCGGAGTTTTTCGGAGACGCGGTCCTGAAAGTGTTGGGGCGTCAGTCCGGCCGCAAGCACATCGCCGATGTCGGGCACGCGGTAGTACCCACCCTGATCCACTCGCCGCCGTGTTGGGAACCACGCGCCCTCGTTGTAGAGGCCATAGATGTCCAGCGTGAGCATGTCGCCCGGGGCGATGCGGTAGGCCAGGTCCGCGGGCATCAGATCTTCCGCCGTGACCTTCGAAAGGTGTCGCCAGGCGTCGCCGGGTTCTTCAATGAGGTCAATCCGCTCAAGTACGGGAATCGTCGTGGCGGTTGGCTTGTAGTACCCGGCCTTGGTCGGATCCCCTAGCCAGCCGTTCGCCCCGCAGCCCGCCAGCGAGAAGCCGATGGCGGCAAGAAGCGTAGCGGGGACCATGCGAGTTGCCGTGTTCAATGTGTGAGACATGTCTCTGTTGGCCAACTCCGCAGCGATTCACAGTCCTCTACCCCCACGATGGGGGCAGAACGATGCCCTCCCGCCAATTGGACAGGGGGGTATCGGACTTCATCGACCACCAACGCTGCGTTTGTTGAACCATCTCCTCCTCAATCCAGACCCGCTCAGGGGGTAGAATCTCTTCTCTCAGATGACCTACGCGCCCGCGCCACGCCATGTTCGACCCCTTGGGGGAGATACCGCCCGAACAGCCTCCGGAACTGCTCTGATGTCCCTGAGCGACAGGATTCTCGGAAACGACGCCGCCTCGCATGCGTTGGTGATCCCTCGGAAGCCCAGTTGGATCCGGGCCCAGATGCCCAGCGGCGACTCGTATGAGCGGCTTCGATTGCTGGTGGCGGAGAAGGGTCTGCACACAATATGCCAGGAAGCGTCCTGTCCCAACATTGGTGAGTGCTGGGCCCGGGGCACCGCAACCATCATGATTCTTGGCGACATCTGCACGCGATCATGTGGATTCTGCAATGTCCGGACGGGTAAACCGCTGCCGGTCGACCCCAGCGAGGCGAGGCGAGTCGCGACGGCCATCGCCGCGCTCGATCTTCGGCACATTGTTGTGACCTGCGTGGACCGGGATGACTTGCCTGACGGCGGTGCCGCTGCCTGGGCCGATACGATTCGGGCGATTCACCGCGAATCCCCGGACACCACGGTTGAGGCGCTCGTGGGTGACCTCCAGGGTGACACCGGTGATCTTGACGTACTCATCGCCGCCGCACCTGAGATTCTCGCCCACAACATCGAGACTGTGCAGCGGATGCACCCGGCGGTCCGTCCGCAGGCTCGCTACGAGCGATCGCTGGCGGTCCTTCGCCACATCGCGGATGCCGGATGCAGATGCAAGACGGGCATCATGGTCGGCATCGGAGAAACCGATGAGGAAGTCGATCAGGTGCTTCGGGATATCCGCGAGAAAGGGCACGCGAGCATCCTCACCATCGGGCAATACCTTCAACCAACCCGAAATCACCTGCCCGTTGATCGCTGGGTGCACCCCTCACAGTTTGATGCTTGGCGAGATCAGGCACTGGACATCGGGTTTGAGGTGGTGGAATCGGGTCCGCTGGTCCGAAGTTCCTATCACGCCGAAGAACAGGCTTGCCGGCCGGTTCAAGGCACTTCCTGATCCGCCTGACCCTTACAGACGAACCATTGCATCGCCCTGCCGGGCTGTCGTGTCAAGAGGTGCCGCAATGTGGCCGACAGGCGGGACATGCTTCATAGTGACCACATTGACGGGACTGTCGGTAATCAAGAGTGCTCGAACCGCCGCGGGCGCCTACGGGGGGCGTGCGAGGGCGAGGTGGTGCTCCGCTGGAGCCACGACTTTGGAACGCCGGTCCGATATGCCATGATCGACCGCAGCGAGGGCGGCCTCCGCATCATCACCGGGATCCCGCTCTCCGAGGGCATGACCGGGGTTGTCTCTCGATACCTTCCCGGCGGCACAGCCGTCAATCAGCCCGTCATGGTCGCCTGGACCGCCTCATCTCCTGACGACGGTGGCTACCACTGCGGCCTCTGGTTCTTCGGTACCCCTTGACGCTGCCAAGAGGCAGTTTCCAATGGTGGCTAGCACGTATTTTGCGGTTTTTCTCCCCCACCCGAAAAAGAGTTGGGGAGTGGCGGATTGTCGTGGTGTGGGCCACGAAGGCCCCTCAAACACGACTCCTCTTTTCTCCTTCCTTCTCCCCCCACAAGCCCCCGCCTCTTGAGCCGGGGGCTTGTGGTTTTTTGGACCAAAATGGGGGTGTGACCCCCAATTGGGGGAGAAAAACCGCAAATTAGGTGACAGTCACATGGGGTGAGGAGGATTGTCAGGGGGCTGGCGGAGTGCCGGCATTTCAGACACATGACAGGAGGTCGCCCATGATCGCCGACTTCAGCCCGGATGGGCCAACCAGTTCCGAACAGGATGCAAACGAGCACAGACTTCGATTCCACCGAGATCCGGGAACCGATCGACTGGCCGTGTTCTTTGGGGGACTCTCCCAACAGGACCGCCAGATCCTCGCCCTGCACTTCGCCGAACAGCTCAACGCCTACGAGATCCACGTGATCATGCGGCTACCGCTTGGAGAAGTGCTCTGTCGCATCCAGCGACTCCGCCGCCTCGCGCAGCAGTCGCTCTGCCACGCCGCTCGACAGATCTCCTGAGTCAGGACATACAATCGATAGCGTGATAGACCTTCGCAGCGACACCGTCACCCGGCCGACCGATGCCATGCGAACAGCAATGGCCACAGCCATTGTCGGCGACGATGTGCTCGGCGATGACCCGACCGTCAACGCACTGCAGGAGCGATGCGCCGCAATGTTCGGCAAGGACCGGGCATGCTTCGTCCCGACGGGCACCATGGCCAATCAGCTCGCGATACGCAGCCAGACTGAGCCGGGCGATGGGATCATCGTTCACGGCGAAAGCCACATTGTTCATTACGAGACAGGCGCCGCAGCGGCACTGGCCGGCTGTACCTTTCTCCCTGCAAGCGGCCCGCGCGGGCAATTCGATTCCACGGAACTCGAACGGCTCGTTCCGCCTGACGACGATCACCTCGTCCCCGCTCGCCTGTTGGTGGTTGAGAACACCCACAACAGGGGAGGCGGATCCATCTGGCCGCTTCAACAGGTCGTTGACGTGTGGGAGACCGCCCGCAAACACGGGCTCCGCACACATCTTGACGGTGCTCGCATCTGGAATGCGTCGGTCGCCACCGGCACCCCGCCGAGCGAGTGGGCCCAGGGGTTCGACACCGTGTCTGCATGTTTCTCAAAAGGCCTCGGCTGCCCGGCAGGGTCGATCGTCGCCGGGGATGAGAGAACAATTCGCCGCGTGTTCCGGTTCCGGAAGATGTACGGTGGAACGATGCGCCAAACCGGCATCCTGGCCGCCGCTGCGGATCATGCCCTTGACCATCACATCGATCGGCTGGTCGAAGATCACGCCGCCGCCCTCCAACTTGCTGCCGGGATGAACTCGCTCCCCGGGTTGTCCTGCGACTTGCAGACCGTCGAAACCAACCTCGTATTCGTCGATTTGGATCCAAGTCATGGACTTGGCACCGATTTCTGCCGAGAATTGGCGGAGCGGGATGTCCTTGCCGAGGCACTTGATCCACAACGGATCAGATTCGTAACCCACCTCGACATCACGCCCGCGATGATCGACCATGCAATCGCAGTCATGGCCGAGGTTCTTGGAGGAATCCATGCGAGTTGAACATGGCGTCATGTCAATTCTTGCCCTGCTTGTGACCACGGCGGCCACGGCAGATCGTCTGTCGCTGCGGTGGAAGGACATCAACACGCGGGATGTCGTGCGATGGGAAGGTGACACTGCGGTCGTTGATCCCGAATCGCAGATGAACGAACTCGCCTGCAACATCTTTGTAAACCAGAATGCAGTCCGAAACGCCAGCGAGTCTTTCGGCATTCCGGAAACATGGATCTCCATCTCCTACCACACGGATGAAGAACTCCGAGAGAAGCGGAATGACCTTGCAAAACGTGCGGCAAAGCGCGGCATGGTGATGGATGTCACCAAGAACCAATTCCGAGTGGACTACGACTGGGTCGTACAGAGAAGTATCCACGATGTCCGCGACGCCGCCAGACGCATTCAATCAGCCGCTCGCAAGTCGGGGTATCACAAGCCTCGCGAACTTGTCGGCGCGATGGCGTCCTTCGTACAGGAACTCGAATACAGACTCCCCGGCGAATTTCGAATCAACGCCGACGGCGATCGTATCCTGACAGCCGGCGCCATGATGCCGCTGCAAACGCTCGCCGAAGGGTGGGGGGATTGCGATACCAAGAGTCTCCTTTTCGCCTCGCTGGTGCGGAGTCTCGATCTCGCCGATGTCTGCTTTGTCGCCATGCAGGACCACCTCTTCGCTGCTGTTCGCCTGCGGGCATCGCCCGGGGATCATGTGATCCGGCATGACGGCAGTGATTGGCTTCTGGTGGAGTTGAGTGACGCGTGGCCACTGGGGCATGTTCCCCATGACCATCTGACGACAATTCGACGCGGCAGCTACACGCTCGTCGAACTCGACTGAACAGGTGTCTACAATCCAACCCACGGAATGAACACGCGGCGACTCGAATCAATTGCCAGGCGCCTTCCGCCATGGATGTCCAAAGCCGGCAAGCGTGCCGCGGTTGTCTTCCGCGCCAGAGAACAGGCCAAAGCATGCCGCGAGGGGTTTCGAGAATACGGTGACCAATACGCCCAGAGAGTCCTGTTCATCGCCGGCCTTCCAAAGAGCGGCTCAACATGGGTCGAGCGGATGGTCGCCAGTTACCCGGGGTATCACGAGTACCTCATGCCGGAAGTAGCCTCGCACGAAATTGCGACAGGTGGAAGTCACGACTTCGAACTGCCAGCGGACATGTTCAACCGGTTCAAAAACATGCTCGTGCTTACAAAGATGCACGTGCACGGG
>CAZJIB010000002.1:0-132858 GCA_964546085.1 uncultured Isosphaeraceae bacterium
ACCCCCAGAACCACCACCGCCACTCTGCGTGCCCATCTCCGGCGCATTGTCAAAGCTCCGAACCACAAACAACAAATCAAGAATCGGATACACCTCCAACTCCTGCGCCGCCCGACGGCCAAGATGAGACTTCAGACCAATCTCAAGCAATCCATCCCGAAGTTGCCACCCACACTCCTCCGAATCGCTGCACTCGTCCAGCAACCGATCCAATACCCGCAACATGGGCTGATTCTCCATTCGAAGCGTAATAGGCAACTCCCGCTCCATACCGGGACGATTGTCTCGCTCCCAATAGACCTGCGGAGCAGTTCCAAGCAATGCCTCGATGTCGGCCATCGCCTCCCGCGCCGATACCTCCTGCCAATCCACGGAAATATCCGTGTAGAGAAGCGTGCCGAGAATCTCAGCGTGGCCCTGCTGCGGTGTCGAAACACCACCGGCGAACAACGGTGCGGAGAGACAAAGAGCCAGCATGGAGGGGAGAAAACGCATGGGAATCACCCAAAGTATAGGCCGGAGGGTGCCATGATCGGTTTGTGCGGGCTTCAGGTGGGGAAAAACGACAGTTCCCGCTTGCCTGCAACGCGACACGGCGCATTGTGGTCCTGAAGGGGAACGACAAGCAGCCGGAGATTGGGAACGAGCGTGGACAGCATTGGAGAGCTCATCGCGATGACACGTCATCGGAAGAAGGTCATCTTCCTAGCACTGTTGACCTTCCTCGCTCTCTGCTGAGGAGAAGAGAAGAGAGAGGAAAAGCGGCCCGCCTTGTTCAAGGCGGGCCGCTGTCCTTTATGAATTGATCGCGCGATCAGAACTCGATCTTGTCCGTTCCGAGAGCGCCGTGATCGTCCATGCCACCACGACTCGGTGAGGGGCCACCTTCTGTCGCATCCTGTTTCCATTCATCCACCACATCCTCGCCGACCTGCGCTCGCTTGAGACTCAGGCCGATCTTTCGGTCCGATGTGTCGACTCTCAGGATCTTGACATCGATTTCGTCGCCGGCCTTGACCACATCCTGCGGGCTCTCAACTTTGTGGTCGGCTAGTTCAGATATGTGCAGGAGACCTTCAAGTCCGTCCTCCAACTCCACGAAGACACCGAAGTTGGTGATCTTCGTGACCTTGCCATGGACGACCATGCCGGCCTTGTATGCCTCTGGGATGGCGGTCTGCCACGGATCTTCGTGCATCTGCTTTACGCCGATGCTGATCCGCTGTTTCTCCTTGTCAATGTCGAGCACCATGCACTCGACTTCATCGCCCTTCTTGTATTTCTCGCTCGGATGGGCAATCTTTTCTGTCCAGGAGATGTCACTGACATGCAACAGGCCATCGATGCCCGGTTCGATCTCGATGAATCCACCATAGTTCGTGATGTTTCGAACCGTGCCGGTAACAATCGTGCCGATCGGGTACTTCTCGCTGACGAGTTCCCACGGATTGACCTCAATCTGCTTGATGCCGAGCGAGATCTCCTGCTTGTTCTTGTCTATTTCCAGAACGATGACCTCGATGTCCTCGCCGACGGTAACCACCTCGCTTGGGTGATTGACCCGCTTTCGCCAAGACATCTCCGAGACATGAACCAACCCCTCAACACCGTCTGCAAGTCGAACAAAGGCGCCATAGGCGACCAGATTGACGACAGAGCCGTGTACGCGGGAGTTGACGGGGAACATCGCTTCGATGTCATCCCACGGAGAGGGGTCCTTCTGCTTGAGGCCGAGTGCAATCTTCTCGGAGTCGAAGTCGACCCTGAGAACCTTGACCTCGACATCGTCACCCGCCCTGCAGACTTCGCTCGGATGCTTGATGCGGCTCCAACTCATGTCGGTGACATGCAGAAGACCGTCGATCCCACCCAAGTCGATGAAGGCGCCAAACTCGGCCACATTGGTTACTCGACCCTTGACGACGTCGCCTTCCTTGATCGTGTTGAGAATCCGCTGCTTGGCCTCGTGGCGTTCGTTCTCTACGAGGGTCCTTCTACTGATGACGATGTTTCGCCGTTCCTCATCAATCTTGAGCACTTCAGCGCGGATTGTCTTGCCGATGAACTCGTTTACATCACCGATTCGACGCACGTCAATCTGTGATGCTGGAAGGAAGGCCGGGACACCGATGTCCACCAGAATGCCGCCCTTGATGCGACGCATTCCCCTGCCCTCGACAATGTCGCCTTCAGAACAGGTTTCCAGAATCTTCTCCCAACTCCGCACGCGATCAGCCTTGCGTTTGGACAGTTTCACGACGCCGTCGTCGTCCTCAAGATCCTCAAGAAGAACCTCGATCTCGGTGCCCGCCTCAAGGGAGTCCCAGTTGTCAAACTCGTTCTTGTTGACCAATCCCTCGGACTTCAGACCTACATCCACGACGGCGTCATCGCCTGCCTTGCCGACGACGCGGCCCTTGAGAATGTTGCCTGGTTTGTACTGTTGGAGGTCTCCGCTGAGAAGAGCATCCATCTCGCCGTCGGCTGCCTCTGCCCCGAGCGCAGACCGAACCAACGCCTCGGCTTCAGCTTCTTCGATGCCGAGGTCCGCAATCAAATTGTAGTCCACCATGTGGTTTACGACGCTTGAACTTGGCCGCGCTGTCGTTGTCGCGGTTGCCAGATGCGTGCCCTGTCCCCGTCTCGGCACCGTGCCGGTTACATCACTCAGGAGCAGGGGTATCGCATGCCCACCGAGGTGGGCGAACCTGCCATCATAGAGCATTTTCCACATCAAGCCCTGCTGCCAAACCGCAGCACTTCAATGTGACGGTTACTTTCTTGCGGAAAGGCAGCGGCGATTTCGCAGCGGGAGTCTGCCAGGGACTCGTAGAAGGCCCGCGGAGGGGGGAGAAAAAGGGCCAGAAAAGTGGCAGTTACTTGTGGTGGCGGAGCATGAGGACGAAGCCGATGGTGCCGAGGGAGGAAATGGCGGCGGCAATCGCGAAGGTGGCGCCGCCGGTGGGGTCGCCGAGACGCTGCATGGCGAAGTAGGTGCCCATGCCCAGAGCGGGGGCGATGAGGGCGCGAATCCCGGTCAAGGTCATGTGGACCCCCATGTACCGGCCCGACTCCTCGATCGCGGCAAAGTCCTGATGCCCGAGATTCCACGCCAAGACGCCACCCCCAAATCCAATGCCGCGGATGATCGCCCCAAACCAGAGCCACACAGCCCCACCGGTAAGGACGCCGACCGCGAATAGCACCGACGAGGTGACAAACACCCATCCCTGCCACGCCCGGAACCGAATGATGTGCACCCGATCCAGAAACCTCGCCCACAACGGGACGGTGATTGGAATCAGAGCGATCGGAATCGTCGACACAATGGCGATCTGTCCGAGATAGCCATACTCGAACCGCTCGGCCAAAGCCACCACAAGTGGCGCCATGACCATGAGGTTGCCAAGCCCATACACAAACTGGCAGACCATGTACCGGCCAAAGTCTGGATCTTCCACCAGAAGTCGCGCCGCGCCAATCGGTGCGGATGCCAACGAACCACGCCCAACCCGTTCCGCCTTCAACATCGCCTTGTGTCCACGCACCCGCATGCGGCTGTAGAAAAGGGTCCCGACCATGCCCATCACAGCGGCGATGGGGAAGACCCATCGATACGATTCGTCGTTGACATTCATCAACTCGCCAACGCAGAGACTTGCGACAGTGAAGATGATCGCCTGAACTGTTGCAATCTTCCCGGCAATTCTCGCCCGACCCGCCCGCGGGTAATTAGCCTGCCAGACCGCCGTCCGCAGCGTAATGACACCCGACCAGCAGACGCGGGCTCCCACAAAACAACACAGCAACCACAAGAGCCCGCCAGGCGTGCGCTGCGTCATCGCAATTCCCGCAACAAGAAAGACCGTTATGGTTGAAAGCGCTGTGAGAAACCGAATCTTGTGCCGACCGTGGCTTATCGCCGCCCATGCGAAACCAGATATGTTGGCGACGCCCTGCGCCGCCGTAATGGCGGCGACTGACCAATCCAGCAGCGTGTCGTCCACATAGCCAGTAAAGAACCGCTTGGCCAACACCCCGATCACGCCGCCTTCCGCCGCACCCATCATCATGGGCAGGAATGCCCACGCCAAGACTTCCCGCCTGTAATGGAACCTGCTCCCAGGAGGCAGCGATGCAGGATGGAATGAGCGAAAGGCCGTGGTTATCTGGTGAATCGGGAACATGGCGCGATGTGTTGTCCCCGAGTAGTGTTATGGTGTGGGCGGAACCTCACAGGAGGTCGACGGAACCCGCACTGCGCATTTGCGCTCGATCCTGTCGAACCCAGCGGGATCGCCATCAGCTGCGTCGATGGTCAAGCCCCCAACGAGGGGACGGCCGGGAACGACGGCAGGCGAACCCACCTAGATGCTCGGGTTCGGGCACAACCGCAGCGCGGGTCCCGCAGATCTCCCTACCGGTTGCCCACATACATCTCCCACATCGTTTCAAGCGAAGCCGGAATCACTCGGACTTCGCCGATCGCCGTGATGAAGTTGGTGTCCCCGTTCCACCGCGGGACCAAGTGCGCATGAAGATGTTCCGGCAGACCCGCCCCGGCCGCGCGGCCTTCATTGATGCCGATATTGACCCCCTGTGGATGCAGTGAGCTTCGCATCATCTCCGCGGCCGATTCGATGAGATCCCAGAATGCTCGGCGCTGCGATGGCTCATAGTCAAGAAGTGTCGGACGCGCCTCACCCAACGCCACCAACAGATGTCCATTTGCGTAGGGGTAGCGATTCAGAAGCACCAGGCCATCATCGCTGCGCATCACGACCAGGTTTTCGCGGTCACAGTCCGGAGACTCCCAATACTCGAGCAGAAAGTTGCTCTGCACGGCACCATCAGCACCTACCACCTCCTGCCGGCGCTTGAGGTCCTGGATGTACTCATATCGCCACGGCGACCAGAGGTTTTCGTTGTGCATGCCGTCAGTCTCCCCGATTCCGCGGGCAGATGCTATCCCCCGCAATCCGAAATCAGCCCCAGCGAACTGTGCCCGACGAATCAACGGCAGTGATCAACAGCGTGCCGGCGATGGAGACATCATCCAGATGGAAACCGCGTGCGACTACCGGCCCGTCGGCCGTCAGCCGTGCGAGCTCCAGTACTTCGCCGTCTGGCGTCGTTCCGCGGAGAATCAACTCCTCGCCCTCAGGAAGGTCGATGGCCATCACATGCCCGCCGCCGCTTCGCTCGTTGATGGCGACACGAATGTACCCGGCATGTTCGCCACCAAGCCGCTCAAGGCGGATGATGCGGCAATCCGGATTACCGAAGAACGCGGAGGTATCGATACCCGCATAGGACTGCAGTACCTGATCGGCATCCACATTCAGCGCGTATTCGGTGATTCGGGTGGCTCGCCGATTTGCGTCAACCGCGAATATCGCCAGCACCACCGACACACCGAGAAGAACCATTGCTACTGCTCGCCAGGCTGTTGCCCCAAGCGTAGACCGTCCTCGTTCGCGACTCGCGGCCGACCGTGCGCCGATGAGCGCCAGCGGCGCAAGTCTGCTCGCTTCCTTGTCAGCCGCAGCGGCAACCGCGTCGAGCACTCGCTGCCGGAGGTCGGCAGGGGGGGTATCGGTCGGGAGTAGAGACATGTCAGCGGCGAGATCCGCCTGCATCAGGCGAATTCGATCCTGCACCGCCTGCGGGGAATCATGAAACGCGCGGTCGAACAGTTCCGCTTCCATGGGTTCCAGAAGCGCAAATGCGTCAAGCACTGCGAGTTCAAGAAGTTGTTGGCTGTTCTGTGCGTCTCTTTCGTGCATGTCTCAAATCCTTGTCATGAACCGGTTGACATCCTGTCAGCCGACTGTTCCCGGAGTCGGAAAAGCCCTCGACTAAGGGCAGACTTGACCGTTCCCAGCGGTGCGTCGAGTTGGAGGCTCACTTCACGAAGTGTGAATCCTTGGAAATACGATCGCTCGATCACGATCCGCTGCAGTTCGGGAAGGTCCTGTAACTGTTTCCACAGAATACTGTTCCGTTCCTGCAACCAGATGTTCGACTGAGCAGTGCTCTCGGTTGCCGATTCGGCCGTTTGTTCGTCAAGTTCTCGCTGCTTGGGCCTCACAGACTTCCGCCGCAGCCGGTCGATCAAGTGCCGCCGTGATAGCAGCATGACCCAGGTCACCAACTTGGCTTTTCGGGAGTCAAAGCGATCTGCAGTCTTCCAGAGCCGTACAAAGACCTCCTGTACCGCATCTTCCGCCTCGGCCTGAGAGGATAGAAATTGCCTGCAAAGCTTGAAAACAAGGCCGCCGAACCGGTCATACAACTCGGCAACGGCATCCTCCTCGCCAAGGGCGACACGCCGCATCAACCGATAATCAGGCTCTTCGGGCAAGGACCCACCTCCACTGGGCTAGGATTCGCATCCGCATACTGATACGGTTGCCGATCCGGCAGGATCGAACCCAACCCCCCCAAAACGACGCATGGGGGCGGGTCGGCCCATCAGTTTACCCCGGAATTTCCGGGAGAACCGGAAAAATCCGTGCGAAAGGCCCATGTCGACAGTAGACTCCGGTGGGGGAATACTCTGGAATTTCCGGGTGCGGGGGAGGCATGCGGCACCAATTTGCCGCTTGGAGACTGCACCGTGACCACGAATGTCGCGACAGTTCGGTCCGGGATTCAACTGAGATGTATCGGCTCGCCATCAC
Organism: uncultured Isosphaeraceae bacterium; assembly: GCA_964546085.1. Lineage (GTDB taxonomy): Bacteria > Planctomycetota > Phycisphaerae > Phycisphaerales > SM1A02 > CAZJKE01. The sequence goes on from CAZJIB010000002.1 coordinate 6,684, forward strand.
CGCAGCGTCGAGCATTCACCATTGCCGAGTTGATGGTGACACTTGCCATTACCGCGTTGCTGAGCGGCCTGCTCATGCCGACGCTGACTTCGGTGCGTGAAAACGCCCGCCGCGTCGTGTGCGCCAGCAACCAACGACAACTTGGACAGGCCATCACGATGTACGCCGGCGACACCCGTAATCGTCTGCCGGTTGCTGGTGTACTTGATCAATTCGAACCACTTTCCGCCGACCTCATGGTTGCTCGACACGGCGCACACCAGTTGGAATCACCGTCGACCGGCCCGCGGGCGGGTCGACAAGGACCGCCCGAGCCGTTGCCGGATGGAACATGGGACGGCCTGGGCCGGCTCTTCCAATGGCATTACTGCGATACGGCCGACTGCTTCTACTGCCCAAGTCACCGAGGCGACAATCGCCTTGAGGAGCAGCGAAGCAACTGGAATGTCAAGGCGGTGCAAGACGACCTGTACACGAACTACCACTACGCCGGCCACAAGGATTGGCGAACTGGTAAACGCCGCAGCCTGCTCAAGGGTCACAAACTTGTGCTGGCCATGGATGGTCTCCGTACCCGCGATGATTTCAGCCACGGCTCAGGCATGAATGTACTCCGTGGAGATGGCTCCGTGTCCTGGCGCGACAATGTCCTGATTCAGGGTCAGTTGCCGCTGTATGTCCCGGAAGGCACCGTGATTCGGGACCAGGACGATCTCATCTACGATCTCTTCTTAGACTCTTGATTGAGTGGGTGTGCCCGGCAGACTTGTGCCCGCTATCCTCTCAGCATGAGTGAACGCTGGCTTGTCACCGGCGCTGCCGGCTTCATCGGCTCGCATCTGTGCGATTTGTTGCTTCGGGATTGCCTGCCTGTTGCGGGCATCGACATTTTCGATCAGACGCTCTACGCCGATGACGATCGCCGCGCCTGGGCAACCGCATCGAGCAGCGCAGGCCTCCAGTTCGGCGAAATCGATATTCGCGACAAGGAAGGCGTCCATCGATTTGCTGCCGACTTTCAGCCGACGCACATCGTGCATCTCGCTGCACTCGCTGGCGTTCGCCCCAGCATCGCGTCACCGGAGGAGTATGCCAGCGTCAACATTGACGGATTGGTAAGTGTGCTTGACGCGGCCGCATCGGTTGGTTGTCGCCGGTTCGTATTCGCGTCGAGCTCAAGTGTGTACGGCAATACATGCAGCCGCCCCTTCGTCGAAGACGCGGAACACACCTTGCCTATCAGTCCCTACGGCGCAACCAAACGGGCGGGGGAGTTCATCTGCCGCATCAGATCCGACCAGGACGGCATGCCGATCGCAACCGTGCGTCCGTTCACAGTCTTCGGGGAACGACAACGACCCGATCTCGCCATCTATCAATTCATGCGAAAGGTCGCGAGCGGAGAGACTATCTCGATGTTCGGCGATGGATCCTCAACGCGGGACTACACCTATGTCGGCGACATCGTGCAGGGCATTCGACTGGCGAGCGATGCCATCGGCAACGAACCGCGATGCCGCGAGTGGAATCTCGGGCACGGAGACCCGATCGAACTTCGCGAACTCATCGGCCTGATCGGCGAGGTGGTCGGGCGGCCTCCTGTCATCGAGGAACTGCCCATGCAACTCGGGGATGTCGACCACACCGCGGCAGATCTTCAGCGGTCGATGCGGGAACTCGGATACGCACCATCGACATCGTTTGCCGATGGCCTCCGCCGCCAGTGGGACTGGATGCAGGGCCAGTCGGTCAGTTGCTGACCAGTTCCGCGACTTGCACGCGGTGGCGACCGATGCCGGGATTGACCAGTTTGTAGGAGACCGCCCGAACGGAGGGCCCCAGCAGCATGTGGTCGATGTGGTAGAGCGGAAGTACGCGGTGATACGAAGAAGAGAGGCCGCTGCCCGCCTCGTCCCACGCATCGGCAAGCGCGGGGAACATCACCTTGATCGCCGCACTGTTTCTCTCCATGTTGAAGTCGCCGACGACGATATCCGGCGGCGGCGCATCGACATCTGATAGAAGCCGCCGCGTTCGGCGTGCAGTGGCGATCCTTGACTCATTGAACTCGGAAGGCAAGTCGATGGCCCACAACACGAGATGCCGACCCAGTTCCTTCTTTGTGCCGAGGATGAACATGGACAAGTGAACGCCATCCGATGCGATCAACGTCTGTACCTCGACCGCTCGGAATCGTGTCAACACCGTGAATGGACCGTTGATCAGCCGCTTTCCACGGGGGCCGAGCCACTCCTTGAGTGTTTTCTCGCCCCGGACGATGTAGCCATGGGTCATGACGGTGATGTCACCGTCCAGACGAATGACCTCCTCGGCGTGTTCTCGCGATCGAGCCTTTGAGTGACTCATGGTCCAGGCGACGAGGCGGATGTCACCCGTTCCATCGCGTTCTTGAAACAGGTGGTTTTCCGCGAATGCCCACCAGCACAGGGCCGTTACGCCAAGTACGGCTGCAAGCACCGCCCAGCAGCGTCGCCGCGCTGCCAACGCGAATCCACTCCCCACCAACAGGATCGCCGCGACACCAAGTGTGGGAATCCACGAGAGCCACTGACTCAAAGCAAGTCGATCTGAGAGAAACCGGCCGACGAGCCAGAGCAGCACGACACTGATCATGATCCCCGCAATGATTCGCGATGCGCGCGGGGCGGTCATGTCACGGGGACGAACGGGAAGACGATGGGCGCAAGAACGACGGCGATGATCGCTGCAAGAGCGGTCAGCGGCAGGCCGAGCCGCGTGTAGTCGAGGAATTTGTATCCACCTGGTCCATAGACCATGAGGTTCGTCTGGTAGGTGATCGGCGTGAGAAAATTGCAGCCGGCAGCCACCATCATTGTGAAGAGGAAGGGGTAGGGGCTGGCATCCATTCCTGCGGCGGCGCCCATGGCGATTGGAAACATGATGACTGCGGCCGCGAAATTAGTCATCAATTGCGCAGCAATGCTTGTGGCAATGAAGACCATGAGCAGCGTGCCGCGCGGACCGAGGTCAAGGTTTCCCGCAGCATCAATGAGCCCGCCGCTGATCATCGCAGCCAGACCACTCTCCTCCACCGCCGCACCGATACCCATGGCTGAACCGATGACGATGAGCACCTGAAGATTGATCGCCCTGCGCGCAGCGGGGCCGGAGAGGCATCGTGTCGCGACCATGAGCAGTCCGCAGAGCCAGACAATCGTGACTCTGCCGATGAGGTTGGTTGTGAGGCCAAAGATCAGGAGCCCAAGAATCGCCAGCGACAGGACTGCCTTGTCGTGGCTTGGTGGCCTGGAGTCTTCAACCTGCGATACGAGATAGAAATCCGAACTGTGGCGATTCGCCTTGATGAAATCGCGGTCGGCTTCGAGAAGCAGCGTGTCGCCTCGTTGTAGAACGATGTCGCCGATCTTGCCGGTGATGTGCTTTCCTCCACGATGCACCGCGAGAATGACGGCGTTGTATTTCGTGCGGAATCTGGACGCCCGCACGGTCCGCTCGACCAGCGGTGATTGACTGGACACCACCGCTTCAACAAGCGTTCGGAAGAGCGGGGGGCCTTGAATCTTCGACAGTTGCTCCGACTGCGGCACGAGCCCGGGGATCTTCCGTAGATCGACGACCGACTCGACGGCGCCGACAAAGATCAATCGATCATCAACGCACAGTTGCTCCTTGGGTCCGACTGCGACCAACGCCCGGCCTTCTCGCTCGATCCCGTGCAAGTAGAGCCCCGGAAGGCTTCGCAGCCCGGCTTCCTCAATAGTCTTGCCGGCAACAGATGCACCTTTCTGGACAAACATCTCGACCTGATACTGGCGGGATTCCACCTCCTGCTGACCGGCGGGGGTGCGATCGGGCAGGAGCCACTTGGTCGCGATGACAATGAATGCCATGCCGAACACAGCCACGGGTACGCCAAGCCACGCGGGACCCCAAAAGGCCAGTGCGGCGGAAGGGGGCGCAACGCCCATCTCCGTGACCCACTCTGGTGGGTCCTGCATGAACGCGACGAACAGTGTCATCAGGATCAGGTTGGATCCCGTGCCGATCATGGTTCCCTGACCGCCAAGGATGCCCGAGAAACTCAATGGCATGAACAACTTGGAGGGGGAAATCCGTAGTCGCTTGGCCCAGTCACTGACCATGGGCAGGTACATGGCGACGATGGGTGTCGTATTCATGAACGCCGACATACCGGCCACTGGCACCATCATCCGAATCTGCGCTATCCCGAGGGATGCCGGTCGGCCCAGCAGTCGGCGTCCAATCAGTTCGATGCCCCCGGTCTCCTTGAGACCCGCGGCAACAACGAACAGGCCGCCGATCATCAACAGTGCCTGATTGGCGAACCCCGCCATTGCGACATCCCAGTCGACAACCCGGCTCCCCATCAACAACACCAACCCACCGGCCATGATGAGGTCTGGGCCGATCCGGCTTCGCACCAGAAAGGACGCGACCAGAACAAGCGTTCCCAGCGTGATCCAGGCGTCGATGCTCATCAACTCATCCCTCTGCGATTGCCAGGTCCCCGATCATGGCAATGATCCTCTCGTGCAGTCCGGGTACGGCGCAGATGACCCCGCGGTTCATTTCCAACTGTGGCCCATGCCGGAAATCCAATGGCGACCCCGTTATATCGGACACGATGGCGCCCGCTTCCGTAGCGATAGAGAGACCAGCTGCGTGATCCCAGATCTTCTCGACATAGCCTTTGCGCGTGGGCAATCGCAGATACGCATCCGCCTGGCCGCGGGCCACAAGTGCGTACTTGCACTGACTGTCGAGACGGGCTGGCTCGCCAACATCACCGATGCGCTCCGCAATGCGTTCCGAGTCGCTCTGATTCGAGTGTGCTTTCTCGGCCGACTCGCAGAATCGAAGTGGGCGGTCGCCTGTGTACTCGCGGGCAACCATGCCCATGGGCGAGGCATGTGGGTCGCATCCTGCAAACTCCCAGGCGCCTGCGCCGCGAGATGCAGCGTAGACCACGCCGGTTGGATCCCGCTGATCCAAGGGGAAGGACTGATCGATTGAAAGGTTGGGGCATCCCATCGCGCCGGCGACGACTTCACCGTTCTCGATTCGGCCAAGCGCGATCGCATAGTGTTGGCCTCGCAGAAACCCCTTTGTGCCGTCGATGGGATCCAGCGCCCAGTATCCGTCGGCGGTGCCGTCATGATCGCAGCGATCGATGGCGTCCAACACCTCGTCCTCGGTGACAGTCGGTCTCCAGGCACGCACGGCTTCCAGAACCGCCGCGCGAATCACCGCCTGCTCGTCACTTCGTAGCGCCGAGGCATCCTCTTCGCCCACGATGTACATGTCTTCCGGTCCAACCGCATCGGCGAGATGTAACGCGATGATGGCCTGCACGGCGTAGTCGGCGACCGTCACGGGGCTCCGATCGTCCTTGGTCGCTGCGCGGACCTGATCGAGATTGGCCTGCACTGCGCGGGAGACGGCAGCGGCGGTGCAAACGGCTTCGATGGCGGCAGGAATCAGCGGGTGTTGCATATGGGAACCTTGATCGGCCAAGAATGGACGGGATTCCCACAATACCGCCTCCTAATCAGGCGTTGAATCCGGCCTTGCAGTCTCCAATTGCCTTCGACATGTCATCCTCAAGCCCCTTGAAGGAGGCGGACTCCACAACCTTGTCCCTTGTTTCGCGGGCGGTCGTTCGCATGTACTCCAGCAGGGAGGATTCGAATGCGTGGACCTTGTCCAGCGGAAGGTCATCCATGAAGCCCTTGGAGGCGGCGTAGATGGAAATCGCCTGATCGATGGCATCAAAGGGTTGGTACTGGCCCTGCTTGAGGAGTTCCACCATCCTGGCACCACGGTCGAGTTGCATCTGGCTGGCTGCGTCGAGTTCGGTTCCGAGTTGGGCGAATGCCTCCAGTTCCCGATACGCCGCAAGGTCGAGCCGCAGCGATCCGGCGACTTCCTTCATGGCGCTGATCTGGGCATTGCCACCGACGCGGCTCACGGAAATACCCACATTGATGGCGGGCCGCACACCAGCGGCGAAGAGTTCGGGTTGCAGGTAGATCTGCCCGTCCGTAATCGAGATGACATTTGTCGGAATGTACGCCGACACGTCACCTTCCTGCGTTTCGATGATCGGGAGAGCCGTCAGGCTGCCACCACCGTTGGCGTCCGACAACTTCGTTGCCCGCTCAAGAAGCCGACTGTGGAGATAGAAAACATCGCCGGGGTAGGCCTCGCGTCCGGGCGGTCGCCGAAGCAGGAGGGAGAGTTGCCGATATGCGGTGGCCTGTTTGGAGAGATCGTCATAGACGCAGAGCACATGCTTGGGGGTCTTGTCCTCCGCGCCTTGCCACATGAAGAACTCGCCCATTGCGCACCCGGCGTAAGGGGCGATGTACTGCAGCGGGGCCGGCGTCGCCGACCCCGCCACCACGACGATGGTGTAGTCCATGGCGCCGTGCTCTTTCAGTATCTCGACCACGCCAGCTACCGTGGAGTCCTTCTGGCCGACAGCGACATAGATGCACACGACCGCATCGTCCGTACCCCAATACTGTTTCTGGTTGATGATCGCGTCCAGAGCGACGGCGGTCTTTCCCGTCTTGCGGTCGCCGATGATGAGTTCCCGCTGGCCACGGCCGATTGGAATCATCGAGTCGACGGCCTTGACGCCGGTCTGGAGCGGTTCCTTCACCGGCTGCCGCGCGGCGATGCCGGGTGCCACAATGTCCAACTTCCTGGTTTCCGATGTCGTGATGGGAGATCCACCATCGAGCGGATTCCCCAGAGGATCGACGATGCGGCCGAGCAGTTCATTGCCGACCGGTACCTCAAGGAGGTTGTTGGTCGTGCGGACGGTGTTGCCTTCCTCGACCTGCAGGTAGTTCCCGTAGATGATCGCGCCGACGGTATCGAGCTCCAGGTTCATGGCTTGGCCCATGACGGGACCCTCGGAGGTTTCGAATTCAAGAAGTTCGCCCGCCATGCAGTTGGAGAGTCCGTAGATGCGTGCGATGCCGTCACCGACTTCCACGACCCGGCCGACCTCGGAGATCTCAAGGTCGCTTGAGAACTGCTCGATTTCCTGCTTGATGACAGATGTGATCTCGTCAGTCTTAATCTTCACGGTTGATTCTCATCTCTTGGTGGTTGACCGTCATTCAGGACGCGTCGTCCATGAATCTCTCGAATGTCTCGCGGACGGAACTGCCGCCGCGCTTCGTAAGGTCTTCGCCGAGGCGGCGAAGTCGCGTTGATACGGAACCGTCGATCAACTGATCGCCGATCCGCAGTTTGATGCCGCCGAGCATGGCCTTGTCCACATAGGGGTGCAGGACGGGCTCTTTGCCGAGGGCAGATGCCATCTGGACCTTGATTCCTTCCATATCTGCAGCCGCCATGGGCTGCGCGGTGAACACATCCACCTCTACCCGGCCGAATGCCTCCTGCAACAGCGCGTCATACGCGGTGGAGATGCTCTCCAGATGGCCTAGCCGCCCCTTCTGGTTGAGGACGATCAGGAATCGGAGCACAAGATCGGTCAGTCGATCGGAAAAGATCGCCACGAGGCTCGCGCTCCGGCGTTCGACATCGATGACCGGAGAAGCAAAGAATGTGGCGAGTTCTCTGTTGCTGCGAATCAGTTCGCAGATCTGCTCGAGTTCATCGGCGATCTCAAGAACCTTGTCATTGCCATCGGCCTCTTCCGCAAGTTGAAAGAGGCTGAGGGCGTAGACATGTGAGAGGGCGTCGGTGGTTGCTGTCATGGCATCTCTACTTTGCACCGCTCTCTGCAAGTTCCTTCAGTGAATCCTCAACGAGCCTCTGCTGATCGTCCGAGGTTATTTCGCGTCCCAGGATTCGGGAGGCCACCGCGACGGCAAGCGAACTGGCTTCGCCATGCAGTTCCGCGATGGCGGCCTTCTTGGCCGACTCGATCTCCGCGCCAGCAGCCTTTTTCATCTCGCCCAGTTCGACCTGATTGCGGGATCGAAGTTCCTCTGCGGCCTTCTTTGCTTCGTCGCGAGCCGCGGCGATCATGTCGCCTGCCTCACGCCGGGCCTTGGCCAGTTCGGACTCGTACTCTCCAAGAGCGTCCTTGGCCTGTTGCCGGGCCTCTTCGGCCGCGTCAAGGTCGCTCCGGAGCTTTTCTTCTCTTGCATCCAATCCCTGCAGGATTTTCGGCCAGACGAACTTGCCCGCGGCCAGAAAGAAGAGCGCGAACACGACCAGCGTCGTGATCAGCGTCAACAACTGGACTGAGACGGGCGAACTAGCGGCGATGAACATCATCAGCGGGATCCTCGCATCTACGTGCAGGTGAAAGCGCTGCCCGGTGAAGGCACACAGACGCCATCACCGGCAGGGCGGGAAACGAGACTCAGCCAACAAGGATGCCAAGCAGACCGATGACCACTGCGAACAGCGCAACGCCTTCGACGAGCGCGGCCGTAATGATCATGTTGGTACCGATGGCCCCTGCCATTTCCGGCTGCCTTGCGATGGCTTCCACGGCGCCGCCGCCGATGCGACCGATACCGATACCGGCACCACAGGCGCCGAGTCCGGCGGCAAGACCGCCACCAAGGCCCTTCAGGCTACCCGCAGCAGCGGACGCCTCGCCGGCGTGTTCGGCTGCGGAAGCGACATCAACGCCAAGAATGGCGAGGGCGGCGTAGGCAAGAGCAGTACAGGCAACAAGCTTCTTCATTGGTAGTTCCAGTGCATTGTCCAGCAACTGCTGGAGGGGAGTTGGCGTCGTGGGAACGCCGTGGTTGATGAACGCGTTGAGGACCCGTCCCACGCCGGGTCATGTTGTTCGTTTTCAGGGAGCAATCGCCTCCACCGCATGTTCGTCGTCGTGGTGTGACATCTGTCCGATGAACACAGTCGTGAGGAACATGAAGATGAATGCCTGGAGGAAGGCGACGAAGAGTTCGAGGAAACTGATCGGTACGGCCACGGCGATCGAGACTACCTCGACTGCACCGGTGAGCAGATAGTTCTGCATGGCCTGCCAGGACATCATGCCGAACATTGTGAGCACGGCCAGCATCGTGTGCCCGCCCACCATGTTGGCAAACAGACGAATCGCAAGCGCAGCCGGTTTGATGAACATACCCATGAATTCGATGGGAAGCATGATCGGCAGGAGGTAGGGCGGGGCGCCGCCGGTCAGGTGGTGCGCCCAGCCGGAAATACCCAGTGACCGGAAGGCGTGCCATTGGATGACCACGAAGGACACGAGGGCCAGGCCAACGGTGACGGCGAGGTTGCTGGTCGCCGTGCCGCCGAACACCGCCCAGTTCATCTCACCGTGCTCGTTGACGGGTCCGAAGATCTTCTGGACATCAGCGAATGGTGCGAGTCCAAGCAAGTTACACACCAGAATGAAGTAGAAGACCGAGAGCAGGTAGGGGAGAAACTTATTGGTCTCATGTCCAAGAACAGGTTCAATGACATTGTCCCGAAGGTAGAGCGTGATGACCTCGATGACCTGCGATACTCGACCCTTGGTCAGGTAGCGGTCGGTGCCCTGTGACTCATGTCCGATCGCGATGCGATTGGCCGCTGATCGCAGCATCAGGAAGGTCACAATGCCTGCGAGAAAGAGCGATGCCATGTGCATCGTGAGGAGCGGTCCGCCGAACAGTGTGAGGTGTTCCGTGCTTTGAAACACGGCGTTCTCGGTGCCGACGACCGGCTTGTCGAGAATGTGCTCAATCGGATTGGAACTGGCGAGCAGGGGGATCATGCTGGTTCGTTCGGGTCGCTTCTGGGCGTGTTCGCGGAGAGCGTTCTGGCCACTACCCTTGTCTCCACCAGAAGCAGCAGAACTGCGACGAGGAGGAAAGAAAAGAGCAGGGGTCGTGCGTCAAGTTGAGCCGCGGAGTGTAGCAAAAAGGTCACCCCGAGGGCCGCTGCGAAGCGGGTCAGCGAGGCCACCATCCACACCGTGGCAAAGGTCGCGACGGGCCGCGGATTCGCGGGTCGAATGACGGCAACCATGGCCAGTGAAATGGCCCCGACCACCACTGTTTCAACTACTCCCGCGGTCGCATTCCATCCCCCCAGCAGGGCGATCACGGCCCAGATGCCGCACGAAACGGCGGCGACCAGGACCTGTGCCGTCACGATGCGGGCTGTAGCAAGGCTGGCCGTGGGGCTACTCACTTTGCGGAATCCTCACGGACCGCTCGCAGCGAGGACTTTATGAACGAGTAGAGGCCGACGACAATTCCGCAGATCGCGCCGCCTGCAATGAAACTCTTGGTGTGGGTGGACCATGATTCGTCAAACTGCCCGAGTACCCAGACCAGCCCCCATCCCATCAGCGCACAGGCCACGATTTCGGAAGCGAGCGTGAACCCGAGCCCGGAAAGGCGCCAGAGTCGGGATGCAGAAGAGTCGGCCATGATCCGGCATCATATAATCGACGCCTGCCCATGCCGATTTCCGACGATCAGATCATCGATGTGACGCCTGCTCCGCTCAAACGGGGCGAATCACTGTTCATCCCGACTGTCTTGAAGGGCCTTGGGACCACTCTGCGGCATTGTCTGGGCAATGTCGGGCGTGACGGCAAGAATAAATCGAATATCTGGGTCGTGCAGTATCCGGAGGAGAAACGAGATCAGCGGCCGGTGCTGGAGGGCGGTCAGGAACGGTCAGTGTTCCGGGGTGTGCATCGCCTGAACCGGGACGCCGAGGGCCGTGTGAAGTGTGTCGCATGCTTCATGTGTTCTACCGCGTGCCCGGCGGACTGCATTCACATCGTTGCGGAGGAGTCACCGTGGGACGATCGGGAGAAGTATCCGCGGCAGTTCGACATCGACGAGCTTCGTTGCATTTACTGTGGCATGTGTGAAGAGGCGTGCCCATGCGACGCCATCGAGCTGACACCTCGCTACGAGGTCGTCGGCCTGTCGCGCAACGAAATGATCTTCGACAAGCAAACGCTGCTTGAGGTCTACGACCAGACCATCGACGACAAACCCATGTGAGGGTGTCCGGTACCGGACACCGTTTGTGACTATCAGCGTTTCATCCAGAACCGTGGTGTCAGCAGAACGAGAATCGCGAATACCTCAAGCCGTCCGATCGCCATCAGCAGGCAGAGGACCAATTTCGAGGCATCGCTGAACCACAGGTAGTTCTCCATCGCGCCCACCTTCGCAAGGCCCGGGCCGACGGTACAGATGGTGGCAAGCGACGCGGTGGCGGCCGTCGTGAAGTCACACTCGGCATTCCCCGACTCCAACAGCATCAGCGTCCCCGCCCCGGCGGCAAACAACACAACCACGCCCAGCACATAGGCAATGGTGGCAAGCTTCAGATCCGGATCGATCGCAGTTGTACCGACCCGAAGCGGTCGCACCACGTTGGGACGAAACGCTCTCTCGAGTTCGCCCAGCATGACCTTGAGGGCAATCCAGATGCGAATCACCTTGATGCCGCCGCCGGTCGAGCCTGCACAGCCGCCGACAAACATCAACACGATGAGCACAGCCTTTGCCACGAAGGGCCAAGTATTGAAGTCCGCGGTCACAAAGCCCGTCGTCGTCTGCTGGGAAACGGTGGTGAAGACTCCCTGCGTGAGTGCCTCACCGAAACTCGCCGGTTCCGCCACTCCTGTCGTCGTCACGATGGCCTGCCCACCCCCCATGAGCGAACCCACCACAACCGCTGACCCAACCACCAGCAGGAATATGTAGAACCGGAACTCCGGATCCTTCCAGATGATCCGCATCCTCCCCTTGACTGCCGCGTAGTACAGACCGAAGTTTGCGCCGGCAAGCACCATGAACAGGATGGTGATTGTGTCGATCCACCTTGAGTCATATGCGCCAATGCTGCTCTCATGCGTACTGAATCCGCCTGTGGCCAGCGTGGTGAACGCGTGACATGTGGCGTCGAACCAACCCATGCCCGCGATGCGATATGCGATGATCTCTACCAGCGTCAGGCAGACATAAATGACCCACAGAAGGCGGGCAGTTTCGCGGATATGCGGACGCACACCTTCGGGGTCCGGCCCCGGCGCCTCGACTCTAAAGAGCTTCTTGCCGCCCACGCCGAGACTCGGCAGTACCGCGACGAAGAGTACGACGATGCCCAGTCCCCCGAGCCACTGAATGAGTGCCCGCCAGAGAAGCAGGGGCTCCGGCAGCGACGAGATGTCGGGGAGCACGGTAGCGCCGGTCGTCGTGAGGCCGCTCATCGCCTCGAAGTAACAGTTGATGGCCGAGCGGAACGGGTGATCGTCGGCCCCGGCCATTCTCGCCCAGAGCAGGAACGGAACAGCCGCGACCACGGCACCGAGAAGCCAACTGGACGAAACAAGCAGGAGCGCTTCCCTGCGGCCGACTGCGCCGGTTCCGTTGGACTTGGATCCTTGGCGACCCAGGACCCACAGAATCCCGGCCATGGTCAGACCCACCCCTGCCGAAATCAAGAGCGGCAGGTGCGTTGCCAACGGGCGGTCTTCCATGAGTTCGAATCGCACGACCGACCAACACCAGATGGCCAGCAGGAGGCCACTGAGCACCAGGACGAGCAGGCCGAGCTGTCGCAGGATCAGGCGATAATTCATTGGTCAAACCACTCCGAACAGCTGCCGCAAGTTGCCCTCGAATCCCCGGTGGACCACAACGAATACGACATCCTTCTCCTGCAGTTTTACATCGGCTCCCGGCACAGTCCCGCCCTGATCGCCGTGTTCCAGCATGACGACCATGCAGTCGGGCATGAGGGGGAGGGCCGCAAGTGGCTTGCCGATGACGGTGGCGCCGGCGCCGACCCGGATCCGATAGATCGCCAGTTCGTCCCCAACGAGCGAGGCTACCTCCGTCATCTGCCCGCGGCGGATCAGTTGTTGCAATTCCCGCACGGCAAGGTGCCGCGGGCTGAAGGACAGCGTGATGCCCATCGCGCGGACAAACGGGGCGTAATCGGCCCGGGCGACAACCGGATAGGTTTCTTCCACGCCCAGCCCCGCAGCCCAGGCACACCCGAGAATGTTGTGTTCGTCACTGGTCAGGGCGACGAAGGCATCCGCGTTCTCGAGGTGCTCATCGGTAAAGACTCCTGGGTCAGTGGGGTCGGCCTGAATGACGGTAACCCAGTCGAGTTTCTCGGCCAGCTCCGCCGCCCGCTCGGGGTTGGTCTCGAACAACCGGACGGAGAACCCCTTGTTCTGCAAAGCGCGGCAGAGCCAGACGGCGATGGGCGGCCCGCCCATGATCACGACACTGCGTCGGCCGGCATCCTTGGAACGGAAGACGCGGCGGGCGTCATGAAAGGCATCGGAGTTGGCAACCAGAAGAACTTCGTCACCTTCGCTGACCGTGCTGTCACCGCTTGGCAGGTAGGTCTTGCCATGGCGGGTAATGGCCGCCAACCGCGCACCCTTGGGCAATTCGACATCCGCCAGATGCCGCCCGAGCCCGGGCGCACCGGCGCTGGCCTCAAACTGCTGGACCTCAACCGCGTGCCCCGCAAGGCGTTCGACCTTGAGCGCCGCGGGGTTTCGGAGGTGCGAGGCGATGGCCTGGGCGGTCAGAAATGGTGGACAGATCAACGCGTCAACTGAGAACATCCGGGCATAGTCAATCGCTTCGCGGCGGAGGAATGTACTGTGCGTGACCGCCGCGAATGTGCGATCTGCACCCAGGTAGGACGCTGTGGACGCAGCCAGCAGATTGACCTCGTCCTCATCCGTTGCGGCAAAGACCACATCGGCCTCCGCTGCGCCCGCCCGTGAGAGCACCTCGGCAGCCGCGGGCCGGCCGGCGACGGTTGCGATATCGAGCGATTCCCCGAGTGCCGCAAGGGCATCGGGGTCGTTATCCACGACTGTGACATTCACGCCCTTCTCAGCGAGAACTTCCGCAGCGTGGCCCCCGATTTCGCCAGCTCCACAGACAATGATGTTCATGAGGGTGATTCCAAGCCGTTGGCCTCGGGCAAGGGGGGGGATGATACCTCTCGACCTCTCCAGAAGGAAGGAAAATTACCCTCCAACTCCCCTAATCGTCCACCGAGTGTCCACGAATGGAGGCAGGGAGGAAGAAAGAACCCTTGACGCTTTACCACCGCCCCCCCATACTACACGGTGGAGTTTGAAGGAGTTTGAGCTTGTCGCTCGTGCCGTGGTTGGCCGGGCGACGTGCAGGAAGCGCAAGGGAGGCTCGTCCAGATTACGGTGAAGCGGAGTTGAACGCTCGTGCGAGTATGCTCGCGTGACTGTTGAACTCCGCATACCGTGTCGGCGAGTCGATCGAGGAAGAGGAGAAGAGCGAGGAGTGCTTGCTGCCCTCACGCTCTTCAGCGAGAGTCACGAGAGAAGGAAAGTGGGGTTGCCGAACATGGACACGACGACCAAGAAGGAATTGATCGACCGGATCGCCGAAGAGACGAAGTACAAGCGAGCCGATGTTCGATTGATCGTGCAGTCATTCCTGGACAATGTCATACGGGAGTTGGGTGAAGGAAGGCGACTGGAGTTTCGTGACTTCGGCGTGTTCGAGCCGCGCGATCGCGCACCTCGGATGGCGCAGAATCCTCGGACGCTCGAGCGTGTCCCCGTCCCGGCGCGTCGAACCGTGAAATTCAAGATCGGCCGCCTCATGCGAGAAGCCGTGGTGGAGCAGTCGAACAACATCGAAATGGAATTGGAGATGGCCGCGCCGGTTGAGGTCTGACCGGCAGAGTTGGAGCGGCCCGGACCGTCCGGTCGATTTGCCGGTGGCCGTGGATCGCTTGTCGATACCGGGCGAGAATCTCGCGGGGGAGTTAGCGTCACGCTCACGGATGGGCGAACACATCGAAGAACAACCCGACGTCGTCATCGCCTCCACGCGATCGGAACAGCCACGCGCCTCCGGCAGGCCCGAGGCGATCGGCCGCCTGCTTGAAGGGTTGCCGCCACACGCGCTGGAGGCCGAGTCGAGTCTGCTGGGCTCAATCCTGCTGGACCCCTCTGTTCTCAACGATGTGCTCCTGATCGTGCAGGGAACCGACGACTTCTTCAAGAAGGCCAATGGCCTGCTTTTTGAGGCCATGGCGGACATCTACAACACGCACTCGACCGTTGATCTGGTCCAGTTGCAGCAGCGGCTGACTGATCGGCAGGTGTTGGAGGCGGTCGGCGGGGTGGAATACCTGCTGGAAATCGCAAGGGCGGTACCCAGTGCCGCCAGCGCATCCCACTATGCCCGGCTGGTGAAGGAGAAGTCGGTCATCCGGCAGCTCATCGCCGCCGCGGGCGAAATACTCAATGATGCCTACAACAGCCCCGAGGATCCCCGGCAGATTCTCAATGAGGCGGAGAGCCGCATCTTCCGGATCGCCCAGCAGTCGGAGCAGCGACATGCCGAGTCGCTTCAGCAACTCATCAGCGATGCGATCGCCCAGATGGAACAGAATGAAGGTCGCATTCTCACTGGCGTCGCCACGGGCTTTGTGCGACTTGACGAGTTGACCAGCGGTCTGCAGGCGAGCGAGATGATTGTGATTGCCGCTCGGCCTTCGATGGGCAAGACTGCCTTGGCATTGAACATTGCGGAGAACATGGTGTCCCGGGGAACATCCGTGGGTTTCTTCAGCCTTGAGATGAGCAGGCAGCAACTTGTGCAGAGATTGCTGAGTTCCCGATCCGGTGTGGCGGGGCACAAGATCCGCCGGAACATGCTCGCCGACGCTGACTTTCAGGCCATCCTCCGCGCATGCAACGAACTGCACGATGCTCCGTTCTACATCGACGACACGCCCGGGCTATCCATCATGCAGTTACGGGCCAAGGCGAGGCGATTGAAGCAGACCCACGACATCGGTGCGGTCTTTGTCGACTACCTGCAGTTGATGTCCAGCGGCAGGCGCAGCGAGTCGCGGCAGCAGGAAGTCAGTGAAATTAGCCGGGGTGTCAAAGCGCTGGCGCGAGAACTGCATGTACCGGTCATCTGTCTCAGTCAGCTCAACCGGGCCGCTGAGCAGCGAGAAGGGCATCGTCCGCGGATGAGCGATCTCCGCGAATCTGGATCGATCGAGCAGGATGCGGATGTTGTGGCCATGTTGCACCGCGAGGCCTACTACCACCACAACAACCCCGCCTGGGTTGAGGCGAATGCCGACAAGATGTCGCTGGCCGAACTGATCATTGCCAAACAGCGGAATGGTCCGACAGATACCGTGAAAATGACGTGGGACAACACCTGTACGCGGTTCTACGACTGGTCACCCGCCACAGCACCTCCGGGCATTGACGGCGGCGGCGCTGCGACCACTTTCTCCGCGGATGCCGCCGACGGCGATTATGGGGACCTGCCAGTCTAAGACGGTGTCTGGTACCGGTCCCTGACACCGGTGTCTGACACCGGTGTCAGACACCGTCTGCCAGCACCACCCACACCATCATGCCAGCGAACAGCATCAGCAAGAGGATGCCTTCGCCGCGTCGGACGCTCTTCCGATGGGTGGCTACGATGGGCCAAAGCAACACGGTGAGCAGAAGCATCCCGATGAGATAGCGGTGGACTTCCGCCAAGTCCGCGATTTCGATCGGGAGAACCAGCGCCGTGACCGGCAGTACAAACAAGATATTGAACAGGTTGGATCCGACGACATTGCCCACTGCCAGATCAGGGTGACCGCGGCGAGCGGCAATGATGGTGACGACGACTTCCGGGAGGCTGGTCGCTACGGCGACGATCGTCCCGCCAATGAGCACCTCGCTGACCCCGATCAATCTTGCAAAGGACACTGCGCCGACCTCCGTCGACTTTCCCCCGACGACAAGCAGCGAAAGGCCGATCAGCAGGAATACGCCACCCTTGGCGAGTGTCCGCCCCCGATCCGGCAAGGATGCCAGCGTCTCTTGCACCAGCGGGTCCCCTCGATCCTTGATCGCAAGGAGAAACCATGTTGCCATGACCACCAGAAAGCATCCCAGTAGAATCAGGCTTCCACGGGTTCCGAGCGATCCGTCCCACGTGCCCCACGCCACAATGGCGGACGCGGCGATCAGAATCGGTAACTCCCAATTGACGACTCTGCTTCCTACGGGAATGGTGCAGATCACCGCCCCAATCCCGAGCACCAGGCCGATGTTGGCAATATTCGATCCGATGACATTGCCAAAACTGAGCGACGAGTTGCCATCGGCAGCCGCGATGATGTTGAGGGCCAATTCCGGGCAGCTGGTGCCGAACGCTACGACCGTCATCCCGATGAGCAGCATGCTCATCCCGAGTCGCCGAGCGACGATGACGCCGCCCTCCACGAGCCAGTGACCACCGCCCAGGAGGGCGGCAATGCCGATGATCAGGCAGGTGACGCTGCCCCCTAAGGATGATGCGAATTCGTTGATCCAACCCATGGTCGGCGGCGATTGTAGGAGGCCACCGGGAGCCGGTGGACGCAATCTGATAGGTTCTCCTCCGTTGGGTGGAACCGCGATGGCAGTGCTTGATGGCTTCCGAAATAGACAAACAGGAATTGCAGCGACAATTGGCCGCCGCCACACAGGGCGACGAGGCCGGCTGGGAGTATGTAATCAACGCATACAGCCATCGAGTCTTCTGCCTCATTCGTTCCAAGTGCGGCGATGAGGAGCTTGCTGAGGAGATTACCCAGTCGACCTTCTGCACCGTTGCAGCCAAGATTGGCAGTTACAACGAACTCGGAAAATTCGAGGCGTGGCTCTTTCGGATCGCCGTGAATCGCCTTCGGGACGAGATGCGTCGTCGGCAGCGGCAGGCAAGGCCAATGGAAAACGAAATGATCGGTATTCTGGCCGGCGGGACAGAGCGGCCGGAAGAGCCAGGGCATGTTGTGCTGGACGAGGATCTGGGGCGACTCCGGGAGGCTCTCACGCACCTGTCCGGGCCCGATAAGGAGATCATTCACATGCGGCATGTAGCGGGCCTGAGTTTCCGCCAGATCGCAGAGGTCCTTGACGCCCCTCTGGGGACCGTTCTGGCTCGCAGACACCGGGCGTTGGCAAAGTTGCGAAAATATATGGATTCTGAGGCTGAAGACCAGAATCCTGGAGAGGAAGGGGCAATTGCGCCCCAAGAGGGTCGTTAGAGGGATTGACGAAGTTATGAGCGCACAGAGACGACAACCAGATCAAGACGCCGGCGGCGGCGGTCTGTCACCACGGGAACAGCGTCTCGAAGATGGCCTTCGTGTGCTGCTTGAGCCACAAAGCGATCCAGCAATGGCTCGCCGGATTCTGGCAGCATCGCTGCCACGGCTTGTCGATGGTCAGGCAGATCCAGAACCCACTGTCCTGTTCCGATTCGATCGTCGGGTCGGCATTCGGAGATTGGCGATGGCGGCCTGCCTTGTCCTTGCCGCCGTCGTGGCGATTCGATTCGGCATGACGCCGATTCCGCAGCCGCCCATGCAGAATGCCATGCTGTCGCTTGAGGATGAACAACTCCTCTACGACGATCTGGACATGGGCGAATACGCCTATCTCGCTGAGACCCGCGAGATGGCCTTCGCGGAATTGCGGGCGGACCTTGACGACATGCGGCACGATCTGGAACTCTGGCAGTACGGGTTGTTGACCGACTGATCTCCCACTGGGATGACATCGGAGGAGACAATGATGCGACAAGTAATGTGTGTGGGCGGCGGCGTAGTGCTTCTCTTCGCGGCAGCGAACTTCGTATCGGCTGAGTCGAGTTCGTGCGATGGATTGACATGTCTGCATGCTTCCATGCTTGCGATGCAACCACATGACGCTCTCTCCCCAGTTCCGCGCGACCTTGCGCCGGCGGATCGTGGACCGAGAGACCTTCGCGCCCCTCGGCGCGGTGAACGCGGTGAACGTGGAGATCGGACGCTGACGCCCGAGATGATCGAACAGACGATGCGGGTGGCTGAGGAAGTCGATCCCGATCTTGCCGCTCAACTCCGCGCGATGTGTGAGTCTGATCCGGAGGCATTCGAGCGGATCATTCGGAGGCAAGGACGTCGCCTCGCATCACTCGTGGATCTCCGCCAGTCCGATCCGGATCTCTTCGAGGTCAAGGTGACTGAATTGAAACTGGATGCGGAAATGCGGCGGGTCGCTCATGATGTAGGCAGGATTCGCGATGAACTCGGCATGGATTCGTCAGAAGCCGTGGCGTCGATTGAAGAACTGCGGTTGCTCATGCGGGGGAGGGTGGCGATTGGCATCCGGGCCCAGCACCTCTACATCGAGCGACTCGAGCAACATGTCGTGGCGATGCGGGAGAGACTTACCGAGACCGAGGAACACTTTGACGAGGTGGTCGAGGAGCGACTCGATCGCATACTCTCGGTGCCACCTCCGAAGGCAGGCGACTCCGCGAGTAGACCCATCTAGTCCTACGATACCCGTGTGAGGCATTGGAAGGCAGCGGGTTGGACATGGGCGTGCGTGGCGGTCATTGCGATGACGGCGATCGTCGGCGCAGCGTTGCTGCCATGGGCCGTCTCGTCGAGCGATGGCGTTCGACGGTTCGAACGGACGGACAGCGCTGCCGCCCTGATGCCACCGACATGGGCACCACACTCGGCATCGCAGCAAGAACAACTTGACCATGTGCGGCAGAGAGGGCCATTCTTCTCAACACTGGGCACCGATCGGCTGGGGCGAGATGTCTTGGCCCGATGCGTCGTGGGGGGGCTCGTGAGTGTCGGCGTCGGTCTTAGCGCTGCGTGCATCGCCGTTCTGTTGGGTACAGCTTGGGGATCACTCGCGGGCGTCAAAGGCGGGCGGACGGATGCCACCATGATGCGACTGGTAGATGTTCTCTACGGTCTTCCAGCCATCATGTTGGTCGTGCTGATCGCCGTAGCGGCCGATGGTGTCGCGGAAAACCTGGGTGCGTCCGGTACTCGCCTGCGAGAGGCAATCAATGTCGGGACGCTGTTTGTCGCAATCGGGGCGGTGAGTTGGTTGACCGTCGCCAGAGTCGTGCGTGGTCAGGTGCTCAGTCTGCAGGCGCGGCCTGCCATGGAGGCGGCGCGGGCGATCGGTGTTCCACCGATTCGCAGGTTCATGCGGCACCTTCTTCCTGGTCTCGTCGGGTCGATCATCGTGTACGCCACGCTGACCGTACCGGCGGCGATTCTCTCGGAGGCATTCTTGAGCTTTCTGGGAATTGGCATCCGAGAGCCATTGCCGAGTTGGGGCAACCTCGCGGCCGACGGCCTCGGGGAACTCAATGTCGTCTACTCTCGGTGGTGGTTGCTGGTCTGGCCCTGTCTGTTTATCGCAATGACACTGGTCTCACTGAACGCCCTTGGAGAGCGTCTGAGAGATCGTGTTGACCCGCGGCGGCAGACCGTCATCAGGGAAGTTGCGGCGTGATGTCGGAGCCGCTGCTGGACATTCGGTCGCTGCGGGTCGCATTTGGCGATCGGGTGGCGGTTGCGGACTTGAACCTGCAGGTGCAGGCTGGGCAGACGACCGTATTGGTGGGGGAATCGGGAAGTGGAAAGAGTGTCACGGCGCTTGCGGCGCTGGGACTCTTGCCGCCAGAGGCGAATGTGTCGGGTGAGATCCTGTTCGCGAGCATGGATCTCCTGTCGGCGAAAGAATCCCGATTGCGAAGTGTTCGGGGTGGCGGGCTCGCCATGGTCTTTCAGGAGCCGATGACCTCGCTCAATCCCGTTTTCACTGTGGGCGAGCAGATCGAGGAGGCGGTTGGGGCACATGAGCGACTCTCCGGTCGTTCACGACGACTTCGCATGGAGGAGTCCCTTGAAGAGGTGGGTATTGATCGACGCCGCCGACGCGAATACCCGCATCAATTTTCCGGCGGAATGCGACAGCGAGTCATGATCGCCATGGCACTTGCGTGCCGCCCGCGCGTTCTGATTGCGGACGAACCGACGACTGCACTCGATGTCGTGACTGCGTCGGAAATCGTTGCTGTCCTGCACGCGTTGCAGGAGCGGAGAAACATGGGCATGCTCTTCATCACGCACGACTTACTGCTCGCCGAGAGGATCGCCGACACGATTGTCGTGCTTCGAGCAGGAAAAGTGGTGGAATCCGGGTCGCGCAATGAGGTCATTGGCAACCCCAAAGCGGCCTATACGCGGGAGTTACTGGCCTGCACGCCTCGCATTGCTTGATCGTGGCACAATCTTGTTTTTCGTCCGAGAACTCCAAAGGAATCTCGGTCGTAGAGATTGTCAGATCGGAACATGACATGTCGGAACGAGGCGTCGAGCAGCCACGAAAGGCCCTTGACCCCGTCGTTCCGAGATGTCGTGTCGCCGAGCCAGGAAGGCTCGGGCGAGCACGGCGGAGCCGATCATGGTCAGACTCGAACAATCTTCACTGAATCAACTGGTGGCCCACGCAAACGAGCGTGGGACATCTGCGTCGCGAGCGATGGTGTGGGGGCATGTTGCATCGCTGCCGATGTGGTACTTCGTGCAGTGCGGTCCACGCGACCAGTCGGTGCCCTGGATCGTGTTCGAGGATGACGAGCCCATGGCCATGGTGTTCACCGACCCGAAGTTGGCTCAGAGAGTTGCCCAGTCCATGATCAGTACCGACGGCGATATCCGAGTCGTTGGTCTTCCGGTGGCAGCGGCCACCATGTACGTCGCTGCCCTGGAAGCGCAGGGCGTAGGGAAGCTCTGCATCAACCATGGCCCGAACCGCTTTGATGCCGCCATACAAGAAACACGGCAGGGTGTCTGACACCTCGGCTAAGGCTCAAGTTCGCGGCCCGTTTCCATATCCAGAATCGACCACTCGAAGTGCTTGGCGAGTCGAACGAGCGGGAGCCACGCGATTTCTTCCTCCACGATTCGGACGAGAATCTGCTTGACTGGATCCTCATTGGGTGGGAACTCCAGACAGATCCCGGGTCCCCACAGAATGTCGCCCCCTTCCTTCTCGGGCATCGTGTTGAACTTCGCGAGCGAGGCAATGAGATCGTCGCGGTTGCCCAATGGCACACGCGAGCCGTCATCCGCCACCCGGCTCTGAATGACAAACTGCTGCGTCACGAGGGCTCGTCCTCCAGCAGATCACACACCGTATCGATGAGTCGGTCCAGCGAGATGGGTTTGATCAGATACTCGTGCACGCCAAGCGACTTCGCATAGGCCATGTGCCGCTTGCCCTCATTGGCGGTCACCATCACGACAATCGGGGGATCCTCCCGGGCCATGATTTCCTCCAACACCAGAAAACCGGAACGACGAGGGAGCATCATGTCAAGAATCACAACCTCCGGCGAGGACTCTTCGCACTTGGCGACAGCCTCGGTGCCGTCCTCTGCAGTAACGGTGATCGCACCCTCGGCTCGCATCGCCAGTTCCAGCGATGCCAGAATGTCCAGATCATCATCGACGATCAGAATGGTGTGGTCACGGAGACGAGTCATGGGCGGCAGATGGTAGCACCAGACCTCGGCTCAGACTGCTTCCAGCCTTGCCAGCGCGTCACTGGTCATCCATGGCAGGGCCTGTAGTCGGTCGCGGAGTTTCTTCGGCATGGACTCACCTTGGATTTCATGTTGCGGGCGGCTCTTCCAGCGGCGGTGCAACCACAGGTACTGCTCCGGTGCAGCACGCACCATCATTTCAAGGGCACGGCTATACCTGGCGGTGATGTAGAAGAGCGGGTCCTCCTGATCCTTCCACTCCTGCGGCTCAATGATGTCCGTCGCGGTGATCTCATACTGAAATCCTCCGTCCAGCCGCCGCGCATGCATTGCGGCGATGGGAATGTCATACCGCATGGCAAGAAGACCGATGGACTTGTAGGTGGACGCAAGCCGACCAAAAAACGGCACGAACATGCCTCGATCGCCCGCATTCTGATCGGCGATGAACCCGATGGACCCGCCGGAAGAGGCGATGCCCTGCAACTCCGGAACGGCACCCCACTTCGTGATGATGTGCAGTCCGTACTGTTGTCGAATGCCGAGCACCCATTCGTTGATGAGCGGGTTGTCGAGCGGCCGAGCGAGCGCCGTAATTGGATAGCCCAGTGCCGACAGCAAGTACCCGAGTAATTCCCAGTTGCCGCAGTGTCCGGTCACGAAAACCATCGGCTTACTGTGAATCAGGCAATCCAGTACACGATCAACACCGCGGAAACGAACATACTTCTGCCAACTGGTTGGCGAGATGAGCGTCGGCATCTGCGCCGCCTCCGCGATGAACAACTGGAACATGTGTCGCATTGACTGCTCCGCAGTTTCGGCGACGGCGGATGGTGACCAGTCCGGAAAACTCGCCGCGATGTTGCGTTCCGCCGCTTCGCGCCGCCGGCGCACCGTCCGGTAGAACAGTGAGCCGATGCCGGCGGCAGTTTGCATGTTCACCCCGATGGGAAAGCACTGCAACGTAGCGGCAACCACACGGAGGGGGATATACTGGGCCCAGTTGACCAAATTGGATTGATTGCGGGCCATGAAGGACCCCGGAACTCGGGCCTCAGCGGACCGATCCGGTGAGGACTTGCAGGCGGTTCGCATTGAGGATTGGGACCTGCGCCTCCGTCGCTTGTTCGAAGAGTCTCATGTACGCGTTGTACGCTTCCTGTTGGCGATTGTGTTGCTCCACCATGGGCCGTGACGCGTTCAAGGGAAGCGGACGGGGGCTGGTGGGCTGAATGCCAAGTACCAGAAAATCGAGATCCCCTGGAATGCCACCATCGTCCTTGATGACGACTCCGCCCCAATCGTCGATCCGCTGATCAACGAAGTCATGCCCCGACTCCGGGACACCGTCGCCATTGGCATCGAATCGACCATGAACCAGGAATTTGTACTGGTAGGTTGGGTCATACAAGGCGTTGACCAGAATGTCGTCTCGCACGATCGGTCGCCCGCGATTGCTGCGTGTGACTTTCGCAGTTGATGTTGTGTCACCGACCTTGATGACCTCCACGCTCGCCTTGCCGCGAGGCATGTCGCCATTGGCATCCGGACGAAGTTGGGCTGAATCATCATAGATCTCAAATGTCATGCCGAGGACAATTCGGTCTCGCGATCCTCGATTCAGGAAGACCCGATCACTGCCGGTGACTTCCAATACTCGACCATCGACGAGCAATGCGGGATCACTTACCGCGACGCGACCGGCATTCACGATGTCCTGAAGTTCCCGCACACGGCCGACCAGCTGAGCCTTTTCTTCTAGCAGAGCATCGTTCTCTTCCTCCAGCATGGACATGCGGCTGCTGAATTCATTGCGAAGATCAGAGTCTCTCTGGCTGCGGGAGGCGAAGAACGAATCGACATTTCGCCCATGTTCGATGGCGCCTTCCTGCAGACCCTTCCATTCCAACTTGGCCGCTGCAACGGCTTCCTCTCTGGAGGCGCGCTCTACACCAATGTCCTGGTTGAGTTTTCGGACTTCCTCTCTGGCAGTTTCCAATTCGACCATCCGCGCGTCCAGCTCCTGTTGCCTCTCGTTGAGTTGCCGTTGCATGCGATCAAAGGCGAGGGTGAGCGATCCACCACCGCCGATAGCATCGGCGAACTGGGCGCGAATCTGATCAAGTGTCGAAGAGCGGGAGCCGGATACGAGTTGCCGAAGATCCTCAAGTTGACTGTTGAGGTAACCGGCGACCGAACTGCGGTCAGATGAAGCGAGCGAAGCAATGGCCTGAAATGCATCACTCGACTGTTCGGCGGGCGTGACGAACTCGGTGAGCGATTGTTCGGCGCCCTTGGTAAGCGTCGCTTGCTCCGTCTTCCCCACATAGAACACGATGCTCAAAACGAGCAGAAAGACGGTTGTGAGTACGAAGACAACGAGTGAGACGATGACGCCGGTACCAGCGTCGGTTCGAATGGCCATGACTGGGTTTCTCCGCGGACCTGCAATCGGTCCCTTCGGCTTGGTTGGCTCAGAAGAGCCACAATGACAGGAGACACAGTGTCTTGGGTCAGTCTAGCCGCGTCAAGAGGGGTGGGCTCGTTTCCGTCATCGTGCCACGGCACGGTGGATTTCCGAGGCCGTCGTGACACCTTCTCGTACCTTGCTGAAGCCCGCATTGCGGAGTGAGTGCAGGAGGCCTGCTTCTGCGGCGGTCTTCGCGAGAGTGCCCGCATTGGATCGATCCAGCACAAGACTGCGAAGGGACTCGTCCATGACCAGCAGTTCGTAGATGCCCACACGGCCGCGATAACCGGTACCTCGGCACTCCTTGCATCCGGTGCCGCGGTGGAGGAGCCCTTCCGGCAGGGGTGGAAGATCGGCCGGGTATTCGTCTGCAGCTGGCAGGTAGGACTCCGTGCAAGAGGTGCAGATTCTTCGAACAAGCCGCTGTGCCATCACGGCCTCGATGCTGCTTGCGACGAGAAACGGTTCAACGCCCATGTCCATGAGCCGCGGCATTGCACCGGCCGCGTTATTGGTGTGCAATGTCGACAGCACGAGGTGTCCGGTCAATGAAGCCTGTACGGCCGCCTCGGCGGTCTCGAGGTCACGAATCTCGCCAATCATGATGATGTCCGGGTCGTGGCGAAGTACGGCTCGCAATCCTGCTGCGAATGTGAGTCCAATGCCTGCGTGAACATGAATCTGGTTGACGCCCTCTATGTGGTATTCCACCGGATCTTCGACGGTGATGGCCTTGACCTCGTCGGTGACGATCTGGTTGAGCGACGCGTAGAGCGTTGTTGATTTACCGGAGCCGGTCGGGCCCGTAACCAGCACGATGCCGTGTGGTTTCGAGACCGCTTGATTCCAACCGCTGCGGACATCGGCATCCATGCCAAGGGCATCAAGTTCCAGGAGAGCGGCGGACGAGTCGAGAATACGCAGTACGACTCCCTCGCCGAACAGCATGGGGATGATCGAGACGCGGATGTCGAATTCCCGCGAACGATGACGCAGCGAGATTCGCCCGTCCTGCGGCAATCTCTTTTCCGCAATGTCGAGATCGGCCATGATCTTGATTCGGCTGACAATTGCGTTTCGGAATCTGGAGACGGTCCGCGGTACACCCGCCTCGGAGAGCACTCCGTCGATTCGATATCGGATGGCGAGTTCATCCTCGTATGGTTCGATGTGCACATCCGTTGCTCGCTCCCGCACCGCCTCGAGCAGGAGATCATTGACGAGCCGAATGACGCTGGCTTCCTGAGCCGCGTCGAGTTCATCACCTGCCACTATTTCGGCCACGGCCTCCTCGTCGCTGCCGAGTTCGTCAAGTGTGTCACCCGCCACGCCATAGTGCGTGCGAATGAACTTTCGCAGGTCGCGCTCATCTGCAAGAACCAGTTCGATCGACCGCCCGGTCAGCAGTCGAAGTTCATCGAAGGTGGCCAGTTCGAATGGGTCGCTTGTTGCAACGCGAAGCGAACCGTCGCGGTCTTCGATGGGCACGCACTGTTGTTTGAAGACCAACCTCGGAGGAAGGAGGTTCAACACATCGGGCTTGACCTCCACCGCATCAAGATCAACGATCGGCATGGCCAATTGGTGCCCGATAGCCTCCAGCACCTGGTCCCGGTTGGCGAACCCCATCCGGATCAGTACATGGTCCAGTCGCTCTCCCGTGCGAGACTGCTCGTCAACTGCATCTCTGAGTTGTGGCTCAGTCACGAGCCCCTGTTCCATCAAGACGCTTCCAAGTCCCATCGCTGGCGATTGTAACGCATAGGGGGAGCAGATCTTGCGCCGTTTTGTGAAGCAAGCAGGCTGGGTATTGGGAGGCGGGCACCGAGCCTGCTACGATCCGGGGTTTGGAGGCCCCCCTGATGACCCAGATTCCCCCATCCCGCGTTCATGACACGCTCAACCGCTACCAGTTGGCTGACGGCTACGACCTTGTGGTTGATCTGGAGCGATCAAACGGTATCTGGCTGCACGATGGGCGAAGTGGCGAGGATTACCTCGACGCCTTCACATGTTTCGCATCATGGCCTCTGGGGTTCAACCATCCGGAACTCATGGAACCGGATTTCAGTGAGAGGATTCTCACGGTCTCCCGCAACAAGATCGCGAACTCCGACCTGTACACACCGGAGTTGGCTGCGTTCGTCGAAGCCTTCGCGTCACAGGTTACGCCGGAGGGATTTCCTCACCATTTCTGGGTTTCCGGCGGAGCGCTTGCCGTCGAGAACGCTCTCAAGACCGCGTTCGACTGGAAGGCCAGAAAGCTGGGAAGGACGAACTTTCTCGATGATGTCAATGATCTTGTCGTCATGCATTTTCGGCAGGCGTTTCATGGTCGCAGCGGATACACCCTGAGCCTTACCAACACGCTTCCCGACAAGGTCGGACTGTATCCGAAGTTCAACTGGCCGCGCATCACCAATCCGTTCTGCGTGTTCGATAACGAAGGGAACATTTGCAATGATGTTGCTGCCGACGAGGCTGCCGCGGTGCAGGAGATGGAGCACGCATGGGAGGAACACTCCAACCGCGTTGCGGCGATCATCATCGAACCCATGCAGGGAGAGGGTGGCGACAACCACTTCCGTCCGGAGTTCATTCGGGAGTTGCGTCGGCTTGCCGACGAGCGAGAGGCGCTGCTGATCTTTGACGAAGTTCAGACTGGCTTCTACGGCTCCGGTAAGCCTTGGTACTGGGAGTATGCAGGAGTGGCTCCGGATGTCGTCAGTTTCGGCAAGAAGACGCAGGTATGCGGCATCTATGCCAGCAACCGGGTTGACGAGGTCGAAGACAATGTGTTTCAACGGTCGAGTCGCATCAATTCGACATGGGGTGGCAATCTCGTCGACATGGTGCGGTGCACGCAGTTCATCAAGATCATTCAACGAGACAACATCGCCGAACAGGTGGTGCGGGTAGGCGAGCGAATGATCGCCGGTTTGCGGGACATTGCTGGTGACACGGAGGCCTTTGCGAGCGTCCGCGGCAAGGGATCTCTCCTTGCCATGACACTTCCAGATGCAAATCGCCGCGCGGCAATGCTGGCGGCACTCGGTGACCAGCGGGTGCTGGCCTTACCTTGCGGTGAGCGATCCGTGCGGTATCGGCTACCGTTGATCATGACCGAACAGGACGCCGACGAACTGCTGAATCGGACGCGTGATGCCACGCGAGCAATGCTCACTGCTGCTGGATGATGCGAAGCGCAGCGGCCATCAGTGAACATCTTGACACGCGGACGGCGGCGCTGGAAGTGGCGCAGTTGTTGTCCGATGCGATGGGCGGGCCATGTGATCTTGTCTTGATCTTTGCGAGTTTTCATCACCGCGCCTCGCTTCCGGAAGCGGCAGCAACCATCAGGGATACCGTCGGACCGTGCACCGTTGTCGGCGTGACCGCAGAATCGGTCGTGGGATGTGATCTTGCGCTGGAGGGAGTCGCTGGGCTCTCGGCGTTGGCGCTGAGTCTTCCAGGCGTGACCATCACGCCTTGGCGAACCCATCCGGATAAGCCGCTGCCGCTGTCGCGGCCGCAGGAGATACCCGATTGGATCGGTCTTCGCGATGACTCGGTGGCGGTGCTGCTCTTTGCGGATCCGTTCTCCACGCCAATTACGCGGATGTTGCCCGCGCTCGTCTCATGTCGTGGCGAAGATGAACCGCTCCTTCCGGTGCTCGGAGGAATAGCGTCCGGGGCATCGCAGGCCGACTACAACTGCCTTGTGCTCGACGGCGGGAGTTGGAAGAGGGGGGCGGTGGGGTTGACGCTGTCCGGCCACTTGGATCTTGAAACAATCGTCAGCCAGGGGTGTCGTCCGATTGGCGAGGCGATGGTGGTTACTCGATCGGAAGGCAATGTCATCCTGGAACTCGGTGGCCACCCGGCCATGGATGCGGTGCGGAGGATTGCCCAAGGACTTTCCGAGGAGGAGCGATCGCTGCTCGATGGCGGTGTGCTTCTTGGTAGCGTGATTGACGAACAGCGTGATCACTTCGGTCGCGGAGACTTTCTTGTGCGCAACATCCTCGGGTACGACCGCAAACGGGGCGGCATCGCGGCCGCAGAGTTATTGCGGCCGGGGCGAACTGTGCAGTTGCATGTGCGGGATCCCCAGACGGCAGCTGAGGATCTGCATCTCCTGCTGGACGCACAAGAAATGTCCGAGCCACCCTTTGCAGGGATGCTCGTCACGTGCAACGGCCGCGGCCGTGGGCTGTTTGGGGAGGACGACCATGACCTCACAGTCATCCGCGAACGGCTCGGCGAAGTGCCAATCAGTGGTTTCTTCGCCGCCGGCGAGATCGGACCCATCGGCGGCCGGTCATTTCTCCATGGGCACACCGCCTGCCTGACGCTCTTTCGATAGCCCGGAAGGTTTTCATCACGCACTGCTCTCCGGTTCCACCGCAGTGCAGTCGCTGCGCCGCCTCCGATCCCCCATTTTGATTGATCGTCTAGCGAATGATCCGCAGCCGGAGAAACTCACCGTCCCGAACAAGTTCGATCACACGGTAGCGGTATGAACCGCGGATGGACGGCGCAAATGTCATGGTGATCAGACGGCCTTCATCCTGCACCAGGACATCGCCGAAGGCCTTGCCCTTCAGCATCCTCTGGACCGTCCTCGCAAGCTCGCGGCGATTGGTTTCGAAGAACAGATCGAATTTCGCGCGGCCATCCTCCTGACCGGCATAGGCGTCATGCGTTTCCGTTGAGAGAATCTGTTCGAAGAGCAAATCCCAATCCCGCTCTCGCAAACAGATCAGCAGGTGCTGCAACAGATGCTCAGGGAGAATTGCGAGAAGTGTGACCTCACCAGTCTCCTCATCTTCGGCCCGCAGTTCGATGCCAGACATGTACTCCTGCAGCATCGGGCTCGCATCACCGGTGATCGTTGAGTACTCCACGATCGTTCCGTCCTCCCGGATCTCCTCCTGCGGCAAGTTCCTCTGCGTGGCATACAGGTAGGCCGGCCGCGTTCGGTGCTCGATGGTGTATGTACTACAACCACCGGCAGCCACGGAAACCAAAATAATGCAACACAACTTCACTTACCCACGGCCGCAGGCGCGTCCAGGTCCATGAGGAATCGGGCGATCCACAGTTGACTGGTTCCGGTCTCCCGCTTTGACGTCCAAATCAGCCATGTGCCATCCGCATTGAACGCTGGGAGTCCATCAAACCCGGCCGCATGGGTTACGCGCTGGGGGGTCTTTTCGGCGATCTTCTCAGTGTCCATCAGGAAGAGTTCGTAGTTGTGGTGGCCGACTTGACTGGTGGCATAGATCAGATGCCTTCCGTCGGGATGCCAGAAAGGACACCAGTTCACATGTTCGTTGTCGGTCAACTGGTGCTCTTTCGCCAAACCCGCAATGGCACCGTCTTCGCCGAATGCAAGGTCGGCGACGAAGATCTGCAGCAGGTCATTCTTGTCTCTGTCGGAACGGTAGGTGATGCGCTTTCCGTCGGGCGAGAAGAATGGCCCGCCGTCATATCCGGGTTGACCGACCAGAAGCGTACTACTCCCCGTTACCGTGTCCTGGACATAGATGTCGCCGTCGCCAGACTCCAGCGAACAGTAGAGGATGAAGCGACCGTCCGGGCTCCATGAACCCTCGGCGAGATACGCCTCCTCGTTACTGACCAGTGGCGTGCACGCACCATCGTCGAGCGAACACTCGACGATGTCCATCATGGGTGGAAATGCCCAGCGATAGCGGCCCGATCCTCGCTGGTATCCCGGTGTTTCCTCCGCGACAGGCGGTCCCGATGTCGTAGCAAAGAGCACGCGATGCTCGTCCTTCGGATGAAACCACCCGCACGTATTGGCCGCCCCATCCGCGCTCAATCGGCGGATGTTCGTCATGCCGCTGACGGCTCCCGCCTCATCGAACACGAGATCTCCGAGATACATCGCAAAGTGTTCGCCCGGCTCCTCTCCCTCAGCAGGCGGTTCAATGGCCTGGAAGATGACTCGACGCCCAGATGGGTCGATATACGACTCTCCCGCCTTGAGGAATTGCGATGGATCTGTCAGTTGGACAGGCTCACTGATGGTCTCAACTTCATTGGGATGCAAAGGGCCCGCTGTCGCACATGCAGCAACCAAGAGCACAGGAGTCATAGAATGACGGATCATGGAATCCCTCTCAGGTGAATGATTGGACAGAGCATGATATCGCCGCCGCGGTCCCCGGCGTGCCGATCGTTCACTTGGATGAACGCATTATCGTGGTGGACAAACCTACAGGGCTACTCTCCGTGCCCGGCATTGGCCCGGACAAAGCCGACTGCCTGGCCGCACGCGTTGCGGCAGCCATTGCGGGGGCGAGGATTGTTCATCGGCTAGATCGAGACACCTCGGGCATCATGGTGATGGCCCGCGACGCCGAAGCACACCGCGAACTGAGCCGCCAGTTCCACGATCGCGAGGTTGAGAAGATCTATGTCGCCACAGTCGGCGGTATTGTGGCGAAGGATGAGGGCGTCATCGATCTGGCCATTCGAAAGGACCTCGACGATCCGCCAAGGCAGATCGTGGACCACGAACTTGGTAAACCCTCTATTACGAAGTGGCGTGTTCTTCGGCGGGAAGGGGACCGAACGATGCTCGAACTTCGACCAAGAACCGGTCGCTCACACCAACTCCGATTGCACCTGCAGGCAGCGGGGCATCCAATCCTTGGTGATGATCTCTACGCCAGCAGCGTTGAACTGGCAATGGCGGGTCGACTGATGTTGCATGCGCAATCCCTGTCGATCGTCCATCCAGCAGACGCATCGCCGAAGACATTCGTTTCTCCCTGCCCGTGGCAGGGGGGGTGATCAGCCCTCTGCGCCGCTTGGCTCCGCTTCCGCTTCCGCTGGAGGTTCAGCGTGCGTCGGCGTGAAGAACAGGTGATCGTCGCCTTCCTTGTGGGTGACATCGATCCGATCACCTTCCTTGTACTCGCCGCCGAGCAGTGATTCAGCAAGCGGATCCTCAATGTAGGAACTCAACGCTCGCCGCAACGGCCGCGCGCCGAAGTCGGGGTTGTAGCCCTTCTCAATGAGGAAGTCCTTGGCGCCCTGGTCGAGGAACATCTCAAGGCCTCGTGACTGGAGGCGTTCACAGATCTTCTTCAGTTCGATGTCGATGATCACATAGAGATCGTCCTTGGTGAGCGGATGGAACACGATGACATCGTCGAGGCGATTGATGAACTCGGGGCGGAAATGCTTCTCCGTCTCGCTGGTCAACTGCTTCTTGAGTACTTCATACTCCATGACTTCCTCACGCTTACCGAACCCGAATGCCTGTCCGCCCTTGATGAGATCGGCACCGATATTCGAGGTGAGAATCAGGATCGTGTTCCGGAAGTCGATGTGCCGCCCAAACGAATCGGTCAGTCGACCTTCCTCCATGATCTGGAGCAACATGTTGAAGACATCCGGGTGGGCCTTCTCCACCTCATCGAAAAGTACGACGGCATACGGCTTGCGGCGGATCTTCTCAGTGATCTGGCCGCCTTCCTCGTAGCCAACATATCCGGGAGGGGCGCCAACCAGTCGCGAAACCGTGTGTTTCTCCATGTACTCGGACATGTCGAGGTACACGAGCGAATCTTGATCGCCGAACATGAATTCCGCGAGTGCCTTGGCGAGCAGCGTCTTGCCTACTCCGGTCGGACCGAGGAAAAGGAAAGAACCCATTGGCCGATTCGGATCCTTCAGGCCGCTTCGCGCCTTGCGAATCGCCCGAGCGACTTGTTGAATTGCCTCGTTCTGACTGATGACCGTGTGGTGCAGTTCATCCTCGAGTTGCAGCAGTCGTTCGGACTCTGCCTCTTCGAGTCGAGTCAATGGCACGCCAGTCATCTTCGACACGACTTCCGCGATGACTTCCTCATCAACGGTGCCCGTGACCTCATTCATCTGTTCTCGCCACTGCTTCTGGATGTCATCCTTCTCCTTGCGGAGTTGCTCGGATTCGTCACGAAGGGAAGCGGCAGTTTCATAATCGGCGTTCTTGACCGCCTCGTCCTTCTTGACCTTCAATACCTCAAGCTGCTCCTCAAGGTCGGCCAGTGATGGCGGCTTCGTCATGGACTGGAGGCGAATGCGGGCCCCGGACTCATCGATGACATCCAGCGCCTTGTCGGGCTGCACGCGTCCGGAGATGTAGCGATTCGACAGTTCAACCGCAGCGCGGATAGCGCCATCGGTGATCGTCACCCGGTGATGATCCTGATACCGCTCGCGGAGTCCCTTGAGAATCTCGATCGTGTCTTCGTTATTGGGCGGATCCACGGTGATTGACTGAAAGCGTCGCTCCAACGCGGTGTCCTTCTCGATGTACTTGCGATACTCGTCGAAAGTAGTTGCCCCGATGCACTGGATTTCACCGCGGGAGAGGGCGGGTTTCAGAACATTCGACGCGTCGATGGCGCCTTCCGCACCACCAGCGCCCACGAGGGTGTGCAGTTCATCGATGAACAGAAGAATGTTCTTGGCCCGCCGCACTTCGTTCATGACGGCCTTTATGCGTTCTTCGAATTGGCCGCGGTACTTGGTACCCGCCACCATCATTGCGAGATCAAGTACGACGACTCGGCGGTCGTGCAGAAGGTCAGGAACTTCGCAGTCGACGATGCGCTGCGAGAGCCCTTCGATGATCGCCGTCTTGCCGACACCGGCTTCGCCGAGAAGCACGGGGTTGTTCTTCGTGCGGCGGCAGAGTACCTGCACGAGTCGTTCGATTTCGCTGTGCCGTCCAATGACTGGATCCAGTTCGCCACTTCGTGCAAGTTCCGTCAAGTCGCGGCCGAAGCTGTCGAGCGCCGGTGTCTTGCTCTTTCCACGGCGGGGGGACGGAGAGGATTCACCACCAGCGGGTTCCATTCCCTCCGGGGCTTCTTCTTCGAGTTCAACGCCAGCGCCGAGCAGGTTGAGCACTTCTTCACGCACCTCTTCAAGTTTGAGGCCGAGATTCAGGAGCACTTGCGCCGCAACGCCTTCCTGTTCGCGAAGCAGGCCGAGCAGGAGATGTTCAGTTCCTACATAATTGTGGTTGAGGCTGCGCGCCTCTTCGATCGAGTACTCGATGACCTTCTTTGCACGGGGAGTTTGTGGCAACTTGCCCATGGTCACCATGTCGGGGCCACTCTTGACCAGTTTCTCCACCTCCAGCCGCACCTTGCGAAGATCAATGCCGAGGTGCTTGAGCACATTGGCGCCTACGCCGGACCCTTCCTTCACCAGGCCAAGGAGGATGTGCTCGGTGCCGATGTACTCGTGGTTGAACCGCTGGGCCTCCTGATTCGCTAGGGCCATGACCTTGCGGGCGCGATCTGTCAGTCGTTCAAACATGGGTCTCTTTCATCTCTAGGGGCTGATTCGGGAGCAACACGCTCCCATTGGTCATAGTACGAAGTCCGGGCGAGGCGCGACCGTAGAACAACGGTCCATTCACACAATCGGTGCAACGAGCGTTCCGTTTGAGAAGAGAGCGGTATTCCGTAAAAAAAGGTCCTGTAAGCCCTTTCAAGAGAGGTCCTGGGTGCCAATTTGGCGGGTGTCAGACGACTTGGCCGCCGCGCAGATGGACGATCTGGTCTGCCCTTGCCGCTACGGCCTCATCGTGCGTCACCATGACGATGGCCAGCCCGTTGGCATGAAGTTGGGCAAGAACCTCGAGAATCTCGCCGCCTGTCTCCTCGTCGAGGTTGCCGGTCGGTTCGTCAGCGAGCAGGACGCCCGGGCTGTTGATCAGTGCTCGGGCGAGAGCAACCCGCTGTCGCTCGCCACCGGACAATTCCCGCGGGCGATGATGTCGTCGATCCTTGAGGCCGAACTGGCTCAACAGTTCATCCGCACGATCTTCTGCCTCTCTGCCGCTGTACTCGCGCCCGATCATCGCGGGCAGCAGCGTGTTTTCGTGCACTGTCAGTTCGGGGAGCAAGTGATAGAACTGAAATACGAATCCGACCGCCGTGTTTCGGTACCGGTTCAGGCGACGGCCGCTGCGGGACCATACGGCCTCGCCGCGGTAGAAGACATCGCCGCTTTCTGGATCAGGTCGATCGAGTCCGCCGAGCAAATGCAGCAGCGTTGACTTGCCCGATCCGCTTGAACCATGCACGGCGATCCACTGTCCCTCCGAGAGACTGACCGACGCGCCTTTCAGCACCGGGACATCTACCCGGCCCAGCCGGTAGGTCTTGCGGAGGTCCCGTCCTTCAAGCAGGAGATCACTCATGGCGAAGTGCCTCCACGGGATCGGTGTCCGCAGCCTTTGCTGCCGGGATGACGGCGCCGAGGAGGCAGAAGATGACGGCTCCAATCAGCGTGACGGTTGCCGAGGGCCAATCCACCTCGTTCGGAATGGTGGAGAAGTAATAGACGGCCGGGTCCCACACGACAAGGCCGCCGATGTGGCGAATCCACAGCACGACACCACCGAGAAGGCCGAATGTCACTACTCCGATCAGCCCAAGCACGATGGGAAGGAGGTAGCCTTTGCGTCCGCGGGCGATCGTCACTGCTGCGACGGTAGCGGCCAGCAGGAAGGCAACTACGGTGATCCAGATTGGCGGCTCGCTCATGGCGTTGTGGATGGTGTTGATGTTGTGGGTGATGGCCCAGCCCAGAACGAGGCCAAGCAATGCCCCGATGATGCCGATGACGCCGCCGTATTGGAGAAAGATCCAGACGATGCCAGGTCGAGATGCTCCGAGGCTGCGAAGGACGCCGATGTCGCGGGTCTTCTCGAATACGATCGCCCAGAAGATCGAAAGAATCAGCGCTGCGCACACCAGATAGACGATCGAAAAGAGCGTCCGCAGGAGTTCTCGCTCCTTCTCGATGGGATCGGTGAACTTTCGTTGTTGTTCCCGCCATGTGTGGATCGACAAACCCGGAGCGGAGAGCGACGGCGGCGAGATCAGATCACCAGCATGCGCCTCTTCGAACGCCCTGTAGATGGGCATTACCGAATCCCGCAACTCCTCCGGCGTGATGCCGTCCTTCGCACGGACCAGAACGAGGGTGGCCCGCGCCGGATCCTCTCCGATCACAACGGTCGGATCATCCGCGTCAACCAGTTCAGCCGCATCCAGATGCAGGAGCCGCTGGGCGACTTCGATCGGCACATATATCCGCGACTCATCGATGAGGAAGACGCCGGATTGGAATTCGTTGAGAAATGGCATGATGACGCTCTCTGGTTCGATCACACCACCCTCGGCGTCGATGGGGAGCATCGTCAGTGTGCCGTCAAAGCGTGGAAGCCACCAGTAGTCGTTGCGCGTAACGCGATAGCCTCCGTCACGCTGCCGTTGGTTTCCATCCGACACATGGAGCCCCGTGACGATGCCGCCGTGTCCGCGGTCAGACTGGAAGGTGAGTCCTTGCCGGTGGATCGTTGAGGAGTCGACAAGTCGCTCATCGAGGGCCACAATGGCCTGCCACTGGGCATCGTCCACCATTTCGCGGATGGAGTTGTGAAGGTCCACTTCCCGGTAGTTCAATTGAACCACTGCGTCATTGACGGTCTCAAGGAACGGCTGCTTCTGATCCTGCTTCAGCAGTGGCAGGATCGTCTCGATGTGTTCCGCAATGGCGTCCAGCAGCAGCCAATCCCGTTGATTGGCAGAGGGGGTTTCCCAGACAATTGAATCGGCGAACTCGGTGACACGGCCAATGGACGCCGGGTCGACGCCCCAGACCTGAACCGTTTCGCTCTGCTTGGCCTTTCGGTCAGGATATGGCATCCGCAGCAATCCCCAGCCGTCGACAATCGGCGTTGCGGCCTCAATATCCGGGTCGGCCTCCAAGCGAACGATGAGGTCCTCGTATTCCGGGATCCCCGAGACGCTGTAACTGATGATGACATCGCCCATGAGCGTTCGCCCGGCGGACTGCAGCATGTCCAGAAAGCCCGTCATTACGGAGACGACGACAATGACCAGTGCGACGCACAAGGCGACCGCAGCGATGGCAATCAGCGGAATGACGCGGCTCGTCAGGTATCTGCTCGTGAGGAGCGTCTGGTACATGGGCTGTGGATGATATAGGTGTCTGGCACCGGTGTCCGGTACCGGTGCCGGACACCTTCAGCCAGCCGGATAGCCGATATCGGCAACCACGACCTCGCCGAGATATCGCCGTGCATCCTCCGAAGCGAATCCTTGCTTCCTGGCGACGAAGGTCACGGTGAGCGATGCGCGGATGGCAACGCCGAGCACTGCGCCGCTGTCGCAATCGAGGCCAGACGGGATGTCCATCGCTACGCGAGGTGCCGTTGCCACATTCATCTCCTGCACAATGCCTCGTATCGGCTCCCCGATGTCCCGGTCGAGCCCCGTGCCGAAGATCGCGTCAACAATGATGTGAGCATCATGGAGGCACTCCGCGGACCAGGGTTCGATCGAAATGTCCATCTCGCGTGCGATGTTCGCGTTGGTTTCGGCGTCGCTTCCAATCCTTGGATCGCCGAGCGAGACAACTCGCACTGTGCTGCCGCGAGTTCGCAGATGCCGTGCGAGTGCATACCCGTCACCACCGTTGTTCCCCGTGCCACACACGATGACCACATTGGCGGTCGCGATTTCGAATCGCCTCTCGATGGCATCGGCTGCTCCCCTCGCGGCATTCTCCATCAAGACTATTCCGGAAATACCAAACCGGGCGATGGCATCTCGATCTACTGCGCGAGCATCGGCTCGGCTCAACAATCGATTCTCATTCATCTGCCGGGCGATGATATAGACTGCCCCGCTCATGACCTTCGTGGATGTCATCAGTTTCATTCTGCCCGTCCTTCTGGTGTGTTGTGGCGTGCTGTGGCTCATCCTTCTCTTCCGGCTCGTCAAGATGGCGATGACGCGGGCGAACATCCGGGAAGGGCTCGCTCTACCTTCGCCTGATAACGAGAAAGTGAGCATCGTGGTTCCTGCGCACAACGAGGAACGGTGCATTGACGCCTGCATCCGTGGCCTGCGGCAACAGACCCACCGCGAGATCGAAATCATCATGGTGCTCGATCGCTGCACGGACGGAACCGCCGAGATCGCCCACAGACACGCGAGCGAAGACGGCCGCGTCATCGTCATCGAAAATGAGAGTTGCCCGGATGACTGGGCCGGCAAGTGCAATGCCGCCCGCATCGGCGCGTTGCGAGCCACAGGAAACTGGCTTCTGTTTTCCGATGCGGACACCACCTTCGATCCGCGCCTGGTGCGAGCATCCATTGCATCTGCAACGAAACGGGGCGCATCGCTGCTGAGCATTCTCAGTACGCTCACGACCGGCCGTTTCTTCGAGCGGCTCGTGCAGCCCATGGCAAGTACATTTCTGGTGCGGATCTTCCCCATCGATCGCGTCAATCGCAAACATCGTCCCCGACCGTTCGCCAACGGTCAGTTCCTGCTGTTTCGCCGCGATGCATACGAGTCGATTGGCGGGCACGAGGCAGTCAGAGATGATCTTCTGGAGGACATCGCCTTCGCGAAGAAGATGCACGCTGAAGGCGGCCGCGTGCAACTGTTGCTAGCCGACGGGATGCTGACATGTTCGATGTACGACTCGTTCGAGAAGTTCTGCGAAGGATGGCGGCGCATCTTCGTCGAGGCAGGCGGTCGCAATCCATCAATCCTTCGTCACAACGCGTGGCTGTCGGCGACGGTCGGTGTTGCCGCGCCGCTCATGGGGTATTTGGGGGTGGCCTTGGGCGCAACGGTGCTTCCGGACCTGCTCGTACTCGGCATCGTGGCGGTTGCACTCCAGTTGATCGTGACTGGCTGGTTGTACCACATCAACGGCGCGCCACTCCTGTGGGCGATCCTGGCGCCGATGGGCGCGGTTGTAGTGGCCAAGTTGTTTCTTGACGCGGCGTCCATGGTCGAGAACCGGACGCCCATTCGGTGGGGCGGTCGTGAGTACATTCTGGAGCCGAGGTAGCGAATGCGCATTCTGCTGACAAACGACGACGGTATTCGAGCGCCTGGAATTGTGGCGCTGCACGATGCATTGGAGGGGCTGGGTGAAATTGTCGTCTTTGCGCCCGAGACGGTGCAGTCCGCCACCAGTCACGGCATTACCTACACATCACCACTCATGACGCAGGAGGTGCAGGTCACGCCGACGATGAGTGGCACCGCAGTTGATGGGCGTCCAGCCGACTGTGTGAAACTCGCACTCCGAGAAGTCTGGGAGGAGCGGTTTGGCGCAGGCTCCCGACCTGATCTGACCATCAGCGGCATGAACGCCGGGGCTAATGTTGGTATCAACATCATTTATTCAGGCACAGTTGCCGCTGCCATTGAATCTGCTTTTCTGGGTGTGCCAGCGGTCTCTGTCAGCCTGCATCTGGATGATCGCGACAGCATCTGCTGGGAGCGAGCTGCGGAGATCGGCCGCGCGTCGATCGATCGCGTTCTTGAACACGACATGCATCCACATGAAGTTGTCAACTTGAACATTCCTCGCTGTGAATCACCCCAGATGCCGATGCCGGAGATTCGCATTGTCGAGATGAATGCTGCGGGGGATCTTGGCACGTACGACCGCCGCGAGAGTCCGATGGGACGCACCTACTACTGGGCGGCAGGTAGTGGCATGGAGTTCGCGCACACCGCAGAGGGAAGTGATGTCGAAGCCTTGAAGGAGGGGTATGTCACGCTGACACCGCTGCGATTCGTGCTGACAGATCTCCAGCGGCTCGAAATCTGGCGGGATCGCCTCACCGACCAAACGTAATCTCAATCGGGATGCGGATCGTTTCGCCCTCGCTCATCGCATCGATGCGCTCCCCGGATGCTCGCCATGAATAGAGGCTTGACTTGAGCGTGCGATCGATGGATCCGCTGCCTGTTCCCTCGACGATCTCCACCCTGATGGGTCTGCCGGTGTGGTCAATAAAGAGCGTGGCGAACATGCTTCCTGGGGCGGATGTCACGGCTTGATGTGCGGTAAAGGACGGCCTCTTTGGCCGAAGTTGGATGCCTTCACCCGCAACCGGCTTTCCGGTCTTCCAGTTTTCGGGCGGGACTTCGATGGTCGATGTGGGATCCGCATCGCGGTCGGCGGGATCTGCGGGTTTGGATTCGACTGGAGTCTCGGCGATCGCGGCAGGTGCGGGCGGTTGTGGCGGCTCAGGTATCGGCGTGGACTGGGCGGCGGCCAGCAATTGCGTGCCGAGATCGGAGAGATCCTGCAACAACTCAGCGAGTACGGGTGTGACCGTCGAGGCCGTTGGTTCAGATACCGGTGTGGGGATGCTGAGGGGATCCACCTGCATGGCCGCCTGTTCCTGCTCCGCGTAGACGGCGAGGTGCTGTTCGTATTCGCGGTATCCGATCCATGTGAGCGTGGATGTCTGAGACTCGGATAACCCGAGGCGGATGTCCGGTTGCTCCTCCGGTGGTGTCGGAATGTGCGATGCATCGGCGGCAGGCGCCCGCCATGCGCCGGGACTCTCCAGTCCTCGTGCGAGAACCGGTAGGAGGAGTGCGTGGGCAGCAATCGAACCACCGATCGCAACCAGTGTCGCCGTCCGGTCAGTGCTGCGCATCATCTTCCGCCTCGCCGACAAGGAAGATCTCCAGACCTTCTCCGCGCAACCGGTCCCATGTACCGGTCAGCAGTGGGCCGCGGTCGACGATGGCCTCGCCCTTCTCCATGACGACATAGATGGCCGCATCCGGGGTTTCCACGAGTCGTCTGTTGACCGCGTCGGCAACATCACGAAGAGGAGTCCGTGTGCTTCCGACATAGATCTGCCCGTCCACTGCAAGTGTGACCGAAACGACGGGACGGGGTTCGGCCGCTTCTGCCGCAGCGTAGGACTCAAGGGGAACGGGAAGGACCTCGGCCCGAATCATGAGCACCATGGCGTAGATGAAGAAGGTCAACAGCAGAAACACAACATCGATGAGCGGCATCATCTCCACTCGCGCATCATGTTCGGTGCGGCGGATCGCTCGCATGTGAGTTACTCCTCGACGACGAGAGTTGCCAGAGCGGTTGTGACATCCTCGGTGAAGTGGAATACGCGGTCGAGACCAGTGGCGAGCATGGTCGACCAGACGGCATCGGAGATGTTGCAGATGATCATGCGTCGTTCCTTCTCTCCAAGGAGTTTCCGTGCCTCGATGAGTGCACCGAGATTCGAGGAATTCATCGCATTGACGGCCTGGAGATCGACAATCACATCAGGTAGCGAGTCCCCGTCCGTCGCCAGCCGCCCCAAGAGCGCATCGGTGTCTTCCGAAAAGTCAGGCTCGTCCCGCATCTCCAGAATCAGCACGCTGTCGGACCACTGGTTGTGGGTCATGGCCTCACGATAGCAACAAACGGTGTCTGACACCGGTGTCAGACACCCTTCGCCGCTACTGGCTCGTCCGAGGCCTCAACCTTTCCGGCGGCGATGAGTCGATCACCCTCTTTGAGGTTGACGATGCGGACGCCCTTGGTATTCCGGCCGATACGGCTGATGGAATCGGCGGCAATCCGCACAAGCATTCCCCCGGCGCTGATGAACATGAGGCTGTCGCCGTCGCGGACGGCCCTGATATCGGCGACCAGGCCATTTCGGTCACCGGTCTGGATGTCTCGGCGTCCCTTTCCGCCACGACCCTGGGGTCGAGTATCGCCGTTCTCAGAGTGAATCAGGTACTCATCCATCGTCGTTCGCTTGCCGTAGCCGTTTTCAGTGATGGTCAGCAGGTCGGCATCATCACTGGCCAGCACAGCGCCAATGATGCGGTCGCCGTCAGCGAGCGCGATGCCACGAACCCCCGCGGCCGTCCGTCCCATTGGCCTGGCATCGGTTTCGTTGAACCGAATGGACATGCCGTGCGAGGTCGCCATGAGAATGTCGCCCTGACCATCGGTCTTGATGACATCCACCAGCGCATCTCCGTCGTTCAGACGGATTGCGCGAATACCGGCTCGGTTCACATTTCGATAATCCTGAACAGGTGTTCGCTTGACGCGGCCCTGCGAAGTTGTGAACACAAGCATGTCGTTGCTGTGTTCGAAGTCCCGGATGTTCCGGAAAGCAACCACCGTTTCGTCCTCCCGAAGTTGCAGAAGATTGACGATAGCGCGGCCACGGCTCGTTCGCGATGCCTCTGGGAACTGGTATGCCTTGAGCCTGAAGACCCGTCCCGTGCTGGTGAAGCAGAACAGGTCATCGTGGGTCGATGCCACAAAGATGTGCTCGATGAAATCGCCGTCCCTGGTCTCGCCCCCGCGAATGCCGCGGCCGCCCCGTCCCTGTTCGCGGAATGTGTCGATCGGCAGCCGTTTTACATAGCCTTGGTGCGAGATCGTGACGACGACCTCGTGTTCGGCGATCAGGTCGCCGAGATCGAATTCGTCTTCCTCTGCCTCGACGAACGAGGTCTTACGCGGCGTCGCAAACTTGGACTTCATCTCGTGGCAGTCTTCGCGAATGATGTCGAGAACGCGGTTTTCGTCGGCGAGAATGGCCTCGCAGTCGTCGATCTTCTCAAGCAACTCGGCGTGGTCGCCTGTCAACTTCTCGATCTCCAGCCCCACCAACTGAATCAGTCGCAGGCCACCGATGGCGTCGGCCTGCGCCTTGGACAACAGGATTCCATCAGCCGATGCTTCGATCAGCCGATCGGCGATCAACTTGGCATACTCGTGATCAGCGGGAATGCGGAAGTCACGAGCCATGAGTTTCTCGATGGCTTCCTCACGCGTCCTGCTGGCGCGAATGAGGGCAATGACCTCATCGATATCGCAAACCGCGTAAATGAGACCTTCCAGACGATGGGCTGCCTTGCGAGCCTCGCGAAGCAGGTACTCGGTACGCCGGCGAATGACTTCGCGGCGATGGTCGATGAAGCAGTTGATGAGCTCGCGAAGCCCCAACGTTCGCGGACGCCCATTGACAAGCGCGATGTTGATGACCGATACGGTTGACTGCAACGGCGTGTATTTGAAGAGCTGTCGTTCGACAACCTCGGGATCGGCGCCGCGCTTGAGGTACACGACGATCCGGGTCCGCCACTTCTTTCCGGAGAAGTTCTTGATGTCCGCCACATCCGGAATGCGACCAGACTTTGCGCACTCGACAATCTTCTCGATCAGCCCGTTCTGTACCAGTTGGTACGGGATCTCATCGATGACAATGGCCTGCCGCTTGCCGATTTCCTCACGGTGGATGCTGCCGCGTACGGTGAGCCGTCCTCTTCCCGTGGCATAGGACTCGGCGACGCCTCGCCGCCCAACTACGCAGCCGCCGGTTGGGAAATCCGGCCCCGGGACGAGTTCCAACAGGTCGGTCAGTTCAATGTCCGGGTCATCAATGACGGCCACAATGGCATCGCAGATCTCACCGACATTGTGCGGCGGCATCGAACATGACATGCCGACGGCAATGCCGCTCGACCCATTGACCAGAAGGTTCGGGAACCGGGACGGCAGCACGATTGGTTCGGTTCGCGTTTCGTCATAGTTCGGGCGAAAGTCGACTGTGTCCAACTTGATGTCGTCGAGCATCTCCACCGACGCTTGCGTCATGCGG
Source organism: uncultured Isosphaeraceae bacterium (assembly GCA_964546085.1). Classification (GTDB taxonomy): domain Bacteria; phylum Planctomycetota; class Phycisphaerae; order Phycisphaerales; family SM1A02; genus CAZJKE01. The sequence goes on from CAZJIB010000002.1 coordinate 50,071, forward strand.
GCTTCGGTGTATCGCATGGCCGCAGGTGGATCGCCGTCGATCGAACCGAAGTTGCCTTGCTTGTCGACCAGTGGGACGCGAATCTTCCAGTCCTGTCCCATGTTGACAAGCGTCGGGTAGATCACCGACTCGCCGTGCGGGTGATAGTTGCCCGAAGTATCGCCGGCAATCTTTGCGCACTTTCGATGTTTGCGTCCCGGCGTCAGATTGAGATCGTGCATCGCGACCAGAATGCGTCGCTGCGACGGCTTGAGTCCGTCCCGGACATCGGGCAGCGCGCGATCCGTGATCGTCGACATCGCATACGTCAGGTAACTCTCCTGGAGTTCCTTCTCGATGAGTTGATCGATCACCATCCCGAGATTGGGGGCGGAGTCGTCGGGGGCGCCGTTCTGTTCAGGTGCACTGCTCATGGCCTTGGCAGGGCCGTGCATTGTACCTCAACGGAGGTCTCAACGGGCTTGCGGAAGCCCTTCTGAAGTGGTCCTCAACAACATCAAATGTTCAGGATTTCCGGCTCCTTGGCGGCTACTTTTCTTGCCTCGAATGGGCGAGCGAGTTTCAGCGACGATGTCCACCGGAAATTCCACGAGCATGTCGCGCACAGTCGCAAGAACACCTTCAACAGCATCTTCTGAGACGCCGGATCCAACATCCTGTGAACCTCGATCAGACGCCCCAAGTTCGTAGTGCGGCTTGACCAGCGTGATGATCCAGGTGGGGGACCAGCCCAGAGCGGCCGGGATCGCCCGGTGCTGCGGTGTCCACCCCAGGTCCACCGTGACCAGATCAACCACATCCATCGGATCGAGGTGAAGTGCGTTGGTTCGCTCCATCACATGGACCCGATCATCGTTTCGAAGTGACCATGCCAGTTCACCGTATGCCGTATCCACAGCATGAACGCTTGCGGCACCGCGCTGCAGGAGACAATCCGTGAATCCACCCACATTGCAGCCGAGGTCGGCACAGCGGAAGCCGGTGACATCCAATTCGAACGCATCGAGCGCGTGTTGCAACTTCAGCCCCGCCCGGGAGACGAAGGGGTGGTCGCTCACGCTTCGACGCCGACGACCGCGATGCCTTGAGCGTCTGCCGCGGCCAGAACCGCCGGTCGATCCAGCAGAATGACGCGTCCACTTCCGACGCCGACGCAACTGCCGCCGGCCGCTTTCATCTGGTCAATCGTGTCCACGCCGATCGACGGCACATCGGTTCGCCGATCCTGGTCGGAAGGCGAGGTCTTCAACAGTGTCCAGCCACCGCTCGGACACAGGTCGCCGGCCCGCCTGATCATCGCCGCAGTTCCCTCCACTGCTTCGACCGCTATGACATCGCCTTCCTTGACTGCCAAGGCCTGCCCAATGTGGAGTTCGCTTGATCCCTGCACAAGCGGCCAGGCAAAGTCGATGTCCGCCTGCTGCGCCGCGGTGGGGTGCACGGATCCAAGAACTCCGCCGGACGCAAGATGATCAGTAATGAATGTTGTCGAATCGATGAGTGTGACTCCTGCGTGGTGCAGTTCATCGGCTACAGCCGCCAGCACCGTCGCGTTCCTTCGGTCGTGCCGCAGGCGACGATACCACAGCCGAAGCGAACGCAGGTCCGGGATATTGCGCAGGAGCCGCAGAGGGTCATGCATGGCGGCCTTTCGGACACCGCCCGCCATGACGGCTTCGTCCGCGCCCCACTTGTGCAGCAGCCGAATCCAACGGCTCATCCTCGCCATGCCGGCCGTTGCGAAAGAATCGCAGTACTCGGGAAGTTCAGGTGCAAACTGCCCCCGAAGCCCGACGCAGCAGACGCGATGTCCTGCGGCGTGTGCGCCGCGGGCGATCAGCAGTGGCAGCACACCATTGCCGGCTATCAGCCCAAGAACGTGTTTACTCTGTTGCATGGTTGCAGTACCCACCATCTTTGCTCTGGTGCATCGGCAGGATGTCGAGGTGGCTCGGCTGATGGTGATCGCCATCGATCAGGTGGTCAATCACCGCGTCCGGACACGCGTGCACATGCAACACATCCCGCAACGCCGGGCGCACGAATCGATGCTCAATCCCGTGTTCGATGAGCCGCACCAGCGCTTCAAAGTAGTCGGCCACATTCACAATGCCAATGGGCTTCGTGTGATCGTTCAACTGGCGGCCGACCAGCACCTCGAAGAACTCTTCGTATGTGCCGATACCACCTGGGAGAACCAGAAAGGCATCACCTCGGTCGGCCATGATGCGCCGCCGCTCCTGCATCGTGTCCACAACGATCAGCTCATCGCAATCTTCGTTGGCCTGTTCGTGCCCCACCAGTTTGTGGGTCATGACGCCCACAACCGTCGCACCCGCCTCCGCCGCCGCCCTGGCGACCTCGCCCATGAGGCCAATCCGCCCACCGCCGTAGACCAGCGTCAATCCTCGCTGGGCAATGGACCTCCCGACGGATTCCGCGACATCGTGAAAGACCGGGTCGAGCTGTGTGGATGATCCGCAATAGACAGTGATGGCTTCCATGGCGTGTGGGGGGCCATTCTACCGCGGCGAGGTGTCTGTCCCTCGTAGGATGTGTTCATGACAGGGCTGGTATTGATCCTGCTTGCGGCCGCCTGCATCGCGTCGATCCTCCTGACGGGGTTTCTCGTCCGGTTGGGGGCTGCCGCTGGAACCCTTGATTCGCCCGGTGTCGCAGGTCATGAGAAGGCGCTTCGCCGGGTGCCGAACATAGGCGGCATTGCCATCGCCGCGGTATTCGTCCTACCGCTAGTTGCCGGGTTGGTGCTCGTACATGTCGCGCCGGGCGCAGTGTCCGATGCAGTTCCCGCCATCACACCATGGCTGGATCGCATCTACGCCACAACGCCGACGGCGATGGCGTTCCTCGCATGCGTCGTCGTCCTGCACTGCCTCGGTCTCATCGATGACAGACGCGGCCTCGGCGTCCTGTCAAAGCTTGTGATGCAGATTGCCTGCGCCGCCGTCCTTACGATCTGGTTCGATGTTCGGATGCTTACCGTCATCGATGCATGGCTTGGCATTGGTCCACTACCGAGCATCATCATGACCGTCGCGTGGATCGTCGTCATAACGAATGCGATGAACTACCTCGACAACATGGATGGTGTCACGGCGGGAGTCGCCGTTGTTTCAGGTGGCTTGTTGATGCTTGCCGCCCTTCTCAACGCGCAGTGGTTCGTCGCCGGTTCGCTCGCTTTGCTCGTCGGTGCCTGTCTAGGCTTCCTCTGGTGGAACAGGCCGCCAGCCAGGATCTTCATGGGTGATGGGGGGTCGCTGGTGATTGGATTCGCGTTGTCGGTACTTGTAATTCGCATGGTTTGGTACGACCCGGAGGCTGGTACAGGGCTCGGCACCGCGTGGTACAGCGTCTTCATGCCGCTGATTGTGCTTGCCCTTCCAATCTATGATTTCGTCACCGTGTCGACCATCCGCGTTCTTCAATCGCGCAACCCGTTCCGTGGCGATCAACAACACTTTTCCCATCGCCTTGTCGAGCGAGGGCTCGGACCCTTCAGCGCACTGGCGGTGCTTTGGTTGCTTTGCGGCGTCACGGGCACAGCCGGGCTTCTTCTTGCAACCGCGAACGCAACCGGCGCGGTGCTCATCGCAGCGATCGTCGCGATGGTATTGACCGTGGTGGCCATCCTTGATTTCGGAGGGCGGGGTTCGCTCCGTGACTGAACCCGGCGGAACAGCATGGTCCGCTGTACTTCGGGTGGGCACGGTGGTCGCCATCACCTCGATCGCCTCCGCCCGGTGTCTGGCTCTTGCCTCCGGTAACCCATGGTTCGATCTCGACCCCGCCATCAGTGGGGAACTGCCGTCGGTGATCACCCCGGCAGCGAGTGTGTTTCTCGACGGGCTGCTCCTTCTGTTGTGCGCATTGGGCCTGCATGCAGAAGCACGCAGCGGCCGGGGTGTGCACTGGTGGCTGTTGATTGCCGCGGCGCTGCCCGTCATTCCGCTACTTGTGCATGGTGGCACCGACGCAATGCAGTGGTGGCACGGTGCATCCTGGCTCGCAGCCATGCTTGCCGCGATCACCCTTGCACATCTCTGCAGAGGTGGTCGAAACGCCGTTCTTGCAGCGGCGGTGCTGTTTGCGATCGCTGCCCCACTGCTGGTTCGCGAGGCCGTCCAGTTTCTGATCGAACACTCTGAGACACTGCAGTACTTCGATGAGCATCGAGCGGAAGTCTTTGCGATGAACGGGTTGCTTGAGGGGACATCAGCCGCGGTCGTTTTTGAAGAGCGACTGCGCGCGGTTGGGCCGGCTGCGTGGTTCTCATCACCGAACATTCTCGCGGCCGTATTGGCTGCCTCGTGTGCGGCATGGATTGGTCTTGCGATTGCCGCCCGTCGTCGCATGGACAGTGGATGGTGGTTTCTCGCCGGACTCATCGCCGCCCTCTGCGCTGTCGGGGTTCTTGTAACGATGTCCAAAGCCGGCATCGTCACGCTCGCAGTAGCGTTGGTGTTGCTCACCATTGCAGCCATGCCGCAGGTTCGCCGCTGGCTTGGCACCGCAGGTGGCGCTTTCGCCATTGCGATTACGGCAGTCGCCGTTCTGGTTGTGGTTACGCGGGGGTTGCTGCCGGCTGACTTCATGGGCGAGCGGAGCCTCATGATTCGCGCCGAATATCTGCAGGGAGCCACAGAGATCGCCGCGTCCAACATGGTTGTTGGCACAGGCCCCGCGGGGTTCCCCGAAGCGTGGCTGCAAGCGCGGGCGCCCTCGGCAGCCGAGGCCGTGACCTCGACGCACAATGTCGTATTCGACTGGCTTGCGATGTTCGGCGTGTTCGGAGTCGCGTGGGTCGCCTGCGCTGGCACGCTCCTGTGGCGGGCGGGTCGTGCGACAGGCCGCTTCGAGGAGAGGGGGCTCTCCTGCGACAGAGGGCTGATTGCGGCGTCCGCGGTCATGGCGATTGTGGCTGCTGTGCTCATCGGTGGCCCGTTGGACGCGTGGCGCGTTGTCGGCCTCGGGGGGATGGCCGTGTTGGTGTTCGTAACGGCGATTATCGCCTGCCGAGGCCGTGAGAGGTGGTGGATGGGTGGGTTGGGAACGGCGGCAATTGTCGTCGCACTCGATGCGCAGGTTGACATGGTGCTGTTTGACACCGCCGCGGTTTCATGGGGATTGTGCGTACTCGGCGTTGGGGGAGCATTGCCGCGGCGTGGGCCGCGGCGCATTGACAAGGTTGCGTGGGTCGTGCCTCTTGCGCTTGCAGGGTGTGTCCTGTTGGTCGCGCTGCCGCCGCTTGCGCGCGAGAGTGTCCGGCAGCATGCGGCCGCGGCGATTCTCGCCGAACGTGGTGTGGCGGGCCGCGGAGAGGCAGTGGAATTGTTGACAGAGGAGGGGGCCTCGTTCGTATCGCGGATGGCGGCGGTGGAGCAACTGCTTGCCTCAAGGGAGTACGGCGGTGCCTGGTCCGTGCTGGAACCAATGCCGCGGCATTCAGTTGTTCTCAGGATTCAGGCGGGCGTAGCGCCGACAGTCGAAGCGTCGATCGCTGCTGCCCGCGACCTTGTGCGTCTGGACCCGCAAGGAATGCGAGCACACCTTCTGCTGGCCGATGCGCTTGCTGCCGGCGGATACGGGGATGAAGCGGCGAGTGTCTATGGGCGTGTGCTCCTGCTGAATGATGCCCGCAACGGCGATCCATCCCGTCAACTGCCCGAGGCCGTGCGGTCTCGAGTCACAGGCTATCTCAAGTAATTCGTGACAGGGTGTCAGCGGCTGTTGACCGCGCGAACAACCTGAGCCACCGTGTAGAAGTCGCCGCGGAAGATCTCCTTCCCATCCGGCCGGAGCACAATCAGCAACGGAATCCGCAGACCACCGACCTCGGCGAGAAGCGCATTCCCTGCCGCATTGTTTCCCGTGAGGTCGATCTTCATCGGCGTCACGGAGGGATCGTCGAACAGTTCTACGACCGCATTCGAGTGCAGCACGGTGTTTTCCAGCAACTTGCAGTTGAGGCACCATTCGGCTGTGAACTCCAAGACAACAACATCGCCCTCCGCCAGCCGTTCCGCCAGCAGTTCCGGCGTGTAATACTCCCAATCGATAGGTCCGCGATCTGTAAGCCGAACGCCGGCGGCAATTGACGCCACCGCCATCAGCAGACCGAGCCCGACGAAACCAATTCGAAGCCCTGCACGCTTCGTCAGGAACATCGTGCGCCATGCGAGCCAGAGACCGGCGGCCGCGGTACACGCCACAACCGCCCAGAGATACAGCCGGCTCACGGGTGCGCCTTCCTGCTGGGCAAGCCCGCTCAGGCCGACACCCAGGAAGTACGCGGCAGCCGCAAGCATCAACAGCCCCATGACCTGTTTGATGACCTCACTGGCCGGCCCTGCCTTCGGCATGCGATCGATCAGTTGGGGGAAGGCGGCGAGTATCAGGTAAGGAAGGCCCATGCCAACGCCGATTGTGGCGAAGACGGCGAGCGTGACGGTGGCTGACTGGGTCGCGGCCCATGCGGCCGCAGCACCCATGAACGGGGCCGTACAAGGCGTCGAGAGCACCGCAGTCATGATGCCGAACAGAAACGATCCGTACCAGGTGTCGTGCTTCGGGTTGATCATGTAGACCGCGTTGGGGAGGCGGATTGAAAAGAGCCCTCCCATGCCGATCGCCATGACCGCAATGAACAGGCCGAGCAGAATCGTGAAGAGTGGGTACTGAAAGAGTTGATTGATGGCGGTGAAACCGCTGACAAACGCAATCGCCAGTCCAAGCCCGAGCCAGAGACTCGTTACTCCGAGCATCATCCAAATGCCGAGCAACAATGTCCGTCGCCGATTCCCCGCACTGGCGCTGAGCCCCATGATCTTGATTGGGATGACCGGGAGTACGCAGGGTGTGAGGTTCAACAGGAAACCACCCACCATCGCGACGAGCAGGAGCAGGCCGAGCCCCGCTGCGTTGCCGGTGTCCAGCGAGAATTGCAGCCCGAAGGCGTCGAAGTCGATCGAAGCGCCCGGCGGCGCATCGCCGCGGTGAATGCTGGAAAAGACCGATGCGTCGAATGCCGAGAACCGATCGCTCGCTCCAGCGGCCGCGTCAATGTCGAGGGGATCGACAATGGCGAACGTAATGTCTTCGCCGTACTCCTCCCATCCCGGCATGCCGGGTTGAGGTGTGGGCATCAGGCAGACCGTGTCATCGCACGCCTGAAACACCACGCGAATGCGGATGGTGGCCTCCGTGCCGGCAACGGCACTCGGATCCACCGAGACCGGAAGGTAGGCGACGGCTTCATCGGAAAGCACGGCGTAGTCCACCGGTGTTCCGGCGAACGCCACCTGCACGACTATCGGTTCCGGCCATTGAATGAACGGGACATGCGGGCTCAGCGGGCTGCCCTCTGCAACCTCGACATGCACCGCCGTGGCGATGTAGTCCTCCGCATCGCCCAATTCCGGCGGCGCATCAGGGTCGTGAGTGTGTGCATGCCAGTGGGGCTCGTGTTCCAGCACAATGGCGATAACGACATCGCCGCCCGGTGGCACGGTTGTGCTGTCGGCCTCCATGACAACATGGACACGATCTCTCGAATCACCAAAGGAAGGGGCCTCTTGGGGGATTTCAAAGGGGTTGAAAGCCGTCTGCGCTCCGGCAGAGGCGGTGAGGGCCAGGATGGCGGCACATGAGCATGTCCTTCGCAGGTAACGCATGGGTAGGAACAGCGTAGCGGGGGGATCATCTATTGGCAGGACGCAACCTTCCCCATTTGACATGCCTTTGGCTTGAGGCGTACCCTGTGCGATTCGAGGCCCGCAACGGGCGGGCCGCAAGGTGTGCTGGAGTATCACGATGGTTTCCCACAGATCCTTGTTTGCTGTTTCCCATGGCTGCTGATGGCCGCCATGACGCTCGTCCCCTCAAAGGAGGCGCGGCTGTGATGTAAGGACCCGAGCCAAGATGGGCTCGGTCTCCCCTGTCGGGGAAGCCGACCAGATGGGCCACGGGTCATCAGGCAGAAGAGGCTGCCGACCCGTGGTGTTTTTTTTGGAACACCTCGACAACCAAGTAATCAGACAACCTGACAACTCACCAAGACCAAGGCAAGAACCATGAACGAAGAAACCCTGCGACTCATTGACGCGATCTCCAAACAGCGGAAGATCGACCGCGAGATTCTCATCAACGACCTCGAACAGGCGATGGTGAGCGCAGCCCGCCGTCACTTCAACTCGCTCGACACCGAGGAGTTCACCTGTCGCATGGACCCGATGACCGGCCAGATTCATATCTGGAGGTATCTGGAAGATGGGCCGGTGGAGGTGCCGCTGGAGGATCTTGGTCGCATTCCCGCACAGACCGCAAAGCAGGTCATGATCCAACGGTTCCGCGAGGATGAGCGTTCGAGCATCTTCAACGAGTTCGTGGACAAACAGGGCGAACTGGTCGCGGGGACCGCCAGGCGATACGAGGGCGGTTCACTGATTGTGCAACTCGATCGGGATGGCAGGATCGAGGGCTTCATGCCCCGATCGGAGCAAATCCCGGGCGAGCAATTTCACCCAAGCGACCGCGTGCGGTGCTACATCATCGATGTGCGGGATACGGGCAGCCAGATCAAGATCGTCTTGTCCAGAGCCCATCCGGATCTCATCAGGCGGTTGTTCGAAGCGGAAGTTCCCGAGGTGGCGGAGCACACGATCGAGATTCGTGCCATGGCCCGGGAGGCAGGCTTCAGAACCAAACTTGCGGTCACATCGAATGACTCCAAGGTCGATCCGGTGGGCGCGTGCGTCGGCGTGCGGGGTAGCAGAATCCGAAACATCGTGGATGAACTCGGTGGCGAGAAAATTGACATCGTGCGTTGGAACGAATCCAGCCAGGTTCTGATTGGCAATGCTCTGAAACCAGCCGAGGTCGAGGATGTCGCCCTGTGTTTCGAGTTGGGTCGTGCGACGATCATCGTCCGCGAGGATCAACTGTCACTGGCCATCGGGCGTCGCGGACAGAATGTTCGTCTTGCAGCTCGGCTGACCGGCTGGGACATCGATATTCTGACCCCCGAGGAATTTGCCAAGGGACTCGAAATCATAGAAGAGACGCTTCGCCCGATGGAGGGCATCAACGAAGAGCTCCTCGACCGCATGGGTGCCATGGGCATTATCAGCGTCTTCGATGTCGAGGAAGTCGGGCGCAATGTCCTGATCGAAGAACTCGAACTGCCCCAGCAACTCGCCGACCGGGTCATCGAAGCATGCGTCGAGAAGTCCAAGATCGTTGCCGAACAGCAGCAGAAGGAAAAGGAAGCCGAGGAGAAGCGGCGGGCCGAGGAAGAAGCCACAGCTGCAGCGCTGCTTGAAGGCGACAGCGACGCCGAAGCCGCCGCGGATTCCATTCTTGGGGGCGGAGGCACCGCCGAAGTTGCGACTGAGGTGGAGGAGCCGGCAGCGGACGCAGTTGAAGAGACACAGGCGGCTCAGACGGAGACCGCAGACGAAACGGAAAACAGCGAGGCTGCGAGCTAAGTCGCTCGGCCGCTTCCATGGAGTAATGCGTGGCTAAGAAGTCCACCACAATTCGAGTCCATCAGGTCGCCAAGGAAATGGGTGTGTCCTCCAAGGACATTATCGCCAAGTGCAAGGACGAAGCGATTCCGGACATCTCGAACCACATGTCCGCCCTGAGCATCGGACTTGCTGCGACCGTGCGGGAGTGGTTCAGCGACTCGGCCAAGGCGACGACCACGGTCGAGACGGCTGCCCCAGTGGATGTCGCAAAGGTCAAGAAGAAGGCAAAGAAGAAGACGACTCGAAAGAAAACCGCCAATGAGTCAGCGGAGAAGCCGCATGACAGCAACGCATCGGAAGGGGCCGCTTCCGCCCCACCCAAACCCCATGTGCCCCAGCGACCGGAGGATGTGAAGCCTGCCGGTCGTCGATTGGATCAGCCCGCCCGTGTTACGTTGTCGGGCCCAAAGGTCATTCGCGTCGAGAAACCCGAACCGGAGGCGGCGCCGCGGCGGCGACCGTCCCAGTCCCAGTCCCAGTCGCAGCCAGCCGCGGCGCAGGGGGGCGCCGGTGTCACCACGCCAGCGGCACCGGGACGGGAACGAGGGTCCCGCAGAAACAAGAGACGATCCGGGGGCGGAGCGACCGGTACTCCCGAACGCGGATCCCGAACACCGCAGCAGGACTCTGGCAAGGACTCGAGTTGGCGACGGCAGGATCTTCTGGAGCGGGAAAACCGGCTGAAACGATCTGGTGGCTTCTTCCGCGCCGCGCGACGGGACAGCCAGAAACGGTCATCCGGAAACCCGGCGGTGCGGGCGAAGACCATTGCCGAGACCGGGGGCAAGATCGCGGTCTCTGAACCGATCCTGATCAAGGATCTTTCCGCGGCTACCGGCGTCAAGGCGTCCCGCATTCTGAAGCAACTTCACCTTGCTGAAATCCTGGCCACGGTGAATGACACGATCGACGCGGACATTGCCATTGAGATCATGCTCGAGATGGGGATCGAACTAGATGTGCAGCGCCAGCAATCGGCCGAGGAGCAGATTGCGGATGCGTTCAGCGATCGCGAATTCGTCGATAAGCAGCCAAGGTCACCGGTCGTGACCATTCTCGGTCATGTCGACCACGGCAAGACCTCTCTACTGGACCGCATTCGCAGCAGCAATGTTGCGGACGGAGAAGCTGGCGGAATTACGCAGGCAACGAGCGCATTTCGCGTTCCGGTGCATCTTGGTGACAACGAGCGACTGGTCACATTCATCGATACTCCCGGGCACGAAGCATTTACGGAGATGCGTGCTCGAGGTGCGAAGGTGACCGACATCGTCGTGTTGGTGGTAGCGGCCGACGACGGCGTCATGCCGCAGACCGAAGAATCCATCAGTCACGCGAAGGCGGCGGGTGTTCCCATTGTCGTTGCCCTTAACAAGATCGACAAGGCAGAGGCGACCGAGGAGAACATTCAACGGATCCTCGGCCAACTCGCGCAACATGAACTGAACCCCGTGGAATGGGGTGGCGACACCGAGGTTCTGCGCACAAGCGCCATAGAGAATGTCGGCATTCAGGACCTGCTGGAGATACTCGACTATCAGGCGGAACTGCTCGAACTCGCGGCGGACTTCGGCGGCGATTCCGAAGGGACGGTGATCGAGGCCAAGATCGCGGAAGGAAAGGGCGTTACAGCCAATGTGCTCGTGCAGCAGGGATGTCTAAAGAAGGGCGATGTGGTCGTGGTCGGTCGCGGCTACGGCCGCATACGGTCAATCACCGACGACAAGGGTGCTCCGGTAGGCGAATCAATGCCATCATCGCCCGTCGCCATCACGGGCATTAACAAAGTGCCCGATGCGGGTGACAAGTTCTATGTCGTCAAGACGATGAAGGAAGCCGAGGCGGCAGCCAAGGAGAAGGCTTCAGAGGAACGACAGAAGGTTCTTGTACGGGAGGTGGTGACGCTGGACAACATCTTTGAACACCTCGCCAGTGCTGAGCGAAAAGAACTACCGGTCATCGTCAAGGGGGATGTGCAGGGATCTGTCGAGACACTTCGCGTGACCATTTCAAAGATCGCCAACGAGGAGGCGGGTGTAGAAATCAAGCACTCCGCGGTCGGCGGGATCAACGAGTCGGATGTCAATCTCGCAGAAGCCTGCGGCGGCATTGTCGTAGGATTTGGCGTGACGAGTTCGATCGGCGCGAGAAAACTTGCCGAGCAGAAGAGTGTGGAAATCCGGTACTACGATGTCATCTACGACATTACCGACGACCTGACCAAGGCCATTGAGGGCATGTTGGATCCAGAGTTGAAACTCGAGGTACTTGGGCACGCCGAAGTCCGGGAGGTCTTCAAGGTATCCAAGGTCGGCATGATTGCCGGTTGCTATGTCACCGATGGTGTCGTTGAGAGAAACACTCAGATTCGTGTGACAAGGGAAGGCATTGTCATCGAGAAGGATCGACGGCTCGATCAGCTCAAGAGATTCAAGGATGACGCCAAGGAAGTGCGGTCAGGTCAGGAGTGCGGCATGCGGATCGACGGCTATGACGACATCAAACCCGGGGATGTGATCGAGTGCTACCGGACGCAGGAAATCAAGCGGTCCCTCTGAGCATCTCCGTCATGACACAGCGAGTCGATCAGGTTGCAGCAACGCTCAAGCGGACACTTCAGGATGTTCTTGCCCGCGGACTGGCTGACCCCCGCGTGCGGGGTCTGATTACCGTGACGCGGATCGATGTGACATCGGATCTCGCGGACGCAATCGTGTTCTGTACGGTCACGCCCGATGAGTTCGAGGAGCTCACCATGCACGGCGTGTCGTCCGCGAGCGGGTGGATTCGTCGCGAGGCGGCATCCCGCATGAGATTGCGGCGGATGCCGCGGCTGCAGTTCAAGATCGACAAACAACTTCGACGGCAGCAGGAAACGCTTGCGGCCATCAACGAGGCGTCCCGCTTGGATGAGGAGCGGGCAAGGGAGAAGTCAGAGGAGTGATCAGGTGAAGAACTCTGTTGCGTGTGCGAAGAAATTCAAGGCTTTGATCAGGAAGCAGTCAGCTGCGGAAGCGACGCCCTGTAGTGATGGGCCAGCGGGGGAGCTGGTCTACTCCGCACTGCTTTGGAATGCGACATCGCGACAGGCGGGCGCTGCCTATAAGCGGATGCTGAGATCAGTGGTGGACTTCAACGACCTGCGTCACAACCACGCCGCCGAGACCATCGATTTGCTCGGCGCGTCCTATCCGCTTGCCGCAGAGCGTGCGAAGCGTCTTCGGGCCATGCTTCGATCGATCTACCTTCGGGAACATGATGTGACGCTGGATGTGCTTGCGACCCTGAGCAAGGCCGAGTGCAGGCAGTACCTCGAGACGCTTGCAGGGGTTTCCCCCTTCGTCGCCAATCGAGTCCTGGCGATCTGCTGCGATGTCGCAGCGATGCCGATAGACGACCGTGCCCGGGAGTGCCTCATTGCAGAGGGCGCAGCCGATGAGTCGGTGAGCGTCCCGGAGTTGGCGGCCTGGGTGACCAGGCAGGTCAAGGCCGCCGACATGGTGCCGACACTGGCCAAACTTCAGAAGTGGGTCGAAAGTCAGCCGAAACGCCGCCCGACCCGGAAGAAGACGCCCAGCAGGAAGAAAGCACCTGCCGGTCGCAGCCGCTCATCGTGATCAGTGTTCCACTGGTCGTCCTTCTTCTTGCCGCGTCAGGTCTGCAGGAGCGGCTAGAGTCGTATGCGGCCGAGCGAAGCGCAGTAACAACCGACGAAGTGCCAGGTGAATCCGCGGCCGCGGCCGCGGCTTACATCATGGGTCGTGATCTGGCCGCATCCGAGCGACATGAGGAAGCCATCGCAGCATTCAGACGATCAGCGATGCTTGATGACACTGCGGCGGCGCCTCTGGCGGGTATGGCCATCTCGCTCGCGAGGGTTGGAAGGCGCGATGCTGCAATGAACGCGTGGCGTGAGGTGTTGGAACGCGATCCATGGCATGCCGATGCGCTGTTGTTGGTCGGGCTGGATGAGGTGGCAGCGGAGGATTTCACCTCTGCGGCGAACCATCTGGCCGCCAACCGACTCCTCGATGAACAGAAGCCTATTGACTCCCTCATGAGAGATGCAGCGTTGGTGGCGGCGCTGCGGAAGCTGGGTGATGAGGAAACCGCTGACCTTCTTGCCGGTGAACTTCCCACCGCGCGTGCGAAGACAATGCAGGATCTCGGGATGTCTGCGCCGTTGCCGGCTTGGCGAGCAATTCTGCAGTCGCTTGCAAATGTCTCTGCACCTGATGTGGCCGCGTCACTTGCTGCCGAAGGAACTGACATTACTCGTGGGGCTGTTCGAAGTGGATTGCTCACGGCACTCCCAGTTCTGGAGTGTGCCGCTGGTGGTGATGGTTCGTTGACCTCTGTGACCTTTGCGCATGCGGCGGAGCAGAACGCGCTCTCCTTGATGCCGCAGTGGTTCCAGGAGACAACGCTTGCCGATGGTCTCTCCGTTGCAGCGCAGTCAATGGGGATGCTCGGCTGTCACGATGCAGCGATCCTCCTGTACGAGGAGTCGCTGCAGTCGGATCCGTCGCAGGGGCTTGTCAGCAACAACCTCGCGTGGCTCCTGTTGCAGCGAGATGGTCCGACTGATCGTGTTGAGGAACTGGCGATGTTTGCGTTCGAGCAGGATCCCCAGGCCGCCCATGTCTTGGACACGCTTGGATGGCTCCGCCTCAGGCAGGGTCGTGCGGAAGAGAGTCTGGCTCTCCTGGTAGAGGCGGCGGGGCAGGCGGCGGAACCGAATCCGGAAATCTTCGATCATCTCGGTGATGCTTTCCTTGCCGTTGGCGACACCGCGTCCGCACGGTCGGCTTGGAGCAAGGCCAAGTTCATTCTCGACAACCCCGCTCATCGAACGGCCGCCATTGAGGGGATTCAATCGCTGGCGCACTCGATCTGGGGCCTGTCTGTTGCAACTCCGGAGGCGGTGTATGATCTTGAATTCGGGGATGTCCACCGTCGGGTTGACGAAAAACTGGCGTCGATTTGGACACAGGGAAAGGAATCGCACTGATATGGCCGGTCACAGCAAATGGGCCAACATCAAACACCGCAAGGCGCGGCAGGATGCCGTCAAGGGCAAGGCATGGTCCAAGTGCAGCCGGGCGATCATGGTTGCGGTGAAGAACGGCGGGGCCGATCCGGAAATGAATCTGACCCTTCGATATGCGATCGACGATGCGAAGGCATGCAACATGCCCAAGGACACGATTGCGAAGGCCATCAAGAAAGCCAGTGGCGAGGGTGCGGATGGGGCAAGTTTCGAGGAAGTTCGCTACGAGGGCCGGATGTCCGGCGGAGTTGCGATCATCGTCGATGTCCTGACCGACAATGTGAACAGGACTGCTCCAGAGATGCGAAAGCTCTTTGAGAACCACGGAGGCAAGTTGACCAAGCCCGGCGAGGTTGCCTTCGGATTCACCAGTACTGGCGTGATCCTGATCGAAAGCGACGCATGCGACGAGGATCGGCTGATGGAGGTTGCGCTCGAAGCGGGCGTGGACGATATCGCCCAAGGTGATGGCGGCTGGGAACTGACCTGCGATCCGGGTGATTTCCTCGGGCTCCGGGTCGCCATCGAAGAGTCTGGGATCCAAGTGGTTTCCGCAGAGGTCACGATGCTTCCCGGCGTGAGCGTGCCTTGCGATGCCGAGGCGGCCCGCAAGGTGCTTCGGCTCATCGACGAAATCGAGGATCACGACGATGTGCAGAGCGTCTACACCAACGCCGACATGCCTGAAGAAGTACTTGCAGAGGGTGTCTGACACCGGTCCCTGACACCGGTACCGGGCACCGTTCGCGGTCGACGCCTCCTCCATCGTTGTGTAGCATCAGAACTGATGATGCGAGTCCTGCCGTTTGCGATGCTCAGCGTACTGGTGTGCGGCTGCACTGCGCCGAGCGCAACTTTTCCCGGCAGAGAGCGAGCGATGGTCTGGACAGCCATGGTCGCGGCGGCAGAGTCTCCGGAGTACGAGGATATTGAGTTGTCACGGCGGTGGATCGTGCGGGAGAACACTGTCTGGGCGAATCCGCAGGATGGTCGGATCGAGGTACACCGTTTGCTGCACCGCGTCATTCGCCTTCCGATGCAACCGGAGGTAAAGGAGGAGCGGGACTGGCTCTTCCTGATCCAGATGTTTGCAGCGGAGGAAGGCGTGCCACCGACGGCGGAATTCAGTAGCCGCAACGCCGCTCCCGTGCCGGCGCAGGTTCGCGAAGAGGCCGAGCGATACTTCGCGACAGTCCGCAGCCTGCTTCAGTGACGAAGTCATGTACAATGGTCGATTCGTTCCCCGAAACGACAGGAGACAGCGACCATGCCCGAAGCCATCACCATGACCGATGCCGGCCTGCAGGTGCCGAGCGAACCCATCATCCCCTTCATCGAGGGCGACGGGATCGGCCCGGACATCTGGGCCGCATCCGTTCGCGTGTTCGATGCGGCGGTGGACAAAGCCTACGGCGGGAATCGGAAGATTGCGTGGAAGGAAGTCTTGGCGGGCGAGAAGGCGAACGCGACTGTGGGTTCGTGGCTGCCGGACGAAACACTGGACGCATTCCGCACCTATCTCGTCGGCATCAAGGGGCCCCTGACCACGCCCGTAGGCGGTGGCATGCGGTCGCTCAATGTCGCCCTGCGGCAGATTCTCGACCTGTATGTCTGCCTTCGGCCCGTGCGATGGTTCGAGGGCGTTCCAAGCCCGGTGAAGCACCCGGAACGAACCGACATGGTGATCTTCCGCGAGAACAGCGAAGACATCTACGCGGGTATCGAGTTCCAACACGGCACGCCCGAGTGCGAGCAGTTCAAAGCGTTGTTCAAGGAGAACTTTCCCAAAGCATGGGGCAAGATCCGCTTCCCTGACACCTCCGGCATCGGCATCAAGCCGACATCCGAGGAGGGGACCGAGCGGCTGGTCAAGGCCGCCATCGACTACGCCATCGCACACGAGCGACCGAGTGTGACGCTTGTCCACAAGGGCAACATCATGAAGTACACGGAAGGGGCGTTCAGAGATTGGGGGTACGGCGTCGCACGATCTCATTACGGCGGCAACGATCTTGACGGCGGCCCGTGGCAGATCATCAAGACGGACGACGGCCATGAAGTCATCATCAAGGATGTCATTGCCGACGCTTTCCTGCAACAGATTCTCACCCGCCCCGCCGAGTACAGCGTCATCGCGACCATGAATCTCAATGGCGACTATGTCAGCGATGCGCTGGCCGCCTGCGTGGGCGGCATCGGCATCGCGCCGGGCGCCAACATCAACTACGACACCGGCCATGCGATCTTCGAGGCTACGCACGGCACCGCCCCCAAGTATGCCGGCCAGGACAAGGTGAATCCTGGTTCGGTGATTCTAAGCGGCGAGATGATGTTCCGGCATCTGGGATGGGACGAGGCTGCCGATCTCATCATCAGCGGAATCTCCGGCGCCATTTTGGCCAGTACGGTGACCTATGACTTCCACCGCCTCATGGACGGCGCCACGCTGCTGAAGTGTTCGGAATTCGGCGACGCGATCATCGAGAACATGGGGGCAAGCGTCGCCGTAGGCTGATACGCTGCGCGCGGTCATGAACCTCCGCGCGAAACTTCTCCTTCTCCTTCTGAGCGTTTCGGTGCTGCCACTGGTGGTCGCCGGACTGGCGGGACTGGACGCGATGCGTGATCTCGGGGACGAGCTGTCAGATGAGACGGCGGACGCGCTTCTGGCCGATGCGAATCGTCGGCTTGGGGATCTGGCCGTCGAGTACGGTGATGTACTTGCGCTGTCACTGGAACAGGTCGATGCGGCCGTGCGTGTGCAGCAGGTTGTCGCGTCTGCGGCGCTGGCGGAACCTCCGGGTGCGGTCGTTGAGCCGGTCTACGCGACTGACTTTGACAGTCCCAGTACGGCTCCCGGCAACCTTGTGACGCCACCGCAGTACGACTGTCGTCTGCCGGATGGTTCAACTGTGCCGTGTCCGGTGTCGTTTGAAGTGCAGGCAATTGTGCTACCACCCGGCATGAACAGAGAAGTTAGCGCTGCCGACGCAAGAAAGCTGCAGCGAATGACGCCCTTCTACAGGGAGTTGATGCGCGAACCTGGGCGACCGGCGCTTCGCCTCTTTACTGCCACCGCCTCGGGCATTCACAGTACATATCCGGGGCACGGGGGAATGCCGGATGGGTTCGATCCGCGCCTGCGGCCGTGGTATACGCAAGCCGTGCGATGGGCGGGCATCATCCACACTCCACCGATGGTGGACGCAAGCACCGGCCGGTACATGATCGCTTCGGCCATGAAGATTGTGGACGAATCTGGCCAGGTGCTCGGCGTTACAGGCGCGGATGTTGCGCTGACGGACATTCTTCACGAGCTTCAACTGCCGGAGTCATGGCGTGCCGATGCGACTATTCGTGTTGTGGCACTCCCAGGTATTGAGGGAGGCGACGAACTGCTCCTCATTGCCTCCGGCGACATGGTCGATGGCAGCAGTGACTGGTCCGAGCCGTTGGAACCAGATCTGTTGGTGGGCGACTCTCCTTCATTCCGTGAACTCTCACTTGGCGTCAGGGAAGGCCGAGCGGGCGTCGTGGATCTGGAGCAGGACGGCCGGGACGCCAAGGTTGCATTTGCGCCCATCGGCCAGTTCGGTGCTTCGGTCCTGATCGAAGTGCCGCACGAGGTCATCGCTGCGCCCGCCATGAAGAAGCGGGGTGTGATTCTTGGGAGGACGCAGGATCACCTGATGCTCAGTGGCGTCATTGCCGCGATCGTCATGGCCATCGTGATTCTGGTGGCCTTGCGTTCATCGAGAACGGTGACCCGTCCGATACGGCAACTTGCTGCGGCGACCGAGCGCGTTTCAGAAGGAGAGCTGGATGTGTCGGTACCCGTCCGCAGCAGCGATGAGATCGGACAACTCGCCAGAGACTTCAACGCCATGGTGCCGCAATTGAAGGAGCGGATGTCGCTGCGGCAGTCGCTGGAGGTTGCACGAGAGATACAACAGTGTCTCTTGCCCGCGGAATCGCCGACCCTGTCTGGCTGGGACATTACGGGGCGGAGCATGTACTGCGACGAGACCGGCGGTGATTACTTCGACTACATCGAACAGGAAGGCAATACGGAGCATCTCCGAGTGGTGCTTGGGGATGTGACGGGGCACGGCATCGCATCCGCGCTCATGATGGCAACGGCGCGATCGTTGTTGCGAGGTGGCGTGAAATGTCCCGGGAGCCCCGCGGTGCGTCTCGGTGAGATCAACGCTGGGATCGTACGAGACACGCCGCTGGGGTGGTTCATGACATTCTTCTGCATGGAGGTATCCGCCGACTCAGGAGTACTGCGGTGGATTTCCGCGGGCCATGATCCTGCGGTGATGGTTGCTCCGGGTGGAGAGACGACCTTGCTGGAAGGCGCTGATGTTCCGCTGGGGATCGACGAGTCCTGGCAGTTCACGGAGCAGGAAGGTGCGGAAGCGCCCCAGGGGGCGGTCATCGTCATCGGCACCGATGGAATCTGGGAGGCTCGCAACCCAGCGGGCGACATGTTCGGCCGCGAGCGGTTCATCAAGGTCATTCAGGAGTCGCAGGGTGGAACCGCGGAACAGACAATCGACGCGATCATCAAAGCCGTCATGGCCTTCTGCGACGGCGCCCCTCAACTGGATGACATCACGCTGGTTGCAGCAAAAAGAGAGGGTGTCTGACACCGGCACCAGGGACCGGTGTAAGACACCCTTATCCGGCTTCGGCACGCGGGTGGGCCTGATCGTAGGCCTCACGCATGCGTGTGGTAGTCAGGTGGGTGTAGACCTGCGTGGTAGACAATGATTGGTGGCCGAGCAACTCCTGGACACTTCGCAGATCGGCACCGTTGTCGAGCAGGTGGGTGGCGAAGCTGTGCCGCAGGGTGTGCGGGCTGATGCTCGGGTCGAGTCCAACCTGGTCAAGGTATTTGCTGACCTTCCGCCGCACAGACCGCGTGGAGAGTCGAGTGCCGTGCTTGTTGATGAACACCGGCTCGCCGGACGCGGGAGAAACGCCGTTTGTTTCCAAGATTCCGAGATACTGCCCAATCGCCGTCATGGCGTGCGAACCGAGCGGCACGATCCGTTCCTTGCGGCCCTTGCCGCGAATGATAATCGCCTGACCGGTCTCGTCGATATCGTCGTAGTTGATGCCGACCAGTTCACTGACGCGGATACCGGTGGAGTAGAGCGTTTCAAGAATCGCCCGGTCCCGTGAGCCCAGCAGCGTTGTCTGGTCAGGAGCGGAGAGAAGTTTTTCGACCTGCTCCACATCAATAGCCTTTGGAAGCCGCTTCTTCTGCCGCGGCGTACGAATGAGAGTCATCGGGTTGGAGTCGATGACGCCCTGTCGCTGCAGCCAACGGTGATAACTCCGCAGCGTCGCGATCTTTCGAGCCATGGTGGCGGGGGAGTAATTGGATTCAGCGAGGTGCGACAGGAATGCCCGAAGGAAATCAGTATCGCCCTGCACAATGAACTCCGTAACGGCGCTGGGTCCGACTCTTCCCGCAACATCCGCTGCGGTGCCAGTGGCCCTTGACCACGCCGCGGATTCGGCTGTCGCGTCAAAGGTGATGTTGTTCTCCTCCGAGATCCACTCGATGTACTGCCGGAGGTCGACGCCGTAGCAGCGGGCGGTGTACTCGCTGAAGTGACGTTCGTCGAGCAGATAGACCAGGAAGTCGTTGACGGCGGGAACTTGATGTTCGAGGTTCTTCTTTTTCATCTTGATACTCGCTTCATGCCGCACTGGCGGTGATCCGGGACATCTCGTGACACACCATGGCCGCATCGAACCAATCGAAGTCGACTTGCGGTGAGCGGGCGATCTCGGCAATGGCCTCAACGGCAGATGCTTCGTCGCCCGGTTCCCACACGAATCGCCAACTGTGTTCGCCCTTGACCAGGACGACTTTGTGGCACGTTGCAGGTCGGAACCGTGATGCTGACTGGTCTTCGGTCATTGGAGGGGTCCTGTTGAGTGATATCCGGACTTTGGCGATAACAACGCCTCTGGAGTGGTCTCCAAGCGTGTTAAGGCGTGCGTGTTGGCGGTTGGGGAAGGTCATCGGAGGGCGTTGCGGGGGATACCAGAGCCACGACTTGGGGCCGTGCCATGTCCGATCGTCCCAGTGCTCCAACCGTGGGTCCGACCGCATTCGTATTGAGCGGGGGGCATCGGGTTCCACCCGATGCATGTCGTCGTCAAGTCCCTTATCGGACGAGGTCGGGGTATGGCTTGAGCGTTCGGATCGGCAGGGGGAGAATCGCCCTGAGGAGCGATTGTTTTCGATTCAATGTGGAGAAATCCTGACTGGTGGGACAAGGGTCGGCGGGTTGGTAGACTGACCCGTTTCCCGATCGTGTAGCTCAGTTGGTAGAGCAGCGGACTTTTAATCCGCAGGTCCTGGGTTCGAGCCCCAGCGCGATCATGCGACACGGAGGTTTGATGCTGGTAATCCACGCCTGCTGGGAGTCAGGCACACTCAAGCTCTGGGGCGAATCACTCACTCGATTCGCTGTGCTGCCCCCACGGGGGGAGTTGGGGAACCCGGCTGCGGCCGCCAATGGTGTTGCCGTGTCTACTCCGCCGCGGAAAGACCATCCGTTTTCTGCCGACGGGGATGGCCTTGCTGCGGTGCTCAAGGGCGCGGGTTGCCGAGAACCGGTGGAGCGAGCATCCGTCGTACTTCTCCTTCCCGGCGATCTTCTTGGACCATGGCCGAGCGACCGGTTGTCGAGCCTCGTCGGTGTCTTCGATCATGCAAGTGAACCAATGCTGGGCGCATTCGAGGCCGATGCGCTTTCGATTGCACCACTTCCCGCCATGCGCATTCTGAGGGCGCTGTGCGATCAGGAAGCGAACGAAGTATTCGAGGTCGATCAATCCGTTCGATTCTGGGCGACGGCAGCGCGGTTTGCACGCGGTCTCCTGGGCGACCAACGATATGTACCCACGCTGCAACAGGTGGATCGATCCCATCTTGCCGCCCGGTGGACACCGTGGCTTCATGACGAAGAAGTGCGGGACCGTTTTCAGCGAATCACGCAAGCGATGCCACCGGCGGCGCGTGCGACTGGCGGGGACGCACACCTCTTGTTGGAACGATCGCTGGAGGACATGACCGACGCGTGCATTCGCAGTGTCTTGGTAGCCGATGACTTCCTCGATGCGATCGATGGTCGTGATCCTGCCGCGGATGCCCATGTCTCTTGGCTGTCCGGGCTGTTGGGCGACGATGCTGTGGTCCCCGGCGATCCAGACCGGCTTCTGAGCATCTTTACCGACGCTCGAAGGTGGCTCGGAAGGCTCTGTGACACGGGAGAGGACTTGGCGTGGCGGTTGCTATTGGAATTACGGGAACCGGAAGACGACGCGGACAAGTGGTATCTGCGATTGGCGCTGCAGTCAGCCGCCGATCCGTCGCGGGAAGTGTCGGCGGACGAGGTCTGGGCAGAGTCGGGCAGTGAGCGAGGTGGTGACGATCGACTCCCCGAGGTTCTGCTTGCCGAGCTTGATCGTGCAGCCGCGTTGTACCCGCGTTTGGAGGACGCCCTTGGCGAGTCTGCGCCGTGCGGCCTGATCTTGACGACGACCGAGGCGCATCGCCTTCTGATCGAGTACATGCCGCTTCTTGAAGAGTCGGGGTTCCGTGTACTGGTGCCATCATGGTGGGCGGCCGAGGAGGGACGGCTGACTGCACATCTGCACATCGATGCACCACCACTGTCTTCAGTTCTGTCCGATACCGCCGAGGGGGGAGGCGCGGCATCGATGCTTGGCCTTGCGGCGTTGGTGGATTGTCGTTGGCAACTGGCTATCGGAGACCACATTCTCACGCCGCGGGAATTCGAAGCGCTTCGAAAATCGGATGATCCTTTGATTCGCGTCGGCGGACGGTGGGTACATCTTGAACCGTCGGTTCTCGAAGAGGCGCAGCGACTTATTGCGGAGGGCGAATCAAAACTGCCCCTTTCCGATGCGCTTCGCCTGGCCCATGGTGATGGGTATTCCGGACACGGACTGACAATCGGCGGGCTCACCGCCGATGGATGGGTAGGAGATCTGCTCGATGGATCCAATGATGATGATTTGCTGCCCGACATGGAGCAGCCCGATGCTTTCGAGGGCCAGTTGCGTCCATATCAGCTGACGGGTCTCCGCTGGCTCGCCTTCCTTTCGCGCTTCGGCATCGGATCCTGTCTGGCCGATGACATGGGGCTCGGCAAGACGATTCAACTCATTGCATTGCTCCTGCAGGAACGCCAACAGCGAGGGGGATCCTCCCCTGGACCGACATTGCTGGTGGTGCCGACCTCGGTGGTGACGAACTGGTCGCGAGAAATCGACAAGTTCGCGCCCGGGCTGCGATTCCATGTGCAACACGGCACGACTCGGCCGCTTGGGCCGGAGTTTGTGTCCAAGGCGATGGAGAGCGATGTGATTATTACCACCTACGGGCTGGTGCACAGGGATCTGGAAACATTGAACAAGGTGTCCTGGTATCGCATCGCGCTCGACGAGGCCCAATACATCAAGAATCCACCGACCAAACAGGCCAAGGCCATTCGTTCGCTGCACGGCTGGCATCGCGCGGCGCTGACGGGTACGCCAGTCGAAAACCGCCTTGCCGAACTCTGGTCCATCATGGACTTTCTGAATCCCGGGTATCTGGGATCGTCGGCATCGTTCCGCCGCCACTTTTCGCGGCCCATTGAGCAACGACGCGATCCCCGAACGGTCGAACGCCTTCGCCGGTTCGTGCAGCCCTTCATTCTTCGGCGAGTCAAGACCGACGCGACCGTCATTGACGATCTGCCCGAGTGCGTCCAGACCCGCGAGTATGCCAACCTCACCGGAGAGCAGGCAAAGTTGTACGGCCAAGTTGTCAACAGCATGCTCGGCGAAGTCGATCGCAGCGAAGGCATGCAGCGGCGTGGTCTGGTGCTAGCGACACTCGTAAAGTTGAAGCAGATTTGCAATCACCCTGTGCAGTATCTGAACGCAGGACATGGTGATGACATCGAGGCGCCACACCAAACTGCCGTCGGCGTACAGGCGAGCCGGTCGGGCAAAGCCCGGCGGCTCATGACATTGCTTGAGGAAATCGTCGCATCAGGGGAGCGAGCGATCGTCTTTACACAGTATCGGGAGATGGGACGACTGCTGACAGCCATGATCCAGCACGATCTGAATTGCGAGACGCTATTCCTGCACGGCGGGACACCTGTCCGGGCGCGTCAGAAGATGATCGATCGATTTCAGGATCCGCGATCCACTGCTGCGGTGTTTGTTCTGTCGCTGAAAGCTGGTGGAATCGGTGTGAATCTCACGGCTGCGAATCATGTCTTTCACTTTGACCGCTGGTGGAATCCCGCCGTGGAGAATCAGGCGACGGACCGCGCCTACCGCATCGGGCAGACCCGAACGGTCCATGTCCATAAGTTCGTTTGCATCGGCACGCTTGAAGAGCGAATCGATCAGATGATCGAGCAGAAGACGGAACTTGCTGAGCACATCATCGGATCCGGGGAGCAGGGGCTGTCCGAAATGAGCACTGGCCAATTGCGGGAAATACTGTTGCTCCGGGAGTCCGCGGTGGAAATGGACGCGTGAGAATCCATCGCTCGCCGTGCCGTACACTGCCGGTCCCATGAAACCGTCGCTGCAGGTTGGCAACACCGCGGAGGTCGGGATCGAAGTCACCGAGGACATGTGTCCGGCATTCGATGATGTCATTGTGCATCGCGTGTACTCAACATGGTCCATGGCACACCACATGGAACTTGCTGCAAGGAAGGTGCTGGCGCCCCATCTCGAACCCCACGAGGAAGGCATTGGCGGACATCTCTCGATTGACCATGTGGCTCCGGCGGTCGTAGGACGTCATGTTCGCATCTGCGCGGAAGCAACATGCGTGGACGATGACGGCGTTACTTGCGAGGTAACTGCCTGGGATGGCGATACCCTTCTGGGGAAGGGACGGCAGGTACAGCGGGTCATGCCGAAGAGTGTGCTGAGAGAGATCATTGATCGCGCCGGCAGGCGTGGCGAAGAGGAGCATGAATCCAGATGAGCGACAATCCACATCTTCTGCACGAGGTCGACAGCACCGTCGCCGTCATTCGCCTCAATCGCCCCGAGGTGCTCAACGCCCTCAGCCTGGAACTGGTACGGGATCTCGCGGGCATGATGGAGCAGTTCGACGCAGACGACGCGATCCGGGTGATCCTGCTGGCGGGCAATGAACGAGCGTGGGCTGCGGGCGCTGATATCGGCGACATGGCGACTGCAAGCCGGACCGATATGGAGAAACGCGATCAGTTCACCGAGTGGGAGCGTATAAAGAACATCCACAAACCGATCATCGCAGCAGTCAGCGGGTTTGCGCTCGGGGGCGGTTGCGAACTGATGATGCACTGCGATGTCATCATCTGCAGCGAAACAGCGAAGATCGGTCAGCCGGAAATCAACATCGGAGTCATGCCTGGCGCCGGTGGCACACAGCGACTCACCCGCGCAGTCGGCAAGGCAATTGCAATGGATGTTGTTCTCTCGGGCAGGTTTCTCACCGCACGCGAAGCGATGAACTTCGGGCTCGTCAGCCGGGTCGTCCCCCCGGAGCACTGGTTTGACGAGTCGCTGAAGATTGCCCACCAGATCGCGGAGAAAGGTCCAATTGCCCTCCGGCACGCCAAGGAGTCGGTGCTCAATGCCGAGGAGCAGTTCCTCAGCGACGGGCTGCGGCGCGAGCGGCAACTGTTTTGCGGCTTGTTTGACACTGCGGATCAGAAGGAAGGAATGGCAGCGTTTCTTGAGAAGCGTCCGCCAGTTTTCTCGGGGAAGTGAGGATGACCATGACCACTACAGCCAACTTCACCACGATCGCGATATGTATCGAGGATCACGTTGCCACGATCACGATCGACCGCGAAGATGTGCTCAACGCATTCAACGAGCAATTCAGCGGTGAGTTCATCTCCGCGATGAAACAGGTGTCAAGAGACGCGGATGTTCGCGTCGTGGTCATCAGGGGGGCGGGCCGGGCATTCAGCAGCGGCCAGGATCTGGGCGATCTGGAGGCGACCTATGTGCCGGGCCATATCCCCTGTCTTGGCGAAGACCTTCGAAAGAGGTATGACCCGTGGGTGAAGCTCATTCGCACAATGCAGAAGCCGGTCATCGCGGCGGTGAACGGTGTTGCTGCCGGCGCAGGATGCAGCCTCGCGCTCGCCTGCGACATGCGTATCGCCTCAGAGCATGCGAAGTTCATCGAAGTCTTCATCAATGTGGGGTTGATCCCCGACTCAGGCAGCACATGGACGCTACCGCGCATCGTCGGGCTTGGCCGGGCGATGGAGATGTGCCTGACGGGCCGACCGGTTGGTGCAGAGGAAGCACTCGCGATCGGACTGGTCAATCAGGTAGTGGCAGCGGATGAACTCGACGCAGTAGTGTCGAAGATGGCGGGGAGGCTCGCCTCTCTTCCATCGCGAGCGATCGGTCTGACCAAGCGGCTGCTCAATGAGTCGTTTGAGCAATCGCTCACGGCGCAGTTGGAGGCCGAGGCGTTCGCGCAGGAGACCGCTGGCCGGACGAAGGATCACTTTGAGGGAGTCACCGCCTTTCTTCAGAAACGAACCCCCGAGTTCATCGGGGAGTAGCGAGGAGACGCCATGCCCACACTCGGCATTCTCGGCGCAGGATCAATGGGCGCGGGTATTGCGCAGGTTGCCGCCACATCCGGGTGGCAAGTGCTGCTGGCCGATGTTGATTCAGACGCGGTCCACGCCGCGCGAGATCAAATAGGGAAACACCTCGCTCGCGGCGTCAAGAAGGGGCGGTTGACTCAGGAGGAAGCCGACGCGGCGGTGGCCAATGTCAGTGCAAGCACATCGTCCGATTTGAAGGCGAGCAATCTCTTCATCGAGGCAATCGTGGAGGACATGGATATCAAGGTCGAAGCGATGTCGCCGATTGCCGCATCACTCCCACCGGATTCGATCATCGCTACCAATACATCGTCGCTGTCTGTCAGTGAGATCGGGCGGCGCATCGGAGAATCGCACCGCACCTGCGGCATGCACTTCTTCAACCCAGCGCCGATCATGAAACTCGTGGAAGTAGTGCGGGGTGACGAAACTCATCCAGAAGTACTGAACCGAGCGGCCGACATCGCTTCGGCGTGGGGAAAGCAGGTCGCCAGGTGTGCCGACACGCCGGGTTTCATCGTGAACAGAATCGCGCGTCCGTATTATCTTGAGGGATTCAGATGCTTCGAGGACGGTCTTGCCGGTGCCGCAGACATTGACCAGGCGATGAAGGGGATTGGCGGTTTTCGCATGGGACCGCTGGAGTTGACCGACTTCATCGGGCACGATGTCAACGCTGCGACCACACGATCGATCTGGGAACAATGGAGCCGACCGGCGCGGTTGACTCCCAGCGCAGTGCAGGAGGGGCTGGTGGCGACGGGATCCCTTGGTCGCAAGGCTGGATGCGGCGTGTATGACTGGAGCGGCGAGACACCGACGGTTGTCCTGATACAACCGGACACTTCACGCGAATTCGGCGGCGACCTGATTGCCATCGCGGACGAATTCTGCTCTGCCGCTGCTGCCGATGAAATGGACGAGACCTGGACGCCGCAGCAGCGATTCGCGTTCACTCGCATCCTTTCCGCGGTGCTCAACGAGGCGGATTGGGCGGAACGGGACGGTGTGGCTGAGCAGGCGGACATTGATGTTGCCATGCAGGCGGGCGTCAATTACCCACGGGGGCCGTTCAATTGGCGTGCACAGATCGGCGAGGCGCGAGTCTACGCCACCTTGGATGCACTGGAGTCTTTCTTTGGCGATGGGCGTTTCGCCCGTCCATAGGTACAATGTGTAGCGATGATTCGTAGGGAAGAGTGTTTGATTGGGAGATTCACATGAGCGGCGCAGCCAATCCCGTCTCGCCGGCGGACACCACCATCGACGAGGATCCAGAACTGCTCGCCGAGTTCGAACAGCGTATTGCCGACGGCGTGCTCATCGAACCGGGTGACTGGATGCCGGACGCGTACCGTGCGCTCATGCTCCGGATGTCTGAACATCACGCCAATAGTGAAATCGTCGGCGCGTTGCCCGAGGGCGAGTGGATTACCCGCGCCCCGAGCCTTCGCCGCAAACTGGCGCTGACCGCGAAAGTGCAGGATGAGGTCGGCCACGGCCAGATGCTCTACTGCGTTTCACAGGAACTCGGCAAGAGCCGCGATGACATGCTTCGTGATCTCATTACGGGAAAGACGAAGTACCACAACTGCTTCAACTATCCAGTACCCACCTGGGGCGACATTGCGATGATCCAGTGGCTGATTGACGGTGCGGCCATCATGAATCAGAAGACACTCGCTGACGGCGCTTACGGCCCCTATGTTCGCACGATGAACCGAATCAACATGGAAGAAGCATTCCACTTCAAGAGCGGCGAGGACATGGTTCTGACGCTCATGAGTGGCACGAAGAGCCAGAAGGACATGACCCAACACGCCTTCGACCGGTGGTGGCCCATCTCGCTCATGTTCTTCGGCCCCAATGACAAGCCAGATGCGGAGCAACTTCCAGCCATGCGGTGGCGACTGAAGACCGAGCGGAACGACTCCCTTCGGCGACGGTTCGTCAACCGGTTCGCCCCGGCGGCGATCGATCTCGGGTTGATCATCAACTGCGCGGAGAAGGATGATCAAGGCATGGTGACCTCGTTACGTCCAGACGAAGAAGTCATGTTTGACGAGGAGAGTGGTGACTGGGGATTCACCCAGCCCAACTGGGATGAGTTCTGGCAGGTGATTAGGGGCAACGGCCCGTGCAACGCACACCGTGTTGCTTTGCGGCGTCTGTCCTACGAGCAAGGGGCCTGGGTACGAGATGCAATTGCCAACGGAGCGACCGGCACGGCGCCGGCTGCCTGACATGTCGAAGATTCGCGAAAAGGCACTGTCCTTTACGGATGATCTGCCGCCCCCGACGCCGGATAACCGGCATTGGGTGATCTACACGAAAAAGCGTAGCGATACGGAGTACAAGTGGGCGGGTCTTGTGGATGCGCCGGATGCAATTCTTGCACTCCAGTTCGCCCGCGAACACTACGGGCTCGATGAAGTGTGCGTCGGCATTCTGGCGCACGACAAGAACGATGCAGTTGATGGCGAATACGCGATCGGAACGCTGCCTGCCGGAGACGCGAGCGGTGATGACGGTGACGAGTGGGTCGTCTTTACGCTGGATCGCCGCGGAGGTGATCACCGGTCCGCCGGCACAGTTCACGCGCCTGATGCGGGAACTGCGCTTCAGCGGGCAAGATCGGCCCACGCCAGCAGCGGTATTTGCAGCCTGCGCGTCGTCCAATCGTCCAAGGTGTACGAGACAACCGCAGAAGAACTACCGATCTGGCGCAGCCACGACATGACTTACAAACTGGCCCGAGGCTACAGCAAGGAGGTTCGGGCGAAGTGGACGAAATTTCGGGACGAGAAGACCTACGAGCAGTACCGCAAAGGCGACATCGCAAAGCACTTTTGATCATGACCGACGCAATGACATCCATGCTCGCTGACCCCGTTGCCAACTGGGTACTCATGTGCGCGGACGACAAACTGATGCTCGGTCACATGCAGAGCGACTGGACAGGACTTGCGCCTATTCTCGAAGAGGACATCGCCGCATCTTCAATGGCTCAGGACGACTTGAGCCACGCGCTTGTTCTTTACGAGCATCTCGGTGATCGATTCGGGTTGGATCCGGATGAGATCGCCTTCTCCCGCGACGCATGCGGCTATCGATGCTGTGATCTCATGACCTCTCCAGAGGAATTTGACTGGGCAACATCGCTGGTGAAGCGGTGGCTCGCCGCTACATTCGCGGCATGTGTACTTGATGTGCTGTGTTCAGCCGGGGACAACGACCTTACCACTCGCGCTAGCCGCCTTCGGGAGGAACAAGCCATTCATGTGTGCCACTTGGGTGCGTGGATGAGACGCCTCGGCACGGGAACCGACGAATCGCGAACCCGCATGCAGGCGGCTCTTGACCAACTTGCAAACGAAGCATGCATGTTGTTTGAACGCCCTGAGAGTTTTTGCGACACAGAAACATTCCCACTGAATCTGGAAGCGATGTTTGATGCGTGGTCGGAGGGAGTTCGAGAGACACTGAACGATGCAGGGCTTTCTGCGGAGTTTGCTCTTCCGGATGCGGAGCGCCGCGGAGGACGTCGTGGAACACACGCCGGGCACTTTGATGAACAACTGAAGGAAATGACGGAAGTCCGCCGCGTGGCTCCGTTGGCGGCATGGTGAGTCGGTCCGACATCGACGCGGCTCTTGCGCTTGTTCCCGATCCCGAACTACCAGTCAGTATCGTCGAACTCGGCATGGTGGAGGACGTCGAAGTGGATGGTGGCACCGTTCGCATCGATCTCATTCCTACCTACAGCGGCTGCCCGGCGCTTCCAATGATCGAGCAGGATGTCTGCGATCGTATTTCCGCTCTTGATGGAATCGACGCCTGCGAGGTTCGCTGGTGCTACGAACCGCCCTGGACGCCCGATCGCATCAGTGGCTCGGGCCGTGCTTCACTCAAGGAGCACGGCGTGACAACGCCACAGTGCGGCTGCGGCGAACCTGTGTCGTTGACGACATCGGCCATTCCCTGTCCATTCTGCGGCTCGAAAGAAACCCGTGTTGACAGCCCATTCGGCCCCACTCGATGCCGTGCGATTTACTTTTGCGATGCCTGCCGAAACCAGTTTGAGCACATGAAACCGCGGAGTTGAAGGTCCGGTTTTTCGTGTGTCAACGAAGTGTCGGATACACTGGTGTGTTCATGCGGAGGACTGATAAGGACAAAGCAAAGCCAGCGGTGACCGCTGGCCGGGAGTCGTCATCGTCGCCGGAACAGGGTGGCTTCGACACGCGGGCCGTCAATCCGGGTCCCATTGAATGCCTGCAGATACTGAATGAACGCGGGGAAATCGAAGATGGACTTTCGCCGCGATTCGGCGATGAGGAACTGCTTGCGATACACCGCGCGATGGTGCTGGGGCGGGCCTTTGATGCCCGAATGCTTGCGATGCAGCGACAGGGCGAGATGGGTACATTCGCCCCCAATCTGGGACAGGAAGCGTGCATGATGGGGCAGGTCTGGCCGCTTGGGAAGGATGACTGGTTTGCGCCTTCCTACCGTTCGTTCGGCGCTCAGATCTGGCGAGGCTGGTCAATGGACAGGCTGATGACTCTCTGGGCCGGGTACCACGGCGGTTTCCCGCCACCGCCGGGCGTGAAGGATCTGCCGTTCTCCATCATCATCGGCTCCCACGTGCCGCCTGCGACCGGTATTGCCATGGCAATGCGGCGGGCAAAGGATCCTCATTGCGTGGTGACGAACTTCGGCGATGGCGCATTCTCGCAGGGTGCGGTTGCCGAGGCGCTCAACTTCGCCGCAGTCGATCAGGCACCCATTGTCTTCGTCTGCGAGAACAATGGTTGGGCGATTTCCACGCCACTGGAAAAACAGTCCGGACAGTCCGTGCTCGCGCTGCGCGGTCTCGGATACGGCGTCCACTCCATCCGGGTGGATGGCAACGACATCCTCGCGATGATGACGGCCATGAAGGAAGCGTGCGAGCGAGCGCGGCGGGGCGAAGGGCCCACACTCGTGGACGCAGTGACCTACCGCCTGAGTCTGCACACGACAGCCGACGATCCCACTGTGTATCGCGATGAAGAACTCGTCGAACCATGGAGAGCGCGGTGCCCCATTCGCCGTCTTGAAACATGGCTCTGTAAGCGCGGACTCATGAGCGAAACGCAGGCGAAAGAACTTCGGGACACCTGTGAGGAAGAGGTCCTGGAGGCAAGGGAGAAGTTCCGCGTCGAGGCCAAGGCCCGGCCCCGCGAGATTTTCGATCATCTCTATGCTTCACTACCGCCGGAACTTGAGAAACAGCGCATGGAGTATCTTCGCCGCCTTGATCGAAAGGGGGTGGAGTGATGGCAGAGTTGAGGATGGTCGAGGCACTCAACATGGCTCTTGACGAAGCCCTTGCAGGAGACGAACGGGTCTGCCTTCTCGGGCAGGACATCGGCGTAAACGGCGGCGTTTTTCGGGTGACTCGAGGTTTACATGAGAAGTACGGCGGCGACCGAGTCATGGACACGCCGCTTGCCGAGTGCGGCATCATCGGCACGGCAGTTGGGATGGCGGTCTACGGTATGAAGCCCGTTGCGGAAATCCAGTTCTCTGGTTTCACCATGCAGGCGTTCGACCAGATTGAACAGAACATGGCTAGAATGCGGAATCGCACACAAGGCACATACGAGATCAGCATGGTCATGCGGACACCCTACGGCGGCGGCATTCGGGCTGTCGAACACCACAGTGAGTCTCGCGAGGCGTACTGGGCCCACACGCCCGGACTGAAGGTCGTGATCCCATCCGGCCCCCGCAACGCCCGCGCACTTCTCGCATCGGCGATCGCGGACCCGGACCCGGTTATTTTTTACGAGCCCAAATCGATCTACCGCGCATTTCGCGAGGAAGTCCCCGAAGAACCGGAGACAATGGAGATCGGTCGGGCGGAAGTGGTGCGGTCCGGAACTGATCTCACGATCATCTCCTACGGCGCAATGATGCGGCCGGCTCGCGAGGCGGTGGACGATCTCGCAGAACTGCACGGCATCGACGCGGAACTCATCGACCTTCTCACTGTGTCCCCACTGGACACGAAGACGCTGGTTGAGTCAGTGACGCGCACCGGCCGCTGCATCGTCGTGCACGAAGGACACCGTACCTGCGGTATTGGTTCGGAGGTCGTGGCAAGGCTTGCCGAAAGCGACGCTTTCGAACATCTCACTGCGCCGATTCGTCGCCTGACCGCTCCCGATCTGCCCTATCCCTTTCTGCAGGTGGAACAACACTTCCTGCCGGATGGCGACGAGATTGTTGGCGCCAGCCGCGAACTCATGGATTGGGCCTGACTGCAATGACTGCCTTCGACAAGAACCAGTTCACATTGCCGGATCTCGGCGAAGGGGTGCATGAGGGTCAGGTCATCTGCATCCATGTGAAAGAAGGGCAGGACATCAAGGAAGACCAGCCGCTGATGGAAGTGGAAACGGACAAGGCCGCCGTCGAGATTCCATCTCCCGTCACCGGCAGAGTTGAGACCGTTCATGTCGCGGAAAACCAACTTGTGCACGTCGGCGATGTCATGATCACCTTTGCCGGCGGCAAAGGCACCACCGAAGCCCCGCCGACCGCGCCGCAGGCAGTATCCGCTCCCTCATCCTCAAGAAAGAGCTTGGACCGATCCGCCGGAGTGGTCGGCGCATCGCCGTCCGTTCGACGCCTCGCTCGAAAACTCGGCGTAGATCTTTCGGCTGTTCAAGGAACAGGTCCCCGCGGGCGAGTGACGAGTGCTGATGTGGAGTCCGCAACGAACCCCGACAATTCGCCCCCAGACACCGCGCCACAGGATAAGCCACCCCCGGACGCGAGACCGCCCACAGAAGCCGTACCGGCCGACGACGCCTACGGACCGGTTCGCCGCGAAAGACTCTCCCAGGCGAGGAAGACCATCTCACGGGTCATGCAGACATCGTGGCAGACCATTCCTCACGTCACCGACTGTAACGACGCCGACATCACCGAACTCGACAAGCAGCGACGGGCGTACACCGACACGGATCATCCGGAGCGGCGATTGACGACACTTGCATATGTCATCCGCGCCGTGTGCAACGCCTTGCAGGAACACCCGATCCTCAATGCCCGCATTGATGCGGATCGAGATGAGGTCGTGTACCGCGAGTACATCAACATCGCCGTTGGTGTCGAAACTCCACGCGGCCTGGTCGCGCCGGTGATGAAGAATGCCGACCAACTGGACCTTGGCGACATTGCAGACCAACTCGCCGCAATGGCAGCAAAGGCTCGGGACGGCTCGTTTGGGATAGAGGAAACGCGAGGCGCGACCTATGTCATTTCAAATGCCGGCGCCATGGGATCCACCAGATACTCAACTCCCATCATCATGGCGGGGACAGTGGGCTGCCTTGCACTCGGGCGGGCCCGGGAGATGCCGTGGGTCGTCGAAGGAACAGTCGTGCCGCGGTTGATCCTTCCGTTGAGCCACTCCATGGATCACCGCCTCGTTGACGGCGGGAGAGAGATCCCCTTCATCGAGCGGGTCATCGCGGATCTCGAAGACCCGCGGTAGAGTGCCCCCATGGTTGTCGGAGAGTTCTCACAAGAAGCGGATGTTGTTGTCATCGGCGGCGGCCCGGCAGGGTATGCAGCTGCGTTTCACGCCGCAGATCTTGGCCGAAAGGTGACGATCGTCGACGTGCGGGGAGCACTGGGCGGCGCATGTTTGCATGAAGCCTGCATTCCAACAAAGGCTCTGCTGTTGGGAAATACGGAGGTTGATAAGACCATTCGCTGCCTGAGCGGTGGCCTGGCTGCGTCTGCACGAAGCCGCGGCGTGGAGGTCCTGACGGGTATCGCGAGATTTCTCAGTTCACGCGAAGTGCAGGTGGCAGGGGATGATGTCGCCAGACTTCGCTTCAAACGCGCAGTAGTCTGTTGTGGCAGTGCGGCGGCGATTCCACCTGCCTTTGCGGAATGTCCCCATGCGATGACTGCATCACACCTCGCATCTCACCCGCAGGAAGCAACAGGCCAGATGGTCGTGTTTGGTTCGTCCGCGAACGCCATCGAAGCAACCGCAATCTGCCGTGGCCTCGGTGCAAAGGCAACACTGGTACACGACCAACCGCTTCTTCCAGAGGTACCGAGACCACTGGTCGATTCGCTTGTATCAACCTGTGGAATCGATGTCGTGGCGGGCAACGCACAGGATGACCACATCCAATCCGCCGACCGAATCGTGTTGGCGTGCGGCCGCGTACCGGCACTGGAGGGGATCGATCTTGCTGCCGCCGGCGTTACTTGCTCAGGTGACGGTTGGATTGAAGTGGATGAGCGATGCACAACGAGTCAGGCGAGGATCTTCGCCGCAGGGGATTGCACCGGTCCACCATTCTGGGCGGGGGTGGCGCTGCGACAGGGCAGGGTGGCGGCCGAAGCGATCGCCGGTGGTGACGGGGCGTGGGAAGCACTGGCGGTGCCAATCGTCGTCTTCACCAATCCCGGACTGGTGTGGTGCGGAGTCCTTCCCGATGGAGATGACGCCACGTTGGTGCTGCCTTGGTCCTTCAGCGGCCTTGCCGTTGCTGCGGGCGAGGCGAACGGTGCCACGATGATCTGCTGGGATCGAGAGACAGGTACTCTGCTGGGTGGCGGCGCGGTGGGTGCAGGGGCTCCGGAGATGGCGGATGCCTTTACGATTGCAATTGAAATGGGCGCAACATTGCAGGACCTTGCAGATATCGTCCCCGCACACCCCACTCGGAGCGAATTGTTGGGCGAAGCGGCCCGCGCGGCACTGCTCGTGTGAGCGATTTACTTTCCAGCGGCTTTCTTCGTGTCGTAGCCGACTTCGGGTACACGCTGTGCAAGACGAGATTCGTCGGCAGAAGACAGTGGCGGCACTTCCGACCCGGTCGCAAGATGTCTGCTGGCGAGATGCTGGTAGATCTCGGTGCCACGGGTCTTCCAACCGATTTCCGTCTCTGAGAGTTCGCGAATCTGTTTCGCTGGTGCGCCCGCCCAAAGTGTGCCGGGCGGAATCTCCGTGCCCTCGCGAACGAACGCCAGCGCCCCGACGATGCTGTTCTCGCCGACCTGAACATCATCCATCAAGACTGCGTTGATGCCCACCAGTGCATTGCGCCCAACACGGCAACCATGTATGACGGCACCGTGACCGATGTGCCCATTCTCCTCGATGACGACATCCTTTCCCGGGAAACAATGCACGACACATGTGTCCTGAAGATTTGCGCCTTCTCGAAGTTCCAGTCGAGCGATGTCACCACGCAGTACTGCGCATGGACCGACAAGGCATCTGTCGCCGATGATGACATCGCCGATCAAGACGGCCGACGGATGTACGAAGGCACCCGGATGCACGACTGGCGTGATGCCCTCGTAGGTGTAACAGGGCATCAGGTAACAGCCTCGTCAACCGGTGCGGGAACTGGAATGCGACTGGCAACAAAGCGGAAACGATCCGACACGAACGCTCCATCACACAACGTTGCATTTCCAGCGGGGTTCATACCGGAAGCGTGGAAGTCGCTGAAGGCCGCAGATTGATTCACCCAGATCTGGCCCGACAGGTTGCAGGATGTCGCGACGCCCGCGGCGGTCAGTTCATCGGCCGCGTGGTCCAGTACATCCGGATTGCGGCTCCACACCGCGGCGGTCAACGCGCCCTTTGAGCGGGCAATCATGGAAGCCTGCTCAATTGCACTGTGCGTGTCTTCCACTCTGACGATGTAGACAATCGGGCCGAATACCTCACGCGCGTACAGGCCGATATCGCCTTGTTCGACCTGCAGGATGAGCGGCGTGGCTGTTCTTGCCTGCGGAAACCGCTCGTTGTCGATCGGCTCCGATGCCCGCAGGACAGTGGCACCCTCAGTCGCGGCATTGCAGACGCGGTCAGCGGTTGCCTCTGACTGCACGGCGCCGAGAACCTCGGCGGCCCTTCCCGGGTCGGAAACAAACCAGTCCACAGCCTTGACGATTGCGCCGGATATCTCGTCGAAGGAAAGGTGTCCTTCCGCGGTGTCGATGCCGTCCGTGGGAATGTAGATGTTCTGGGGGGTTGTGCACATCTGTCCCGAATAGAGACAGAGCGAAAACGCGATGTTGCCGGTGGTGTCACGGACATCCTCACAACTGTCGAGGATGATGGAGTTGACGCCAGCCTTCTCGGTGTAAACGGGGCGGCTTCCAGCATTGGATTCGATCCAAGTTCCAAATTCACTTCCGCCGGTGTAGTCGACGATGCCGACCTCATCCCGCACCACGAGGTTCTGCGCAATCGGTTCGTCAACCGAATCGCATGCGAGGCAGATGAGGTCTGGATGGATGCCCGCCTCTTTGAGGACCTCTCGTGCGATCTCTACTGTGATCGCGAGCGGCAGGACTGCGCCC
This sequence comes from uncultured Isosphaeraceae bacterium, assembly GCA_964546085.1. Lineage (GTDB taxonomy): Bacteria > Planctomycetota > Phycisphaerae > Phycisphaerales > SM1A02 > CAZJKE01. The sequence goes on from CAZJIB010000002.1 coordinate 86,748, forward strand.
GGGTGGGGCTTGATGACCACACCATTGCCGGTCATGAGACTGGCGAAGATTCCCGGATAGCCGTTCCATGTAGGAAAGGTGGAACACCCGATCGTAGCGGCCACGCCGCGAGGGACCACACGCCACGTCTTTTCGAGCGTCACCGTCTCGGTCTTCGAAACCCGTTTGGTCCAGGTTGCCGAAGCAGGACATCGGGTCATTTCGCGGTAGGCCCACGCGACGGCTTCGAGTCCCCGGTCCTGAGCGTGCGGGCCGCCGGCTTGGAAGGCCATCATGAATCCCTGCCCAGTGGTATGCATGACCGCGAAGGCAATTTCGAAAGAGCGGCGGTTCAGGCGGTGGAGAATTTCCAGACAAATGCCCGTTCGAGATTCGATGGGCGTGTGCCGCCAGTTCTGGTTCATTGCGTCTTGCACTGCGGGAAGGAGAACGTCCAGATCTGCGCGGGGATAGGAGACACCCGTCTCGATGCCATATGGCGACGATTCGGTGTCGATCCAATCGATCGTGCCCGGCTGGTCAGTCGGGAAAGGTTTGCCCAAGCGGTCCTTCCACGCCCGGAGCCCGTCCTCGCGGGCCGTCTCGCCGTAGATCTTGCCACTGGGAACCTCGGGATAGGGCGACCAGCACTCCCGGGTTTCGCAGGCATGCAGTGCCCCCTCGAGCGTCGCGCGATGATCTTCAAACCAGTCCTGTGACATGTCCGTGTCTCCTGTTAGATGGGAGACATTGTAGTTGGGAGCCTTCGGAATAGCCCCTCGGAAGGGTACAATGTGCGATCCCCCGATGAGTTCCATCAATCGCCAACCACGCAAGATTCGAGGCGGCATTCGCCTCAAGTGCAGTACAGACGATCTGCATCGCCATCCACCATCGGCTTGGGTGCTGGAGTTCATGGACGAGTGGATCGAGCCGACGCGCCGCGTGCAGGGCTTCACCTATGCGGTGGACGGCCAAGTACGCACGATCGATATTCACAGCGGCGGCATTTCCGCGACCGTGCAGTGTGCCCGCGAGCGACCACATCGCGTGGTGATTGAACTGCCGGTGATGTCCAATGAACAGTGGGTGACGGTCGCGGAGCACATGGCTCGCGAAGCGCGGATCGCCGCGCGTCTCGCCGCAGGTCGCGTACCAGCGCAGTTAGCCGGCGTGTTCCGCGAGTGTGGTCTGTCACCGATCGGCGATGCATTGGTTGCGACGTGCAGTTGTCGAGCGAAACGGCCCTGTTTGCATGTAGCGGCTGCGTTGTATGTCGCTGCCGAGCAACTCAATGCCGAGCCGATGCGGTACTTTGGCCTCCGCGGCACAAATCTAGAGGACTTGTTGCAGAAACTGCGGCAGGCTCGGACGTTGGAAGCGCAGGGTCATGCGACCGCACATGCGGGGATTCGCGGTGATGACATGCCTCCTTCGCCACCGCTCGACACCTGTCTGGACAGTTTCTGGCGATCGCCTCGCTCGCTGGATGAGGTCGAACGGGAGCCGATGCCACCGCACCTTCCTCATGCACTGCTTCGCCGACTCGGTCTCTCACCCATGGCCGGCAAGTTCCCCATGGCCGGCCTTCTCGAAACCATCTACGACGACATCTCCAACCAAGGCTGATTCTCGCCCTTCCGCCCCCCCCAACACTATGAAGATCGTTTGCGGTCAACGAAAAACCGCCGAAAAAGTGGCAGTCACAATTGGAAAGGAAGGGCGGGGCGATGGACTTGTCGGTGAGGGACCGATGGGTTGCTTGCGTTACCGGACCGTCAGATTCGGACGGATAGCACACAAGTCGCCGCTGGAACCCGCCGATACCGCAAGGACCGAACGATCGGAGCATCAATCATGAAGAATCGCCGTGACACCGCAGACCGTATCCGCCCCATGCTTGCCGCCATGGAGCGTTCCATCGACAAGATTCGCCAGAGGCGTTGCACGCCTGCCCCGGCTCCGGCGTGGACAGGGTCGTCGGAGGGGACGACCTCGTCGACATCCGATGTGACGATTGGCAGCTCAAGCCCAACGGCGAGCGGCAAACCCAAGGCCCGCGCGAAGTCCGCATCCAGCTCGTTCTTCCGCGAGCGCGATGAAACCTGGCGAAAGGCCGGCTAAGTACTCAGTTGCCCAGACCGCGGCGGCGATCACGCAGCCGTCGCGACTTGCCCACGCGATCGCGAAGGAAGTACAACTTCGCACGCCTCGCGTCACCACGCCGAACAACTTCAAGTTCCGCAAGCCGGGGTGAATGCAGCGGGAACACCCGCTCCACGCCCTCGTTGGCGACGATGCGGCGAACGGTAATCGTCGCGTTGATACCGCGGCCCTTGCGGGCAATCAGGACGCCTTGGAACACCTGAATGCGTTCCTTGTCGCCCTCGATGATCCGGTAGTGGACATTGATGGTGTCACCGACATCGAAGGCGGGGAAGAAGCCTTCTGGCTTGAGCTGGTCAGCGACGACTGATTCGACTGTTTCCTGTGCACTCATTGGGGTCTGTTCCTTTCGTTCCCGCAGTGCGGGGTGACTTGCGTCGCTGCGCAGGGGTCACACTTCCTCGTGTTGAAGCAGGTCCGGTCGGCGCTGTTGCGTCCGCTCCTTCATCTGCTCCATTCGCCATTGATCGACGGCACCGTGGTCACCGCCGAGTAGTACTTCCGGTACACCGCGGCCCATCCAGGTTCGCGGCCGCGTGTAGTGCGGGCAGTCCAGAAGGCGGATGCCCTCCGTACCCCGCTGGGCAAATGAATCTTCCGCCGCCGACTGTTCGTGACCGAGCACCCCGGGGAGCAGCCGGGTGACTGCATCGGTCAACAGCATCGCCGGGATCTCACCACCACTGAGCACAAAGTCGCCCACGCTCAGCTCTAGCGGTTCAAGTTCATCAATAACACGCTCATCGACTCCCTCGTAGTGCCCGGCAATCAACAACAGACGCTGCTCATCGGCCAGTTCCTCGACCCGTTTCTGCGTCAGGCGCTCACCCTGAGGTGAGAGCAGAATCCGGCGGGCCGGTCGTTCGTCTTCTTTCTCAGCCGCTCGCACGGCATCGTGCAGAGGCTGGCACATGAGCACCATGCCCGGACCGCCACCGAATGGACGGTCATCCACTTTGTTATGCGTATTGTCCGCCCAGTCGCGAATGTTGTGCAGAACAATCTCGACATGTCCCGCTTCCTGCGCGCGGCCAACGATGCTCGTATCGAGCACTGGCGGGAAGGAGTCTGGAAACAGTGTCAGGATGTCGATCCGCATGGCTGGGCCCTGGTTCGGTCAGGCGAGCTTCTTTCCAGGCGTCGGCTCGATGCCGTTCTTCTTCAGGAGGGACGCGACTGTTCGCGAAGGCTGCGCACCGACGCTGAGCCAGTAGTTGATGCGATCTTCCTTGAGGCTCACCTGTTTGTCTTCGGGTGCGATGGGATCAAACCAACCGAGTTCTTCGATGACTCGGCCGTTGCGGGGGGCCCGCCTGTCCATTGCATTGACCCGGTAGAAGGGACGATGGCGTCGTCCCAGACGCTTTAGACGCAGTACCACCATGGGGCCTGCTGCTCCTTTCTCGCTCGTCTCGTTCCCAAAGCGGGAATCGGTGCTCCGTGGGACGTGTCCCGGACCATCCGGGTCATCATCGTGCGGCGGCACTTCGCGAGCGACCTTGCGAACCGCGGATGATAGCGGAAAACGCGTTGGGGGAGGGTATTCTCCTCGACTGTATATCCCAGATCAGCCTTCCAACCCGCCGCAGGGTGGTGAGCGCCCTGTCTTGGTCACTCGTACTGAGCGTGATGGTGATTCTCTGAGGCATCGCCTTTTCGCGGTCCATGACCAAGGCAGCGTACGGCGAGTTCGAAGCGGCGCTCGGCGCGCTTGCTCTCGCGGCAGTGATAGGCGCACTGGGCTTGGATCAACTGGCGGTGCGGGCTCTGCGTTCCTCGGCCTTTCACGGAACATGGGAGGAAGGGCGTGGATACCGGCACCTTGCGCCGCGGATCATCATTGGCTCGACCATTGTGGCGTGTGCGGCGCTGTTGGCCGCGCACGCGCTGATCTACAAGGCGACCACGGTTCGTGCGAGTACGGCTTCCGGTAGCCGCATGTCAGCTGGTGATCGGTGCATGTGGCGGTTTCATGCTCTCCGCGTTTGGTTCGGCGGGATATGCCGAGGCGCACGGCACGCTTGTCGTGCTGCTCATCTGCGGAGCAGTTGGCGTGGCCGGCATGGTCCTCGGCGGGCACTTTGCAAACGACTTGCGAATCTCCCCACACCTCGCCGTCGCACTCGGCCTGATCTCGGCGTACCTGTGGTTATCTACCTACAAGCCAGCAATGGCGGCCGCGAGATTCTGAGCGGCGTCAAAGAGCGAATTGCCGAGGCCTGAGAGGAAAACCACCAACAACAACGCCATGCCGAACAAACCGGCCTGCGGCCGCGTGTAGAGCCTGGCGATGGCCGGCGACAGCGCTCGCAACACCGTCGAGCCGTCAAGCGGAGGAATCGGAATCAAGTTGAACGCGAAGAGCACGATGTTCAGATAGCCGCCGACAAACAGAAACGCACGCAACTCGCCCGTCGCCCCGAGCCGGATGCCCGCCAGCGCAATCAACGCAAGCACGACATTCATCGCCGGCCCAGCCAGCGACACGAGAATTCGCCCCAGACGACCATGCCGAAACTTGCTTGGGTTGATGGGCATGAGGCCCCAGGCGATGCCGATGAGCAGAAACAGCACGATCGACGGTACTCCCATGTGCACGACTGGATTGACGGTCAACCGCCCCAACTTTTTCGGCGTGTCATCACCTTCGGCGGTCGCCACCCACCCGTGGGCCAACTCATGCAGCGTTATTGACGCGATGACCCAGAAGATCCACGCGACCAGTTCGGTCGCCCGCCCCTGCTGCCAGAGTTGATGGACCCACCAGCCGCTCACTTCGCCTCGCCGTGTTCTTCGAGGGCATGACGAAGTTCTTCAACACTCGGCAAACCCTGCGGCCAGGTGCGGCATGAGAGCGCTACGTTTGGACCCGGGGTTTGGCCGAGCAAGTCGCTGCCGTCAATGAGGATCGTCGGTGCCCCCCATCGCAGGCGCTGATCGCCCGGCGGCAGGGTGGTGAGATCCACATACACCACCTCCTGCGAGTCATCGACCGCCTTTGCCAGAGCCGACCGCAACTCCCCTGTATTGGGACACCCATCGAAACCCAGCAGTTCGATCTGCGGATTGCTCACGCGGGAGGCCCCGCAGGCCACCAAGATAAACGTGAGGCCGATGAAGGTTTGCCGGTGCACATGGCGTATCCTAATCGGAAGACATGGACGCCTCCGACCTGACAGCCCGAACCGACGAAGAGCTCTTGACCGCCCACATGGACGGGGATGCCGGGGCATTTCCCGAACTCGTAGAGCGTTATCGGAATGATCTCCTCCACTTCCTGATCCGCTTCATGGGCGGTAGGGCGGCCGCAGAGGACGTGTTTCAGGAAGCCTTTCTCCAAGTTCACATTTCGAGCGAGTCATTCGACCCCTCGCGGCGATTCAAGCCGTGGCTTTTCACGATTGCGGCGAACAAGGGGCGGGATTGGCACCGTAAACACTCAAAGCGGGCCATGGCGTCACTGTCCATGGACGTGGGGGAACAGGGGGAGGGAAGCCGGTTTGTCGATCTCTTGGATGGCGACTACGAACTTCCCGATGTCGGTCTGCTCGAAGGCGAGCAGGTTCAACAGGTGCGGCAGGCGGTGGATCACCTGCCACAACACCTTCGCGAGATCCTTCTGCTGAGTTACTTTCAACGCATGAGTTACCTGCAGATCGCTGACTCGCTGGACATACCCCTTGGCACGGTCAAGAGCCGGCTGCACTCAGCCGTCGCGGCCTTCGCCAGGAGTTGGCAGGAAACGACCGGAGAGGCCGCATGAGCGGAACAGGCGACATGTACCCACACCTTTGCAAGGCCGATACCGAAATGCTCGACCGACTTGTCGATGTGGGGTTTGACATCGACGAACTGGAGGATCTGTCAAGCGAGGATCGCCAGCGCGCCCGTGGCGTGTTGCAATTGATGGGACTCCTTGACTCCTACCCGGTTGAGAACGCGGACGATGTACTTGTGGACGCGACGCTCGCCCGGATCGATCAGTACGAGGCGCGGCGCGGTGCGAATCTTCGCATCGAGACGCATCAAGTCGACGCGAGCGATCGCGGTTTCCGATTCAGGCTACCGGATTTCATCGCGGTGGCCGCAGTCATTCTGATCGGCGCGGCGATCATCATTCCGATCATGCAGGGACGGCGGGCCGCCAACATCGACAGCCAATGCGCCAACAATCTCGCCATGGTCGGCCATGGACTGTCAAACTTCGCCGGTGACAACAACGGAAGGCTACCGACGACCTCGGTGGCATCACTGGGCTCGTTCTTCGGTGGCGCCACGCCGGATCGCCTTGATCTCTCCCAGTTGGAAGAGCAGGGGTACTGTGAGGAACACCATCTTCTCTGCCCCGGCCACGGTGGCGAAGGCGGAGGGTTCAGCACGCAGACCCAGACGGACGATCGCTGGAATACGCCTGGGCTGGTGTTGGTCGGCGATCGAAACCCAGTGCTCGATGCCGTACTCAGCGGCACATCATTCGATCCGATGACCCAGAGCCGAAATCACCGCGGTGATGTCCAGATTCTACTGAGAATCGACGGATCCACGCTTCCGCTGCGAGATAGACCGATCCTCTCCGGCGACAACATCTGGATTCTGGATCGCAAGGACGACCGGATCGACATCTTCCTCTCGCACACCGACCGTTGACAGTCGGCGGCGTCCTGTTACTCTGTGCGGCTCGGAAAGCAGGATCCATGTCGAAACAGAAGCCAAACAAGGGATTGTTGAAACGCGTCCGCGTGACCGCCAAGGGCAAGGTCCGCGTGCGAAAGGCCTTCGGCCGCCACCTTCGCAGCCACAAGGGCAGCACGACGCTTCGTGGGTATCGACGACCCGGCTACACCTGCGCGGCCGACCTCAAGCGCATGTCCGCGATGCTCTGCACGCGGCTGACCCGCGGTACTTCGACCGCAAAGGCAAAGACCGACTGACACACGACATGCCTGGCGGGTGCAAGCGTCTCCTTGAGGGACCTCCGACCATGGCTGAAACAAGGAGCAGATCATGCCTCGTGTACGCAAAGGCCCAGCGCGAAACCGCGCCCGAAAGAGACTTCTACGAGCCGCTCGCGGTTACTGGGGAACAAAGAGCCGGCATAGGCAGCAAGCCAAGGTGGCGATCACCCGCGCCGGCCAGTTCGCCTATCGCGACCGCCGAACTCGAAAGAGGGATTTTCGTCGTCTCTGGATTACACGAATTACGGCCGCGTGTCGAATGCGCGGTACGCGGTACAGCCGGTTCATGAACGGCCTGACGCGAGCTGGCGTATTACTCAATCGCAAGATGCTCAGCCAACTGGCCATCGAGGATCCTGCAGCGTTTGATGCGCTGGTCAAGGTGTCCGAAGCCGAGACGGCCGCCCAGGCTGCCGGTTGAGACGCTTTCTCACGCAGGCGATCCGCAATTATCGAACGACCGGCGCGGTAGCGCCGTCATCGCGCAGGCTTGCAAGAGCGATGGCGGCCGGTATTCCTACGAAAGGCCGGCGGCGGATTCTCGAAGTCGGTGCTGGTACGGGGGCGTTTACACGCGAGATTCTTGGTCGGCTGCGCGGTGGAGATGATCTGCACATCGTGGAGCTCAATGGAACGTTCTGCGAGGCGTTGGAAGCGGCGCACTTGGGGAAGTTCCGGGCGGCCAATGGTGACATCGACATCACGCTGCACAACGCGGCGATCGAGGATGCCGATGTGGATGGTCCGTTCGATGCGATCATCTGTGGACTGCCGTTCAACAACTTTCCGCCGGAGATGGTTGAGGAGCTGTTTGCCGTCATGCTCGATCTGCTGAGGACGGGTGGGGAGATGGCGTACTTTGAGTATCTGGGCATGCGGTGGTTGCAGGCGACGTTCGGTAGTCGATTGCGGCGGCGGACAGTGCAGCGGCGGCGGAGCGACATCAGCGATCGGCTCCGCACGCACAAGGGTCGGCACGACACGGTGCTCATCAATATTCCGCCTGCGAGAGTTGTGCGGTTGCGGGGCCAATGAAGGGCGGGGTGACGATCGACGATGTTCGCTCGGCGGCGAAACGTCTTTCCGGTGTCGTTGTTCGAACCCAGGTGACACGCTTCGATGCTGTGGATGCAACGGCGGGCCGCGAGGTCTTCTTCAAGTGCGAACACATGCAGCATGCTGGCGCGTTCAAGTTTCGTGGTGCCAGCAATGCGGTCATGCAACTGGGTGAGGAGGAAGCGGCGCGGGGCGTGGTGACGCACAGTTCTGGAAACCATGCGCAGGCATTGGCGCTGGCAGCGAAGAGACGGGGGATTCCTGCATGGATCGTGATGCCCGAAAATGCAATTACCTGCAAGCGGGCAGCGACGGAGGCCCATGGAGCGGTGATTGTTGATTGCGAGCCGACGCTGCAGGCGCGGGAGGATGTTTCGGCAAGGGTCTTGCGGGAGACGGGCGGGACGCTGATTCATCCGTATGACGATCCGCGGATCATTGCGGGACAGGGAACTGCCGCATTGGAATTGCTGGAGGACGTGCCTGATCTTGATGCAATCGTGACACCGGTGGGTGGCGGGGGTCTGCTGTCGGGAACGGCGATCGCGGCAGGTGGCGTGGCGGTGTTCGGTGCGGAACCGAGCGGCGCCGACGATGCTGCGCGGTCACTGGCCGGTGGCAGGCTCGTGCCGCAGGACAACCCGCAGACGATCTGCGATGGCCTTCGCACTGGTTTGGGGCAGTGGACCTGGCCGATCATCCGCGATCACGTGGCCGCGATCGTCACTGTTGACGATGCTGCGGCGGCAGCGGCCCAAGCGATGTTGCTGGAGCATGCCGGACTGCATGTAGAGATCAATGCCGCCATCGCGCTGGCCGCGGTGCTTGATGAGGAGTTTCCCCGGGCGATGCGAGTTGGCATCATTCTCAGCGGCGGGAACCTGCCAACGTCCCGCTGACGGCGGCGCTGGCTGCGGCTGACCTCGCACCGCCGGTTTCACACGGCCCCCACTCGCGGATGACCCGAAGGATGTCGTTCGTGTCAATGATGCCGTTGTGGTCAAGATCTGCGGTGCACTTGCCTTCTGGACAATCCCCCCACTGATCGAGCACCTCCGTCAGGTCAGCGACGCCAACCATCGTGTCGCCCGTCAGGTCGCCGTCGCAACTCGGCGACGTGGTGACAACCGGGTCCTCGAAGATCACCGCGCAACGGATGAGAGCAAGGGAGGAACCTGTACTGTCCATGAGAATCTGTGCATCGATGTTGCCGCCCGGAGGCAACACCTGCGGGAATGGTTGATCGTGCGTTTCAAAGAACGAGGTGTCCTGCGAGTAATTGGACGGACCAAGAATGGCTACGGCAGTGAGTGTGGCCGAATCTCCTGGCTCCACTGGTATGCCCTCCGGCCAGAGGTTGACACGGAAGATGAGCCAGTCCGCGCCAGAGACGCCAACTGGCATGTCGAGCATTGCCGCCATGTTGGTTGCTCCCTGGAACGGAACCCAGAACATGTGCGGTGAGTGGTCAGCCACCTGAAGCGTCACTTGCTCGCACCGGTATTCTCTCACGACAAGGCCGTTGTCGTTTGGCGGATTAGCCGCGAACAGAACGCTTGCGTTGCAACTCGGCGTCAATGAAGCCGTCGAGGTTTCCGTCGAGGACAGACTGCGGGTTGCCCACCTCATGCGACGTGCGGTGGTCCTTCACACGGTTGTCGTACAACACGTAACTGCGAATCTGCGTCCCCCATCCCTGGTCCACCTTGCCGCCGGTTGCTTCGTCGAGTTCAGCCTGCCGACGCTCGTCCTCCAGTTGATCCAGCCTGGCCTGCAGAATGTTCATCGCCTGCTTGCGATTCTGCAACTGTGCCTTGTGCGTCGAACTGACGACCATGATGCCGGTGGGCTTGTGGACGATGCGAACCGCGGACGCCACCTTATTCACATTCTGCCCGCCCGGCCCCGACGACCGCGCAAAGGTAGTGAACTCAATGTCGTTGTCGTCGATCTCCACCTCCGATTCCTCGAACTCGGGAATCACATCCACCGTCGCAAAGCTCGTCTGCCGCTTGCCCTGCGAATTGAACGGACTCACGCGGGCAAGTCGATGCGTGCCTCGCTCACAGTTCATGTTTCCGTACGCCATCGGCCCCTTGACGTGGTAGGTGACCTCGCTGATGCCCACCTCAGTTCCATGCGCTCGGCTGATCTCCTCCACCTTCCAACTCCGCTGCTCCCAGAAGTGGTTGTACATGCGGTCAAGCATCGCAGCCCAGTCATCTGCCTCCGTTCCCCCGTCGCGAGACTGAATCGACACGAAGCAATCACGGTGATCATGCTTCCCACTCAACAGCGACTGCACCTCCACGCGATTCATGCGACTGCATAACTCGAACAACTGCCCGTCGGCTTCCTCCAACAACTCGGAATCACTTTCTTCCCTAGCCAACTCGTAGGCGATCTTCGCATCCTCAAAGTCGGCGATGACCTTCTCCAAGCCTTCGGTCTGAGCCTTGAGCACCTTGTACTCCCCGATGGTCTTCTGAGCCGACTGTTGATCACCCCAGAATTCCACCTCGTTCATCTGCCCTTGCAGCGCCTCTCGCTGATCGATCTTTGCGTCGTAGTCAAAGAGAATCACGGATGGTCAAGATCCGCGCCTCGAGATCATCGATGATTGGCTGGTGTGCGTCGAAGTGCATGACACCATGGTATCTCGCCCGGGTCGGGTACGCTCTCCATACACGGAGGTTCCTCATGCCCAGTTCCGCTATCGTTCCCACCATGCAACTCTCGGATCGAGCCACGAGCATCCCACCGTCGATCACGCTGGCCATCAGTGCCAAGGTTCGCGAGCTCAAGGCCGACGGACGCGAGGTCATCGCATTCGGCGCCGGCGAGCCCGACTTCGACACTCCGAAAGTCATCATGGACGCCGCAATCCGAGCAATGCAGAGCGGCGAGACGCATTACATGCCCGCCTCCGGCACTCCCGAAGCCCGCGAGGCGATCGCGGAGAAGTTGCGGACCGAGAACGGCATCGAATGCACCGCCAATGACATCTCGATCAACGCGGGTGCCAAGATGTCCATCAACCTTGCGCTCATGGCACTACTGGATCACGGAAAGGGGCACGAGGTCGTCGTACCCACTCCGGCCTGGGTCAGTTACGAACCCATGATCAATCTCGCTGGCGGCTCCATGGTTGAGGTACCCAGCACGCCGGAAGACAACTTCAAGTGTTCGCCGGAACACATCAGCGCCGCCATCACACCCGACACCCGCGCCGTGCTCATCAACAGTCCGAGCAATCCGTGCGGCACGATGTACAGCGAGGATGAAGTCCGCGCACTGGCCGACATGTTCGACTCGCACCCGCATGTGGTGATCATCAGCGATGAAATCTACGAACAACTCATCTACGGCGACGACAACCACCTCTCATTCGGTGCAATTCCAGAAATCGCTGACCGCGTCGTGACCATCAACGGCCTCTCCAAGGCATTTGCGATGACAGGTTGGCGCATCGGCTACGCCTGTGCTCCCGGAAACAATGGTGCGGTCGCCAAGGCGATGAACACTCTTCAGAGCCAACTCAACACCTGCATCGCGAGCTTCTGTTATGCAGCGATTCCAGTTGCGTTGAACGAAACAGCCGACGATCTGCAGAGCATGCGAGCAACATTCGCCGCGAGGGCTTCGCTCATGCACGAGTTGATTTCCAAGTGGCCGGAAGTCACCTGTCCGAAACCAACCGGCGCGTTCTACGCCTTCCCTCGCGTTGCCGCCCACTTCGGCAAGACCACGCCGGCGGGCCGGAAAGTCGACGATGCCGTCTCATTCGCAGAGGTGCTGCTCGAGGAAACCGGCGTCGCCGTTGTGCCGGGAACCGCGTTCGGAGGGTGCGGCCCGGAACACATTCGCTTGAGTTTCGCGTGCAGTGAAGAACAGATTGCCGAAGGCGTTCCGCGCATCGGCGTCTGGCTGGAAACACTCAGCAACTGATCGCAACGGCGACCGGGTTTTTGATCCCCACGGTTCCGCGCAGCGCGTCGAGCAAGTCGTCGCTCGGGGCATCGTCAACTTTGATGACCATCATCGCCTCAGTTGCTCCGTCGCTTCGCCCAATCACCATCTCGGCGATGTTGACGCCGCTCTCGCCGAACATCGCGCCGACCTGGCCGATCATGCCGGGGCGATCCTCATTGAAGAGTACGACCATGTTGCCTTCCGGCACCATGTCAAGCGCATGTCCATCGATGTCGGTCACCCGCGGCCGTCCATCCGCATGCACCGTGCCGCGAATGGAGTGATCTGCATCGCCGTTGACATGGATCAGCATGGAGTCGACGGCATCCCCCTGACCAATGGTCGTGGATGCGGTGACGCCTTGTTCCAACGCCATTGCTGAGACATTGATGATCGAAACGGGCTCGTCGCACCGTCGCTGCAACAACTCCACGAGTGCATACCGCGCGATGGTGTCTCCCTTGCCCGCCGTTGCCGGCCCGTGGAGTTCAACAGTCACATCGTCGGCGGTTGACAAATCGGTCACTGTGCCGAGCAGCGCAATCATCCGCGACGAAAGATCGACAAACGCCTTCTGCCGGTCGTCGAGATCAAGATCAAGTCCGCCTGCGTTGACCGCACCATCCAATCCTTCGCCCTGGAGATATCGAAGCAGCGCCGCGCACGCATCCACAGCGACGGCTTCCTGTGCTTCGACCGTCGATGCGCCGAGATGGGGGGTTGCGAGGACCTTGGGGTGCGAACGGAAAGGATGATCTTCCGGCGGTGGTTCACCTTGATACACATCGATGGCGGCCCCGGCGCACTTCCCCTCATCGAGCGCCTCGATCAGCGCCTCCTCGTCCACAATTCCGCCGCGAGCCGCATTGACAACGAGCAAGCCCTCACGGCACCTTGCGAATTGATCGCTGCCCAGCATGCCAAACGTTTGATCCGTCTTGGGGACATGGAAAGTGACAGCGTCCACCTGTTCGATCATCTCGTCGAACGAGTCGAGCATCCGGACCTGTCCGTCCAGAGCGGTTGGTTCGTGCATGAACGGGTCAAAGCCGAGGACCTGCATGCCAAATGCAATAGCGCGGTGGGCCATGGCTTGCCCGATGCGGCCCATTCCGACGATGCCCAGCGTCCGGCCGCTCAACTGCACGCCGACATAGTCGCTTCGTCCCCAGCCACCGCCGCGGAAGACAGCATTTGACGCTGCGACATTCCGGGCCAGGGCGATAAGGAGGGCAAAGGCGTGTTCGGCCGTGGTGATCGTGCTGGCAGAAGCGGAGTTCATGACCGCGACCCCGAGTGCGGTGGCCGTCGGCAAATGAATGTTGTCGACGCCTACACCCGCCCTGGCGATACCGCGAAGACGACATCCGGCCCGGCCAAAGGTCTCTCGCAGTACATCCTCGGTCAGTTTCACCGCCGATCGGACTACGACCCCGTCGGCAGCGGCGAGCGCATCATAGAGTACATCATCCGTAAGCCCAGTCTTTGCAATGACTTCGACCCCATCCTGCAACGCAAGGAATGCGGCTCCCTCGGGGGCCAGTTTGTCAGCGATCAGGATGGTGGTAGGCATGGCCAGGTGGAATTCCGCCCGGGATCGGTTAGACTACCCGATTCAAGAAAGGGTGTGTATTTCGCAATGACGGCTACCGTAGACAAGCAGCAACTGGTCGCAGAATTCCAGCGACATGAGACCGACAGAGGATCCAGCGAGATCCAAGTCGCCATTCTGACCAAGCGGATCGAGCATCTGACGCAACACCTCAAGGATCACCCGCAGGATCACCATTCCAGACGCGGGCTGCTCATGATGGTTGGTCGCCGAAACCGCCTGCTCCGATACCTGTCAAGAACGAACAGGGAGGCCTACCAGGCCGTCATTCAGAAACTCGGGCTGCGAAAGTAGCAGCCTGATCAAGAAACGCTGATTCCGCCGATGGGCCGAAGTCCGGCGGCAGTGGACGAGCGACGCTCTGAATGCGTCATTCCTCTTCTGCCCCTGAACATGCCCAACGCTGCGGGAAAAGCAGTGCATGTACAGGAAGGCAGAAGCCATGAGTAACAAAATTGTTGTGGAACGGGAGATCGGGAATCGCACACTGCGATTCGAAACGGGGCAGGTTGCGAAACTCGCCAGTGGCGCGATCATCGCGACGTACGCTGATTCGGCAGTCCTCTGCTCGGCCATGCGGGCTGATCCGCGGCCTGGGCTGGACTTCTTCCCGCTTCAGTGCGACTACCGCGAGCGAACAAGCGCGGGCGGCAAGTTCCCCGGCGGGTTCAGGAAGCGTGAAGGCGCACCGAACGAGAAAGAAATCCTGACGATGCGTTTGATGGATCGCCCGATCCGTCCGCTCTTCCCAGACGGTTTCATTGACGAGTGCCAGATTCAGGCATGGGTCATGAGCCACGACGGCGAAAACGATACCGATGTCTTGGCGTGCAACGCGGCATCCGCGGCACTCCTTCTGACCGACGCCCCGTTTGAGGGTCCGGTTGCAACTGTCCGCGTCGGCCGTCTTGTTACCGATGACGGTGAGACATTCGTCATCAATCCAACGCACAGCCAGATGCAGTTTTCCGATCTGGACATGGTGCTTTCCGGACACAGCGACGGCATCAACATGATCGAAGTCGGCGCCGCCCAAGTTCCAGAGGCGGATGTGCTGGAGGCCATCAAGTTCGGCTACGAGGAAGGCATCAAGCCCATCCTCGAAATGCAGACCGAGTTGATGGAGAAGGCCGGTTGTACCGAAACTCGCCTCGGCGAGTTGTCACTTCCCGCCGACGATGTCGTCGCCAAGGTCAACGATGTCGCGGAAGCGGCCATGACTGACGCGAGGAAGATCAAGGGCAAGGCCGACCGCAATTCCGCGGTTGACGAACTTCGCAAGAAGATGCTTGAAGAGCACTTTGCGATTCCAGAGAACTGCACCTACAGCGAACATCAGGCTGCCGAGAAGCGACAGCGGCATGCCCGCGAAGCTTTCCGGAAGTTGGAGAAGAAGGTGACTCGCCGCTTGATCGTCGAGGAAGGACAGCGAGCCGACGGCCGTGCTGCCGACGAGATCAGGCCTCTTGAAATGGAAGCCGGCATCTTCGCAAAGACCCACGGTTCAGCCTTCTTCCAGCGCGGAGAAACGCAGTCGCTCGTGTCCTGCACGCTCGGAACCGGCCGCGACGAACAGATCGTCGACGGCCTGCTTCCTGAGTACGCCAAGAAGTTCTACTTGCACTACAACTTCCCGCCGTTCTGCACAGGTGAAGCGGGCCGCATCATGGGCCCGGGCCGCCGAGAGATCGGCCACGGCGCGCTTGCCGAGCGATCGCTGCTCGGCATTCTGCCGGATGTCGAGGAGTTCCCCTACACCGTGCGGATCGTCAGTGACATCACCGAGTCCAACGGCTCTTCGTCCATGGCGAGTGTTTGCGGTGGATGTCTGGCCCTGATGGACGCCGGTGTGCCGATCAGCGGCACCTGCGCCGGCATCAGCGTCGGTCGGTTCAGCAATGACAGCGGCAAGATCGTTCGAGTGACTGACATCATCGGCGAAGAGGACTTCTTCGGCGACATGGACTTCAAGGTGTCCGGTACTCGCGACGGCATCACCGGCATCCAACTGGACTTGAAGGCCCGCGGCCTCTGGTTCGACGAGATCGCTGCTACATTCGAGCAGGCCCGCGCCGGGCGTATCCACCTCATTGAGGAGATCGAGAAGATCCTGCCGGAGCCCCGTGCGGAACTGTCGCCGAATGCTCCGAGAATGCTCACCGTGATGATCGACCCGGAGAAGATTGGCAAGTTGATTGGACCGGCTGGCAAGACTGTTCGTTCGATTCAGGAGCGAACCGGCGCCAATGTCGACATCAATGACGACGGGACGGTCTTCATCAGTTCGGTCAATCAGGAAGCGGCCGAGCAGGCCAAGGCCGAAGTCGAGGCGATTGGCGCCGAGATCAAGGTCGGCAGTGTCTTCGAGGGCAAGGTTGTGTCGACGCGAGACTTTGGTGCCTTCATTGAGATCGCCCCTGGAACCGACGGCATGTGCCACATCTCGGAACTGGCCGATGGCTATGTCGAGAAGGTTTCCGACATTTGCAAGGTCGGCGATGTTCTTCGTGTCAAGGTCATCAATGTGGACGACACAGGCCGAATCAAGTTGTCGGTCAAGGCGCTTCTGAAGGAAGAGGCACCGGCAACATCCTGAGTGCCTGACCGCTTTGTGACGGAGGTGCCATGCACTGGATGTGGTTGATCGCGGGTTTCGCGCTGGGCGCGATTGCTTCGGTTCCGGTTGTCTGGTGGCTGCACCGCCGCGAAGGTCGGCGTACGGAGGACGCGAGACAGCGGGCGACCGCATCGGAACGTCTTGCTGAAATCGGCACGATGACCAGTGGCCTTGCGCACGAGATCAAGAACCCACTGTCCACTGTGGGGCTCAACGCCCAACTGCTCAGCGAGGATCTTGCCCGCCTGGAGATCGATGAGGAGGAACGCGAGCAATTGCTACGCCGACTGGACGGGCTCTCTCGCGAGGTCGACCGGCTCCGCGGCATTCTCTCGGACTTCCTTCAGTTCGCCGGTCGCATGATATTGGATCGCGCGGAACTGGACCTGCGGGATCTACTCAGCGAACTTGAGGACTTCTATCACCACCAGTGTGAAAGCGATGGACTCGTTCTTCGCGTACAGGTACCTGTGGCGCCGGTTGTTGTGAACATTGACGGGCCGTTGTTGAAGCAGGCCATTCTGAATCTGTTGATCAATGCTTCTCAGGCCATAGTGGAGGCCGGCGACGGGGGAGATCTCATCGTGCGGCTTGAGGAAAGCCGTGGACAAGCATTCGTACATGTCATCGACACCGGGCCGGGGATCGAGCCCGAGCGACTTGGGGAAATCTTCCACCCGTATGTTTCGAGCAAACGGGGCGGAACCGGGCTTGGGCTGGCGACATCGCAGCGGATTGTTGAGGAACACGGGGGGCTCATCAGTGTGGATTCTGAGACGGGCAAGGGCAGCGACTTCACGATTTCCATTCCGGTGATGGATTCCTGATGCGAGTCATCGTTGCGTTCAACCCCATTTCAGGCCGTGGCTACGCGGCTCGCATGTCGGGGGACATCGGCGAGGCGCTTCTTCGCGCCGGCGTGGATGTGGAGCGAATGGAAACGAGTCCAGGAGATCCATCCACATGGCTGCTGCCGAGAATGACCGGTGTCGATCGCATCGTTGTGGTCGGTGGCGATGGGACAATGCGGCGTGTTGCGTCCGCGCTGGTCGGTGGCGATGTGCCCCTCTATCACGCGCCGAGCGGCACTGAGAATCTCTTTGCCAAGTCGATGCATATGAGCGCGTCGCCGGACGATGTGGTCGCGGCGATAACTGGTGGAAAGGTCTTGAGGATCGACACCGCCACCGCCAATGGCGCATTCTTGCTGCTCATGGCTTCCATGGGATACGACGCCGCAGTCGTCGCCGATCTTGCTCGTCACCGCAGCGGCTCAATTACCCATTGGTCCTACGCCTTGCCGATGCTTCGGCAGTTGTTGGGTTTCAAGTCGCCGCGACTTACGATTGATGTTGACGGGGAGCGAATTGTTGACGACCGGCGGGGGTGGGTCGTCGTGGCGAACAGCCCTGCCTATGCGAAGGGGCTGAACCCGGCCCGCCATGCGTCGGTGACCGACGGACTGCTTGATGTGGTCTTTCTGCCGGTGAAGAAGCGGAGCGACATCATCTGGTGGATGGGGAAGTTGATGCGCGGAACTCACCTGGATCACTCCGGCGTGATAAGCAGACAGGGAGAGGACATTGTGATCGCCAGCGATGAGCCTGCAGTTTGGCAACTCGACGGCGATCCGTCTCCCGATGCGGAAGGGACGAGGTCGCTGGATGTCCGAATTGTCCCCGCTTCACTTCCGATCATTACAACAACTTGTCGCTGTCAATGACCGCCTTTGCAACCTCGGCGAGTGATTGGCGGGTAGAGCGTGACTGCTTCTGAAGCAACTTCATTGCTTCCGGCTCCGTAACCTCCTTGCGGCTGACCACTATCCACTTTGCTTGCTCGATGACCTTGCGATCTTCAAGCCGTTTCTTGAGGTCGATGATCTGGCTTCGTTGATCCATGTAATCGAGGAATCGCTGCCAAGCGACCGCCAAACCTGCCCGCAATTGGTCCTGATTCGCCGGCTTGAGCAGGTAGCCGAATACACCTGCCTCACCGCTGTCCTTGAGATAGTCCTCGTCGGAAAACGCGGAGAGAATGACGACCGGAATCTCCAGCTCCGCAAAGATTCGCCGCGCCGCCTCGACGCCGTTTATTCCTGGCATCTGAATGTCGAGAAGCGCCAGATCCGGCCGATCGCCGCGGCACTGGTTGATCGCTTCTTCACCGTCCCTGCACGGGCCGAGGACTTCCAATCCCAGCGATTGCAATGCGGCGACAACACCTTGCGCGACGAGATGTTCATCATCCGCGACCAGTATCCGCCGGGGTTCTTCTGGATATTCCCGTTCCACCACGTCATCGCGTGATTGCGTTTGAGTCATTCCTTGACCTCACTTTCCAGCGAAGCACCCACCAGACAATCATGGGGTGGTGGCGTGGGATCGCTGATTCCGAGTCTACCCCGTGGGGAAGAGGTGGGCGCGTTCAATCCAGAAAATCGCCGTCCTTGAGCCGTGCGGGGACATATTCCTCGGTGACATAGGAAATGTCCTTGGTGATCAACGACTCCACCTCCATCTTGAACCCGTTTCCGAGCATCGTCTTGATTTCACGCTGCCAGTCGCGTTTGCCTTCAAACCAAGGGTATTCGGCAATCTGTTTGGCCCGGGTGATGTCGCGATCGTTGAGGTCGATCTTGACATCGGCGGACAGATCGCACCGCTCGTAGTCCTTGGCCCTGATGCCGATGAACTTCGCGTCGGGGACTGCCATCCGCTGGCTCTCGAAGGCGAGGTTGATGGAGCCTTGTTTGATGACGCTGTAGATGTAGTGTCCCCATGGATCGCAGTCGAGCAGGCAGTAGATGGGGAGTTTCAGTTCTTTATTGAGCCGTTGCAGAAGGCGTCGCACACCGCGTGGCGGCTGGCCAGAACCTTCAGTGAGAATGCAGTTGTGCGTTTCCCAGAACCGGTCTTCATTGAAACGGCTCCAGACCGTGTCCTTCTCGACATGCAGGACGAAGTCGGCATCGCAGTCCTTGAACTTCATCACGCTGGGTTCGCAGATGCTTGGGATCGCATAGCCGCCGGTCCCCATGTGACGGCAGTCGATCAGGTCACCATTGTCCTCAACAGTAATGTTGCCGACCATCGTGCCGCGCTTCTTGGCGAACACATGCAACTCCTCGCGAAGCCCGTCAATTGCGACTTCCAGATCCTCCAGAATGGAGTCCGACTCGCTCTGGTCGTCAAATGTCTTCTCTCGCGTGCCGGGAATCGTGTGCAGTGACATGTAATACATGCCGCGAAGGCTCAGCGTCTTCTCTGCTTCCACAAGTGTGCGACATCCCTTGGCAAGCAGGAGTGACTGCATGAATTTCCGTGATTGACCCAAGTTGAAGAGCCCGCGGTGTTGCTTGTTCGAACCCATCTCCAGAATGCGTTTCTTCTTGTTGAAGCGCATGTTGGAGACGCTGCGGATCGGGATGGCGATGTCGGGCGCACGCTGTGCGAGCGCGGACTTGACGACGCTGCCAGCAAGATCCTTGATCTTGCCGACTGTTTCGGCATCGCGATTCTTGTCGACGATGCGACGGGTCGTCTTTCGCACCGTCTTTTTCTTGGTTGTCTTCTTTTTCTTTGCCATCAGTGTGCTCGTTTCTTCTTCTTCTTCTTCTTCTTCGAGGTCTTGCGTGCAGCCTTTCTCTTCTTCTTGGCGGGCTTTGCAGAATCGTCAAAGAGCGACTCTGGTTCGTCGGTTGCAGCGTCTTGCCGATCCTCCACGATGACAACATCCTTGTCGGTCGAGAGTCGGCCGCCGTCGTCCACAACACGGCCCTCGTCATCGAGTACGGCATCGGCCTGGTCGGTGCGGCGCTTCGCCTGCTTCATGAGTGCCTTGTAGAGTTTGTCCGTGTCCACACCGGTGATGTCGTGGCAACTGCGGGAAATCTCGCCGATGTACCGCTCAAAGGTGCTCCGGCGTTCGGCTTCTCGGGCCATCCGCTTGCGCCGCCGAAGGTATGTGCCGAGTTTGCGACCGCATTCCTGCAGCGCGAGTTTCATTTCCTTGCGGATCTCGTCGTAGTCGGCGATTGCCTCCTTGGACTCGCTCGTAAATGGCACCCAGACGCTGATCATGTGGACGAACACAACCAGTGGCCCAGCCGGCAGGCTTCCGCGAGGCTGCGACATGCCGTAATTCTTCCAGCCCGCCTCTACCACACTCTTGAATGATGCGCACCCGGACTGCTGGTAGAGCAGTGGGACGCGGTTGGCGAATCGCAGGACTTTTGACGCATCGTCCTTGGGAAGATCTCCACCAAACGCGATGGCGACTTCAATCTGAAACGGATTCCCGCGGTATACCGTTGGTGGTCGAGTTGACGCGGCGAAAAATTCGGCGTTCACTTCCTTCAGAAGTCCGGCGAGCAGGGCCTTGGAACCGATCGGCACCAGACAATCGGTCGGTGGTGCGATGATCCGGGTTTTCTGAATGGATTCGTAGAGTTGCTCAGCCTCCGCGTGCCCGATCGTCTTGATCCATGTTTGACCGGTCATGTCGGCGCCTTTGGCAAGTTCGCGGGCCTTTGTTGCGCCGACGCGGGAGAAGTCGCCGGTCAGGAACCCGCCGAGCTGGCGTGCCTCGGTCCGTTCGAGCATCTGGATGAGCGTGCCGAGTTCGATTCCCTTCGGATGGGGTTTGATTTCCTTTGGCTCATCAGGGAGTTCGTCAATGGCGCGAGGGAATTCGATCGTCTCATTGGATGGCGTGATATAGGTGATGCTGGCGTGTGGATTGGCGATGGCGGTCTGTTCGAGGTACTCGTCGATCGACTGTCGACCCTTCTGGTACTTCCCTTCCATTTCAATGGCGACCTGGGTGCCGTGCCCGTCCGGGAAGAGCGCATCATCTTCCGGGTGTTCACTGTCATCGACGACGGTGGGGCGGTTCTTGGTGGTGTCGATTTTGAGGACGACTTCGTGTGACGGCTTTCGGCGCGAAGTTTTTGAGATGATGACGATCGGCTTGCCGGTTGTCATGAGGCCGTACATGCCGGCGGCAGAGATGCCGATGCCTTGCTGTCCACGCGACATCTTGAGTCGGTGGAATTTCGATCCATAGAGCAGTTTGCCGAAAATGTTCTCGATCTGTTCGCGAACGATGCCGGGGCCATTGTCTTTGATTGTGAGGCGGAACCGTGTTTCTCCGAGTTGTAGGACTCCGACTTCGATGTCTGGGAGAATGCCACCTTCTTCGCAGGCGTCGAGGGCGTTATCGACGGCTTCCTTGACGGCGGTGAGCATGGCCTTTCGCGGGTTGTCGAAGCCGAGCAGGTGGCGGTTTTTGGCGAAGAATTCGCTGACGGAGATGTCGCGTTGTCCGGCGGCCATGACCTCTGCTGTGGCGCCGCGTTGGGTCTTCGCTTTCTTCTTTGTGCTGCGAGGTTTGGTCTTCGGCTTCCGTGCCTTGGCCATGTCGGGGGATTCCAGTGTGGTCATTCCGGGGGGATTCCGGGGGTTATTCCGGGGTTATTCCGGGGGGATTCCGGGGGTCATTCCCGGGGGGGATTCCGGTGCCGTCCGTGGCGTGTTCACGATAGCGTCTATCGTCAGATGTTGGCTTGATGATGCGGATTCGGCTATCCTCCCGCTCCCGAAGGAGGACTCTTGATGCCCATGGAACGCACGTTGATCATTCTGAAACCCGACGCAGTGCAGCGGGGACTTGTGGGCAGGATCATCGGTCGCTTCGAGGACAAGGGTCTGAAGCTCGTCGGGGCCAAGTTCACGCAGATTTCGGGCGACTTGGCGGCGAGGCATTATGAGGCTCACCGCGAGAAGCCGTTCTATGCAGGGCTGGTGCAGTTCATGACTTCTTCGCCGGTGTTGGTGATGGCTATGGAGGGTGTTGGGGCGATCGCGATCAGTCGTTCGATGATGGGGGCTACGTTCGGTTCGCAGGCTGAGCCGGGGACAATTCGTGGCGACTTCGGGGTTTCCAACAGTTTCAACCTCATCCACGGTTCTGACAGTCCGGAGGCGGCGGAGCGGGAGATGGGCTTGTTCTTCGGTGACGGCGAGGTGTTGGACTGGGATCGAGCTGGCGAAGGTTGGATCTATGATTTGTCCGGCGACGAGCCGGAGTGACCGTCCGATAACACGTGCACGGTCCGGGAGGGGCTTGGCGGAGGGCTTGTTCAGCCATCTACAGGGCCGCTTTTCAGTCTTTTTCCCCAATTCGATCAACAGATACCGGTCAACTGCGTAGTTGAAGATGCCCCGCGCGCTCTTTTGGCGGGCCATGTCTTTTTCTTGAACGGGGATACAAGCAGATGGCTGATCGAAGCAAGCACCACCGAAATGGCGCACGAGTTACGCGTTCTCCGCGTCGCCGGCGCCGCACCGCAGCGGAACGAAGCCGCATCGAGCGGGCAATGCAGAAACCCATGGACTTCATGGACTCGCCGGTCATTCGCCGCAGGAATGCAGAGCGGCTCATCTTTGAAGTTCCAAACGAGATTCCGCGCCCGATGGTCTCCTGGTACAACCGCCACTGCGACGGCGCTGAAGGATCGGCCCCCCGCAAGTCCGTGCGGCTCACGGCGGAAGAGGAGCGGGTGCTGTTTCGCCAGTACAACTATGCTCGCTTTCGCGTACTGAAGGCCCAGAGGCATGTGGAGCGTTCGCGTATGCGACCGCTCGACCAGCATCTGGATGACCTCTTGCATTGGAGCGACACCGCTGCATCGCTTCGCGCTCAGATTGTCGAAATCAACCTTCCGCTTGTTCTGGCTATGGCCAAGCGGACACGCTCCAAGGACGGCGACTTCGCCGATCTTGTTGCAGAAGGAAATGTCGCCTTGGTACGCAGTGTCGACAAGTTCGACTGCGAGCGAGGGTTCAAGTTCTCGACTTACGCATGCCGCGCGATTCTGAAGGCGTTTTCCCGGTATGGGGCCAAGCAGACTCGGTATCGACAGCGTGTTCCCTTTGAGTTCGATCCGGAACGTGAAAGCGCTGACGGCGGCGTCCATCAGGATCTGCATGGCGGAAATGAACCTCTTGAGTTGATTCGCCGCGTGGTGCGAGAGAACAATGCGGACCTTTCCGAGGTCGAGCAGGAGATTCTGCACTATCGATTCGGGCTCTTTGCAGGACAGAACCCGCCGCGTCTGACGCTGGAGCAGGTTGGTCGGCGAATCGGCATGACCAAGGAACGCGTGCGTCAGTTGCAGAACAGGGCGCTAGAGAAGCTCCGTGAGGTGCTCGATCCGCTCTGCGCCGGCGAACTCATGCTGAACTGAACAGGCGGTGGTCCCTTTGCCCGATAGAGTGGTGAAGGAACATGCCGGCGAAGCCATCCAATCCAGACGGTAACCAAGGTGTTTCAGTAGCGCTACCGGTCTACACGCCACGGCCTCATCGCATGTCGAAGCGTCGCTTCACTGTGCTGATCGCGGTGCAGGTAATCATCATCCTGCACATCGTGCTCTGGCTGTTCGGCCGACACTTTGGCTGGTTTGGCGGAGAGACACTGAGTCCGATCGAGCCTTCTGACGGCATGGAACTTGTGAAGTACGGCGTGATCAACGCCGGTGCAATCTTCTTTGCCGTCACGCTTCTTGCGACCCTCCTGTTGGGTCGGTGGTTCTGTGGGTGGGCGTGTCACATTGTGCTTCTTCAGGACTTCTGCTACTGGCTCATGCGGAAGTTCGGTATTCGCCCGCGACCATTTCGTGCCAGATTGCTGGCCTGGTTTCCACTCGCCCTCGCGTTCTACATGTTCGTGTGGCCGGTGGTGTACCGACTTGCCATTGCGCCCTGGCTGCAGCCTGAGTTGCGATGGCCCGGGTTTTCAGTGCATCTCCTGACCGAGGACTACTGGAGCAACTTTGCCGGGCCGATCATGGCGATCCCGTTTCTGCTTGTGTGCGGCTTTGCGGCGGTCTACGCACTGGGTGGCAAGGGGTTCTGTACCTACGGGTGTCCCTATGGCGGGTTTTACGCTCCGCTTGAACAGGCATCGCGGGGGCGAATCCGGGTGACCGATGACTGCCGGTGCTGCGGACGATGTACTGCGGCGTGTACATCGAATGTGCGGGTCCACGAAGAGGTTCGCACATGGGGCATGGTGACCGATCCCGGGTGCATGAAGACGCTCGACTGTGTCAGTACCTGCCCCAACAACGCGCTGTATTACGGATTCGGTCCGTCGGCCGTCGCGAAGCGCGAACACCGCGGTGTCATGCCGCCGAAACCGCACGACTTGACATTGTGGGGGGAAGTTGCGATCGGCGCCGTGTTTCTCGTGTCGTTCTTCTCATTTCGCGGGCTGTACGCGGCCATCCCGATGCTCATGGCTGTAGGCATGGCGCTTGTCGGGACATGGATTCTCTGGAAGGCGTGGCGTGTCTTGAGGACGCCGAATGTCAGCCTGCATCACTGGCGGCTTCGCGTGCATGGTGCGATGCAACCAGCTGGCCGCAGGTTTCTTGTGGTGGCGGCGGTTGTTTTCTTGTTTACGCTGCAATCGACCGCGGTCGGTGGGCTCCGGGTTGCCGGTGACTTCATGGCGGCCAGCGGTGATCCATCTGCGGCTTTGCGTCTGTACCGACTGTCCGGACCGTTGACCGATGGGGGGATTGGCCTTGCGAGCAATCCCAATGTCGATCTTGCTTCAGCGAGGCATTTGGAATCGTTGCGGCAGTTTGATGAGGCAGAGTTGATGCTGCATCGCGTGGAGTCATCAGTAGGCCCGAACGAGATCGCGTCGATGCGCATCGGGCAAGTCAAGCAGCGTCACTTGGATCCACAGGTGGTCGAGGAGTTCTACGAATCGCGACTCGCCGACCATCCTGACTGGCCGCTTGTCTGGGAAGATCATGTTGCCGACTTGATTCGGAGGGATGCCCGTGCGAAAGCTGTTGACGCATCCCGTCGAGCTCGCGATGCCAACGCTCACTCGATTCGGCTTGTTCGGCAGGGGGTATTCGTGGAGTTGAACTTCGGCGACATCAACGAAGGCATCGTGTTGTTGCAACGGATTGTCGCAGTAGATCCGAACGACATGAGGGCACGGTGGACGCTCGTGAATGCGTTGGAGGATGCAGGTCGAGAGGCGGAGGCGACCGCGTTATCCAATCAACTGCTGGGCAAGAGCGAGGATTGAAAGTGTTCGAAGAGTGCCTGCGCCGAGTCGGCGGCGTAGGCAGCCTCTCGGAAGGAACGGTCGACCATCAACCTGCTGATGCGTCCGAGCGCCTGAATGTGGTCGGATGTGCAGTCCGTTGGCGAAACAAGGAGGATTACCAGTTCTACTGGTCGTTTGTCCGGGCTGGCGAAGTCGATCGGCGTTGCCGGGCGGCCCATGGCCATGACAAGGGACGTGAGGTCGTCGCTGCGGCCGTGTGGAATGGCCAGGCCCTCGCCGATGCCGGTGGTTCGTTGGAGTTCCCGCTCCCAGACTGTCTGTGTGATCCCTTCGACATCGTCGATGTACCCCTGTGCTCCGAGCAGGCGCACGAGATCCGCAATGGCACCTTGGCGGTCTGTCGCAGCCATGGGTACCTCGATCGTCTTCGGATTCAGCAGGTCCAGCAGATTCATGCGCGAAGCCACGCATCCTACCAAGGGTCACACCCGGGGTGTGACCCTGAGGAGGGCGGCGTAGCCGCCGTCTCGCCAGATGGAGGGGGGGGAGCCTGGCCGGCCGGTGGGGAGTGCCGACCGCTCGGCGACCAATTCAAGTCCGCGGCCCTCAAGCCACCGCGTTTGCGACTGATTCTCGGCCGGATCGATACTGCAGGTTGCATAGAGCACATGACCCCCAGAGGACACTACGCCCAACGACTCCCCAAGAATCTGACGCTGAAGTTCAACCACCGAATCGCGGTGGGCCTCGTCCAGGCGATATCGAGCCTCGGGCCTCCTCGCAAGAACGCCGCTGTTCGAACAGGGTACATCCGCCAGCACGAGATCAAATGGCTCCGAAGGCCCGTCGCCACCCGGCTCCAGAATCGAAATCCGATCGCCCAATGAGGAACGCAATACGCCCCGCCGCTCCGAATTGGGCTCACTGGCCGTGATCTGCGCCTCGGGAAACATGGCCAACATCTGCCGCGTTTTCGTGCCACGCCCTGCACACTGGTCGAGAATCCGCCCGGGTCGAAGGTCGCGGGCAAGTTCGAGCGCCGCTGCCGAGGTCGGATCCTGCACACGCAGATCCGGATGAGACGACATCAGCGATCCCAGAGATTGACCCTCCGGCAACACACCAAACCCACGCTCTTCATGCGGCTCGAGCACGTCCGGAAGGGGAGATGCACCGGTCAGAAGAATCGGTGGCTTGGCGATGCTGGCGATCGCCACACTGCCCGTATCCGCCTCGCCTATCGCACCCACAATCATCGCCCAACAGGCCGCTGGGAAACTTGTTTGTGTGGCAAGATCCGGGAGGACCGATTTCGCCAATCGCCAGGCGGTGCCGTCGCCTCGAACAAGTTGATCCGAAGCGGTTGGATCACCCTCAGGCATCAACTCCACTCGGAGATCCGCAATCCGCCGCAGCACGGCGTTCACGAACCCGGTTGCCTTCGGTTTTCGCGCGCCATGCCGGATCCACTCAACCGCTTGATGAATCACGGCATGATCAGGAAGCCGATCCAGCAAGAAGAGCTGTGCCGCACCAACCAAGAGCACTGCCTGCACCTCGTCGTCCAGTTGCCGTGACTTGGTGAAGTGATCGGTTATCGCTCGCAGCGTCAGCCATCGACGATGCACTGCGCCATCAATCGCTCTTGCCAGTGATGCATCGCGAGCGTCAAGACCGTCTGTTTCAATCGGCTTCAGATCGAGGTCTGGAAACCGACGAAGCCGATCCGCAATGCGTTCTGCAGCAATGCTGCGAGCATTCGTCATGTGTTCAACCAGCCGTACACGCGGCGCCACATGCGGCGCGAAGTGACTCGGCCTTGTCGGTCAGTTCCCAGGAGAATGTCCCGGACCCAGCTTCACCCGGCTGCCTTCCAAAGTGGCCATGGCATGCGGTCGGCGTGTAGATCGGGATCAGAAGGTTGAGCGACTCGATGATGCCGCTGGGCGTGAGATCGAATTGGTCCCGCACCAGTTCTGCGATGCGAGTCTCATCCACCCGAGCGGTTCCCTGACAATCTACGCTGACCGAGACAGGTTCGTGATAGCCGATCGCGTAACTCAACTGGATTTCACAGGTGTCCGCCAAGTTCGCCGCGACGATGTTCTTGGCGATGTAGCGAGCCATGTAGGCCGCAGATCGGTCGACCTTGGACGGATCCTTGCCGCTGAATGCCCCGCCGCCATGCCGTCCGCGACCGCCGTATGTGTCGACGATGATCTTGCGGCCGGTCAGCCCACAGTCGCCCTTCGGTCCACCGAGTTCGAACTTGCCGGTTGGATTCACATGCAGATCCACATCGCCATTCCACCATGAACCGAGTACCGGCCTGACAATGTGCTCCGCAACTGCGTCCGTCAACGACTCATGATCATCCGTCCACTGCGGACCGTGTTGTGTCGAAAGCACAACGGCCTTCACACGCACCGGCGTGTTTCCTTCGTATTCGACAGTGACCTGACTCTTGGCATCCGGTCGAAGGTGCGGAATCGTGCCGTTCTGTCGGACCTCCGCTTGCCTGGCAACCAGCCCGTGGGCCAGATCGATTGTCAGCGGCATGAGCGACTCGGTCTCGCGGCAGGCGTACCCGAACATGAGCCCCTGATCGCCGGCTCCCTGTTCGCCGTGGAGACCAGCCCCGGTGTTCACTCCCTGGGCGATGTCCGGTGATTGACGGTCGAGGGTGACCATGACCGCGCAGCTGTCGGCATCGAAGCCAAGTGTCGAGTCGGTGTATCCGATCTGCCGAATGGTGTCTCTCACAGTTTCCGGGATGTCGATCCAGCCATCGCAGGTGACTTCACCGGCGACGACGACCAGTCCGGTCGTCACCATCGTCTCGGCAGCAACGCGCGAGGCCGGGTCCGTCCGAAGCATCTGATCAAGAATGGCATCCGATATTTGATCGGCAACCTTGTCTGGGTGCCCCATGGAGACGGATTCAGATGTAAAAAGGCTGGTGGACATGGTGATTCGGGGTCTTCTGTGTTGTCGAGGGTCTTCCGCGTGGACGCCGCGCCGGCATCCATCCTTCTATCTGGATGATAGCATGAAGCGGGGCGCCGGCCCTGTTTCCAATGCGCGGAACGCGCTATGATGTGGCCAAGGAGGACACGCGGCATGGCAGTTGAAATGGAGTTGTCGCGGATTCTCATCCGGGAGTTGATCAACGCCCAGATCATCGAACTCAAGGAAGTCGATGGCGAGAGGACTTTTCCCATCGTCGTTGGACTGCCCGAGGCCTTTGCGATCGAACGCCGGCTCAAAGGTGACGAGCCGCCGCGTCCCCAAACGCATGATCTGCTCGCGTCTGTGATCATGCATCTTGGTGGCGAGTTGAAACACATCGTTGTGAATGATCTCCGAGATGGCACCTTCTTCGCGCGGCTGCACATTCAACAGGGCGACACGATTCACGAAATTGACTCGCGTCCCTCGGACGCCATCGCAATCGGAATTGCTGAGCGGGTGCCGATCTTTGTCGAAGAACATGTCCTTGCCGAGGTTGAAGCCGATGCGTCATGGGGACAGATCCCCGAGGACGATGAAGATGAACCGGAGGTTTTCGACTGGGATTGAGAGGAGTCATCAAGACTGTTCCGGGCGACTTCGCGGTCGAAGAGATTCCACTCTATGACCCTTGCGGAGAAGGCGACCATGTGTACATGGGCGTGCGCAAGCAAGGGCGATCGCACGATGAATTGATCGCTGCCGTCGCAACATCGCTGGGTATTCAACAACGGGACATCGGGTACGCCGGACGCAAGGATCGCTTCGCGGTGACCACACAACAGATCTCAGTGCACCGGCCGGGAACCGAGGAGTTGCCGCCGCTGAATCGGGATGACATCGAGGTACTGTGGACGCGGCGGCACGGCAACAAACTCAAGTTGGGACACCTTCTTGGTAACCGGTTTCACATTCGCGTCCGAGGCCTCCACACCTCAGACACAGAGTGCCTGCAGGATCGGTTGGGGCAACTTGAGCGTTCCGGTCTGGCCAACGCTTTTGGTCCGCAGCGTTTCGGTGTCGCGGGACACTCGCATCTTCTCGGCGAAGCACTGCTGAAGGAGGATTGGGACAAACTCGTCCAGTTGCTTCTTGGTGGTGGTGGCGATTCTGCACGGGACGCATTCGATGCCGGCGATCTTGCGGCGGCGCGGTCGCTCTGGCCGGCGAGGTTCGTGCCCGAACGATCAGTGCTCTCCTCGCTCATGAACGGCGCCAATCCACAACGGGCGTGCGATGCGGTTCGGCGTCCGATGCGCAGATTCTGGATCAGCGCACTGCAGTCTGCGGCATTCAACACGCTCCTTGGGCTGCGCCAACAGGATGGCAGTTGGAACCGGTTGTTGGAAGGCGATGTGGCGTGGATGCTTCCGGGCGGGCGCACATTTCTTGCAACCGCGGAGGACACTGCCAGTGACGATGTTGCACAGCGGTTGCTTGCTGGCACGCTCTCGGCGTCTGGGCCCATGTGGGGCGCGAAGATGCGGCAATGTTCCGGGAGGCCACGGCACATGGAGGAAGACTCGCTCGCCGCCACGGGCCTCGATGCGTCTCTCTTTACTCATGCAGGAAAGTTAGCACCCGGTACGCGGCGGCCGCTCAAGGTTCCGGTGCAGGACACCGCGACGCACTGCGGAACCGACGATCACGGTGATTTCATGCAGTTGACCTTCTCATTGCCAGCCGGCTCCTACGCGACGGTAGCACTTGCGGCGTTGTTCGAGGGCGAGCCGGTCATCGCTTCGCCTTGAAGAAATCCTGCAGCAGGGCGACACATTCACCCTCAAGCACACCTTCCACAACTCTGCACCTGTGGTTCAGTCGCGGATCATCAGTGATTTCATAAAGACTTCGTGATGCGCCCGACTTTGCATCGCGCGCACCGAAGACAACTTCGTCAAGCCTTGCATTCACAATGGCGCCCGCGCACATTGGACACGGTTCAAGTGTGACCACGATCGAACAGTCGTGCAGCCGCCATCGGCCGAGCCGCGCTGCCGCGTCAGCGATCGCAAGCATTTCGGCGTGGGCGAGGGGATCGTGATCGATCTCTCGGCGGTTGAAGCCTTCGCCCACGATTTCTCCACCCAAATGCACGACAGCACCGACCGGCACTTCGTCCAATGCCGCTGCGGACTCGGCCAGTTCAATGGCCCGCCGCATCATCGCGTCGTTTGTCATGGGTCATCCTCACGCGGTCCTGCCACACGGGAGGCTGGAATCCACGCCACCAACGCAATGCCAAGTTCATACAACAGGTAGAGCGGTATGAGCATCAACAACATCGACACGGCATCCTGCGGGGTAATGAACGCCGAGGCGACGGCCAGAACAAGCAGGGCGTACCGCCGGTTCTTGCGCAGCCACTGTGGCGTCACGATGCCCATCCAACCCAGCAACAGGAGCACGAGCGGCATCTGGAACGAGATGGCAATCGCCATCATGAGCAAGAGCACGAACGAGAGATAACTGCTGAGTTGAAACTGCTGAGAAACCAGCGCGCCGCGATCCATGGGCAGCCGCAATACATCGACGAAACCGCTCTCGGTCGCCGGAACCGCCACCTCCAGCACGCCCTCCGGCATGGCGATCCATGCTTGTCCGGGATTCGCTGCTTCGGGAGCGTGTTCAAGCAGTGGGAGCGATCCGAGCATGTCATTCGAACCCGCAGCAACCATTGGCTCGGCAACCGTAACAGACGAGGCGAGCGACACCATGAACTCAAGAATGACCGGCAGCATGGCGTAGTACATCAAGGCAAGACCGGCCAGGCCAAGGATGATACTTCCCGGGATGAGAAAGTAGACGAATCGCCGTTCGTATTGGTGGAGCCCGGGCGAGATGAATTTCCACAGTTGATACAGGATCCAAGGGCACGACACGAGTATCGCGGCACCAAACGCAATCTTCATTTCTGCGACGAGAAACTCGGGCGGGCTGAGCACCTGCACCTGTGTTGGGAGCCCCCGTTTCGACAAGACATCATGCAGGGGCGCAATGAACCACTTCACGATCGGATCCGCAAACATGAAGAAGATCACGGCAAGTGGGAGCGGCGGGATGATCGCCAGAATCAGCCGATGCCGCAGCTCTTCGACATGGTCGCCGATCGACATGCTGCGATCATTGGAGTTGGGCGTTGACCAGGGCACGGGAATGGCACAGGATACCGGGCCTCCCCCATCTCTTATACTTTGGGTTCCCGGGGGGGGCTGTACACCATGGCATCCACCACTGACTATTACGAGACGCTCGGCGTTGACCGAGGCGCCACTGCCGAGGAGATCCGCAAGGCCTATCGCAAGTTGGCGAGAAAGTATCACCCTGACGTCAACAAGGATGCGGACGCCGCCACCAAATTCGCAGAGGTTCAGGAGGCGTACGACATTCTCTCCGATGCGGAGAAGCGGAAATCCTACGACCGCTTTGGAGCCGCAGGTCCCGGCGGCGGTATGGGCGGTGAGGGCTTCCGCGGTCCGTACAGTTGGTCCCAGCAGGGTGGGAGCAATGTCGACTATTCCGAGGTCTTCGACTCCATGTTCGGCGGCGAGCGTTCACCATTCGGTGGCGGCCAAGGGTACGCTCCGCCACAGGCCGGCCGCGATGTGGCCGAGAAGATCACAGTGACCTTCATGACCGCGCTGAATGGTGGCGTAGAGGAGGTTCATCTGGCCGACGGCAACCGCGCAAAGGTTCGCATTCCCGCGGGCTTCGAACCGAGCCACCGGCTTCGATTGAAGGGAAAGGGCGAGCCGGGAATGAGCGGTGGGCCAGCTGGCGATGTGCTTCTGACCGTTGAGGTTGGCGGCCACCCCTGGCTTCGCCGCAGTGGACTCGACATCGAAATGGATCTGCCGATCAACGCCGCCGAGGCAGCGATCGGCACCTCCGTCACGCTTCCACTTCCGCTCGGCGGCACGGTTGACTTGGTTGTGCCGAGCGGTGTGTCAAGCGGTCAGCGGCTTCGGGTCAAGGGGCAGGGGGCCAAGAGGCCCGATGGCACAAGCGGCGATTTCTACGCGGTCGTCCAGATCGCCACGCCTCCGCTTGATGAGGAAGCGACCAGGCTGATGGAACAGCTCAAGGAGAATCTTGGAGATGTTCGGTCGGACTGCCCGTGGCGAGCCGAAGTCGATGGCTGAGGCCGTCATTCTTCTCTCCGGCGGGCTCGATTCGGCAACGACGCTGGCCATGGCGATTGATCGCGGTTTTACTGTGCACGCGTTGACCTTCAACTACGGTCAGCGGCATGTCGCGGAGGTCGAGTGTGCAAAGTTGGTCGCGGAGTCAATGGGTGTCGCATCGCACCTTGTCCAGACCATCGATCTCTCCGCATGGGGCGGATCCGCATTGACCGACGACATCGATGTGCCCAAGGATGGTGTGGGTGAGGGCATCCCAGTCACCTATGTGCCGGCTCGAAACACGATCTTTCTGGCCCACGCGCTTGGGTTCGCCGAGGCGATCGGTTCCAGCGATATCTTCATCGGGGTCAACGCGGTCGACTATTCCGGGTATCCGGATTGCCGGCCCGCGTTCATCGAGGCATTCGAAAGGCTCGCTGCGGTCGCGACCAAGCAAGGCGTTGCAGGGCATCCCGCTCGCGTACACGCACCCCTCATTGACATGACCAAGGCCGAGATCATTGCTCAGGGGCGACGACTCGGTGTCAACTATGACCTCACTATCAGCTGCTATGACCCCACTGAGGGCAAACCCTGCGGCGAATGTGACGCCTGTCGCCTCCGCGCTTCCGGCTTCGCCGAAGAGGGTGTCTGACACCGGTGCCAGGGACCGGTACCGGACGCCCTGCTTAGATATCCAGGTTCTTGACTTCGAGGGCGTGGTCTTCGATGTAGCGGCGGCGGTTTTCGACATGCTCGCCCATGAGCGTGGTGAACAACTCATCGGCTTCCGAAGCAGCGTCGAGTGTGACCCGCAGCAGCGTCCGCTGCTCGGGATCCATCGTCGTATCCCAGAGTTCCTCCGGGTTCATCTCGCCGAGGCCCTTGAACCGCTTGATGTCGATGCCGCGGCGGCCAATGTTCCGAAGTGATTCGAGTATGTCCGGAATGTTCGGGACATCGAGGACTTCCTCCTTGTCCGTTCCCGGCTCCACAACCCAGGCGTATCTCGTTGGCAACATCTCGCCACTGACCGATTCTTCCTGCACGATGGAGAAATCTTCGATCGGCATGTCGTACTCGCTGAGCGTCTCGAACATCGCGTCGAGTTCGCGGTTCTCGTGCAACTCCCGAAGTGACGCAATGTGAGCGCGATCGCCGTTCACCGCCTCCGCCAGATCATCGAGCACGAGATTGTTCTCTTCGATGATGGTCCGAGCCTCATCCTCCGTCCAACACGCTGCCTCGCTGCCCATCCAGACAACGCGGAATCGCGGGAGGCGATTCCTGCCCTCCGGATCCTTGTCACGGAGATTGAGAAGATCTACAAAGAGCGTGCCACGCCGCTCGGCCACCTGCACCAACTCGCCAAGGCGATGCAAATGCTTCGCCAGCCTCGCCAACTCATCCCCTTCAATGCGGCGAACTTCCTGTCCATCCTCATCGCGGACAATGAGTGCGGCAGATGCAATGACCATATCCATCAACAGGCGGGTCATTTCACCCTCATTGAGAACATAGAAATTCTTCTTGCCACGCGTGACCTGATACAGCGGCGGCTGTGCAATGAAAATCTTGCCCTGTCTGATGAGGTCGCTCATCTGCCGGAAGAAGAAAGTCAAGAGCAACGTCCTGATGTGCGACCCGTCGACATCGGCATCCGTCATGATGATGATGCGGCCATATCGAAGTCTCGCAATGTCAAAGTCCTCACCGATTCCGCACTGGAGCGCCTGAATGAGAATCCGGATCTCCTCGAACGCGAGTACCTTGTCGATCCGCGCCCGTTCGACATTGAGGATCTTACCCTTGAGGGGGAGCACAGCCTGCGTGTCGTGATCGCGTCCGCCCTTGGCGGAACCGCCGGCCGAGTCACCTTCGACAATAAAGATCTCCGACCGGTCCACATCATTCGTGACGCAGTCTGCGAGCTTCTGCGGCATGCCGCCGGACTCCAGCGCGCCTTTTCGTTTGATCAGTTCGCGCGCCTTGCGAGCGGCCTCCCTCGCTTCGGCAGCAAGAATGGCCTTTGTGCAAACACGACGCGCATCGGAGGGATGCTCCTCCAGCCACGACTTCAACTGGCTGGCGATCATGGCCTTCATCAGACCTTCAATCTCCGGATTGAGGAGCTTTTCCTTCGTCTGGTTGTTGAACTGCGGTTCGATCAACCTGACCGAGATGATGGCCGTCAACCCCTCCCGCAGATCATCGCCCGAAGGCGTTAAACCCTTGATGAGGTTGTTGCGCTTGGCATATGCATTTATCGTTCGCGTCAGGGCGGTCTTGAAACCGGCCACATGCGTCCCACCATCAGGGTTGACAATGTTGTTACCGAAAGCAACTAACACCTCGCTCGTTGCGTCGGTGTACTGCATGGCGAGTTCGCAGATCGTGCCGCTCTCGTCGTCTTCATGCAACAGTCGAATTGGCGGGCAGATTTCAGACTTGCTTCGATTCAAATACTCGACATAGTCCACCAGCCCACGATCACAGCGGAAAAGTTCTTCCTTTGGCTCACCTTCGCTGTCGACGCGTTCATCAACGAGTCGGATGGTCAACCCCGGATTCAGGAACGACAGTTCTCGCATGCGATGCTGCAAAGCGTCGAACTGGAATCGCGAGTCTTCGAAGATCTCCGGATCAGGCAGGAACGAAATCCGCGAACCCGTGCGGAGTGATGCGCCCTCGTGCTCCGAAATGACATGCAGCGGCTTCGAAACCTCACCGCGTGCAAACCCGATCAACCATGTCTTGTCCGGCTTGACAACTTCTACATCAGTCCAGGCCGACAACGCATTGACACACTTGACACCCACGCCGTGCAAGCCGCCGGACATCTTGTATGCGTTGTCATCAAACTTGCCGCCCGCATGCAACTCGGTCATGATGACTTCGACGGCCGGTCGGCCGTCAATAGTCGGATTCTCATGTTTCATCGGATCGACCGGCATGCCACGGCCGTCGTCGATCACCGTGCAAGAGCCATCCACACCAAGCCGCACGGTGACTGTCGTCGCAAAGCCCGCCATGACTTCGTCAATGGCATTGTCAACACACTCATACACCAGATGATGCAGTGCACTGAGGCCCGTACCACCGACATACATGCCCGGTCGCTTTCGAATGGCATCGAGCCCCTCGAGTACCGAAATCTGTTCGGCAGAATAAGCGTCGGCGCCGGCGGAAGCGGAGGCGATCGTGGATGCGTCGGGGTCTAAGGGCTTCTTTGACATTCGAAATACAAGGCCGCAAGGGACCCCGCGAAGGGGTCCATTATACCCCCGGAAGCACTCCTCGTACCCCTCTCGATGCTTATCTGCTCAGCCTCCGAACAACCCTATACTGGAGCCTCGTACAGAGCGGCGACGATAGATCATCCGGGTCCCGATTTGCACATGCCGGTTCATCCCATGCCCGATTCACCGTCAAGCCTGACACGGCGAGGATTCGTCGTCGCCTCGATGATCTTCCTCGCTGGTTGCGGTACAAGGAAGACAACCACGCTGTTGCCCGGCCCCATCTGGGACGATGCTCCCCTCGCGCCGTTGCCGCCGCCGCCCACGCAGGCCATGCCACGAGCCTCCTCATCCATGCGGATCATCTCCCGATCCACGTGGGCCAAGGGTGCACCCGTTCCAGCCAACATGAACACGATGCAGCCGGCGAAGTACATCACGCTGCACCACGATGGCATGACGCCATTCACCGATACGACATCCGCTTCGACGGCTGCCCGGCTGGAGACCATCCGCACGGCCCATCGCCGCCGGGACGGCGGACGCTGGGGAGATATCGGGTACCACTACGCGATCGACCCGGCCGGGCGAGTCTGGGCGGCGAGGCCGCTGCAATACCAGGGTGCCCATGTGAAAGGCCGCAACGAGGACAACATCGGCGTCGTGGTCCTTGGGAACTACGACAAACAATCGCTGAATCGCGCCCAGCAGGCGACGATTCAGCGGGCCGTGGCCATGCTGATGAAGACCCATTCCATCCCCGTAACCAGAGTCCATACCCACCAGGAGTGGGCACCGACCGCCTGCCCTGGCGAGTCCATGCAGCGATTCATGACCTCGATCCGCCGGACCTCGCTCAGGGCATAGCGTCACACGAGAAAGAAAGCCCTGTTCGCTGGCGGCCGCGAGAATCGCGCATATGATTCATGTGTCATGAGCGAATCGGTGACCGTCAACTTCGAACGCCCGTTTCCCATCTTGCCGCTGCCGGACACGCCGCTGCTTCCTCATTCCATGCAGCCACTTTCGCTGTACGAGTCGCGGTACCGGGACATGATCGACCAGTCACTTGACCGCAACGGCCAAGTTGCAATCGCCACAGTCGACGGCAACCCGGCGGCACTGGACGCGGACGAATATCCACCGCTGCGGCCAGTCGTCTGCCTCGGCCAGATTGTTCAACATGAATCGGTTGGGCCAGCCTTGCATGTACTGGTCTACGGACTCTGCCGCGCAGAGATAGCCGACACGGAAGAAGCGGATGACGGACAGCGTCTGGCGAAACTCCGTCCCATCGGGGAGGACGAAGATGGCGAGAGCGACGAGTACCTGCGAAACGAGTTGCGGGAGTTTCTCGATCGCCCCAACCTGCAACGGCTGGAACGCGCGGAGGTCGTGACGCACTGGATCGACCAGCCGGAAATCTCCACACCTGCGCTCTTCGAGTTGGTCGGGTGCTCCCTCGTTGACGACGCGGAGTTCCGCTATGACCTGCTCTCCGAGCCGTCGTATCACCAGCGGATCCGGCGGATTTTCGCCGAACTGCATCATCTCGATGAACTCATCGATCGCGCCGATCGCCAGTCTCAGGAGTCCTGGGGCAAAGGCGTATCCTGGAACTGACCGGCCACTGGGCGTGCGATTCATTTTCGAACATCCCTGGCCTGTCGCGGTGGCGATCGCCGCCGCAGCCATAATTCTCGGCTGGAGTGGCCTGCGAGAGGGACTGAAGCGCAGGCTGTACGCCGGGGCCATTGCAGCGGCGCTCGCCATCGCAGCGCTCGCGGTGGGGCTTGCGATCGATACTCCGAGCGAGCACGCACGCCGCGTCGCATCCCGGTTCATCACCTCGGCCGTCGCAGGCGACACCGCCGGCGCAGTCATGGAACTGGCGCCATCCGCGGTCATTCTGGATGACTGGGAAGGGCGGTCGTCAACAGACCGCGATCAGATCCAAAGCCGGCTGCAGCACCTGCACCGACAATATGAGATCGGCGCCAACACGATCATGCGGCTTGAACCCATGGAACGCCGGCAGGATGTGCTGGTAGAACTCTCGCTCCTGACCCGGGTTGGCGGCATCGGCACGGTTCCCTCCCGCTGGCGGCTGACGATCGCGGAGGACGCGGCGGGGGAGTGGAAGATCTTCATCATTGATGCGATCGAGGTGGCAGGGCGATCATTTCGGTAATCAACACGGTCGGAGCCTCTCCTTTACAATCTTCCAGATGTCGGTTGTTTGGCTCAATGGCGAATTCGTGGATCGCGAGGCGGCATCTGTCAGCGTCTTCGACCACGGCCTTCTCTACGGCGACGGGTGCTTCGAGGGCATTCGCGTATACAACGGTCGTGTTTTCAAGTTGCGATCGCATCTTGAGCGGATGTACGCCTCGGCGGAATACATCAGCCTGAATCCGAGGTACTCCATCGACGAGATCTCCGACGCCGTCCACGAGACGGTCCGCCGCAACGACTGCAGCAACGGCTACATCCGGCTCGTGTTCACCCGCGGCGTTGGAACCCTCGGGCTCAATCCGTTCCTGTGTCCGGAATCGACAGCCTTCGTCATTGCCGAGAACATCACGCTCTACCCGGATGACATGTACGAGCAGGGTCTTCCGATCATCGTTGCCCACCGCCGGCGGATTCCGATGGATTGCCTTGATCCCGAGATCAAGAGCCTCAATTACCTGAACAACATTCTC
Organism: uncultured Isosphaeraceae bacterium; assembly: GCA_964546085.1. Lineage (GTDB taxonomy): Bacteria > Planctomycetota > Phycisphaerae > Phycisphaerales > SM1A02 > CAZJKE01. The sequence continues at coordinate 125,278 of CAZJIB010000002.1, forward strand.
GCCAAGGTTGAATCGATCAATGCCGGTGTGCTGGAAGCGTTGATGCTCAACATGGACGGGCATGTCGCTGAATGCACGGGCGACAACATCTTCGTGATCAAGGACGGCCGCATTTCCACCCCATCGACGACCGTGGGCATCCTTCATGGCATCACTCGCCAGTTTGTGATTGAAGTAATCGCCCCCGCCCTTGGGTATGAAGTGCAGGAGCGGTTGTTTGATCTGGACGAGGTCTTTGATGCCGACGAGTTATTCCTGACCGGTACGGCGGCAGAGGTCATTGGTGTCAACAGAGTGGACGACACGACCATCGGCGACGGCAAGGTCGGTCCCATTACTGCTGCGTGTGTTGATGAGTTTCGCAAGCGGACACGGACCGATGGACCGGAAGACTGAGCGTATCTGTTTTCTCTGCGCCGCCGTGCAACGCCACAATCTCATAGGTATTGTTCCGCTCGGCTGGCGTAAATCCTGCGTCGCGGATCATCCGCTGGAGTGTTGGCTCGTCGAGGCACCATGTGGTTCCCGCGGCACTGACCACATTCTCCTCCAACATGATTGACCCAAGATCGTTCGCGCCATAACAGAGTGCGACTTGCCCGATTCCCGGCCCCATCGTGACCCAACTGGCGCCGATCGAGTAAACGTTGTCGAGGTACAGTCGGCTGATCGCCTGCGTTCGCAGATAGGTATTCGCTCCGGCGAGTCGCACTCGCCGCCCGAATTCCCCATGTTCGTCCTTGGTGCCGGTCCCGTCGAGTTTCGCCACCACATCGCCCGGAAAAGGCGCACCATCATCGTCACCGGGCATCGTTCCCCACTCGGGTACGCGGCCGAGCGGCGAGTTGTCCGACTGGAACGGCCAGGAAATAAATGACACATATCGGCCGCCGCCGTTTAGACCAAAGTCGGAGATGCTGCGATCCTGCTCGTGCCGAATGAGATCCAGGTGGTGAATACGATCTGCAACGCCCTCGATGTGTCCGAACATCATGGTTGCGCTGGTGTGCATGCCCAGTTCATGCGCAACACGCATGACGGTAAGCCACGAAGTCGCATCGCACTTTCCAAGTCCGATCTTTCGCCGCACTGCCGGTGTGAAGATCTCACCACCACCACCCGGGATCGACTGCAGCCCCGCGGCCTGCAACTGCCGCAGAACCCACCGCACCCGCGATGCCAGGTCATCACCCGGTCCGTCGAACCAATGCACGAACTCGATGATCTCCGGCGGGCTGAACGCGTGGATGTGCACATCGGGAAATCGTTCGCCTATCGCTTCAAGAAGATCGGTGTACCAGGACAGTGGCAGGTCGGGATTCATGCCGCCTTGCATGAGGATCTGCCGGCCGCCCACATTCACGATGCCCTGTACCTTTTCGAGAAGTTGCTCGGTGGTCAGCGTATATGCATCGGACTCATCGCCGTCGCGGCGAAATGCGCAGAAGGTACACTTCGCCGTGCAGACATTCGTGTAGTTGATATTCCGGTCAAGGACATAGGTTCGAATGTGGTCACCGTGGACCGTGCGGCATCGCGAGTCGGCCCAGCGGCCCAGTTCCGGAAGCGGCATGTCGTTGTATACCCGGAGCGCCTGCTCCGCCGTCATTCGAAGTTCACCGGCGGCGATGGCATCCTGCACGCTCGGGTCGAAGATGTCGGAACCTTGATGTGTCTCGACGGGCATTCCGCCCATCATACCGGAGGCGTGGACTCGACCTGCTCTGCAAGTTCGTTGCAGACGGCGAGCAGTTCCTTCGACCGGGCAGAGAGCGACGCCCGCTTTGCTTCGCTGCGAAGATGGGGGAGGTTGATGGCGACATTGCATGATGCAGCGCGGGCTGCGGCGCCTGCAAGGATCGCTGCGATCACCAAGTCACTGGCGAGCATTCGGCTGGTTCGCGGCGGCAGCTCTGCAATTGCGGTGAGCATTCGGTGACAGAGTGCCATGGTTCGAAGCGGCGCGTCGATGGCCCCTTCCACTGCGGTGTCCCATCCGGCATCCCGTCGCGGATCATCGTCCGGCAGTTTCCAGAGCGTGTTGAGTCGTTCATAGGCTGCCGCGTCTGCCTCGGCCAATTCCAGTGCTTCATCTGATGCGGCTGCCAGAAAGGCGGCGGATCGCTCGTTTGCTTCGTCGTGTTCGGCAAAGGCCTGTTTGCCCTGCGTAAACGCCAGCACCATGCGGCCCAGCGATGTTGCGAGCGCAGCCGTAATGCCGGCCACCGCGCCGCCGCCCGGCACGGGCGTGCGCCCGGCAAGGTCATCAAGGAGTTCCTGCAGCGAACGGGAGCGAAGGTTCATCAGGATCGAATCTCGGCGGAGAGTTTGTCGACCAGAGCCTCTATTGCCTCTGCAGTAGGGCCATCTACCTCATCGTGTTTCAAAGTGCGGTCATCGGCGCGGAATCGGAGCCGCAGCGTCAGAGACTTGCGCCTCTCGGGAATCCCCTTTCCGCGGTACACGCCGACGAATTTGATGTTCTCCAGATTCGGGAGGTTCAATGCAGCGACTGTTTTTTGCACTGTTGTCCACGATGTCTCGTCAGGCACGATGGCGGAAATGTCGCGATCGATGGCGGGGTGCGTGGGCAGGGGGGAAGGTTCTCGCGGTGGCGGATAGGCTGCGAACATCGCTTTGAGTTCGATTTCCGCAATGTCGACATCGTGGGGAAGGTCCCATGCCTTCTTCAATGCCCCGTCAAGCCTACCGATCCAGCCCACTGGTGTGCCACCGATTTCGATGACACCGCCTGCGGACAGCCATGGAAGCGACTGGGCAATAATGTCCGTTGTGTTTCCGGTGAGTACTTCGATGACCCGGTCGACGATGCCGCGCAGGCGCCGCATGCCAACAGCGTCCTCCGCATCGACAACGAGACCGAGTTGCACGGATTCATTGTGTTTGCCTTCTCGAATGCGAAACGTCGTGCCGATCTCGGCCAGTTGCATGGGTTCGCCGCCGTCACCACCTGCATCGAAGTTGTGCCGCCTTGCGCGCAGCAGACTCGGGATGACCGAGGGCCGCAGCGCGGGTTCCGCGGCGGCGCGGTCATCGTCGATTTCCAGGAGCGATTCGCCCTTCCGCAGGAATGGTGAACCGGCGTCGGTTGCTACCAGCGAGTGCGTGATGCACTCGATGAAGCCCATGCCAGACAGCGCATCAAGTACCGCGCGGCGCCCGGTGACTTCACCCTGCAGCGGCGGTACGCGGACCGTGAGGCGGTCCTGAACAGGAATGTGGTCATACCCGTGGACGCGGCCGACCTCTTCGATGAGATCGATCTCTCTGGCGATGTCGCCGCGGTGGCAGGGGATCGTGCAGGTGATCTCTCCATTCGCAAGTGTCGTGTTGAAACCGAGCCCCTCCAGCACGTCGCACATGTCCTGATCGGAGACTTCTACCCCGAGCCGCTGACGGCATCGGTCGGTGCGCATGGACGCTGTGGACAGTTCGGGCGGTGATTGTCCGTCGCGAAGTACCTCATCGCAGCGTGTTCCCCCCGCGACATCCAGCAGAATCGATACGAGCCGCTCCGCGCAGGAGTCAACCTGCAGCGGGCTGACTCCCCGGGCGAACCGGAAACTCGAATCGCTGGTGATGTTGTGGCGGCGGCACATCTCGCGAACGATGACTGGGTCGAAGGTAGCGGCCTCGATGAGCAGATTGGTGGTGTCATCGGTGACGGCCGTGACGGCGCCGCCTTTGACCCCGGCGAGTGCTACGGCCTTCTCCGCATCGGCGATGACCAGATCATCCGGCGTGAGTTTGATTTCCTTTGCGCCTTCGCCGATGGGAAGCAGTTTCTCTCCCTTGCGTGCGCGGCGAATCTCGATGCGACCACCGGCGAGTTTGTCCAAATCGAACACATGGGTCGGTTGACCCTGTTCGAACAGGACGAAGTTGGTCGCGTCCACGACATTGTTGCGAGGGACATCGCCGCGGGCGGCAATGCGCTGATGGAGCCAGTCAGGCGACGCCGTTACTTTGGCACCGAGGATGACCCTCGCTGTATACAGCGGGCAGAGGTTTGGCTCGTTGTTGGTGACGGTTGTTCCAGCGGGGAGAGGTGCGTCGCCGGGCGCGACCGCCGTGTTCGGTGCCTTGAGCGATCGTTGCGAGCGGGCGGCGATCTCTCTGGCGAGCCCGAGGTGGCAGACGCAGTCGCCGCGATTCGAGGTCATTTCGAAGTCCTGCCGGACATCGCCGTCCTCAAGATCCTCCCGCCCCTCAAGTGGAAAACCGGCTGCGGTCAGCAGATCGGCCTGTTCTTCCGCCGTGGCATGGGGGCTCAGGTAGTCGTTGATCCAGCGTGCCGAAACCAGCATGTCGTCAGAATAGCTATTCTGCCGGGATGCGGGTTCGAGCCATGTTGCTTCTTGCCGCGGTGGTCGGAGCCTGTGCGGCGCCTCCGAGCGTTGTTGATCCTCTGGCGGTTGCGCCGGCGGATTTTTCGCTGGATGTGACCGTGGTCACGCAGGAACCCCACACACTCGCCCACATGCGATCGTCCAGATATGTGGTGTTCCCGGATGGGTCGCTGCATCACGGTGATGAGCCGGGGTGGGGGCCGAACACGTTGCCGCCGCTTACGCGGCGGTTGGTCCGGGAGCAGGTGGCGAATATCTGGACGTATCTTGACCGCATGGGCATGGCGAGCGCTCAGCGGGCTGACCCAACAGTGAACTTCCAGGTGTTGCCGAGGCCGGATTCGGGGTCGCTCTACATGATCGCGGTGACCGGTGACGGAAAGTATTGGAACTTCGTTCGGCGGATCGCCGCGGATGCGGAACCGGATCCTGCGTTTACCGAGTTGATTCGTTTGCTTGCGGGGTACGCCTGGGCGACTGACCAGCCGGACATTGAGTTTTTCGAGGAGCCCATTCGACATGATCTCGGTCCCGATCCGTATGCGCGGTATGAAGCGGGGGAGTTGCCGTGAGGGCTGCGCTCTGTCTACTCGCCTCAGCGATGCTGCCGATCGCCTGCGCTACTGCGCCAAAGAGCAAGGGGCCCGATCGTACTCACGGACTCTCTCTGCATCTTGAACTTCGCGGCGAAGACCAGCGGGCGGTGTACGAGGTGGATACCGAGGGCAATGTGATTTTTCGCGGGGGCCGCGATGCCATATTGGATCACACCACATGGGCGGGGACGCTGACGGCGATCCAGTGTGAGACATGGGTTGATCTGGTGCAGTGGACGGAGTGGCTTTCTGCACCGCCGAAGAGCAGCAGCGGCGAAGAACCCGCGTTTGATATTGATGTGGCAGATGCATCGACCGCCCGGTCGTTCACCGTGCCGAAGGATGACGAGCGAGCGACGGTCATGTACGACTTTCTGCAGAAAGTGGCATCGCAGCGATTCGACAACAACCCTGAAACCAACCCTGTGCCGAGCATCGAGACGCTGATCAAGCGTCGCGGTCGTTGACAGCACATCGAACATCTGCAACGCTTCGCGTGTGACCGAGCAAGACACTGATCAACCGGAGGTTCCCGACAAGTCTGGCGTGTATGACCTGTTCATCTCGCTGGTGTCCATCATCACGATCGCGTTGATCATCTGGCACTTTGCGGTTGATGCGGAGTCGAAGACTGCCCGGATCATCGTGTCCGTGGATCTCGGGATCTGCGCGGTGTTCTTTATTGACTTCATCCGCAATCTCATTTGCGCTCCGCACAAGTGGCGGTATTTGACATCGTGGGGTTTGCTGGATCTTGCGGCGACGATCCCAGTCGTGCAGTTTCATCAGTTGACGCAGTTGTCGCGACCCATTCTGGTCATTCGTGGGCTCAAGGCGTTGCATGCATTGCGAGTGACGATGTTTCGCGACCATCGGAGCGCGGTGCTTGTGACATCCATGGTTGTCACGATGGCAGGACTTGCGGCGGCGTGCTGGGCGGTGCTGTACTTCGAGGGCCAGGATCCCAGCGCGAACATTACGAATCCCGGCGATGCTCTCTGGTGGGCTGTCGTGACGATGTCGACTGTTGGGTACGGTGACTATTATCCCGTCACGACTGGCGGTCGGCTTTGCGCCGTTGTGTTGATGGTGACCGGCATAGGTATGTTTGCGACCCTCGCTGGCATTGTCGCCGACCTGCTCCACTCGTTTGCGGTCGGACGAGAGGGTGCGTAAGACCGTTCGGTATGCTCGGACACATGACTTTCGCTGTACCGATGAAGTTGAAGGCAGTCGCCTTGTCTCTGTTGACTCTGTGCGCTTCGGTCGTGGCGTCCGACCGGGTACCGGGTGGCACCTGGATGCAGTTCGAAGATCCTGCAGAGGCGGGGTTTTCGCTGGGGGGTCTTGCAGAGGCGAAGCGCCGGTTTGAGGCGTCTGACTACGCGGCGTGTTTTGTCGTGCGTGATGGTGCGGTCGTTGCAGCATGGGGTGATGTGGAGGCACGGTATCGCTGCCACTCAATCAGAAAGAGTCTGCTCAGCGGTCTCATGGGGATCGCAGTTGATCAGGGGAAGGTGAGTCTGTCGGACACACTGGCAGAGCTGGATGTCAACGATGTTCCGCCGCTCACCGCCTTGGAGCGGACTGCCACTCTAGGCGATCTCATCAAGGCGAGATCCGGTGTCTACCACCGGGCGGCCTATGAGACGAAAGGCATGAAGAGGGATCGCCCCGAAAGGGGAAGCCATCTTCCTGACACCTATTGGTTCTACAACAACTGGGACTTCAATACGCTTGGCGCGATCTATGCACGGGAGACTGGTGTAGGAATCTTCGAGGCGTTTGACCAGATGTTCGTGGATCCGCTGGAGATGCAGGACTATCTGCCACTGCACGGCCGCTTGTACTACGAACGAGATGCGTCGGCCCATCCAGCCTACCTCTTTCGGATGTCGGCCCGCGACCTTGCAAGGTTTGGCCTGTTGTATGCGCGGAGGGGACGGTGGGATGGCCAGCAGGTACTGCCTGCGCAGTGGATCGATCGAAGCACCCGGTCATACAGCGACACTTCGAAGCGGGGCAAGACGCTGGAGAGAGGCGGGTATGGTTTCATGTGGTGGATTCCTCCCGAACGCTATCAGTCGCTCAGAGAGGCAGGAATGTACTCAGCGCATGGGTCGGGCGGGCAGACTGTCGATGTGCTTCCCGATTTGGATCTGGTCGTCGTGCTGCGCACAAATACCTATACATCGGACAAGGTTCCGTACAGTGATGGATACGGAATCGTCTACGCCATTGTGGCAGCTTGCATCTCTGCGCCCTCTGATGAAGCAGTGCTCGTCCCTCTCGAACCGGTTGGTGTGTCGCAGAAGGATCGGCGGAAGTTTCAGTACTCGAACACGCTCAACATTTCATCTTCTGACATGCCTGCGGATCTCGCTGCGATTGAGTCCTTGTTGACTGCGGAACCACCGGATGTTGACGGTGCCAAACGCGGGCTGGACGAGATGCTGCAAAAGGTGGACGGCGCTCACGTTGATGCACTGCATCGCAGAATGGCAGCGATGATGCGAGATGCGCTTCCTAGGAGTGCAGATGAGACCGTACCTCGCGAGTAGGACCACATTGTGATGGTGCAGGAATTGCGGAGGAATTGCGGACACCCATCGATT
>CAZJIB010000002.1:132958-134199 GCA_964546085.1 uncultured Isosphaeraceae bacterium
GGAGGAATTGCGGACACCCATCGATTTGGGACGGTCCGCCCTGATCGCGGCTGCGGGAAGGCAGCTGGTGGGTGTCCAGTGTTGGGGGTTATCCTTTGGGCTGTAGGATTACCAGCGAAAGGAAAACACCATGGACACTGAACAGCGATTCGCGGATCTCGAGCGGCGATACCGGTGGCAACGCCTTTGCATGTGGGTGATGGGACTCACGTTGATGGCAGCGTTCGGCATGGGCCTGTCACAGGATGGTCCGGACGAGATGACGCTACGACAATTGACGATAGTGGACGAGGAAGGGCAGAAGAGAATCGTGCTGGATGCCGGCGTGACTGAGCCAGGCAAGGCAGGTATCAGCTACTTCGATCGGGAGGGCGTGAAACGAATGGGGATGGGCACTCGTGCTGAATCTGCTACAGGCATCACTGTCTATGATCGCGACGAAACGGCGAGGATCAGCACAGGCGTGGCACCTAATGGTGTCACATTCCTCGGCCTCTTCGACTCGAACGGGAACCCGCGGATACTTAACCGTGTTGAAGCCAGCGGACCTGCGAGTACTTTCTATTTGGACTCCAATGGAATGATTCGGATTAGCACCATCGCCGACAGCGGATCCGTGGGCACCAAGTACTACGATCTCAATGGGAATCTTCGGATTACAACCGGCACCAACTCAAGCCAAGATGAAACTACGTCGGGGTCGGTGCACGTTGATTCTGATGGGAACGTACGGATCTGGATGGGCATCGACACTCACGGGCACGCGTTAGGTGTGGGGTATGGTGCTCAACTCGTCAATCGACCAGTGGCTGATGCTGAGAACATCAACCAAAAACCAGATCCCCTCAATCGCAACCCCATGAAGGAAGACACTCCTCCGCTGTCGCCACCAAAGTGATCGGATCATGGGGTGTCCGACACCGGTGCCAGGGACCGGTGTCAGACACCGTCGTCATCCCATGCCCCCGGCCCACAAGGAGGCGGAGGCACGCTTGCGTGCCATTTGCCGAACAGTGGGGCGGCTCAGGATTTGACGGCGAGCGCAGCGAGACGCGACAGACGGTGGCGAGCTTTGCTCGCCGGGCATGGCCTTGCCATGCCCCCGGCCCACAAGGAGGCGGAGGCACGCTTGCGTGCCACTGACCGAATAGTGGGCCGGCCCGGATTCGAACCTCCCAAGTGGAAACGCATCGCACGATGCCGAGAGTGGCGATTCTGGCAAGTCGCCGAAGGCGCGCGCC
>CAZJIB010000003.1:0-131276 GCA_964546085.1 uncultured Isosphaeraceae bacterium
TAGTGAATTGGATTTCTGGACGGACAGTGTCCGCAGTGATTACCGCCACGCCGGCGATAGCAGCGTGTTTCCCGCAACAGAAGACATCGCTGGTTCGTAACTTTCCAATCGTCAGAGAGTTTCCAACTGTCAGTCCGTCTGATTATTTTCATCGCAAGGATCGGATCATCTACGCTGGCGGATTGTCATGGAAGAGAGGGCTTCAGGAAATGATCGCAGCTATGCGGGAGATTGGTCGCGATGAAGCTTCGCTGATCTTGGCTGGAGAATTCGATTCGGTCGCAACATGTGAAAAAGCGGAGCAATTGTGTGGCTGGGACAAGGTATGCCGGATGGGCTGGCTGGATCGAGCATCTCTAATAGCAGCAATGTCACGCTCCAGAGTTGGCCTATTACTGTTGCACCCCGATCCAAACCACAACGAAGCCTTACCTGTCAAACTCTTCGAATACATGGCGGCGGGGTTACCAACCGTTCTGGCAGATGTACCCCTCTGGCGGCACATGGTGGAGCAAGCTGACTGCGGCATTCTGGTCGATCCATTCAACGAAGTAATGGTTGCGGAAGCTATCCAAAATCTGTTGGATGATCCGGCGACAGCCTTTGCGATGGGACAGCGAGGACGCGCCTTGATCGAGTCAAAGTGGAACTGGTCGTCAGAGGCAGGGTCGCTATTTGAGGCTTATCGCAGCCTCTTGGGGCGGTAGTCACCCCGCCTTCAGCGATCTGACCACGGATGATTCATCCACATCAAGAACACAACGTGCCACCCCTTAACAGGTCGTTTCGAGCCTCAAACACTCGCCGCAATGATCGCAGCAACCATGTCACGGGCCACTGCCATATCGCCCACATCGGCAATCTCGGCCACTTCAAGCCCGCAAAGACGATCGCGGTGAGGCATGGCTCGCAGGGCATCGAGCAACGTGTCCAGATCAAGTCCATCGGCAACCGGCGTCGACACAAAGGGCGCCTGCGAAGGGTCAATGACATCCAAGTCGACCGTCAGCCCAAAGGCATCGCCAGCCCGCGTCACCGCCTCTTCGAGCGCCGCGGCAAGTCCGCCGCTTGCAACCTCATCCTGCATCACGCACCGCACGCCGTGCTCGTCAATGAACGCCTGCTCCCCTGCGTCGATTGAGCGGGCGCCAACTATCGTCACCCGTTCGGAAGAGATCTCGCAGACCGCGGTCGCCGCTCGCATCGCCGGTGAGCCCTGGCCCAGCACCCCGCTCAGGACCATGCCGTGGATGTTGCCCGAGGGGCTCGTTTCGGGCGTGTTGAGATCCGGGTGGGCATCGACCCAGATCACGCCCAAGGGACCGCAGGCTGCGGAGAGGCCGGCGTAGTGACCGATCGCCGTCGTGTGATCGCCGCCGATCGTCACCGGGAACTGCCCGTTCGATACAGCACTGGCAACCGCCCCAGCCACCCCTGCGGCGTGGGCCATGATGACCGCCTCGACATCCGCCGGCTGCTCGCCACCCATGAGCGGCTCGGCATCGACAGATGTCACGCTCGCCACCGAAACCCCCTGTTCTTCCAAAGAGTTGACCAGCCCGCGTTCCAGCACCGCCGCGGGGCCCCGCTCGCAGGCAGCGAGTGCCGCCCCCCAGCCTATTCCAGAGGCAATGAGGGCGATTGGCCGCTCTGAGCCGTTCGCTGCGGTGGCTGGGTGTGTCATGGGGCCGCAAAGGATACCGAAAAACCGTGTCAAGGCGGCGTTTGGCGGCTAGGCTGGGGGGATGCGAATCCTCCCCATGATCACGATCGCCCTCCTGTGCGGCTGCGCCGCCCAGCAGGCTACGCACGAATTGCCCTACACCCCGAGCCCGGCCTGGCCCAGCGACTGGCGGCCTGCTTCGGGCCTCGACGCACCACCGAGTGGCGTGCCGCACATCGACCTGACGGTCGACAATGTGCCGGATCGCTGGACCGCGACGGCGACCATCATCGACACCACGACCTTTGCCGACCAACACCAGTTGGGCGACCCCTGGTCCGGCCCAACTGCGCGGCCCGGCACGCTGCTTCCGCCGCATCAGCGACCCAAGGGGCTTGCAGAAGGACCGCCCAACGACCTTCGCCCCGGTGGCATGAACCGCGGCGGCGGCTCACCGGGCATGCGATTGGGCGGCGGCGGCTTCGAGGCCATCGCGCAGACACCGTGGACACCCCCTGACCCGACGCTCGCCGTCGGACCGGAGCATATTGTCGTCACGACGAACATGGCGATCGCCTTCTACCTGAAGGACGGGACCGAAACATTCAGTGCCAATCTCGACAGCACCGGCAACCCCGGCTTCTTTGAGGAGATCGGCGGTGGCACATTCACCTTCGACCCCAAGTGTTTCTATGACCCGATCGAAGATCGGTTTCTCGTGTTGGCACTAGAGGTCTACGAAGGGTCCAATGAAGCATGGATCACGATTGCGGTCAGCGACGACAGCGATCCCAACGGCCTCTGGTTCAAGTATCGAACATGGGCCATCGTGAATGTGGACGGCAGCGATTACTGGGTTGACTACCCGGGGCTCGGGTACGACGACGAAGCATTCTATGTCACCGGTAACCTCTTTCGCATGGGTGGAGGCGGATTCGCCGGCGCCCTGTACCGCGTTCTCCCCAAAGCGCCGCTGCTCAGCGGTGATACCGCCACCGTCTTCGACATTCGCCGCGGTGGGCACGCTTCCGTGCAGGCCGCGCAGCACTACGGTGATGCACCGGGGGCGTATTTCGTCTCCAACCGAGACTCGACGCGGATTCGCATCTCCGCGATCTCCAACCCGACGACCAGCCCGAGCATCAGTTCCAGCAATGTCAGCGTGCCGGCGTATTCGTGGCCCGATGGTGCGCCGAATCTCGGCGGTACACTCGACACGCTCGACGGACGCATCATGAATGCACTCTGGCGAGACGGAAGCCTCTACACCTGCCACGCCGTATCTGGCGGTGCAGGCTCGGTCGCCCGCTGGTATCGGTTCGAGACGCAGAACTGGCCCGTGTCCGGCTCGCTTTCCCTGGGCGAGAGCGGCGAGATTACGACGCTTGAGGGACACGACACCTTCTATCCGGCCATCGCGGCAAATGTCCGCGGCGATGCCGCCGTCGTTCTTGGGGCCGCTCGATCATCCGAATACCCGTCCATCCGCGTGGCCGGTCGCCGCGATTCCGACTCGCCGGGGACGATGGGTGGCCTCACGCAGGTCGCCATCGGCGATGCCGGATCCGACGGCCGCTGGGGTGACTACTTCGACATGACCGTCGATCCGAATGACGACACGCGATTCTGGTTTGTGGGCGAGTACGCCCGCGACTACGGGTGGCAGACCTGGGTCGGCAGCATGACGGTCACCTGTGTCGAGGATATCAACGGTGACGGAGCAGTTTCTATTGAGGATTTGCTGGCGGTGATTGCCGCGTGGGGTACCGATGGCAATGGTGCCGAGATCGCCGCGCCATACAACATCACCGACATTTCCGATCTGCTTGGAGTCGTCGCCGCGTTCGGCAATTGCCCGTGATTCATCGAGGAGACCTGCCAAACGGGTACCATTCGACTCGATGCGCATAAGCGGCTTTACCTTCATTCGCGACGGCGTCCGCCTGCGATACCCGTTCGTAGAAAGTATTCGCTCGGCCCTGCCGCTGGTGGATGAGTTCATCGTCGTGATCGGCGACGGTGACGACGGCACGCGCGAGCAGATCGAGGCGATAGACGACCCAAAGATCACCATCGTCGATACCGTCTGGAATGTCGGTACGCCCAAGGGATATGTCTACGCCCAGCAGAAAATGACCGGGCTCTTCCGGTGCACCGGCGACTGGGCGTTCTACCTCGAATGCGACGAAGTGCTGCACGAACGCGATATTGAGGGGATTCGCCACCTGCTTGAGGATGCCGAAGATGACAGCCGGGTTGAGGCGGTGGCCTTCAACTACCACCACTTCTACGGACGGCCAGACATTGTCGCCATAGGGCCGGCCTGGTACCGACAGGAAGTACGGATTATCAGGAATCGCGACATCCGGGCAATCGCCCCGGACGGGTTGTTCTTCGTTATCCTCGAGAGCAGTCGTCGAAACCGATATCCGCGGGCCGTTGTCTCGCCCGCGCACGTCTTCCACTACGGATGGGTACGGCCTGCCGAGGCGCACACCGCGAAGAAGGTCACAACCGCGAAGTACTGGCTTGAACAACCCAAGGAACCACCGCCCTATTCCGAGGTAGACCCGAGCGTGCTGTTTCCATTTGATGGCGAGCACCCCACCATCATGCAGAACTGGCTCGAACATGTCGCCAACAAGGAGTTCGAGCCTGACCCCACATATCAGTTGACCAAGCGGGATAAGAAACAGCGATTCAAACGAAACATCGAGCGGCTGACTGGATTGGATCTCGCCTCCCACCACTTTCGGCCCGTGAAACTGCGCACCTGAATGATCATGCTTCGAGGTCTCCTCCTACTTCTGCTGCTCGCCACGCCGGCCTTCGGCGACCAAGTACTGCAACAGGTGCTTGAAGAGGCCATTGAGAAACACGACATCCCCGCCATGGCGACGGTGATCATGCAGGGCGACGAAGTGACAGCGTCCGCCGTTGCTGGGACTCGCGTCCGCGGCGAAGACGCCCCGGCAACGCTTGACGACTATTGGCATCTTGGTTCCTGCACGAAGGCGATGACCGCGACGATGGCCGCCCGCCTCGTGGAAAAGGATGTCATCGACTGGAACACAACCATCGCCGATGCACTGCCGGACCTTGTGGACACGATGCACGAGGAATACCGTGCGGTGACGCTTGCGCAACTCCTCCAGCATCGCGGCGGTATTCCCGGCAACCTGATCGGCTCGCTGGAGTGGCAACGGGCCTGGAGCCGGGATGGTTCATCGCAGGAGCAACAGCAAGCGTTCGTCAAGGATGTGCTGGCGATGAAGCCGATCGGCCCCGTTGGTGAGTTTGTGTACTCCAATCAGGGGTACGCCATCGCGGGGTACATGTGCGCCGTTGCGGCGGGCAAGACCTATGAAGACCTCATGCAATCGGAGATCTTTGGGCCGCTTGAGATGATGAGCGTGGGCTGGGGCGCACCGCTGACAAGGGGACCGAATCAACCCAATGGGCACATCGCGAGCGGCAGTCCTTCAGACCCGCACGTCGACAACCCCATCGCGATTTCGGCTGCCGGCCGCGTGCATTGCACGATGGCCGACTGGGCGAGGTTTGTCGCCTCGCACCAACAGCGAGGAGAAGATGACGAACCCCTGTTATCACCGGATAGTTTCGCCAATCTGCATCGGCCCTATCCCGACCCCGGCAATCCCTACGCCATGGGATGGATAGAAGCGCAGTGGGCAGGTGGCAATGGCACCGTGTTGACCCACGACGGCAGCAACAGCATGTTCTACTGCACAGTCTGGGTTGATCCCGAGCAGGACTTCGCGGTACTCGTGGCGTGCAATCAGGGCGGAAATGCCGCAGCGGCGGCGTGTGGGCAGGTCGCCATCACTTCGATCATGCGCCTTCTCGCCGCCCCGTCACCGGAGCCCGCTTTGCAGCGTTGATTTCTGGTCGAAGCCGTGGGCTTGCCAGAGAACCAGCGTATCTCCGGGACGAAGCGTCAGCTCGTGAAGGCGCGGTCCGTCAGGGCTCGCCCAGGGGCCGACACTCTTGCCCAGATAGATTGGCGAACTGCCGTCGTTGGTATCGGCAGCACCAGGTTCATTCGCCGCGATGTACCAGGTGGTCCCCAAGACCGCCTCCGGCCCCTGCTCGACCATGGCGAAGAGATGCGACGGGGACCTCCGGTGGCAGATCGCCGCCCAGAACAGCCGCCACGATGATCAATCCCTTGAGCACACCACCATGATGACATGCGGAACAGGTGTCTGACACCCTATTCTGCCCAAAACGGTGTCCGGTACCGGTACCGGACACCTCTGTCTGCGGATACCTCTGTCTGGTAGCATGGCACGCGTCGCAAGGAGGCGATCCCATGGAGTGGCCACGCACATGGCGGATTCTTCGGGGGCGGCTCATGATGCTGATTGGCATCTTTGCGCTCTTTATGGCTACATTCGGCACATCGGAAGGGTCGGCATGGACATCCCTCCTGGTCCTTATCGGTGTGGGTTTGATTCTGCTGTCAGTGCCGCCACGGATCTGGCGCGGTCTTCCAGCCTGGTTTCGGCGGGACGACTCATGGCTCTGAGGACTACTTCTTCTTCCCACCACCGAGTAGGTTCTCAGCGCCGCCAACAATGTCATCAACACCCTTGCTGATGCCACTGACGCCATCCTGCAAACCCCTGCCGATTCCAAGCTCGCCAATGACTGGCAGGCCGTCAATCAGCCCAAGCACTTGACCGATCGTCGCTTGCGAGAACCCCTCGACCGGATTCTCGGAGAGGTGCTTCATGATGGCTTGCGTCACCGCAGCCGTCACAGCCTGCACCACACGCTCACCGTGACTTGCGGAACCGACATCATGCAACACAAGTTCCTTGATCTTCGCGGTGACCGTTCCCGTCTGCACAACTGAAAACTTCCCCCGCGCGACCACGGTGACATCTTCCACACGCAGCGTTCCAATGTTGACCGTAGCGCCTTTGCTCTCGATCTTCTCCGCGTGATTGATGATCTCCTCCACATTGGACATCGACCCGGTCTGCTCCAATTCAAGTTCAATCCCCCGAAGCGTGACGCTGGAAATCTCAAGTGGGCCAGAGGACATCAGTGCCCACGCACTTGCCTCCGCCTCCACGCTCTTCATTGACAGAATATTCTCGGCGGTGTACCCCTTTGGATTCGAGATCCGAAGGTCGGACAAGGACGAGTGATCCCTGAAGATGCCGATGTTGACCGAACCGACCCGGGTCTCCACACCAAGAGCCTTCGTGGCCGAGTGGTCTATGAAAGACGCCGCCATGCCGTCGATCGCAACAAAAGCGACCAGCAGAATGACCAGCACCGTGACAGCAATCGGGATGAGTACGCGACCTCGTTTGCGTTGCATCGCCGCATGGTAGTGCAGCGGCGCGGTTGAATAACCCGGAATCGGACCTGGACTCTACACTGACCCCTGTGACGCAAAGGCTCGCGGTCATTGACATTGGAAGCAACAGCATCCGGCTCGCCGTCGGCGTGGTTGAGGCAGGCAGGATTCGCGTGGTCGACGAAGATCGTGTGGTCACCAGACTGGGACGGTTGGTGGACGGCCGACTCGATCAAGGGGCAGCCGAGGACTCGCTCGCCGCAGTGCGGAACCTCATCGACCGCGCCGGCGATGCTGACCTGCGACTCATCGCCACCGCCAGCCTTCGTGATGCGCAGGACGGACAGGCGTTCATCGACCGGCTGAAGCACCCCGTCGATGTCCTCACGCCCAAGCGCGAGGCCGAACTGGCCCTTCGCAGCGCAGCCGAGCACTACGAACTGGCAGGCCGATGTGGCATCATCGACATCGGCGGTGGCAGCACGGAGATTATCATTGCCGTAGACGGCATCACCGAGTCCATGCACCTGCTTCCACTTGGCGTCGTGCGGCTGACACAAACCATGTCGCTGGAAAACGCGGCCGATGACAGCCTGCTCTGTGAACTGACACGTGCGATTAACCGGGAACTCGGCAAAATGACGCCAGTAGACACCGCCATCGGCACCGGCGGCGCGTTCACTGCGCTCGCCGCACTGGTCCTCGGAGAGCCCGAATCAGACCTGCACACAACAAGCAGACTTCAGGGGTTTTCCGTCGCGAGATCCGATATCCGAAGGTTGCTGCAAGAATTGGCCGCGGTCAATGCGCCGGAGCGGGCGACAGGTGGTGAGATCACCCTCCACCGCGCGGAAATACTCTTGGCTGGCGCAGCCATTGCCGACGGCGTGCTTGAAGCACTCGGCGTAGATAATGTCACCGTGCATGAGCCGGGCATCCGCCTCGGACTGCTTGCTGAAATGGTGGATGCGTCCTGCTAGAGTCATCAATCATGCTTGATCACATCATTCGCCCCTACGACGAAAACGACCGCGACAACTGCCTTCGCATGCTGCGTGAAGCAGGCTGGATGGAGGGCAAGGACAGCGACGGTGAAACAATGGATGCCTATCTGGGTGACTCCACTGTCATGATTGGGGAGGTTGAGGGAGAAGCAGAGGTACTGGCGGCCTCGCACGCCGGTGACATTCGGTACGGCGATGTGGATCTCCCGCTCTCGGCCATTACCGGCGTGCTAACAAGCCGCGTTGCCAGAAAACTCGGTCTCGGCTCTCGCGTGACGGCGGAAGTCATCGCGCAGTCGGGCGCCTCCGTGTCGATGCTGGGGATCTTCGATCAAGGATACTACGATCGACTCGGATTCGGCTCGATGCCGTACTCCCGGTTTCAAACTATCGATCCAGCGTCGCTGCGTGTTCCCGTTTCGCGGCGCATACCCCGGCGGATTTCAGCCGGCGATGCTGATCGCGTGCATGCAAACCGACTCGCTCGCCACCGGAGACATGGATCCTGCTCACTCCACGGCGTAGGGATGACACGCTGCGAGATGCTCTGGGACACAGGCGACTCGAATTTTGGTCTCGGATACGAGGATGGTCAAGGCAGGTTGACCCACCATGTCTGGATGAAGGCCAAGGGCGAACACGGGCCGTACAACGTCCACTGGATGGCGTGGGAAACGCCTGAACAACTGTTTGAACTGCTCGGTCTGCTCAAATCCCTGTCCGACCAGGTTCACGGCATTCGCATGTGCGACCCGCCCGGCATTCAGTTGCAGGACCTTCTGGACAGGCCGTTCGCGACGCATCGCATGCGCAAGGGCGGAGACTTCGATTCCGGCATGCACTCGGCTGCGTGGCAACAACTGCGAATTCTTGACATGGAGGCATGCGTCGCGGCCATGCACCTGCACGGCCCGCCCGTTACGTTCAACGCAGTCGTAACCGATCCGATTACCCAGTACCTTCCGGAGAGTGCGCAGTGGCAGGGAGTCGGCGGAACGTGGCGCATTGAGCTGGGCGAAACCTCGCGGGCCGAGCGATGCGAAGATTCATCATTGCCGACGCTACGAACATCCGTCGGGGCATTCTCCAGATTGTGGATTGGCGCCGCGAGCGCCGAAGCACTCTCCATCACCGACGACTTTGCCGCCGATGCCGACCTGACCAAGGCCCTTGACGCAACCATTCGCCTACCTCAGCCGCAACACGACTGGGAGTTCTAGCAGTGGGTCCGGTGAGACTCGAACTCACATGAGGTTGCCCTCCGGGGATTTTAAGTCCCCTGCGTCTGCCAATTCCGCCACGGACCCACCGGATTGTAAGAGGTCAGCGACCGCCGCATCCACACCCGTGCCCACAACCCCACGAACCCCCGGAGACCCCGGACTCGCCCTGTGCATCGGCGGCTCCAGACTGGCCGGTAATCTGCAGCGTCGATGCAACAAGCGTCCGCAAAACCGGCGCGTCAAGCGGCGTTGCACCCGGATCAATCTCCGCACGCTCACATAACTCACCCCAGGTTTGCATCGTCTCGCGCATGCCGTGCATGACCTCGACAGACCGACCGTTCGCATCACAGACATATTCATAGGTTGGCATGTGAATATTCTACCGCCGCGGTGGCGGTTTCCGGTTGTTCCGATCCCGCTCTTCCTGCTGCGACGCAGACGCCGTACCCTCACGGGGTCCCCCTGTCACCACCATCACCAGCGTCCCATCGTCCAACACAACAACCCCTGGATCCGCGCCTCCGATGGAAAGTGCGTCGCCGTTTCGCCAACGGAATCCATCACTCGACACAGCCGTCGGCAAGCCGCCACCGCGACCCGGACCGCCGTGCTGGCGCGAGCCATAGAACACCAGTTTTCCGCTGCTGTTTACAACACTTCCGAGCCAGCGGAAGTTGCGGCCGAGTTTCAGGTCGTCCTTGCGTGTGAAGTGCACGCCGTCAGTTGAAGTTGCGTGATAAGCGCCAAGATCGCCAGGACCCATGATTGGCACGATCAGATGCCAAGTGCCGTTCAACAACCCGGCTGCGCAGTCGATCGTCGGTTCGCCATCAACGGCGAAGCAAATATCCTCGAAGGTGTAATGCACGCCATCGTTCGAAACGGCGCAGGCAATGCGGGGTGTGACTTCGTCGAATCGCCGGCCGCCGACCATGTAGGTGAAGTACAGCCGCAACCGACCATCGGGCAGGGAAACAAGTGTCGGGTCGAACGGGAACCTCGCCTCTGGATCGAGACCATCGAACTGCATTGGCTGCGGTTCGCTCCATGTTTGACCCTCGTCACTTGAGAACCGAACGGCGACCGTGTCGAAGTTCGCCTCGTCATCCTCAGGAAACCACTGGTGGGCGGCAATGAGGCGACCATCCGACATGTGGGTGATCGTCGGCACGCCGGCGCGTTCGAAGGTCGTGACTCGTTGGGGACGATTGCCCTTGCCTCTGTAGACGATGAGGTCGAAATCCCATGGGCCAGATCGACTCGTGTCGCGAGGCACACCATCCTCCCGGCGTTCCGGTCTGCCTGCACGATCTCCTTTACCTTCAATTGCTGGAGCGATCGCGCGAGCCCAACGTCGATACCCCTCCTCCGAGAGGTGAAGCGCATCGGGCATGATCGAGGAGCCGATTGTGCCGTCGTCCTCAAGAAAGACGTGGCCGATCGGAAGAAACTGCACATCTACATCCCCGTCGTACCGCGACTGCAACGCTTGGTTGACCTGCAGAATGTCCCCTCGCGTTGCATTGAACGCGTCACCGCGAGGGAAGATGTCGAGAAGCAGAATTCGTGTGTTCGGGAGCCTCTGGTGCAGAGACTCCACGACAGCGACCACCCCTCGAAGCACTTCGTCGGGCCCATCTTCGCCGCCGCCAAAATTGTTGGTGCCGATCATGACGACCGCCGTGCGAGGGGCGATGTTGTCGACATTGCCATTCTCCAGTCGCCAGAGGATGTGTTCCGTGCGATCCCCACCGATGCCGAGGTTGAGTGGCCTGAAGGTGTCGAACGAGTCCTTCCAAATACGACTCCCTGCGCGTTCCCACCCCTGCGTGATGGAGTCACCGATGAAGATCAATTCCGTGTCCGGTGTCTGCGAGACCGCCCGGTTGATTGTCCAGTGTCTCTCCGTCCATCCACTCGACTGACGCGGCTGCGGTGTCACAGCGCTATCATCGGCACCCAGCATCGTCGCCACGATGCCAGCAAGAATCAGGGCAGTCATGTTCTCAGCGCGGGGCATCTGGCACCCTCTCTTCTAGAAGGCCAACTGCAACTGCGTGCGGAGCAGCCACTGGCCGTCGTTCGCGCCGGTGTCACCGCGCCAGCCCGTGCCGGGCGTCGCCCAGTCAGCCGAACTGTTGGGCAAACCGCCGCCTTCAGCAATGCTGTCAAATGCGTAGCCCCAGTCGGTCGTCCATTTGACCGAGTTGTTGCCGGCGACCGGCCAGTAGTTTGCACCAAGTGTCATCGCGCTGAGATCATTGGATCCGGCGGCGAACGTAGCATTCTCAATTTCACCCCGCTCATAGCGAGCGAAGAGTTCCCAGTTGTCCGTTGCGAGGAACCCGCCCTGAAGCACGAAACCCCAGGAGTCAGTCTCGGGGCTACCGGCAACCGAGCCATCTTCTCCGCTAGTCCAGACGCCGTAGGCGAAGACATTCCAACCGTCGCCGCGGAAACTCGCATCGACAGTCCAGCCCAGACTTTGTGTGCTGGTAGCGTTGCCGTACTCGTGCGTTGCCGTGCCATCGGTGTCAAACCACTCGACGGCGGCGCCAAACATCGCGCCGGTCTCGCCTCCCGCTCTGGATGTGAGGTAATCGAAGTCCTTCCAGCTCGCGTCACCGGCGAGGAACTCGACGCGCGCCGTGATGGAATCGGTCGGGTTCGAGAGCGCCTGCGTGTTTGCTTGGCCCGGACCGTCGCCATACATGACCGCGAAGCTCATGTCATCACCATCCCATCCATAACCAATGCCCTGCGTCCAGCCGTATGTGAACGCGGTGTTCACCATTGACCGCTCGACGGAGAGTTGCTTTGCCGAGGAAAGCAACTGCTCGCGAAGAAATGGGGCTTTCCACTGACCGAATCGCAAGAAACTGCCGTCGTCGAAACTCTTGATGATCGATGCATCCTCGGTATTGGATCCGCCCGCGCGACCCCAGGTCGGCGTAATGATGTATTCCCATGAAGGATCAATGATGTAGCCCGAGAACTTAACCTTTGTTCGTCGCTGTTCGAAGCCATGCTGAGAAGTTGCGCCTTCCGCATTGTTGTAGAGCCAACGGGTCTGCAACAGGCCGCTGATCTTGAGTTTGAAATTGCCGTTGTCTGAAGCAATGAAGAAACCGCCGTCGTAGCCGGACTGCGCACCGCTGCCCTGCAGGCTGGCGCGTGTATCGGCGTCGGAAAGAACATCGTGTACAAGCAGACGAACTTCGTCAGCCCGTTGTTCCGAGAGCCACGATTGGCCCTGCTCGACCTTGAGTTCGGCTACCTCATCGCGCAGTTGCCGGACCATGTCGCGAAGTTCGTTGACATCTGCGGTATCGATGGGTGACGAGGACATTGCAGTGCCTGCGATGGCGGTGGCAATGGCAAAGGATGTGAATTGGGTGAACATCTCAGTGTGTCTCCTGTTTCGGTTCGTCGACGCGGGTACCATATATCACAGCAGATTGGTAGGTCATGTCACAGCGAAATTTATTGATCGAATTGGATGCCGCGAAGGACTCCGCAGTCTCCTGCAAACCGCCGCGCCCCTGCGGAAGCAGAGGGTCACCCCCCGGGTGTGACCCCTAGTACACTGTGGGGCCGCCGGCCGAGTACCCAAGTG
Organism: uncultured Isosphaeraceae bacterium; assembly: GCA_964546085.1. GTDB lineage: Bacteria > Planctomycetota > Phycisphaerae > Phycisphaerales > SM1A02 > CAZJKE01. The sequence continues at coordinate 12,842 of CAZJIB010000003.1, forward strand.
GACCAAGGGAACGGATTGCAAATCCGTCATTCGTGGGTTCGAATCCCACCTCGGCCTCTCCGGCAGCCGGAAATGCCATGCAACTGATCCTCCCCATCCTCGCGATTCTGGCCATGCAGGCCCGGGAAGTCGCCCCCATGCGGGAGGGCTCGATCGTCCTCGACGGCCTCGGCACACTCGTAACCAGCGAAGAGAAAGACATCCCGCCAATGTTCGCCATCGAACAGACCGACGGCGATGGGGACGACCTGTTCATCCTCCTGCCCTCCAAACGGCTGGCGGAAATGGAACACCTCGCCAGCGAACATCCCGACGCCCGATTCCGCGTCACCGGCGACATCTTCGTCTACGCGAGGGGCAACTTCCTTCTCCCCCGCGAAGTTGCCATGATTGAAGAAGCCGCCGAACGGGCGCACCCCACCGCCGCCCCACTCGACCCCGACCTCGACCCATCCACCGACGAAGGTACGACCGAAGACTCCATCGCCGACATTGTCTCTGAACTGGAGGCCGCCACCGGCGCACTTGCCCGAAGCATCCGCAACGCAGCTGAAGAGCCAATCGGCGCACCGGAATACATGCGTGAAGGAACACGCCTCATCTCGCGCCGCACACGACTGGTCCGCAACGACGCCGGAGCATGGATCGCCGTCTTCACCGCCGATGCAAATGGGCTCCTCGACCCGCCGGTCACCATTCTCCCCGGCAAGGCCATGACCTCACTCACCCGCTACGCAGCGATGGTTGGACCAACTCGCCCAATTCTGCTGAGCGGCGAGATCGTTACCTACCACGGTCATCCGTTCCTGGTACTGCAGTCATGGCGCCATGTCCACCTCACTGATCACCTCGATCGGCAAAGGTGACCGCGCCGGCGCAGGCGCAAGCATCATGTCCAAAATCATCGGCGCCTCTGCAGGGCGGCCACTCGCGGGGTCCGAAAGCGGAGTCTTGGCAATCGCCCTGATTGTCTCACCACCCTCCACCGTCTCGCCGAAAGCACAATACTGCCCATCAAGCCGAGCAGTCCCCTCACGCGAGAGGCAGAGAAAGAACTGACTGCCCGCCGAATCGGGATCACTGGCGCGGGCCATCGAAATAACACCAAAGTCGTGCGGAAGATCGGATCGCTCGATCGGCAGCCACCAACCCGGCCCGCCAGAACCCGTGCCGGTCGGATCCCCCGCCTGAATGACAAACCCATGACCCCGCGCCGTCAACGGAACAACGCGATGGAAAGGAATGTTCCGGTAGAACCCACCCTCGGCCAACTCCCGGAAATTCCACGCCGTATTCGGCGCTGCATCCGGTCGCAAAGCAACACGAATGCCTCCCTCGCTCGTCACGATGAGCACATCGCGATCTGGATACAGGCGCCAACCCGCCAGCAAAGACACATCGTCGTCCGCCGTCGCCTCGTCCACATCATCGTGCATGTCATCTCGCCAACCAACAATGCGAGTGTAGGTGCTCTTGCCATCTCCACGCGTCGCTTCTTTCGTCTGCGGCACAAGCCTTGACCGCATCGGCTGTACAACCATCGGCGACCCGACAGACTCGCCATCCACCAACAACTGCAACCACACCGCGCGATCCAACTCCCGCAGCTGCGGCGCCCGCCGAAGAAGATCGTGCGAACCAGCAATAACCCGCTCCGGTCCGGCCACCACACCACCGTCCCCATTCAACAAGACAATGTGCCCCGTGTCACTCCCCGTTGGAAGCTCAACCTCCACCATCACCGGCTGGTCCACGGGGTTATAGAGGTGGACAGCCGAAACCGGGTCGCCCGCGAGCGCCATGCACAACGCAATCGTGATCATCCCGGCTCCCCCGGATCCCCCGGATCCTGACCCCCGGCCCGCAATCGCCCGTGCAGCGCCGCTCGCACCGCTCCCGCATCAGCGGTCCCACCACTTCGCTTCATGACCTCACCAACAAGACGCCCGACCGCCGCATCCTTCCCCCCCTTGAAATCGCTCGCCGCCGCAGGCTGGGCCTCAATAGCCTCATCAATCCACCCCGCCATCGCCGCATCGTCCCGCACCTGCATGAGACCAACTTCTTCCGCCACAACATCCGCGGCCTCATCCCGCTCGCAAAGCAACCCAAACAGTTCGTCCGCAGCGCTGGATCCGATACCCCCGCCAGCCCGCATCGCGACTATGCCGGCAACCTGCTCCGGCGTAATACCCAGTTCCGAGATGGCAATTCCCAACTCGTTTGAACGCTTCGCACCGGCGTTGAGCAACCACTTCGCGGCCGCAGCACCATCGCCGGACGCTTCGGCGCACGCCTCAAAGAACCGACATGTGCCCGCATCATTCGCCAGCGCCGCAGCGTCCTTCGCCGACAGTCCAAACGACTCCCGATACCGCCTTCGCCTCGATGCCGGCAGCTCCGGAATTGATTCGTTTACCTCGTCAACCCACCCCTGCGAAATTGTCAGCGGCACAAGATCCGGATCCGGGAAGTACCGGTAATCGTGCGCATCCTCCTTCTCCCGCTGCAAGACCGTTTGCATGCACTGATCGTCCCAGCCGCGAGTACTCTTCATTCCCGGTCCCATCTCGCGGCCATCTTCCTTCCACGCCTCCACCTGCCTTGCCGACTCACACTCGATCGCGCCCCGCAACGCTCGAAACGAGTTCAGATTCTTGACCTCGACAATCGGCGTCGCGTGCTCCACACCGTCATCAGTCGTGATCACGACATTGATGTTTGGCTCGAATCGCATGTGCCCGCGCTGCATGACACCCTCGGTGACACCGAGAAACACACAGATGGTCTGAAGTTCCTGCCCGAAAGCGACGGCCTGGTCGGCGGAGACCATGTCGGGTTCGGTCACGATCTCCAACAGCGGCGTCCCAGCCCGGTTCAGGTCGACAAGCGAACCGTCGTACCGGCCGCCGCCCGGTAATTCGTGCCCGAGCTTGCCGGTGTCTTCTTCGAGATGGGCGCGGGTAATCCGAACCACAAACTGCTCGTCCCCAGCATCAATCTCAATTACACCCTCATGACAAAGAGGCTTGTCGTACTGGCTGATCTGGTACCCCTTGGGAAGATCAGGGTAGAAGTAATTCTTGCGATCCCACTTGGTATGCCGTGCAACTGAACAGTTGAGCGCCAACCCAACACGCATCGACATCGCCACTGCGCGCCGGTTGATGACCGGCAACGAACCCGGCAGTGCCATGACCACAGAATCCACCAGTGTGTTCGGCGGCGGATCCTTCACGCCCGGCGCGGCGGCATTGGGCGCCGCTGTGAACATCTTGCTCGTCGTGGCAAGTTCGACATGAATTTCCATGCCCACAATCAGTTGCGTCGAAACAATCTCGGCCATCACGCCTGCTCCGTCACACCGAGATCCGCCGTCGTAAAAAGTGAATCAAACGAGAAACCCGCGGACTCGATTCGGTCGCGGGCGCCTTCCTGCCGATCCACGACCGCGATGATCCCATCAACCTTCGCCCCGAGCGATACAAGGAGTTCCGCAGCTTCCAGCACCTGCCCACCCGATGTCGCAATGTCCTCGACAATCACAATGTGGTCGCCCGGTTCGAGCACCCCCTCCAATTGATTGGCAGTTCCATAGAACTTCTTGCTGTTCCGAATGAAGACACACGGAAGACCGCTGGCCATCGACGCGGCAGTTACAAGCGGAATACCGCCCAGTTCTGCGCCAGCCAGCCGCGTCGTCGAGCCAGGGATTCGCACCGCAAACATCGCTCCGAGCTCGCGGAGGATCTCCGGACAAGTCGTAAAGCGGTACTTGTCGATGTACCAAGTGCTGGTTCGTCCACTACGGAGCGTGAATTCGCCGTGCAGAACACTCGTGTCGGCGATACGGCGTGCCAGTTCATCCCGTGTCATCGGATGCGGATCGTAACAGTTGCCGCCGAACAAACACGCCGCCCAGAAGACCAGCGGGTACAACCACGATCAGTTCGACAATACGGTTCACAAGATCGGCCAGGATCCCGGTCGCTAACGCAAATGGCAATGAGGTGATGGCCAACGACACCCATCCAATCACCCATTCACGGGCACCAAGGCCGCCAGCCGGCAACGGTACAAGGGAAGCGATTGCACCTGCGCCAGCCAACGCAATAGCCGCATCCGGATCGATGGATTGGTTCAACAAGCGGAAAATGAGCCAGTACCGCGTTGCCATGAACAATAGGTCCACATATCGACACGACCAGGCGATCATCCACGGACGAAGTCGACTGCAAGCCGCAGCCACAAGGGCAATGGCAAGCGGCACGCCCAAGAACGGTAACGGCGCGGCAACCACAACAAGGATCGCCACTGCTGCAGCGATCCCCACCAACGCAACTACCTCAAACTGCACACGGATGGTCCAGATGACGGGAAGGCTGTTGACAACACGGTGATAGGCCAAGCGGCCAATCAGTCCGGCCCGTAACGGCATCCAGTTCAGGAGGCTTGCCGAGGCGATGACCGCAACCATTTCGCCGGAACCAATCTTCCCGCGACGGTTGAGCAACCGCCGAAAAGACTCCGCATGCAACGGAATGGACGCCGCCATCGTCAGAAGTAACAAGACAATGGTGAAAGGATCCGGCCGCTCAAGAGACGCGATCGCCGCCGTGATGTCGTCGTGTTTGGATGCAACAAGCCAAATCGCGGATCCAAGAAGGAGCACGCTGGCCGACCACGCAGCGATCGTCCTGCCGCGCCCGCTCATGGGCCAGGGCTGCCATCCCCGTCGAGTTGACGCCTCATACGAGCATCCACCACGTTCTGCACCCAGCCGTACACCCAGTGCGCAACCCGCCGCACACGATCGTCGTCATCCTGCATGAACGCCAACAGCCGCTGGTCGTCCAACGCCTCATCCGGAATCAAGGGGGAGAGGAAGCGGAGTAGATACCCAATCCGCACAACGGCCTCGGTGTTCCCATCGGCCATGGTGAACACGGCCTCCAGCGACGGATCGGGCCCCATGACAGAGAGGAACCACGCTCTTGGGAGCGGCCCGAGCGAAGGAAAGGCCATCAAGATCGCCGAGATCGCCGCGTCCTGCAACGGGTGCCGGTCGCCGGGGGCAATCAAAGGTGTGTCGCCCCCTTCATCGGGGACAAGGGATGGCTCCACACGAATGTTGACATCATCCCCAACCACCCATGACAACAGCGCGAGCGCAATGAGATCCTCTTCGTCGGTTACCCGTTGCACCTTGTCAAGCGTGGCAGACAGCCGCGAATCATTGAGCCGCACGCCGTCAATGCGGATCTGATCTCCCTCAGCCTGCACACCAAGCCTGCCCGGCTTGAACACCAACTTGTCACCTTGACTCGTGGAAACCTGACTGACTGCGAAGTTCGAAACGACCCGCACCCGAATCAGGCCACCACGCAAAGGAAACTGATTCAGAAACCCACCAATCCACTGTTGCCTGAGATCGATTTCGACATACATTCGCTCCCTCGGGCGAAGACGAATGGCGCGGTCAATCGACACGATGATCGGCGTATTGACCTTGAGCGATGTGTTGGTGATCTCCATCCGCGGCTCGATCAGAATCATCGGGAGAATCGGCCCGGATTCGGAAATGGCCATTGGAACGATGCTGTTGTTCAACAGTTCAACACGAATAATGATCGGCTCGTAGGGCTGGAAGGTCGCCTTGAGCGGCTCCACACGGATCGCGATCGCTTCTCGCGGCTCGGTCGGATACTCGTCAACCACCACATCAATGCCCGCAATCATTTCATTCAGCGACTGCGACTCTTCCCGCGGAAAAACGCGACGCCCAAGCAACTTATTCAGTTGTTTCCCGGACCAGATCCCGAGCATCGTGCCCGGCTGCGAACGAACAACGCTCAGAAACGCCTTCGCCGCCTCTTGTTCGTTCCCGCGCATACCGTTGAGAATGGCCGTGCCGATCATTGCAGAGTCATTCCCCGCCGCCAACGGCTCCAACATCGCCGCCGCTTTTTCCAGATCGCCGCGGCGCAACGCAATCCACCCATCGAATCGCTGGCTTGCCCCCTCAGAGAGCACTATTCTCTCAGTCGCACTCTGCATCAGTTCCTCGGCGGTATCCGGATCCCCATCGAGCAACAGCGCGACCCATGCCGCCTGCATCAAGAGTTCCGCTGCCTTGTCCTCTGCCTCATCACCCGTGCCGGTCGTCTTATAAACCTCCGCAAGCGTTCGGAAGGAATCCATCGCCGCCTCCACGGCGGCGCGGGCATCCTCCGGGTCGGCATCATGCTGGATTGCTGCGCGCACCGTGGCAAGTTTCGGCGTCAGCGGCGCGTGAAGTCTCGCAAGTTGCAACGGCGTTGCTCTCGGCTGCTGCGCGCGGATGTTCTTCCGAAACGTCTCGTCGATTGCCTGCTGCCTCAAGCGAATTGTCAACAACGCACCCGGACCATCCCCCGCCGCCCATTGCGCCATCGCATAGTCGGCCAATACATCATTGGTCACGGCATCCATCTCAGAGGCGCGATCCGCAACGGCCATGGCAAGCACACGCTCGGCCGCCGGGTAAGCGCCGAATGACAGCAACATCTCACCAAGCGAAACCTGCGAAGTCGGATCGTGGAGATTCGCCAACATCAAAGCGGTCATGAGCTCTACTTGGCGAAAAGGCCCCGAAGTGTCATCGCCGAAGTACCCAGCAGCAATCGCCATCGCATCCACATAGGAAGGATCAAGAGCGACCGACTCCCCGAGCCAACGGGCAAACTGGTCGATGTTGCCCAGCCGCCGCTGCAAAAGTGCCGCATCAAGAGCAATGCGGGCGGAGATTGCCGGGCCAAGACGGCTCTGATAGTCCGATGAGAGGAGCCGCTCGTACGTTTCGAGCCGCTTCGGAGCCGTCGGCAGACTGTCAATGGCATCACGGAGCCTCGCCAATTGCACGGCCTGGTCCGTAGGATCTGCGGCCAACAACCCACGAACCGCGTTGACCCGAAGCATCGGCCGATCCGCCATCTCCGCAACTTCCGCGAGCATCCGCCACGCATCCGCATTCAACGGCTCCAGTTCGGTGGCCAAAGTGGTCAAATCAAGCGCCGCCTCAATCGCAAGCGTATCCAATGGCTCAGCATGAGTAGCCGTGTTCGCCGCCTGTAACAGCCGCTCAACCATATGAGACGCAGCAGCCACCTCCAACGCCCCAGAATCCTCGGCAACGACAACTCGCCCCAGCAAACAAGTCGCCAGCAGCGTCACAGCAGGAATGGTCCTCGTAATGGTCATCGTGGCGAACCCCCGTGTGCCCACGAGCACTGTAGCAGCCGCCAAGGACAAACGCTCATTGACACCCCCCCGCGACACTGGTAGTTTCGCCCCTCCCCAACACCCCCGGAACCCCCGGGAACCCCGGGAACCCCGGAACCCCCCCCCGGAACTCCCGGGAACAGGCTCCACCGCCAATGAAACTCATCCTCCTCTTCGCCCTCGCCCTCACCGCCACCGCCCTGGCTCAGCCGACCTTTCGGATCAATTCACTCGTGGGCCGCTCAGAGTTGACGGCACGAGAGAAGTCCGATGTAGAAGGATACGCGGCAGGATGGGCCGAAGCCCTCAACACCAAAGACGCGGCACAACTGATCAAGGCCCGAAGACAACTCATCGACCCGTTGGATGATCGGTGGCACATGACCGAAGTCGTTCGGACAATCTACGGACGATCCCTTCGAAAAGCATTTGAACCTCTGCTCGACCAATCAAACGACAATCAGATGGCGGCGGTGAATGCGCTCCAAGTACTCTCCATGCTTGGCACAGAACAATCGCTCGGCATCCTCATGCGACACGCCGACATCAACGCCGAACCGAGAGGCGCAGTGCGACACTGGGCATCGATTGGCCTTGGCCGTGTCCTCTCTTCCGGGCGACTTCCCATGCGGCGAATTCGCGGCAACGCACAAGTCGTTGCCGATGGCATCGCCCGCGAACCAGAGTGGTACGTGATTTCGCGCCAATTCGATGCCCTGGCATCACTCCCTCGCACACAAGGCCTCAGCCGGGTGGACCGCGAGGCCCTTCGCAAACTCTCGTTGAATCTGCAGGCGAAGGCCGTCATCGCACTCGTGGCGGCTATCGCCGAAAGCGACAAACCGGACGAGCGGATGCAGGCCGCCCGTGCATCCATCGCTTCGCTGCGGCTGCAATTGATGGAGCCCAGCCTCGACGCCGCCATCCGCAGGTCCGTTTTGGACTCACTGTCGCCCACCCTTGTCGAACTGGCCGGAATCATTGTCGAACAGGGTGACGCCGCACGATCGGACGACACGGTTCGGAACGCCTACGGCGGAACGCTGGAAATCATCGCCGTCCTGATGCAGCACCAAACCGGTAAGGACCAAGGGGATCTTCGCACAGCGTGGAACAAGGGAGACTCCGACACGATCATGGCGAGCATCTCCTCCTGGCCGTCGTCCGAATCGCCGTGACGCGACTGCTGCTTCCGATTGCACTCATCCTCGCCGTTCTTGTCGCGGTAGTGGCAGTTGATCGCACTCCGAAAAAAGCTGACTTGGTATTTGCCGGCCGCGGCGATGTGTTCACGCTCGATCCACAGCGGATGAGTTGGCTGCACGACATGCGCCTGGCCTATTGCCTGTATGAAGGGTTGGTCAGGTGGAATACTGACGACTATTCCATCGAACCGGCTGCGGCGTTTCCTCATGTCAGCGACGATGGGCTGGTCTACACTTTTTCAATTCGCGATGACGCGAAGTGGAGCAACGGCGCCCCGGTCACCGCCCACGACTTCAGGTATGCGTGGATGCGGATGCTGACACCCGACACCGCGGCCGACTACTCAGGGTTCTTCTTTGCAATTCGCGGTGCGCGGGAATTCTGGGATTGGCGAACCAATCGACTCGCCGCCGAGGATGTGGCATCGACCGCTGCAATCGAGAGCAGGTTCGATGAGATGGTGAGTGTCATTGTGGAGGACGAGCGCACACTCCGCATCGAACTCGAAACGCCCGTCCCCTACTTTCTCGATCAACTCGCCCTGGCGGTGTGCAGCCCGGTCTACCGGCCGTCGGTCGAAGGTTGGCAGGTGGACAACGCAACAGAGCAGACAATCCGCGAACACGGATGGCACACCGTTGAGGCGCCGCCCATGGATCGTCGCCGCTGGGTGTCGGTGGATGAGCAGTCTGGTCGTCTACAGCAGCAACAATTCTGGGCGCGGCCGGGACTGTTGATCGGCAACGGTCCCTACATCCTCGACACATGGCGGTACAAACGGGACATGCGGCTGGAACGCAACCCTCTCTATCATTCGCCGCAGGAAGTGCATGCCGAATCGATTCAAGGCGTGACGATGGAGGACACGAACACCGCCGTTATGGCGTTTGAATCCGGGAATGTCGACTGGTTGATGGACGTGAACGTGTCGTACCAGTCTGACATGCTGGCACAGCGTGAAGCGTATGAAAACCGATATGCAAAGGAAATAGACGCTGCCTTGCGTACCGGCGCAACACTTGACGAAGCGGTCGCGTCGCTACCGCCGCCAGAGGATGGCGAGCGGCGAAACATCCGCGCGTTTCCCACCTTCGGCACCGATTTCTTCTCGTTCAACTGCCGGCCGTCGCTGCCGAATGGCCAGCCCAACCCATTTCACGATCCAGCGGTGCGCCGAGCGTTCGTCATGGCTGTCGATCGCGAGCCAATCGTCGCGCACGCGACTCGCCTGAACGAGCCGACCGTTTCGAGCCTCATCCCTCCGGGATCCATTTCCGGCTACTCCACCGTCGATGGGCTCAGCCACGACGCCGATGCGGCGCGACGGGAACTTGCGGCGGCGGGTTGGGAGGATCGGGATGCCGACGGTATCCCGGAAAACGCGGCAGGCACGCCGTTTCCCAGTGTAGACCTGCTCTATACGACGAATACCTCGCGGTACAAGTGGATTTCGCTTGAACTTCGCAATCAGTGGCAAAGGGAACTTGGTGTTCGGGTGGAACTTCGGGGCACCGACAACAAGTTCTACAGCAAGGACCTTCGCAATGGAAACTTCATGGTGGCGCGGGGCCGCTGGTACGGCGACTACGGCGACCCGACGACATTTCTTGACATCTTTCGGTCGAAGGATGGAAACAACGATCGCGGTTATGTCAACCCGGAAGTCGATCGCTCGCTTGATGCCGCGGCCTTGGAGCAGGACCCGGCGAAGCGCCTCGCGATGCTGCATGATGTTGAGGAGTTTCTCTTTACTGAGGACGTGCCGATGCTCGTGATCTGCCAGTTGCTGCAGGTCTACATGTACGAGCCGGACAAAGTCCACGGCATCAGCCCACACCCGCGCATGGTGCAGTACCTTTGGCAGATCGAGTGAGTGCCTACGCGATCCGTGGATCAACCCAGCGGTAGGCCAGATCGACCGCGAGGTTGAAGAGCACCAACATCGCCGAGTAGACCAACACGATTCCCATGAGCAGCGTGATGTCCTTGCCGAGAACCGCATCCACAAAGTGTGTTCCGATGCCTGGGACCGCAAACACTTTCTCCACGACGAATGATCCCGTCATCGCTGCGGCGGTTGCTGGACCCAGATAACTCAGCACCGGCAGGAAGGCGTTCTTGAGGGCGTGTTTCAGTACAACTGTTCGTTCGGGCAGCCCCTTTGCCCGAGCGGTGCGTATGTGATCGCTGCGAAGTTGCTCGATCATGCCCATGCGAACCAGCCTGGCAATGTAGGCGGCAAACGGTAGGCTCAACGCCACGGTCGGCAGCGCCAGATGCGACAGCGACCCCCATCCGCCAACAGGAAACCATTGCAACCAGACCGCAAAGACAACCAACAACATGACACCGATGACGAACGACGGCAGACTGATGCCGATGATGGCGACCGAAAAACTCAGCGCATCGATCCACGATCCGGGTCGAATCGCGCCGAGTACGCCTGCGGTCACGCCAATGACGAGTGCGAGCAGAATCGCCGCGAGCCCAAGCGTCATCGACACTGGGAGTTGGCCCGCGAGGATCTCGTTGACCGTCCAGTTCTCATGCAGAAGGCTTGGCCCGAGGTCGAACACGGGGCCATCGCGATCGCCCGCAACCCATGCCAGCCCGGTCGCGTTCCATAGATAGTCCCCGTAGAAGACAACGGGGTTGTCAAGGTGGTAGCGGGCCTGCATGGCCTCCATGACTTCAGGAGGCGGTTTTCTGCCATCCTTCTCAAGCGGATTGCCGGGGATGAGCCAGGCCAGGGAGAAGGTGATCGTGTACACCGCGAGCAGAATGATCGGCAACTGCACAAGCCGCCATGCGAGGAGTTTTCGCCAGGTGGTCACGCTCAGGACCCGTATGTGGCCCGGGGTCCGAGCATCTCGGAGATACGGAGGAGTTGGTTGTACTTGGCGGTGCGGTCGCTGCGGCAAGGCGCACCGGTCTTGATCTGCCCGCAGTTGGTCGCGACGGCAATATCCGCGATCGTCGTGTCTTCGGTTTCGCCGCTGCGGTGACTGAGAACACGGGCGTACCCGTTCTCCCTCGCCAGTTTCATGGCGGCAAAGGTTTCGGTGAGCGTACCGATCTGGTTTACTTTGACGAGAATGGCGTTGGCGCACGATTCGTCGATGCCGCGGCGCAGGAATGCCGGGTTCGTAACAAAGAGGTCATCCCCGACCAGTTGAATGCGGTCTCCGAGTCGTTCTGTCAACAGCGCCCAGCCAGCCCAGTCATCCTCGCCAAGGCCGTCTTCGATTGAACGAATCGGGTAGCGGTCGCACCAGTCGGTCCACAGATCGACCATTTCTTCGGATGATGCGATGCGGGACGGATCGCTGCTGAAGAAACAGTAGCCGTCTTTTCCCTGCGCATGGGCCGCCGAAACCAACTCGCTCGTAGCGGGATCAATCGCAACGAATACCTGGTCGCCCCATGTGTAGCCCGCTTTTCCCACGGCCGCCTCAATCAGGCGGAGCGCATCTTCGTTGTCGGCAAGGTTCGGGGCAAATCCTCCTTCGTCACCGACCGCGGTCGACATGTCGCGGTCGTGCAACACGCTCTTCAGCGTGTGGTACACCTCGACGCCGCAGCGAAGGCCCTCTTCGAATGTGTCGAACCCCACCGGTTGAATCATGAATTCCTGAAAGTCCACGGTGTTGTCGGCATGCTGGCCACCGTTGAGAATATTGAACATCGGGATCGGCAACACGTGTGCGTCGTCGCCACCAAGAAACCGGAACAGTGGTTCTCCCGAGGCGTTCGCTGCCGCCTTTGCAACAGCCATCGAAACGCCCAGAATCGCGTTAGCGCCGAGATTGGACTTGTTTGGGGTTTCGTCGAGGTCGATCATCATGTGGTCGATCGCAGCCTGCTCGTTCGCGTCCATGCCGATAACGGTGGACGCGATGGGTCCGTTGGCATGAGCAACCGCTTTGCCAACACCCCTGCCGCACCATGTGTCTCCCCCATCACGGAGTTCCACCGCCTCGTGCTCGCCCGTGCTCGCGCCACTCGGCACGGCCGCCGTCCCGAACGCCCCCCCTTCCAGCCGAACATCACACTCAAGCGTCGGGTTTCCCCGCGAATCAATGATCTGCCTCGCCTGCACGCTTGTAATCGTGGTTTTCATGGGCTATCGCCAAGCGCCTCGCATGATACGCCAGCCGTTCCGTCGTTGCCCTCTAGCCCCACAGAGTTGTGACTGTCACAATTTCTCGAAGGTGGGGTCGGCGCCGGCGAGGACGGCGGCGACATCGCGGACGACCCACCCCATGTTGAGGAGGGCTCGCTCAGTGCGGGCGGCGATGTGCGGATAGAGGCGGGCATTGGAGAGCCCAAGCAGAGGATACGCCTCGCCGAAGGGTTCCTCCTCGTGAACATCAAGGATCGCGCATGCGTCAGGATGCCCGCGAAGGAAGTGGGACAACGACTCTGCGTCCAGAACAAACCCGCGGGCGGAATTCACCAACACGATGTCCTCGCGGAATCTGGAAAACTGCTCACTGCCAAGAAAGTGCCGGTTCTCCGCCCGGCCATCCACATGAATCGACAAGACGTGGCTCTGCTCAAGAAGGTGGTCAAGATCGACCTGCTCGCAATCGGCGGGCGACACAATCTCCCGCAGGTCGTTGTAGATCACCCGAAAACCCATGGCCGCTGCCGTCGCCCCGAGCCGGCCACCAATGCGGCCGAATCCAAGGATGCCGAGCGTTGTTTCGCTGAACTCCCGCGGCGCCAGCGCGCTGTCCCGAAGCAACTTCCACTGGGGAAGTTCCGTCGACTCCTGAAGCCGTTCAATCGGCCTGATGCGCGGAAGCACCGCCGACAACACGAACTCAACCACCGCCTCGGCGTTTGCCTCGGGCGTGTGCACCACGCGAACGCCGTGTTCTCGACATGCTGCCAGATCGATGTTGTCCAGGCCCACCCCAGCCCGCCCAACGACACGAAGATTGCCAGCCACCTCCAACATGTGCTCGTCGACGGTCGTGTAGGTGCGTACGACCATCCCCGCCACATCCGGCAGCAACTCCTTGAAGCGAAGCGAATCCGCCGGGCAGGCGTGCAGATCCACACGCTCCGCCAGCCACTGCTGGCAGGCCTCCGGAAGGTGTTCGGTCTGGACGACCAGCGGAGGCATGGTGAAATTATGCTGGGCGCAAAGCTGCGATCAAGCGTTTCCTTGGATGGGGTTCGGGCCGTAGTTATTGTCACCATCGGTACCCGGCAACACAGCAAAGATGAACAGGACAACCCATCCAACACAAGGGACGAAGTTGAGTAACCACCACCAACCAGTTCGTCCGATGTCGTGGTATCGGCGAACAGCCACGGCGATACTTGGGATGAGCACCGCCAGCCAGTAGACGCTTTGGAGTACCCCGAAGGCAATGGGGTCTATGACTATGCCAGAACCACCCGCAGCGGCCAGGTCGGTTGGCGGTGGTGTGTAGATCACATATTCAGAGCCGACCACCTGATCAATGATGCCCAGCACAATGAAGATAATGCTACTGAACAGAATAAACATCCAGTACTCCATGCGACGAGCACGGCCGCTGAATCCTGCGTAGTTCTTGAGAACATCAAAATACCAATGCATGTCGAGAACTCCCTTGTTTGGTGGCGCGATGGAACCAGAATCCCTCGCTACCAGCGGCGAAAGTATATCAAGATTGGGTCGCGCGGCCCCACAGCCAGTGCCACGTGTATTTTCGGTTGATGCCCGGATGCAACAGCATCGGACTTACGACCGCCGTCGCGTTGGCGGAAACCGCCGCACCGGCCTTGGTCAACAGGGCGCAAAGGTGCTCCCCAACCTCGCCCTCGATACCGGTTGCGAACACGCAGGGTGCGTGATCCGCAAGATACTCGTGTAAATTCGCTGCCTCCTTCAGGCCGCACCCCGTGGCGTGCCGGAGAGCCTTGAGCCACGCCGCATTTCTCTTCGGAACGGAGTCAATCCTAATCTCAAACCTGGACATCTGTTGATATTTCGCGATCAGGCGTACGAGTGTAGACCGCTGATCGTAAAGTTGATGATGATCCAGTTGAAGAGCATAACGCCACACCCGATTACCGCCAGAACAGCTGTCCACAACCCCTTGTCAAGTGCCTTGAGGCGGACATGGATGAGAATGACATAGATAAGGAAAGTGTTGAGCGCAAACACTTCCTTCGGATCCCAACCCCACGGACGGCCCCATGAGTGATCCGCCCAGATCGCGCCCATGACCAGCCCCGCCCACAGCAGAACGAACGACAACTCCATCAAGAGCATCGTCGTGCCATCCAGCACCGTGCCAAACCCTGTAGCAGAATCAAGAAGCGGTGCCTTCCCGCCACCGCGCCGCACGACGAACGATCCGACTCCGCCCGCACCGGCGTGCTGACGCACATTTCGATCGCCTCGCAGCCACCGCACGCTCCGCCAGAGCAGATAGAGCGCGGCGGACACCGATGCGAAGAAGATCAAGGCGTAGGAGAAGATGATCACATTCGTGTGGATATAGAGCCACACATCATGCAGCACCGGCATGCGATTGCTTACATGTGGCGACAACAGCACCGGGCTGAAACTCGCCGCCATGAGCGCAATCATCGACGCAACGGCGCTCCCAATAGCAAAGAGCGTGCGGGCACGCGTCTTTCGCACCAGTATTTCCATGAACAGCGCAAAGCACGCTCCAAACCAGATTGAGGTCGTGATCGCCTCGAACATGTTCGTGTTGGGCCACCGATCCGCGATGATGTATCGCAGAATCAACGCCATGGTCTGAAAGATGAATGCAATGACAAAGACGCTCATCCCGGCACGGCGGGCCATGGTCCAGCCGTACACCAGACCCATCAACAACAGGATGACCGACAGCAGATAGACGACCCAGACCCAGGTGAAACCGCCCCAGGCTGGCTCGATCGCGCCGGTCCACACTGAGGGTTTGAGCAGGTTGAATGGCTTGAAGTACGCGCTCTCCAACTGCAACCTCATCTCGGATGGGTACTCGGCTGAAAACGCTCTGCCCGTCTCCGGCAACAGTCGTCCAAGATCAGCGATCGCTGCATTTGCCTGCGCGGCATCCTGTTTCGTCCAGCCGTCAGCCAGACGCATCCAGGCGAGCAGGATCGGATCCTGCGCCGCACCCGAATGACTGACGCTCATCTGCACCGATTGATAGGCGTCCAGAGACTGCCACGGTTCATCAAAGGCACCGCTCGCAGGCGGGACGACGGCCAACAAGTGTCGAAGCACCATCGGATCAGCGAGTCGCATCGCCCCTTCGATCGTTTCGACCGGTTTGGCGAACCGCAGGACATCGCCTCGAATCGTGGAGAACAGTCTCGAGACTTCCGGCCGAACAAGCAGGTCGCGACCCGCGAGGCCGGACTTCATGAACGACTCCAGCGACGACCGGCCCGGTGGGTTTGCCGATGACAGAGCGGCATCAGCAATGAGTGCCCGCAACGGCTTCTTCTTGACGAAGTAGATCGCCCTGCTTTCGTAGGCCCCCGGTCGCAACATGAGGTCCAGATACGTAAAGCCCGGAGACTGCCCGTCGATGAGCCGCGGGCCGCTGACGAATTGCATCATCGATCGCGAAAAGGACTCATAAGACTTCAGTCGTCCATTCTGCCAGACCGCTACACCATCCAATGGGCGCAGGTCGATCGCATCCGCAAATTTCGCCGGGCCCTTGCCATGCACCTGCACCGCTGCAGTCAGCGCCAACAAGATCGCCAGGCACAACCGCTTCATGCCGCACCTCCCGCCGCCGCAATCGCGGCGTCAGCGCGCCGCCGGATGACCGCGGGCTTGACATAGAAAGCGTAGAGCATGCCGATTACCATGAGGACACTACCGGCGAGTTGAATCCAGACACCCTCGCGGTTCCCGACGCCGAGTACGGTGTAGTTCAGGCCCTGTGACATTCCGTCGGGCGGATCCCACTGCGATTGATAAAACCAGTACCCCTCGTGCTGCTGCGGGTCATTGACGCTGACAGCAACACTCTCGCCGCCGCCAAACGAAACAACACTCCGCCAGTTTCTGATGCTGGATGTGCTCCCCGTGAATCCGCCCACATGCGAGTCCACCTCGAAGTCCTGAAGCACCACCGGTGCGGGAAGCGGCGCCGCGCTGCGAGAGTACATCATCTCAAGCATGCGGCCGCCGCCGATGCTGATCGTTGTCGGCGTAAACCGGAACCTTCGCAGCGTGTCTGCCTGGTTCTCAAACGGATAGTGGTGATACATCAGCCACACCGGCATCGACGCACCTGGTACCTGCACGTGCACCATCGAGAACATGTTCGCCGCATTCGGTTCGCGCTGTTGAGCGGGAACGATGGTCGGCCGGATGTCAGCCGCGACCGATCGTTCGACCCGATCAAGAGTCAGTGTCACATTTTCCGCAAGAGGAACCGGTGTGCCGACAATCAAGGGACGCACCAGAGGTTCGGCAGTACCGAGCGATGTCACCAACGTCGTGTTGTCCGTCCTGGGGCCCGCCACGATCGTAATCGGCGCAGATCCCGGCCGGTACGACATGACAATGTTGTCGTCCAAGAGCGATTGCTCGGTGTGCTCCACGCCGTCAGCAATGTCTCGGTTCATCTCCGGGTTATCAAACACCCACCGCAACCATGTTGCTCCCTCTCGGCGAATCTCCACCCTGAGCAGCGAGACGATCGAACCCGCAATGTCCAGGTTGTCCTCCATGGCCTGAATGCGAATGTCGTAGCCGGTTTCGCCAAGCGGTAAGAACTCCATGGCATCGGCAACCGGAATGTCTATCTCCAGGGGCGGCTTGTTCGTCTTGACATGCAAAGTTGGCAGGGTCGATGCATGCAGCGCAGACCGCTGCGCGTCGGATTCCACCCACCGGAAGGCCATCAACGACGGATCGGCGTTGCCGTCGGAAGGACTGAACGCGAAGAGTTCCAGCGGCTGCGCCATGCTGCCTCGGCGAAGAGTCGCCCACATGGCGGGGAATAACTGGTCACCACCGGCAACATATCGCGTCTCGGGAATCGCATACCGGAGGTAGCCACTGATGGTCATGTCACCCGCAACCGGATCGTCATCGGAATCCGCTGGCACCGAAACTGAAAGAGGAGAGGGTTCCATTCCGTGCGCGCCCCAGACGTCATCAAGCGATGGTGGGTAGTCATTGAACCGCGGCAGACCGCGAATCGGCCGCCCGATCCACGGTGTCAGCGGACGACCGTCAGCACCGAGTTCCCGGATGTAGATCGCAGCCGACTGCGTTAGAAAGAACCGCTCGTGCGGGTCTGATTCGATCGCAACCCTGACGGGGTCCTCGGCCGGCGTCTCTCCGCCGAGTGTAAGTTCGCGGACATATTCATCCCCGCCGCTCTGCACTGCGACTGTCATCCGGTAGCCATCGTGCGGCTCGATGTCCCCGACGATCACAGCCGTGTCGCCAATCGTCATGCTCTTGCCAGGCGACACAACCATCGACACGGGATCATGGCCCGGCACCTCCACGACGATTCTCGCTCGGGCGATTGCCACATCGCCTTCGACCTTCGCACCGAAGTATTTCAAGCTGCCCAGAGCGAGGACGATAATACCCGTGTGCACAGTCCACGCCCCGAGCCGGGTCACCGTCAGTGGAATATGGCGGGTTGTCACCAAGACCATGTTCCAACAAACCATCGCCACCAACCAAACGAACGGCCACCAGTGAAACCACTCAAACTCGGTCATTTCGAGCACCGGAATCTCGCGGACGCTTCGCCACGCCTGTGGTTCCCAGATGAAGATGCTGACCGGAACGCCCGCGGAACCGACCGAGCAGTAGACGAACAACAGTGATAGAAGCGTGATCCCAAGCCAGACGCTCGAGAAGAGTTCGATAAACGCAACAGCGGTCAGCATGGGGACGAGCAGGTACCAGCCTGCCGAGCCAACCGCGCCCATCGCCCAGAAGATCGCAATTGCGACAATCAACCCGCACAGCCAACCCAGTTTGGGCTGCAATGACTTCATGGGTTACGCCTTGTGGTCGTACACACCCCGCCCCGACTTGTCGCCGAGGTGACCTGCCTCGACCAGTTCAACAAGCCGCGGACACGGAAGGTACTTCTCGTCGCCAAGTCCTTCATACATGACCATCATGATGTCGCGGCACACATCGAGACCAATGTAGTCAGCAAGCCGCAGCGGCCCCATTGGAAACGCGCAGCCGAGTTTCATGATTTCATCGACATCCTCCGCCTCAGCGACGCCATCCTGCCACGCAAAGAACGCTTCGTTGATCATCGGCATGAGGACCCGGTTGGAAACGAAACCAGCCGAGTCGTTTGCCGGCACCGGTGTCTTGCCCATCGCTCTGGCGAGTTCCATGGTGCGGCGAGTCGTTTCCTCGCTCGTTTCCCGGCCCTTGATGACTTCGACAAGCTTCATTACAGGCACGGGGTTGAAAAAGTGCATGCCGATGACGCGGTCGGCGGCTTCTGGCACAGCCGATGCGAGATCGCTGATGGAAATGGATGATGTGTTGGTTGCAAGCACGACGGTCTCGCCGAATGCCTCGCACATCTCCTTGAAGATAGCCTTCTTGGTCTCCGGATTCTCGGTGACCGCCTCCACCGCCCAGTCGCTCCCGCTTGCATCGGTCATCGATGCTGCGTAGGACAGCCGGGAAGTCGCTGCATCCGCATCTTCCTGCGACATTCGGCCCTTCTCCACGGAACGAGCAAGCTGTTTGGCGTGGTAACCACTCGCTCGCTGGAGTTGCTCTTCGCTTATATCGATGAGCGTGGTGTCGAACCCGTGCGTGGCCGCTGTCAGCGCAATGCCGCTGCCCATGGTTCCACCGCCAATGACCGCGATGCTCTTGACATCCATGGCTAGTCGTTCCAGTTTCGCGGCGGTGCGCCGACATACTGCGCCAGTGGCCGGATGATTCGGTTATTGGCGTGTTGTTCCATGATGTGTGCGCACCAACCCGTGATTCGGCTTGCAACAAAGATCGGTGTGTACTGCGGCACGGGAATACCCATGGCGAAGTAGGTCATTCCACAAGGGAAGTCCACATTGGGATGAATGTTCTTGTCGCGAAGCATGATGGCCTGCACCTCGTCACCGAGGTCGAACCACTTCTTGGCTTCCGTGTTGTCCTGTTCGCAAAGCTGAAGGCCCCATTCCCGAAGGATGCCAGCGCGGTGGTCACCGTTCTTGTAAACACGGTGGCCGAATCCCATCAACTTCTTCTTTGTTGCAAAGGCGTGCTGCATCCAATCCTCTGCGTTACCACCCTGTTCGATGGCTTCCATGATCTCGCGAAGCATGTCCATGGCGGCTTCATTGGCGCCGCCATGAAGGTTGCCCTTCAGCGCGCCGATGCCGCCGCAGACCGCGGAATGCATGTCGCTGTTCGTGGATGCGATGACGCGGCAGGTGAATGTCGAGGCGTTGAAATCGTGCTCGGCATACAGGATGAGTGAGACATCCATGACCTTGGCCGCTGTTTCGGATGGTTTCTCGCCCGTCATGCACCAGAGGAGGTTGGCCGCATGGTTCAGGGACGGATCGGGTTCGACCGGATCCTTGCCGTCGAGTGCCATCTGGTGGATGCCAATGCAGGTTGGAATCTTCGCAAGAAGCCGCTTCGCCTTGCGAAGTTCAGCGTCTTCACTGTTGTCCTCGCAGTCTGGGTCGCAGTGGGACAGCATCGAAACCGCCGTCGTGAGTACGCTCATCGGGTGCGCCTCGGGCGTGTTGCGAGCAATGCCGACGATCGTGTCACGGACGATCGATGGAACGGAGCGTTCTCCGGCGACATCGGCTGCAAATGCGTCCACTTCGGAGGCCATGGGCTTTCGGCCGACGAGCAGCACGTACGAGACCTCCTCAAAGGTCGCATTGGCCGCGAGATCGGCGATCTCATAACCCCTGTACATCAACTGCGTCTGGTTGACCGCACAGACCGATGTTTCGCCGATCACCTGACCAGCCAGTCCTCGCGTATCCGTTGCCGGCATCATGAACCTCCTCTTCTCTTCGTGAAAACGCCCATTCTACCGGAAGCGTGAAAACCCGTCGCGTTCAGGTATTAGGACGAGGAAAGGTCCACGCCTCGCCCGGGGTGTAGTCGAGGAGCGCGTACAACGCCTCCCGCGATTGCATGTCGTCGACGAAGCCGGTTGCGGTCCCCTCGGTTCGCAACTGTTCCAGCGCCCTTGTGATGGCCCCCATTGCGACTCGCTGCGTCGTGACCGGATAGATCACCAGGTCATATCCCAATTCACAGAACCGATCAGCCGAGATGTAAGGCGTCTTGCCGAATTCCGTCATGTTCGCCAGAAGGAGACCCGGGCAGCCCTCGGCGAAAGTAGCGAACTCCTCTTCGCTCTGCAGCCCCTCCGGGAAGATCATGTCTGCCCCTGCCTTGCGGTAGGCGACGCCCCGCTCGATTGCGGCACTCAGACCATCGACGCTCCGCGCATCGGTTCTCGCCACAAGTAGAAATCCGGGATCAATTCTGTGCGCGTGTGCGGCGGCGACCTTGGCGGCCATCTCCTCCGTGGGCACAAGTGACTTGCCGTCCAAATGGCCGCACCGTTTGGGAAAGACCTGATCTTCGATGTGCATGCCCGCGGCGCCGCTGCGGTCGTACTCGACAATTGTTCGCCCGGCCGACTCTATTTCGCCGTAGCCCGTGTCAGCATCGACAATCACCGGCAAACCACTGGCCGTGGCGACCTCTCGAATGGTCCGGCACATTTCGGTCAGCGTGATGAGGCCAGTGTCTGGGTATCCAGCCGCGTTCGCGGTAGCACCACCACTGATGTAGCAGGCATCGAATCCGGCCGCGGCGATTGCGCGGCCGACAAGGCCGTTCCACGCACCAGGGCACATGACAACCCCCCGCCCCATTGCCTCCCGCAGTCGTGTTCCAGGATGCGTCACAGCCTCAATTCTACCAAGGACACAAGGGACACAGCGGGACGCACGGGGTCACACCCCGAGTGTGACCCCGGGGGGGAGGAACATCTTCAGGCCAGCCACCAGCAGCACAATGGCGAGCACGGTGCGCAAACCGCGGTGACCGAGCCTCTTTGAGCCAAACCACGCGCCGACCATGCCGCCAATCACTACCGCAACCACAAGCGGCGCGAGAAATATGGGCGTCACCGGCAGCCCCCCCGCCTCGGTCACAATCCCAGCAAGAGCGGCAAGCGAGTTCACCAGAATGAACGGCGCACTGATCGCAGCCGTCTGGCGCGCGGAAGCCCAACCGATCAGCAACACCAGTGGACTCAACAAGATGCCGCCGCCAATCCCCACGATGCCGCTGAGCAGCCCAATCAAGGCACCAGCAATGATGAGCGGCGCGGCTGAAGGACGCGCCGTCTTCTCCCTTCCACGGACCGGCATCAGGAGTTTCACCGCGGCGATACCCAAGACCGCCCCAAGAATCGGCCGGTACACGGCTGGCGGCATGGTGACATACCCACCAAGAAATGCCGCTGGAATGGATGCGCAGATGAGCGGCACGAAAAGATCGCGCCGAAAGGTCCCTGAGGAAGCAAATCGCCAAGTGGCAATCGAAGACACGACAACATTCAGACAGAGCGCCGTCGGCCGCAATTGCTCCGGGGCCAAACCCGACAGCGCCAACACTGCCAGATAACCGGATCCGCCGCCATGCCCGACAGTTGAATACAGCGCGGCCATCACCAAGACCGCGCCCGCGACCATGACCAGGTGTTCAGTTGGCATGCGGCACTACCCGATCAGATACCAGAGCGGAAAGAGGAAGATCCAGATCACATCGACGATGTGCCAATACAAACCGCCGCACTCAACCGGTGCGTAGTAGTTCCGGTTGAAATGACCTCGCTGCAGCCGCCAAAGCAACCAGAGGATCACGATCATCCCGACGACAACATGTACACCGTGCAGTCCCGTCATCAGGAAGTACAGCCCAAAGAACAAGTGAGCGTTTGCCGGCCTGCTTGTATCCACTTGCGGAGCAGGTGGATCGTAGACCGCCATGCGCTGCTCAATGGAAGCATCCTTCGGAGCAAGCCCAACCGGGCCGGTCGATGCATTCGGCATGGTTGATCGGGGAAGCGAATCGAGGTAATTCGCCTCTTCCTCAGGCTCTGCCGCGACAGTCGCTGCCACCGGCGTGGTGGGTGTTTCCTCGACAGGTGCATCGGCCGCCTGCGTCTCCTCGCCCGCAACCTGCACCTGCAAGGAACGCAGGTAGGCGATGATGTCCATGATGCCCTGGTCCTTGAGCATCGGGTTACCACCCTTCGGCGGCATTTGAATCTTCTGCACGCTGTCGGGCGCGTTTGCTGCGCGGCCGACCTTGATGAACTCAAGCAGTTCCGCATCCGTTCGATCGCGAACGAATGCACTGGTGTTCAACGGGAGCCCCTGACCGGTCACGCCCTGACCGGTTACGCCGTGGCACGCAAGGCAAGTTGTATTCCACAGCGTCTTGCCCTTTGCGGCATCGCCATGCAATTCGGTGTCGTGATCAGCCCCCGCAACCACTCCGTGCTCTTCGTCGGGCAGTTGATAAAACGCCATGCCGCCGAGCAAGTGGTCATGAAACTTGTGTTCGTACTCAATCGACTTGATGCCAAGAAAGAGCGCAGCGCAGACGAAGGTAACACCCAGCGCAAGGGCCGCAAGTCGGCGTTGCTCTCGCTGCACATAGGTAATCGCCATCGCCATGGTCATGCTGCTGATGAGAAGCACGGCTGTGTTGGCGGCACCGTATGTCTCGTCAAGAAACTGATCTCCCCAAGCGAAAAGTGCTGGGTGATTCGCCCTGAACACGGCGTACCCACAGAACAGTCCGCCGAACAGAAGAACCTCAGTGGCGAGAAAGAGCCACATGCCCAGTTTCGCAGCGTCGTGCTGCTGGGGCATGTCGTCGTAGTGGTGGGCCAGATTCGGGGCGTGGCACTCGGACATGAAGATCAATGACTCCCTTACTGCTGGTGTTGGTGGATCAACACGAGATCTCGGCATTCTTCCGAGCGTAGAACCACCAGTTTACCACCAAGCAACTCAGGTAGTAGCCGGCGAAACCATAGAGGGCGTACTGCGGTGTCCCGGCCTTGATCTGCGTGCCGAAGATCTTCGGAATGAGGAAAGCCCCATAGGCGGCGATCGCGGATGTCCAGCCGAGCACCGGCCCCCGCATGTCCCGATCAAAGATGACTCCGATCATGCGGAAGGTGGACCCATTACCGATGCCTGTGGTGGCAAAAAGCACGATGAAAAGAAGGAGGAAGGGAAGGAAATACTGCTTCGGGTTCTCTGAACCCATGGCCAACGAGACGACGTACCCGGCCCCGATCGTCGAAGCAATCATGACGATGGTGTCCCAGTGGGTTACCCGCGCACCACCCCACTTGTCGGACATCCAACCACCGATGGGCCGGATCAGGGCGCCTACTCCCGCCCCGATCCAGATAAACCCGGCTGAGGACAAGCCTGTGGAGTCACCGGCGTGCTCGCCTACACGGACGATGCCGAACACATCATCGATGAGCTTCGGAAAAGCGTTCGCGTAGCCGATGAACGACCCGAAAGTCATCACATAGAGCCATGTCATGACCCAGTTGTGTTTCTCTTTGAAGATGCCGAACTGCCCGCGGAGGTTCTCCTTGGTTTCTCTGGGTGTCAGGAACCGCATCGCCAGCAGCGTGAGGATGACCGCCACCACGACCACGAGGAATGTCTTCAGCAGCGACGGAAAACCGCCCCACGGAAGAATCAACAGGTAGATGCCAGCCGCCGCGCCGCCGAACCCGAGAATGGTCAGCCAGAGGTACTTCGCAACCGCAACCGGCGTTGATCCGTGGTTGTGAAACGGCATGTTGTGCATGAAGAGGAACGCAACAATCACCAACGCAAGCAGAATGGGCACCCAGACGAGCCCAGCGTTGGCGATCCAAAGGCTTGTCTCCGCACCTTCCGGCCCAAAGGTGGTTGGGTCACCGCCAAGTGCACCGAAGAGCGGGAATGTTATTACCCACGGAATCAAGAACTGCATGACGCTGACGCCAAGATTTCCAAGCCCGGCATTCAGTCCGAGCGCAAGGCCCTGCATCTTCTTCGGGAAGAAGAAACTGATGTTGGACATGGATGACGCAAACGCACCACCGCCCACACCTGACAGCGCTGCCAGGAGAATGAACACGTAGAAAGGTGTCTCTGGATTCTGCAGCGCAATGCCCGCCCCCAGCGCAGGCAGCATGAGCAGGATCGAAGTCATGAACTTCACATTGCGCCCACCGCAGATCGCAATCATGAAGGAATTGGGAATTCTCAGTGTCGCCCCAGCAAGCCCCGCCACCGCTGGGAGTAGAAACAAGAGCGCGCGATATCCGTTGTCCTCATACGGCTGGCCGTCATGCATGAACGTGAAGTTGAACTGAACCCCGTCTGTTCCGAAGTGGATCGTCTGAATGTACTTGGCAACCATGCCCCAGTAGATCCAGACCGAAAACCCGAGCAACAGGTTCGGGATGGATATCCACAGGTTCCTGTTGGCAATCTTCTTACCAGTTGATTCCCAAAAGCCCGGGTTCTCAACATCCCACTTGATCAATTTCGACATGATCTATTCCTGTTCAATACTCGCGTCGATCGTCGTCTCATTATTCGATGCGCCTCAGCAATTCTGGCGCCTGTTCGTGTGTAATCTTGCGGATAACCAGATGCATCCAAAGAAGGCTGGCCGCGGCCACCAGCAGCAGGAACATCCAACTGGTCGTCCACAATCCGGTACCGCGAAGCAGGTACCCAAAGATCACGGGGCAGGCAAATCCACCGAGACCGCCAAGTAGACCGACCATCCCGCCCACCACACCCACATGCTCTGGAAAATACTCCGGGATGTGTTTGTAGACAGCAGCCTTGCCGATCCCCATGACCGATCCAATGATGAAACAAAGTGCTGTGAAGATCCATATGTTGGCCTGAAAGAAGATGTGTGTAACACCCCGCGCGAGGAGTTCACCCCTGCCAACGCTCTCTCCGACCACTACTACCGGCTCCTGCCACGATGTAGCCCGCGGGAAGATCAGCATGCCTGAGTGTCGTTCTTCCTGAGAGACAATATCCTTCCCCTTGGGCGCCAGCACATAGGTCTCGTTGCCGAGGTTCGGCGACCCGACGACAATGGAGTGTTCGGTGATCTCCAGCACGGTGCCTGGCCGATGGGTCATGACACCACTCCCCGGGGCATGAATGTCCATCTGGGGAACAATCAACAGTCCGCAGCAGCCGATGGATAGCCCGAACACCCAATAGAGAACAGTCCGCGCACCCCATCGATCGGACATCCACCCCCCGAGAGCACGGATGACACCTGACGGAAAGCTGAAGATGGCTGTAAGAGCGCCGGCAAGAACGACTGTTGTTCCGTATGCGTTGACGTAGTAGGGCACGAGCCACTGCGCAAGTGCCACAAAGCCCCCGAACACGAAGAAGTAATACAACCCGAATCGCCAGATTCGCATGGATGCCAGAGGAGCCAGTCGCTGACGAAGGGGCTTTCCAGCACTGCCCGAAGCGACTCGTGAAGAAGTAGTCAGAAGGAACAGGATCCCCGTTACCAGGAGAGCCGCAGCGTAAACCTTTGGCAGGTATCGCCAACCTTCTACATATTCGCCACTCCTGGTAAACCAGTCCAACAGCCGCGGCGCCAGAAGCACGGTCACCGCGGCCCCGGCGTTTCCTGTTCCAAAGATGCCCATCGCCGTACCTTGAAGGCGTCGCGGAAACCATGCGGATGTATAGGCGATCCCTACCGCGAAACTCGCACCTGAAAACCCAAACCCGAGACTCGCAAGAATGAACTGCCAGTATGTGTTACAGGAACCCAGAAGGAACATGGGTACGGCCGTTGCCAGCATCAGCAGCCCAAAGACAATCTTGCCACCCCATTGGTCGGCTGCCATGCCCAGTGGGAGTCGGAAGATCGCACCGGTCAATACTGGGATGCCAATGAGCCATCCCATCTCCGCTGCATCCCAGTTGTAGACCCCGTTGTCTACAAGAAAGGTGACAAGAACCCCGTTGAGCATCCACGCCGCGAAGCAGACGGTAAACGCGAAGGTATTGATTGACAGTATCCACCAGGCTCGTTTGTCTGTGTCATCCATCACTCAGGCGATCCGTGGATTGCGGGAGGATCTCCTCCATCACATAGTGGACGATCGCCCAGCGATCTTCGGCGGGCATCGTCTTGAACGATTGCATGAGGTTGCTTCCCCCGAATGCGCCCGGTACTCCGACGGTGATGCGAGTGAAGATGTCGTCAGGAGTGAGCCCCACTTTCGCAAGACCCTGAGACAAGTCGGCTGCAGCGATGATCTGCGGTTCTTCCGGACCGAGTTCCCGCCAACTGTAATTCTGTTGTGTGCCGCCGCTGCCATCTTCGCCATGACATGACACGCAACTCTCCGCGAACAGTGATTGCCCGCGGGCGATGCTCGCCGCGGTCGGCTGTGGATACTCAGGAACGTGAATCGGGTTGCCCGGCTCCGGTCCCTCCGCGCGGAAGGCATTCAGCACATCCACCAGCGAGAGAATCTGCGCGGCCGTGAGGTCCGCGAAAGCGGGCATGCCGGATCCATCAAGCCCCTCGGCAATGGTCCTGAACAGGTCGTCATCAGACGCGATGCCGTTGTCGGTCGAAGTGAAGTGATATGTGGCGCCGGGATGATCGCTCGTGTACACGAGACTGCGGGGCAGCGCCGCAAATGTCGGAGAGTCCATGCCTGCGCCGTCGCCATACCCGTCTGTGCCGTGACAGCGTGCACACTGGCTTACGTAGAGCGGATAGCCCGCAAGCACAACCGCATCGCCAGCACGAACGGACTCCGGAAGATCGTTCGCCCCGGCATTCCTTGGGCTTCCAAGCAACCCACCGGCAATCAGAAACAGAACGGCCACGGAACCCAACCCGTATACGAGCCATGACTTGTCGCTGCGCCAGGCAAACTCCCATCGCCGCTGGAAACGATAGCGCTGTGTCCGCATGGACTGAGGGGGCCGGACAAAGTAGTTCACCGGGAATGTCCAGAAGTGGACGAGCTTTGTAAACGGGAAATACGCGAAGAACAACAACGCAAGGAAGACGTGCAGTTTCGTCAGCAGGCCGACCGACTCCATCAGCTCGGGCTGCGGCGAGAGCGTCCAGAGACTCGCGGACCAGGATGACACTGAGTAGGTAATGCCGAAGATGCGATGCGCAACGACCTGGTATAGCGCAATGCTGATGATCGAAATGAGGAACAGTTGCACGATGTAGTCCTCTGGTTGACTCATCGCCCGTACTTCTGCATTTCCGATTCTGCGAACCAGCGCCAGGGTGGAACCAAAGAGAACAAGGAAACCACCGATCAGGCCTGACCAGAAGAAGATGTCCACCGCGGACTCCGAGCCGAGAACGCCGCCGATCAACCCGACAACATGACCTGCCAGCAACAGGAGTAGTCCCCAGTGAAACGCCACCGAGGCAATGCCGAGAACTCGTCGCCCAAAGAGTCCGCTGGCACGGGTACTCCACGAGTACGGCCGCGTCACCATTCGGATGATCGGTACGACGAAGAACAGCACGATGCAGAGGTAGGGGTAGACACCCCAAAGGAAATTGTTCATGGTCGTTTTCTCTCCTGCTGAGTCAACAAACACCCGGGGGCCATTCAGTTGGGAACGGAGCCGCTGAGTCGTGGTGACCGTCTCCGGGACGACCGCTTCGACAGCGGTGGCTGCCTGAGCCGGTGCCGGTGTAACGATCGGTGGCGCAAGTTTGCGCGGTGGGGGAAGTTCCTTCGATGATGCAACGACGGATGAGGACGCAGGCGTCGCAGCCGGTTGGTGCGATGCTGCGCGAACCACGATGACCGCCAGTATCGAGACGACAAAGAGCGATACGAAGAAGCCGGCGAACTCAGAAGCAGTGGCTTTCACGGCATCGATCCCACTGGTTCCTTGAACAGCGGCAGGGAAACTCCGCGATCATCGACCTGTTCATCCGGCGGTCGCCACATGGGAATGTCGCCCATCAGTCGAAGGTCTTCATCAGCCACACACTTGATGGCCGGCACAAGTACGACAGCATCAACCTTGTACTTCGTCATGGATTCCGCCAGTGGACCCATCGCTGGAAGGAGGTACCGCTCGATCACCCGGCGGCGGAGTCCAATGTCTCTTTCGCTGTCACGGCCGAGGCTCATGGCAAGGAACTCAAGCATGGCGGGCAGATAGTCGGGCAGTTCCTTTCCCGCAAGATCAAGACCGAAGTGGCCATACATGCCGCTGAGTTCGACCATGAATGTGTTCCGCGGTGAACTCCCGATGCCGCTGCATGTCGTCGGCTCGTCGAAAAGGTGCGACCCGAGATACAGGGGACAGGTCGGCGACAGTTCAAGCGTGGCCACAAACTCGTCAGCACACATGGCGGAGGGTGAGGCCAGAAAACTGTCTACGCATTCCGCCACTTGTGGCAATGCCGGACGGATCTGTTCAAGGAGCCGTAGAATCAGCGACTTGTCACGTTCGTCTGGATGAACGAACAGTTCTGCGAGCAGGGTCCAGGTGGCTACGAGATCGTTTTTCTGCATCGGTCAACTCCCGACCTCTTCCCGGTTTCCATGGAATGTGGTGCTGCGGAATGGCTTGTCCGATGGGGTCAGTTCGCTGAACCCTGCGTACCCTCGCTCGATGAACGGTGCGTTATCGGTTCGCTCCCGCCGTGTCGTGGGTACGACAAACCGCTCGTGGTAGTGAGCGAGCGAAAGCAGGCGATGCATGTCCCTCGCGTCATCTTCTGTAAGGCCAACCTTCGCAAGAACCTCGGTATCCGGTGTCCCCTCAACCCTTGTTGATCGGCGATAGCCGCGGACTGCGAGTTGCCGGAGCAGCGCCGTTTCAACCAACTTCTCGTTTCCGGCAGAGAGCAGGCTTGCAAGGAAGGTGATCGGCAGACGGAACTCGTCGAGGTTTGGAAGAACGGTCTTGCCGCCAACCATCGCCAGCGTGTGTTTACCATCCGGCCGAGTCTTCACCGGACTCTCGGGTGGAATGTAGAAGAGTGCAGGGAGCGTCCGGAACTCCGGGTGCAGCGGCAGTGCGATGCCCCAGTCTTTCACCATTCGATACACCGGTGATCGCTGGCAGGCATTGAGCCACGCCTCGCTGATGCCCACGGAGAGTGCCTCGGCAATCACTTCGGGATCGTGCGGGTCGAGAATAATCTCACGCTGTGCTTCGACGAGTTCCTGCTCATCGAGATTGGCAACTGCTGCCACGCGGTCCATGTCGTAAAGCAGCGGGCCCATGTACCGGATGCGGCCCGGGCAGGAGTGGAAGCACGCCGGCGGCTGCCCCGCCTCCAGGCGCGGGTAACACAGAATGCACTTCTCCATCTTTCCTGTTCGCCAGTTGTAGTAAGGCTTCTTGTATGGACAGGAGGAAACGCAGTAACGCCACGCGCGGCAGCGATCCTGGTCGATGAGAACAACGCCGTCTTCCTCCCGCTTGTACCCCGCACCACTCGGGCAAGCTGCGACGCAGCATGGGTTCATGCAGTGGTTGCAGATCCGTGGCAGGTACATCATGAAGGAATCTTTGAAACTCAGGAACGCATCCCGCTCGGCATCCGAGATCCCACCGAAGTTCATGTCAAGCGATCCGGTTCCTTCCGGGCTTGCGCCACCACCGTTGTCCTCCCAGTTCACGGCATAGTCGATGGAGATATCTTCTTCTCCAGTAATCATCGACTTGGGCCGTGCAACCGGCTGCGAGAACTTCGTCGGCTCCTCGGAGTGAAGGTCCTCATAGGTGAAGGTGTACGGCCCCTTGCCGTAGTACTCCTCCATCTGTGGCATCACCGGGTTGTAGAAGAGGTTCATCATGGTCCAGAATCGTGAACCAATGCGGAGCTGCGGCCCCTGCTTCGAAGTCTGTTTCCAGCCTCCGCGATATTTCTCCTGGTTCTCCCACTGCTTCGGATAGCCGATGCCCGGCTTGGTCTCGACGTTGTTCCAGAACATGTACTCGGCGCCTTCGCGGTTCGTCCACACGTTCTTGCACGCGAGTGTGCATGTATTGCAACCGAGACACTTGTCGAGGTTGAAGACCATTCCCATTTGTTGCTTGATCTGCATTGTGAAGTCTCCTGTGCATCCCGCAAATCAGCGGGCGACGTCCCCTCGATCGATGATCTTCTGCAGATCCTTTTCCTGATAGATGACCTTCTTCGCTCCGGACTCCAGCGGCATCTTTCGGATCAACACCGCGCAGTCCCTTTCGGACGGGCTGGGTCCCATGTAGTTGAGGAAGTAGGTCCAGTTCGCGTACCCACCGATCATGCATGATGGGTTCATCATGATTCGCGTGGGCGCGTTGTTGTTGCCACCACGCAGGTCGGTCATGCCGCGTTTTCTCGCCAGTGGCGAGAACGGCACGTTGATGTGTCGCTCCGAAGAGTGATACATGATGACCGAGCTTCTGGGGATAGTTCCACTGACAACGGCCCTGACATTGGAGATGCCGTTCTCGTTGTAGACCTCGACCCAGTCATTGTCGACGACATCGATTTCCGCAGCGTCCTCGTCGTTGATCCAAACAACCTGGCCACCCCGGAACATGTTGAGCATGTGCCATGTGTCCCAGAACATCGAGTGAATCGACCACTTCCCATGCGGTGTGAGGAAACGGAACACCTTGGAATTCGCTTCAGCTGTGTCGGGATTGCAATCACCGATCTTCACCATGTCCACCGGCGGCTTGTAAGTGGGCAAGGCCTCACCAAGTTCGCGATAGCCACGGTGGTCGTAGTAGATTTCCTGCCGCCCGGTCAGCGTATGCCAGGGTTTCAGCATTTCGATGTTGAGGGTCCATGGACAGTATGTCCTGCCTGGGCTCTCGATTGCAGACCAGTGCGGGCTCGTCAAACTCCGCCGCGGTTGCGACTGCAGGTCCGGATAGTGATGATGGATTTCGCGATCGCCCTCAACAAGGTGTGCCAATGGGAGACCGACTTTCTTCTCCAGATTCGAGAAGATCATGTGCGACACTTCGCCGTCACTCTCTGGTGAGATGCGAAGGATGACTTCACATACCTGTTCAGCATGCTCAAGTGACGGCAACCCGTCCTTCTCACCGACGAGATAACTCTCCTTGAGTGCCTCGCAGACTTCTGTGAGATCGCCGGTGATGCCCTTGCACCCGTAGCCGTTCGGCCGGCATACATTCGGACCAAAGGTCGTGTATCGATCAAGCACCTTCGTGTAATCGCGCTTGACGATCTTGACCTTCGGGAAGGTCTTGCCGGGAACGGCTTCGACTTCTCCGCCATACCAGTCATGGATTTCGCCCATCGGCTGGGCCATCTCATCGGGCGTGTCGGTGATCATCGGCGTCATCACCAGATCGTCGAACTCGTCCGGAAGATGTGTCTTGGCAAGTTCTGCGACCTTTGCGGCGCAGAACTTGAACGCTTCCCAGTCGTGTTTTGCTTCCCACGGCGGATCGTGCGCGGGTGTGAATGGGTGGAAGAAGGAGTGCAGGTCTGAGCAGGTCAGGTCGTACTTTTCATACCAATGTGCCGTCGGCAGGACGATGTCCGCGTAGTTCGCGGACGAGTCCATTCGGAGGTTGACGTTGACGACCAGGTCGAGCTTGCCCAATGGTGCCTGCTCGTGCCAGTCAACGCCCTTCACAAGATCCTTCGCGCGATCCTCGCCGAGAACATTGTTGTGGGTTCCCAGAAGGTGCTTCAGGCCATACTCGTGCCCCCGCATGCTTGTGCCGATGAGATTGCCACGCCAGATCCACAGGACCTTGGGGTGGTTTGCCTCGTCGTCAACATCCTCGACTGCGAATCGTTCCTTCCTTTCGCTGAATTGTTTCGCCACATATTGCCCGACCTCGGCTTCCGTTTCCGCACCGGCAGCGCGGGCTTCTGCGAGCAGTGTCGTCGGGTTCTTCTTGTCGACTTGCGGATAGAAGGGCATCCAGCCGTTGCGAACCGCCAGCAGATCCTGGTCGGCGGCGTGTTGCCCACCCTTCTGTGGGAACTTCTCGGCCCACGGCGCCCAGATTGGGTCGAGCACCATGCCGTCGTACCGCCACTGATCCGTATGGAAGTAGAAGTACGCCGTACTGTTCATGTGCCGCGGCGTCCCCGTCCAGTCAGATGCGCCGCCGATCGTGCCAATTGCCGCGTAGGGGCGAATCTTCTCGGTGCCCACATAGTGGTTGAAGCCACCGCCGTTGCGACCCATGCATCCGGTGAGAATTCCCATGACGGCCATCGCGCGGTAGATCAGGGGGCCGCCGTGATACCAGTGCAGGACACCAGAGCCAGTAATGAACATGCTCTTGCCGCCGGTTTTCTCGGCGTTGTCCGCCCACTCGCGTGCAACGCGGATGACCAGGTCGCGGTCGACACCGGTCTCCTGCTCCTGCCACGCTGGTGTATAGGTTTGCGATTCGTCGTCGTAGTCCTTCGGGTAGTCACCGGCGAGACCGCGGTTGACACCAAGTTGTGCCAGAAGGAGGTCGAAAGCCGTCGTAACAAGCACCTCTTCGCCGGCCGCGTTACGCACACGCTTGATTGGTACACCGCGAGTGACGGCCACCGAGTTGCGGCCCTTGCCTTCTGTCGTGCCAAGTTCCGTGTCAAATGTGTCTGTGAAGTCGGCAAACTGTACGGAAACTTCCTCGAAGGAACCATCGTCCCCCATGCACGAGAGCATGGGATCGAACTCCTCGCCCTCCGCATCCTTCAACTGGAGGTTCCACCGACCGGTGTTCTCCTCTTCCCACCGATAGCCGAGTGTTCCGATCGGGAGCCGCACCTTGTCGGTGTCCTGCTCCATCATGGTGAGTTTCCAGTCAGCGTTCTCCTCGCCCGCATAGTCGGTGAAATCCGTAGCGCGCATGAAGCGGCCTGAGATGTAGGACCCGTCATCCTGTTGGTCGAGTTGAACCATGAACGGCAGGTTTGTGTACTGCTTCACATACTCGTGGAAGTACTCGCACCGGCGGTTGACATGAAACTCCTGCAGAATGACGTGGATGCAGGAGAGCAGGAATGCCGCATCCGTTCCTGGTCGCACAGGCACCCACAGGTCAGCGAACTTCGTGACATCGGAGTAGTTCGGCGCAAGGTTGACGATCTTGCCGCCGTTGTATTTGTGCTCGGAAGCGAAGTGCGCGTCCGGCGTGCGGGTCATCGGCAGGTTGGAGCCGATGACCATCCAGTAGGTGCTCTGATACCAGTCGGCCGATTCCCCGACATCGGTCTGGTCGCCCCACATCATCGGCATGATGTGCGGGAGGTCGTGGTACCACTCATAGAAGGAGAGCATGGTGCCGCCGAGCAAGTTGCAGAGTCGGTGTCCCGACAGGAAACTGACCATGCTCATCGCGGGGATAGGCGAGAAGGATGCAAGGTGGTCGGCCCCGTATTCCTTCGTTGTATAAATGATGGATGCAGCCCAGATCTCGGTAGCGAGATCCCAACTGCCTCGCCGCCAACCAGCCTTGCCTCGGGCATTGCGATAGTTGGCTTTTCTTTCGGGATCTTCAACAATGGCGGCCCAGGCTTCGACAGGGTCCTTGCCCTTTGCCCGCTCCGCCTGGTAATAATCGAGGAGAACCCCGCGGATGTAGGGGTACTTCGGACGCACCGGGCTGTAGGGATACCACGATGCGGAAATGCCACGCTGACAACCGCGGGGCTCATAGCTCGGCGTTTCGGAATTGATCTGCGGCCAGTCGGTCTTCTGGAGTTCCCAGCAGATCAACCCGTTCTTGACGAATACTTCCCACGAGCATGAGCCGGAACAGTTAACGCTGTGACTGGTACGGACCGACCGGTCATAGGACCAGCGTTCCCGGTAGAAGTCCTCCCAGTCGCGGGGTTCGTCGGCGATGCGGAACCATCGCGAAGCGGATCCGTTTCGTGTGCCAGCGGTCATACCTCTGTCTCCTCTTGGGATTCGGTGTGAGTCTGCGATGTTTCTTCGAGTCCGCACCCAATCCGGAATGCCTCGATGAACGGACGGAAGTCGCGCGCGGTGCCGTACACCGACACTACGGCGTCGCGTCGGAAGTCGAAGACAAGGTTGACCACGACATTGCGACCCATTGGGTGCGGACGCTGCGGTCCATCGATTGCCGTGTCGTCTTGCAGTGCCTGAATGGCGACGTACCACAGTTCTTCTGGGTGTTTCTGGAACCAGATCTCATACTGCCACTCGCCGATGCGCACACTCGCCTCACCGCTCTCGATAGCCGTGTCGTGCGGATCGATGTCCCATTGAAAGACCGGTGGCCAACCTTCCCAACACGCGTCGGGAAGGTCCGCCTCCGGTGAAGGGAGTCTCTCTGGACCACACTCGCCATACCCTGCCTCCGGCGCGATGCCGGCCGCATGCATGGCTGTTTCCGTTTCAGAAAGAACCGGCAGTGGAATGCTGGCGGCGTTGCCGTCCTGTTGCCGCGGCTCATCATGTCGCGGCCATGTCACCGTGACGCGATCTACCCCGTCGACCGCAGTGAGCTCGCGGCGAATCGCTCCGGCCAGTGCCTCGTGTTCGAATGGGTCGCCCGTTGGCTTCGCCAGCACGACTCGCACATGGCCGCCGTCGCACTGCACGGTGTCGACGAATCCCGTCGTCACAACATCCCCTTGGTGTCGAGGATGTTGCATTGATTCGAGTCTCGTTCTAATGGTGTCTTCGCTACAGATCATCATTGGCTACCTCCCTAAAGGGCCCGTCTGCATGAGTTGCCTAGGACAGGTTATATATATTCGGGTCCCATTATCTTCTTTCTTGTGTTATTTTTCACAAACAGCACAAGAAACGGCCCTGCAGGGCCGCCAAGCGGTCTTGCTTATCCCGGATTCTCAAGTTTTTTAGTGGATAGCCGGTGGATACAGGATAGCTGTCGTGATCTCACCGTCATGAACGAAACTCGCCTCGAGAGACGATCCATCTTTCGTGGTGGTAAGGAGAAGGAGTCCATCCATGCCAGAGGCGGTCAACTCCGCTCGCACCTTCGCATCGCCACCTTCGACAACACCGCGGAGATCCGTTGGTAGCAATCTTCGAAAGCGAGCTTCCTTTTCGGAATCAACCATGACGCTCCACCCCGCTGCGGACAGTTGTGCAACAAGGCCAGAGGCGACTCTGGCCATCTCGGCGTCCGCTGCTAGCGATCGGTCGCGGATCATCAGGACTGGCCCTGTCGGCCGCGGCCAGGAGGAAACGTCCCCCTCCTCCGCTGCTGTGGTCCCGGACAACGGTCGGTCAGGCGCGACGGACTGCACAACCTGAACACCCACAATGATGACCGCAACCAGCACGACAAGGCCAGCAAGTTGTGATAACACGGGTGTGCGCGGCGCAAATGGCCCGTGGCCCGTGGAAGGTCCGCGGCGAATTGGCGCAGCGATCGGCTCCACACTTGTATGCACGGGTGTTGGTGTCTGTCCCTGCATGGACGGCAAATCTGCTGGGCGCACCGCCGTGACGTCCGGCGATGAGAGTACAAACTCGATGTCTTCCAACATGGCAGCCGCACTTTCATATCTCCTGGCATAATCGGCCATGGCGCGGCGAACGATCCATCGGATGCCTTCAGGGCTCTTCTTCTCGAAACTGCTGAGGCCGCCGTGTGCTGGGAACGTGTTCTCCAGCATGAAGAAGAGAACTGCACCAGCGCCGTACACGTCGAATTTGGTCCCATCGACTTCATGTACCTTGACGCCGCGCATTGCCTGTCTGACCAGTTCCGGATCCCTGAAATACTCGGTGCCGTGGGTTGTCAGTGTCATGGCGGACGCAAGCGGTGTGACGAGCCCGATGTCGACCAGATGAACGCCGTCGTCGCCGACGAGGATGTTCTCCGGCTTCACATCCTTGTGCCATAACCCTGCGCGGTGATACCGCTGCAGTGTTCGCACCAGCGATCGTTGTAGTTCAAGCACCTTCTTCAACCCATCGGCCGACAGCCCGCCCGTCGTATGAAGACGCGCCACCGCGGCACCCAGGTTGTCGCCCGTGTGGTGGGGCATGACGTACCAGAACCTCCGATCATCAAGATGGTGCTCGATGACCAGACCGAGTTTTCGCGCAGCGTCCATGGACCGGGATTCACGCACTATTTGCGGGAGTGCGGAGCCGGTCTCAAGTGCGAATGACTTGATGACGACGGTGCCGTCGCCCCTGAGTCGCTCGGCTACATAGAGCGTCGCACCGCTACCGCCGGACGGAAGCGTTCCGACGATGTGATATCCGGGGAACTTCGAACGATTACCCACACCCCTTGGTGTTCGGCTGACGGTGCGGTGAGGCGGGATGCGGGTCGTCTCCGGCTCAATGCCCAAGACCCGCAGCGGGTGATCGACGACGATGGCCGCGATCAGTTCACCCAGTCGACGACTTCCTTGTCGAATTGCGTTGCCGACATGATGTACTGCCTGCCATCGGCCAAGGACGACGACCAACAACCACTGGATGCTGAGAAAACACAGGCGAATGAGCAGGATCGGGGCGCGTATGAGGTCGCGTATCTCGTGGACGAAGAACCGGACGCACCGACCGATCAGGCGAAAGAACGATCCTGTAAACGGCACGATGACATACGCGGTCGCGAAGATCACTACGACCACCGAAACGATGAATACGAGAAGCCATGTGATCGCCACTGTCATCCGCGGCGCTCCGACTGAAGCAATTCCTGTTGCCGAAAGTACATCTCGGCAACGGCCTCATCGAACATGGTGTCGTCACCGGAGAGTCCGCTCGCTGCCGGCTCGGCCTCTTCCTCCGGCGTGAAACTGAATAGGACGACCATTTCCATGATGCGTTGTCTGAGGTGGTTTCGTACCTTTGCCATGTGTCTGCTGACCGTCGGCTCGCTGATGCCGAGTTCTGAGGCGACATCCTTTCCGCTTGTGCCGTCCAGAACTCGCATTCTCCACACTTGAAAATGCAGAAAATCCGTTTCCGACTCGGTTCTTCGGATAGCGCCGCATATCTTTGCATGAAAGACTCGTTGTTCGTAGATCTCATCCACCTCGAGCGCCGCCCGTGTTGAATCTCGCTGCTCGTCCAACGGTAGTGGCTTGACGCCGCTTCCTCGCTTGGATGCGTTTCGACGATCCATTTCGTCGCCGAGTACATGTTTCGCGATCGCCAACAGCCACGTGCTGAACCGAGCGCCTCTGCCCGGGTCGTACCGTTCAATGCACTTGGCCAACTCGGCGAGGGTTTCCTGGGTCAGATCATTGGCCGTCTCGATGCCCACTCGGCCTCGCCCCCATCTCTGCACCTGCGAGCGAATGACTGGTCCGAAATCCTCCCAGAGTTCAAACCACGCCGCCTCATCTCGGTCACGGAGCCTGCGCACAAAAGTCGTCGTGAGGGTGTTCATCAGCACCTGCAGTTCTTGGGAACCCACAATAGTGACTGTCACTTTTTTGGCGGAAGGGCAACGGCCTTGCCGGGGGTGAAAACGCGGGTTTGGCGTCTAGTAGCCACGTGAGCGAGGGAGAAAAACCGCCAGGTAAGTGACAGTCACCATTCGGAGTTCCCAAGAAGGGGGTGGCGGCGTCAGGCGTTGGTGCCGCATTCCGCGTGTTCAGCGAAGGAGGCTCTCCGATGGGCAAAACGACTCGATTCATCGTCAGGTGGGGGATCATCAGCGGTCTGGCCCTGGGAGGCATCACGCTTCTCGTCGGGCCCCAGCGGGTCGCGGCCTGCTTCTCGCAACTCCGCAACAACGCGCAAACACTGGTGGAAGACATGGTGGACGATCCCGTGGCGCTGCGGCATCAACTCGACGAACTCGCCAGGCAGTACCCAACACGAATCGCGGACATCCGCGGTGAACTCGCTCGCATTGACCAACAAGTGTCCCAGTTCGAGCGTGACGAACACATCGCCGCTCGCGTCGTCGCGCTGACGACGGAGGATCTTGAGGAACTTCGTCAGTTGGTCGCATCAAACGAATCAAACCGCGCCGTCGCGATCCGCTTCGATGGTGTTCGCTACAACCTTGAGGCCGCCTACGCCGAGGGACGCCGCATCCGAACCGTGCGCGCCAGTTATGAAGATCGGCTCGCCAGCGACCGCAAACAAGTGCGCCTCCTTCACGAACAACGAACCCATCTTGCATCCATGCTGGAGAAGCTCGAACACGAACAGGAGGAATACCAGGCGCAGGTCTGGCACCTCGACAGGGAAATCGACGCCATCGAACGCAACGACCGAATCATCGAAATGGTCGAGGACCAGCGTGCAACGCTTGCCACGTTTGATCGTCTCGGACGTGTCGGCAACCTCGATCAGGTTCGATCGAGGTTGGCGGAGATCCGAACAGTTCAGGAAAGCACCATCGCAGCTCTTGCGGAAACAGGTCGCGGCGATGACTATGAGACCGAAGCGCGGTACCAGTTGGGCGGCAAGGACTTCGACGATCCATTCGCCGAGCCGTCAAACAACGACTCGCCCCCCAACATTCCTGCACGACCATTCGCTTTGCTCGACGAAGTTTCCACCGGAAACTGACACGACTCCCTGCACAATGCAGGGTGTTCAGCACACATGGCGGCCCAGCCCTCGCGCTCGGCCGCCATGTTGTCATCTACCCACATCAATGGTCCACGAAATATCGCCGTTGTGCTGCGTCCACCGAACACTCAGGTTGTACGGCTTGAGCCCCTCTGTTGCGATGGACGGCAGCGGGCGGCCAGGCTTCACCACGAAGGCGGGCTGACCGTTGGAAAAAGAGTCGGCGGGAATTGCGAACGTCGCGTCGTCGCTGGGGTCAAACGAGATGTCTTCATATTGCAGTGTGAGCGTCGGTCGGTAGTCGATGGTCTGCAGACCAGCCCGCAATTCATCAAGACTCGCCGCTGATCTTCCCCGCCGGTTCAACTCAAGCATTCCGGTTGCCAGATAGGAAAGTCGCTGCGCCGCCGTCATCGTGCTGCTTGGGATCAACTGCGAAACATGGTTTGCCCACGCCTGCTCGAACGCCTGTAGATCACTGGTGCCAAACGCCGTCACGAATGCCTCCTCATCGTCCACGCCCTGCGACATGAGCAACAGAAAGTGATCGAACTGGTCGACATGTTTTCCATCATCACCATGAATGAGAAAGTGCACCATCGACCACGCCTGCAAGTATTGGATGTTTGAGCCCGAGCCCTTGAGTCGCTGCCCCCATTCCTGATTGGACATCCGCATCATCTGAAGAAACGGGATATGCCGACCACTGCGAATCGCCTGTTGAATGGTGGAAAGATCAAGGGCGTCTACTTGGCCCGGCACGATCGCTCCGTTGATGTAGGCCGAGTGTTCAAAGTACTCCGCCAGACCCTCGTTGACCCACTGCGGAAGCGGGTTTACAAATCGCGTATGGGCGAACTGGTGAAAGGCCTCGTGCTTCGCCGTCCGCTCGAAGTTTTTCCACGCATCGGCGACCGTCACCGCCGTCACCTGCAGGCCGTTGTTGTCGGTGAAGAACACGCCCGCCGAATTCTCGACCACGCCACTGTCCCCACGCGTTCGCGACTGCACTGTGGTGTTGTAATCCGACTTCCGCAGAAACACCCACGCCTCCATCCGCTCATTTCGTTTTCCCGGAAGCATGGACAGCCCGTTCCGATAGGCATCGAAGACCGCATCAAGCAGCCGCCCGGCCTCCGCCGCATCATTGGGTGGGAGATCCGTCCGCATGACCCAGTGCTCGGTGTTGTACACCGGCGCAGCGTCGTACCACTGCTGCCCAAGAGCGGCGCACGCAACCGCAATCGCCAAGGCTGTCATGTGGAAACGTCCTGCATCTGTTGAAGCGACACCGATGGGAAGTACCACTTCAGGATGGTCTCGAACGTCTCGCCTCGCCCCGCCAGTACCTGAGCGCCGCGCTGGCAAAGACCGACACCATGGCCCAACCCGAACCCCGTGAGTGTCAGGTTCGCGCCATCCCGATGCGCGCCGACATGCGACGACTGGACACGATCTGTGGCGGAGAGAGCCGTGATCGAACTCGTAGAGTAATTGGCGGCGCGCATGAACATGTCAGCGCCGACCTCCACACTCCTGTTCCGCCCCCCGCGAATCGCCAGGCGGGTCGGACGGCCGTGCCGATTGACCGCCGCCGTCTCAATGCTCCGCGGCAGAGGCACGCTGCTCAATGACGCGATGTCTCCGCGATCGCGGGCGTACGACTCCAACCTCTTGACGAGCGTCCTTGGCCGTCGTTCCACTACCCATTGATGAAGATCCAGCGAAGTACATGCGTCGTACCCATCATGTCCTTGCAGCGGCGGGATGTCGTGTGAGGGAACATTGGATATGGCATCCATCGCGGTCGCAGCCAAACCGCCGCAGCAACTGCTGTAGTACCCGGGCACCACAGCGTCCTGCCATGCAAGCACCAACCCACGCGTCTCCTCCGCAGCGCGGTGGGCGACCCTCAGCGTCACGTCGCCAAGATACACCTGGGTTGATGGCCCGTCTGTCACGTCGTAATGACTCGTTGTTTCTCGCTGCGCAGCCTGAACCATCGCATAACTTCGGGCGGCCACTGCCTGCGCGGCAAAGGTCTCCGGGTGCCAGTGCGCGTAGAGTTCGCCGGCCAGCACACCGGGCAGATAGGACTCCATGTCGACATGTGATACGACATCAAAGGAGATGTCGCCGATACTTGGACGAGGATGAAGGTGAACTGAGCCGGCGTAACGGCGCTGTTTCGTTGCCGACAACCGCACTTCAATGACCTCATCGCCTTCGGCGCGAAATACGACGGGATCATCGCCATCCAGCTCGCGGCTCGCGCCGCTCGCATCTGTAACAACCCAGTGGTTCTTGCGGCGCTCCGCCACACACCTTCCCCGAAATGCTGTCCCCCACGGTTCGGTAATGAGCACATGGTCATCGCTGCCTACACCAACGCGGCCACTGTTTCGAACACGGCCGATGCGCGCCCGCACCATCTGGTGATATTCCTTTGGACTTGGCTTCGTCTCTAGTGGCAGGATCTTGACTGTCGGTCGCGTTTCTGCATCGCGGCATCCAACACACGCGGCGCCAAGCAGCATGCCGCCCGAAACGACAACGAACTCCCGGCGTGAATATGGTTGTACCAACAAGTCCCTGCTCATCTCACCCTCAGTGTATCCACGCCCCGCGACTCTGTTATCCTCCCGGCGAAGGAGATAGCCATGAGAAACGCGTACGAGGGAGAGTCGGTGCTTGGAATGGGTGGAGCGGGCATTGTGATCATCGTGGGTATTGGTTTGGTGCTGGGCGTGTCCATCATCAGCATCTTCAATGGATTGGTGCAACTGCGAAACCGCGTCAAGAATGCGTACGCTCAGATCGATGTGCAATTGAAGCGGCGGTATGACCTG
This sequence comes from uncultured Isosphaeraceae bacterium, assembly GCA_964546085.1. Classification (GTDB taxonomy): domain Bacteria; phylum Planctomycetota; class Phycisphaerae; order Phycisphaerales; family SM1A02; genus CAZJKE01. The sequence goes on from CAZJIB010000003.1 coordinate 54,747, forward strand.
ATCCCCAATCTGGTCGAGACCGCCAAGGGGTACATGAAACACGAACGCGAGACGCTGGAGGCCGTGACCGCCGCCCGCAATCAGGCTGTCGCCGCTGCAAAGTCAGCTGCTTCCAACCCGGCTGACGGCAAGGCCATTCAGGCTGTCGCTGGCGCGGATGGGGCCTTGACCGGTGCGCTCGGACGACTCATGGCTGTCGTCGAGTCCTATCCGGACCTGAAGGCCAACGAAAACATGATGCAGGTGCAGGAAGAACTGACCAGCACTGAAAACCGCGTCGCGTTCTCGCGACAGGCCTACAACGATGTCGTGATGACCTATAACACGAAACGTGAACAGTTTCCGTCCAACATCGTTGCCGGGATGTTCGGGTTCCAACATGCGCAGAGTTGGGAACTGGATACTGAAGAGGCCCGTCAGGCGCCCAAGGTGAATTTCACCTGATCCTTCGTTGTTCTTTCGTGCATGAACTTCTATGAACATCAGGACCGGGCAAGGCGCAGGACGTCACTGCTGGTCTTTCTCGTCGTGCTGGCGGTCCTCCTGATCATTCTCGCGATCTACCTCCCCATCGCAGCGGCGCTCGCCTCTCAGATGCCGGGCACGAGTTGGTGGTGGAACCCAGCAGCGCTGGCCGCCGTCGCCGCCGTGTGCCTGCTCATTGTCGGGATTGCGGGTGGAAACAAACTCAGACAACTGCGTGGCGGGGGTTCAGCCGTCGCCGAGATGCTCGGCGGAACACCGATGGACATGAGCGTCGCCAGTGGCAAGCGACGGCGGGCCCGGAATGTCATTGTGGAAATGGCGCTTGCCAGCGGCATGCCGGTTCCTGCCATCTACATCATCGACGATGACTCCATCAATGCGTTCGCAGCCGGGTGGTCGCCCGGCAACGCCGTTGTGGGACTGTCGCGAGGTTGCATAGATCAACTGAATCGTGAACAACTGCAGGGCGTGGTCGCCCATGAATTCAGCCACATCTCGCGTGGAGACATGCGCATCAACATCCGGCTGATTGGTGTGATCTTCGGCATCATGGGGCTCGGCGTTGTCGGATGGTTGTTGGTCCGCCATGTCGGCCCGGGCATCCTGCGAAGCAGTAGATACAGCAGGTCCAAGGAAAAAGGTGCCGCAGGCGGCGTCGCCCTTGCTGTCATTCTGATCGGTTTGCTCATGGCGATCTGTGGAGCGATCGGTACTTTCTTCGGGCGGCTTATTCAGGCCGCAGTGTCTCGCCAGCGCGAGTACCTCGCCGACGCGTCCGCCGTCCAATACACACGCAATCCCAATGGCATCGGTGGCGCTCTTCGCGAAATTGCTGGAATGAAGACTACATCGTCTCTTCCACCCGATGCGAGTCAGTGCAACCACCTGTTCTTCGTGCAGGCCTTGAGTGCCCTGTTTGCATCCCACCCACCCATCCAGGATCGCATTTCCAGAATTGAAGGAATCGATGTCGCATCGCTCCCGCCGGTTTCGAGCGGGTACGGAGACATGCGGGCCGGCGTCGCCGGTTTCGCGGCGGCGGCCGTGCAGCAGACCATCGATAACGCCGGCGAAGTACTCGTCCCGAGCATGGAATGGGGGGAACAACTCCGCGCATCCATCCCAACACCGATCGCCACCGCTGCCCAGGATGCGTGGTCCGCAAGACTGGCTGTGTGGTCACTCGTGCTTTCGGAAGATCCAAATACACAGGTCGCTCAATGGGAGGCCCTTGCCGACGCTCTCTCGCCGGACGAACTCTCGGAACTGCGCCGGTTGCACGCTTTTGTTGCTGATCTTCCCCGCGAAGCCAGAATACAGGTGCTCGATCTTGCGGCGTCTGCGCTCCGAAGCATGAGCCAACAACAACAAGATCACTTCAGCGATGTGCTTCATGCGCTGGTAGCCGCTGACGACCGCGTGGATCGATTCGAATGGGTGGTGGTGGTCATCCTGAGACGGCATCTCGCCGCGTCCACCGGCAAGAAGGGTGATCCGGCTGCGACAGCAACGCTTCGCGGGAAATCCGAAGCCGCAGTCCAGGTGCTCGCAACGCTCGCTCTGTGCGGAGGAGATGATCGCCCCGCAATCCGGAGTGCGTTTGCCGAAGGCCTTCGAACATCTGGCCTTTCCGACACGCAGATGCCACCGCCTCACCGGTGCACGATGCGCCGACTGGAGCGTGCGCTACAGGATCTTCGTCGTCTGCGGTTCAAGGACCGAAGGCTGCTGTTGCTCGGTGGTCTGGCCTGCGTTCAGCATGACGGCGTTGTAGATGTCGCTGAAGCCGAAATGCTCCGCGCAGTCGCCGATGTCCTTGATTGTCCATTACCTGCGATCGAGTGATCAGGTGAGGTCGCGCAACTCCAGGCCGTGCTCGGCAAGGCGTTCCTTGATCTCCTGAAGACTTGTTGCGCCGAAATTCTTGATGCCCATCAACTCGGCTTCTGTTCGCACCGCAAGGTCGCCGACCGTCTGGATGTTCAACAGTTGAATTGCCTTTCGGCATCGCACCGACAGTTCCAGAGCAGACACTGGTTTGTTGAGCACCTGTTCCGGCGCCTGTGACTGCAACTCCGCATATCTGTCCTGATGAAGCCGGGAGAATTGCCCCTCGACATCCTGACCAAGACGAAGACCCTTCATGACCACCATCTGCTTGATCTCAAGCAGAGAAGTTTCGCCAAAGTTCTTGTATCCCATCAACTCGGACTCGCTGATCTTCAGAAGATCGCCGAGTGTGCGAATATTCATTTTCTTGAGGCAGTTGCGGGACCGAACCGTCAACTCAAAGTCGGTAACCGGCGTGTTGAGCAGGGCTGCCCGCTTTGCGGCATCTCGCGCCTGTTCCTCGTCGTAGTACATGTCGCGTGATGCGCGAACATCCCGCATGTAGAGGCGTGCACGCTCGTGGTTCGGATCAGTATCAAGAATCTGTCTCAGACACTTCTCGGCCGCGTCGACCTCACCACTGTCCTCATACAGCACAGCCAGGTTCAGGAGAACATTGATGGATGGTAGTTTGACATCGGACAACTGCTCCAAAAGGTCGGTCGCCTGTTCTTCCTCGCCGACCAGATCCAGTAGATACGCAAGTCTGAAACGGTGATTGGGCTCGTTGCCGGCATCGACGGCGGCGCGAAGCTCAGTAATGGCCCCAGCGCGATCACCCTCATCCTCAAGCCTGATCGCAGACTCGAAGTGGCTCTTTGCCGCGCCTAGGTCGCTCCGGTGGCCGCTTCCGATTTCCGTATCAAGAACATCGCCGTTGCCAATCGTCACCATTGTGGTCTCCTCCATCAGCTGCATGAAGCAGCGTGCGATCGGTGAGTGTACATAACGAGCCGCCAATCCGCCAATCCGGAAGCCGTCATGGTGGGTCCACGAGGTCGGAGATGGCTGCGTCCGGAGCCGACGCGGGTGGGCCGATGGTCACCGGCGCGGCGCGTCCTGCCTCCAACCGCTCATCGTTTTCCAAGATCTGAATCGATCTCCAACGCCCCCGCTCGAAGCGGACGAGCATGGTAACCCCGTACAAGATGATATAGATCGCCGCGGCCACCCAAGGGCCGATCGACTCCGTCCCTGGGAACCAAGTGATGGCAACCCACCCGCCGCCGACAATGAATACCCAACTGTAGATCGCCGTCAGCACACCGGGCCAGACAACGTCGCCGGCACCCCGAAGCGCGCCGGTGTAAACGATGCCGATGGCGTCAACCGTCTGGAATAGTGCAACAAGGATGAGGAGGTTCGCTCCAATCTGAATGATGGAGTCGCGTTCCGCTGTGGTGATATCCGATCCCGCAATGAAGAACTCGATCAACTGAGAGCGGAAAATGATGAATATGGCTGCGCATGCGCTCATGTAAATCATGCCCATGACCATGCTGAGCCGCGCGCGCGACACTGCCACATCCGGCTGGCCGGCGCCGACATACTTTGCGACGATCGAGTTGGTCGCGACACTCAACCCAACAGCCGGCATGAAACTCAGGTGCATGTAACCAAGTGCAATCCAGCCCGCTGCCATGTGTTCGGTGCCAAAGTGGCCGACGAAGACCGTCATGAAGATCGCCCAGCAGATAATCTCATTGCCGAACTGCATACCGGCTGGCCAGCCGAGCCGGAAGAGGTCTCTTATGACCGACCAGCGTGGTCGCCAAGCCGCACGGGTCTGGTACGCCTTGTTGAATGAAGGCCCAAGGAACACGACCATTGGCCCGATGGCTTCCACGAACATGCCGATGACTGTTCCTATCGCCGCGCCGGTTAGCCCGAGCGCCGGTGTACCTGGAATGCCGGGGAGGAAGCCGGGCAGTCCTTCCTCGCCGAAGATCAGGATGTAGTTCGCCGAAATATTGACGATGTTCGCAATGACCGTGACGATGGTCACGATTCCCGGGCGGTGCATTCCAAAGAAGTACTGCGCGAAACCTCGGCCAACGAGAACGAACACGCCGCCGAACAAGAGGATCTGGGCGTAGTTCGATTCCATCGCGACCAGGCTGGCAACATCGCTCACGTCCTCGGTGCGGTGAATCGCTGCAAAGATGAACGGCAGAATGAGTGCCCAGGGAATAAGCAAGAGTACCCAGGCAGCAATGGACAGCCAGAAGGCCGCCCATGGATAGGCAGAGCCCCGCTCGGGTTTATCCGCGCCGAGGTTCTGCCCCACGAAAGTGTTGACCACGCTGACAACGCCCATGACCGTCCCGATGATGACGAACGACCATGTGCCACCATTTCCCTGCGCAGCCACCTGCTCCGGACCCACCTGGCCCACCATCAGCTTGTCGATGAACTGCATCACCGTGAAACTCGTCATGGTGAGTACGGTGGGCCAAGCAATGGACCACACTTCAAAGACCGGCCGCTTGGTCGGCGCGACGATCTGTTGCGGGTTGGTTGTCATGGAGGGGTCAGTTGCGACCGCGGGAAGCATCGGCCTTGACGACCGCGGCAATGTCCTCGCTCTTCAGCCGAAGGGGATTGCCTTGCCAACGAACAACACCGTCACTACTGATCACGATCGCCAATGGGATGGCGGAACAATTGACGGCCTTTTGCATTCGCTTCTGAGGGTCGTAGGCAACCCCGTAGTTCATCGGGTTCTTCTTCATGAAGGCGCGGATTTTTTCCGGGGCCTCCGCTGACACGCTCACAAATGCGACCGAGTCGCCAAACTCCTTCGCCATTTCGTTGAGGTGAGGAATTGATCGGCGGCATGGCGGGCACCAGGTGGCCCAGAATTCGACCACCCGCACCCGGTTGTCAACCGTGGCCTCGTTTGCAATCCACGAATCGACGACGAAACTTGGCGCTGATTGACCTTGCATGTCCTTCGCGCGGCCAAAGGATGTGCTATGGGCGGGCCACTCCACGGCCTTTGTAGAAACAGTGGCAACGGATGTTTCTGCGGCCTCCGGAACATCACTCGAACAACCGGCCAGACCGAATCCGGCAACTATGGCGATGACGACGATACTGCGATGGACCATTGTGTACTCCCTCCCCTGGACAGTCATCAGATTGCAATCTACCAGTTTCCGATGACCACGAGTAAATCAGACACATTGACCACGCCGTCAGGCAGCAGATCCGCTGCGCAGACGTTCTCACAGTTTCCCCAAGCCGCAAAGGTGGCAAGAATGTCCGTGACATCCACCTCGCCATCGCAGTTCACGTCGCCCACCACCCCACCACCGTCAACCGTTGAGTAGACACCATCACCGGCGGGGAATTGCCCTGTTGCTCCGCCGGTGGTCGCGACAACGAGACGGAACTCGCTCGCAAGGCCACAGTGGGACGATGGCAGATGGGCCGTAAATGCGCCGCCGCCATTGTGGGTCAAGGCCAGCCCGACGAACTCCCCGTTGCTTCCATACCGCACATGCAACTCCGTCGTCGCCGGGTCGATCTGGTCGCCGTTGGTGGTCGAGAATTCCACGGGGAAATCGGTCATCACACCCGGGTCAACGAACTGAGGAACCCCCTGGGGGAACTCCGCAGAGATCGGCCTCGCTACAAATCGAATCATCTCCAACGCTGCGGGCCAGTTCTCCTCACAAGTGGGGACGATTTGGCTGGCCGGCAACTCGAAACCGCCACCCAACCAACTGTCGGGGCGAAGTTCAATGGTGTATCCGAGCGCCCCGACGCTGGTTGTCCAATCCTGAAATGTACCGTCGGCAAAGTAGAGCAGGTTGCCCGGTGTTCCGTGTGGGTAGTTCTCTCCGTGCACCCCGGCGATTGCGTCACTCATTGCCGCGCCAAGTGTGCTGATCACATCCGCGTTCGGAGGTGGTGTGCTTGTCCAACCCCACGCCTCCAAGACGAGTTGGGAGTAACTGTGGAAATCAATGTGTGCGCCAAAGTTCGGCAGCGACAAGATGAGGTCCCGCATGGCCGATGGTTCCGGCTCGGAAAACACAAATGGGCCGGTGTACACATCGCTGCATGTGTCGCTGCTGGTGCTGTCACCCCCCGCCCAGTCGATGTCCCAGTTTCGATTGAGATCCACGCCTTCACAACTTCCGGGGTTGTTGCGCCGGTTCTTTCGCCAGTACCTGTCACCGGACGGAGCGTAGGTGTACTCATAGCCATCCGGGTTGACGATCGGAACGATGACGATTTCCGCCTCAGAGAGCAGAGCGGTCATGTCTTCATCCGAAGCATATCCCGCAATGAGTTGGTCGGCGATGTACATCGGCACCATGACCGCTATCCACTCGCGGGCGTGTTGGCAGCCGTTGAAGAGAATTCGTGCGCGGGTCGACGCATCGCCGGGCGCGGTGATCCGCACGCCCATGATCGACCGGCCTTCGTGTGTCGTTCCCGCCTCGAACAACGTGACGAGGTCGGGTGATGCGTCGGCCAACTGTTGCAGCCTCGCGTTCACCTCTGGCCAAGTGCGGAAGTCGCTGTACCACCCCCCCCGACCCTCGCTTCGAGCAGCGCGCCTCGCCGCAGCCTCGTTTCGAATGTGGTCTTCGACATCAAAGACGATGACCGAGGCATCGATTCCGCGGTTTCGTGCCAATTCGAGCATGTCGTCGGTAACGAGCATGGGGAGTTGGCCGGCGTGGTCGATACAGGACAAGGATCTGGCACCCCGCTCCTGCAACCATCGTGCCTGTGACAGGTTGTCGATGGTCATGTCGGCAATCCGCCATCCGTCATAGCGGCCTGCCTGGGTCATCAGGGCTGCCGCGATCATTGTGTGTATCAGCATGGCCTCTCAGTATGACTCTTCGTAGCGGTGATGTCACGGGATTCAGTCTCTTTGACAAGTCTTCCTTGGTCGTAGATGCTGCGGAGATGCGTTTCTACGCCATTCTTGCCATCATTCTGCCGTTGGCGGGTGGATGCGCCTCCCCGCCGCCGGTCGTAACTTCCGTCCACGACCTCAACATCGACGTTCGCACCGAAACTCGAATACTGGTCCCCCGGAGCGGGCAGCCCCTTGATTGGAACGGTGTCATGGCGATCGTTGCAGAGCACGATGTCGTTCTGGTTGGCGAACAGCACGATGATCCAGTTGGTCACGGGATTGAACTCGCCCTTGTTGAAGACGTGCTGGATGGCTGGCCAAAGAGCGTCGTCGCCATGGAGATGTTGGAGAGGGATGAACAGCTCCTGGTCGAGGACTATTTCGATGATGTCATAGATGCGGAGCAGTTTGAGAAGTTGACCTTCTCGACAAACTGGTTCGGAAACGGAGGGTGGATCGGCTGGTACCAACCCATCATTGATGCGGTGAAAAGCCGCGGTGGAAGGTTGATCGCGGCGAATGCGCCAAGGCGATATGTCCGCATGGCGCGGTCTGGTGGTTATGAAAAGATCGGCGCGCTGTCTGAGGATCGGCGGCTTCTCGTGGACTTTCCTGATGAGTTGTCAGGTGGTCGATATCGCGAGCGGTTCTGGGAATTGGCGGGTGTTCATGGTGAAGACGAAGGTGTGGAGCAGGTTGATGCAGTGGACATCGATCCGGACGACCCAATCCTTCCTTTCTACCGCTCGCAGCAGACGTGGGATGCCACGATGGCGCAGTCGGTGGTGAATGCGATGTCCCATGAGGGGAAGGTTGTGCTGCTGGTCGGCCAATTCCATGTTGAGTATGACGGCGGCATTGTGCAGGAACTTCGGCGACGCGCGCCTCGTGCCTCCGTGCTTGTGATCTCGCTGCAACGAACGATTCCAGAGGACGAGGATTGGGATGGCGAGTTGCCGATCGCTGACATCGTGATCTTGACCGAGCAATAGAGGTGTCCGACACCCTTGTCGCCCTCTTGCTGTTTCGCTGCACCCCCGGGAAAACAGGGGTCACACCCGGGGTGTGACCCCTGATACGCGGTGTTTGGTCATCTGGAGGCGGCGGAACGGCGAAGCCGGTCGTGGATCGCATCCCATTCCGGGTCAGTTGGTGGCTGCTCAACAACAATCAGTATCGCGTCAGAGGCATCGGCTCTCCGGATCGCCGAGTAGAGCCCCTGCCCATACGCTGCCGCAGTCCCGGGCATCCGAATCACATCACAATCACCACTGATGTCCGCACCCAGCACAATCGCGGCACACGGGCCACCCATCTCCGCAACGACCCTGCCCGGATCCTCCGTCACAACCAGCCTGGTCTCGGGTGCATAGTGCGACGGAGAAGTTCCCGGCGCATGATCCTGCGCCAACACCGGTGTGGAAACCACCGGCCCGACGACCGCCTCAATCGCCTTGCAACCAATTGTCCCGGGCCGAAGCAGGGTCGCATCACCTACCATCGACACAACCACCGACTCGATGCCCTGCGCACAGTCTCCGCCATCGAGAACCAGAAGATCCTGCTCGTCACCAAACTCGCTCGCCACATGCGCCGCTGTTGTTGGTGACACATGACCCGACCGGTTTGCCGATGGCGCGGACACTGGTCCGTCAAATGCAGCCAATAAATCTCGGGCTACCGGGTGCCGTGGACAACGCACCGCAATCGTATTCCTCCCGCCGGTCGCACCACCAGGTACCCCATCCCCGCGATGCAACACCAGTGTCAACGGACCCGGCCAAAAGGCGTCTGCCAGCGCAGCGCACCTCGCATCCCATCCCGTTGCAACACGATCCACCCATGTCCAATCAAGAAGGTGGGCAATCAATGGATTGTCGACGGGCCGCCCCTTGCACTGATACACCTTCTGAATTGCCCCGGTGTTGAAAGTGTCACACCCAAGCCCGTACACCGTCTCGGTCGGAAAGGCGACCAGTTGGCCCCGTGAGAGACGATCGACCGCCCGGGTCAGCTGCTCGGGTGAAGATGGAACGACCTCGGTCACGGGTGAGAAGACAGATTTATCTGATGCATCTGTAACGTGGTTCCAGTTGCCCGGTAGAGGTCAGCGATCGCAACGTTGAAATCGGCGATGGCCTGAAACTCGGCAATGCGGGCGTTGGCGAGTCCAGCCTGTGTCTGCAACTTCAGATTCAAGAAGGTTGGTGTGAGGTTCGCTATCAGATCCTCCTCAACTTGCAACGTCCGCATGCTCTCCGCTTGCGCCACTCGATAGGAACGGGTCACATCAACCAACTCCGCGTTCGTGGAAATGCTCCGGATCGCATCTCGAACCTCAGCGATGGCCGACTGCACACCCCTTGAGTATTTCAAGGCCGCCGCCGCACGCTCAAGCCGGGCTTGCCTGAATCGAGCCTCGGCACCGCGGTTTCCAATCGGGTACTCAAACGAGAGTCCGACCAGATAGTTGATGTAGTCGGTGTGGAATACCTCGCTATAGGAACCGGTCGCGCTGTCATCGAGACCCTGAAACGACAACTGGGCCTGCAAGTCAAGCGCTGGCAGCATCGCATTGTCCGCAACCTCCACATCGATCGCCTCTCGATCGATTGACATCGCCAACTGTCGCAGGTCCGGGCGATGGGCCATGGCTGTCATGATGGACTCGCGCGGCGAGAGGCTGATCTCGCCCGCTTCCATCAGACCAGAGGGACGCAGAATCGAACTCCCACTGAGAGGAAGAACCGGATCGTTCATCAATACCTTCAACGCATCCGAGGCATTCTGGACCGCTTGTTGTTGCTGAATGACTTCAGATCGCCGCTGCTCAACCGTGGCAACAGCCTGGGCATAATCGGCAGGTGATGTGTCGTAGTCGCGGCGTATTTCCAGTACATCCGCGACGGACATGCCTACTTCCAGAAGCCACAACTGCACCTGCAATGTTCGCCACTGCATCGCGAGGTTCCACCACGCCGACTCTGTATCGGTAATGACATTCTGAAAGGACCCTCGGAGCGCCTCAATATCCTGCGCCTCAAGAATCCCTGCAAGACGAATGTCGGCAAGCGTCACATCCCTGCCAAACCCCCGAAGAATCGGCTGATCCAGTCCAATGGTTCCAACGCCGCTCCATGCGGGGTTTGGGTCATAGGTGGTCCCAGACGCATCGCTGCTTGTTCGCGTCAGGTCGGTGGTCAACGAGACTGTTCCGCCACCTTGCAGTGATTTCGCAAGCGAGCCGTCAAAGTCCCATGTTTCTCGCGTGGATTCCGACGCGCCCAACGGCACGTTGCCGACAATCGCCCGTTGCTGTGGGGTCTTGGAGTGTTGACGCGATGAGCCGGCGCCCAGCACGAGGTCGAATGCGGCTTCTGCCTGCACAACCGACTCATGGCTGATCACCGGCTGCAGCCGGGCCAACTGGAGGTCGATGTTGTTCGCCAGCGCGGCTTCCACCACAGACCGCAGTTCCACCTGAACACTTTCCACTGGATCTCCATCAAGACCGAGACCTTCGGGGGTCAGCCAGTTGGCGTCCGAAGCGGGCGTCAACGCATCCAGTTCCTCTCTGCGGGCGGCCAAAGTTGTCTCAATCCGGGTTTCCACTCCAGGGAGAATCAGCCGGGGTTCCTCACCCCGAGTCAATTCGGCCTCGACAAGTGCCTCTGCCGCAGGCTGGAGGCCAGAATCACCACCATCAAGGGGTGATGCACAGCCGCCGATCATCGCGGAGGCAAGGCCTATCAGGATGGCTCGAACCCAGTTCAGCACGGCCAGAGAATACCAGCCCGGAGGCTCATTCCTGACAACTGTCGACAGCCTGTCCACACCCCCTTGCCGCGGGCGTTTGGGGCGGTTACGCTCGCCCATGAAGACCCTCCAGAGCACGGAGGTCGAGGAGGTCAGAGCATGTCTACTGCTGTACACGTACTTGGAACGATCGTACTTGGAATCCCCCTTGGAATCGGCGCTGCGCCGCAAGCACAGGACACATGGGTCGCAACAGTCACGACGGATGGCGCCGTTGTTCGTTGCGGGGCAAACGAGTCCTATTACCCCATGGAATCCCTGCAGGCGGGTGACCTCCTGCTTGTCACCGGCGAGCGACACAACTGGTACAAGGTCGACACCATCGGCAACGTCTTCACGGACACAATCGGATATGTGAAGTATCCGGCTGTGGACGCGGCGAGATTCTCTGTCACTGAGAAGACCGGCACCGCTCAAAGTGATCTCGAAGTCATCGCCAAGAATATCGACACCGACGAACTGTATCGATCGTGGCGACCCGTTGCGAAGTTGAATAGAGGGGACACCGTGCGGGTGATCGAGAGCGTCACCATGGAGCCAGGCACGCTGCACCCACCGGCCTATGTCGTTCACACTGTGAGGATGCCTGCAACGGGCACCGCTTGGGTGAACGCTGCATATCTCAAACCAGCAACAACTGAACAGAGCACTGCGTTCATGGCGTCACCGGACACTGCGGCCAGAGTTCAAGAGACCCCAAATGAAACCGGGGTCAAGACTGAAGCAGCGGCTGTGGTTCCAACTGAAACTCCGGCGATCGCCGAGGAGACGGAGGACACGACGCCACCGATCACCCTCGCTGGTCTGGAGGATGCGTGGGCACGAACCTCGGCCGAGGCCATTATCGGCGCGGAGATCACGCCGCTGCACGACCTCTATGTGCAGTTGATGGAGGAGAACACCGAGGATCTGGTGATTCAGCGTGTCGCTGGCGCTCGCGCCAAGCAGATGGAAATCTGGGCGGCCGTACAGGAACAGGAGATTCGCATCGAAACGCTCCGAATGGAGCTTGCTACCGGCGCAGAAGATGTGGACGCCTACAAACTGGCCATGGCCATCAGTGGTGAATACGCGGCGATCGGCCGCCTGGCTCTCTCCAACACTTTTGACGGTCGCCTTCGACCCATGATGTACCGCTTGCAGGACCCCCGATCAGGTCGCACCGTGGCCTACATCCCGCAGACCGACGCATGGGACTTGACATCGATGCTCGGCCAGACCATCGGCGTCAGTGGTTCGCGAGGCTGGGACCCGCAGTGGAGGGTGCAGGTTGTCGCACCCCAGCGACTCGACCTGCTTGCCCCCGCGGCAACCGCTGTCGTGCCTGAACCGATAGAATGACCCACTTCCCCACGGCGTCGTCGGATTGACTCCCATCGGCGGTGTCGTGGGGATGTCTACAGCAGGTTCGATCTTGAACCTGGGGCGTTAGCTCAATTGGGAGAGCGCCGCCTTTGCAAGGCGGAGGTTACCGGTTCGAGCCCGGTACGCTCCACTGGCAGGCCGAGAGAGTGTGTTGGTGGCCCGCTGGGGATGTCAGACACTTTTTTCATAGATGTCATACCGCACGAGTTTCCCGGTGGTACACCGTGTGGGTTCCTCTGCAACTGGTGGCGAGTGATGTGGACGCTTGACGACAACGCGCGCACCGCATGATCGTGCAGCTCGGAGTAGCACGTCGTCATCGGTTGCCGGACCCACGAGATCCTGCAAGAGTTGTACGTGCCCCGGCGGTAGTGCCGACTTCTTTCGTTTGGGTGGAAACATCGGATCCATGTAGATCGTGTCAATTGGTTCGTTGTGGTCCTCAAGCCATGCCATTGCGCACATCTCGACAACCTGAAGCCTCCCCCCCATGGCGGCCGCGAACGCCTTATTCCGCACAGCCCGGCGAAGACCGTCTCGCAGCATCGCTGCGACAACCGGCGACCGCTCCAGCGCCGTCACCTCGTACCCCATGAGCCCGAGCATCGCTGCATCTCGCCCGAACCCTGCCGTCGCGTCCACAACTCTCCTGGGACAGTGACCGATCGCTCGGGGAAGTTGTTGTCTCAACGACAGGTTTCCTGTACCGGTTCGCCGCTCGATTCGAAGGAAGTCGACCATGAAACCGCTTCCGGCGCGGACCTCCGGCCGCCGCAACTCTACCCCGCTGTTGGAAAAAGAAACCACCAACGATGGCTCGGTGCATGGGTTCAGGCGGCTCTGGAGGTGTTCGGCCTCCTGTACAAGCATCTCGTCGTCCGCAAGCACCTCGACCAAGATGCATGTCGGTACACTGCTCGGCCCTGTATCAGGATTGTTCATATGACGACACGTACCCTTGTACCGATCCTAACAACCGCCTTGCTTGTTACCTCCTGCGGCCCAAAGGTGGCTGCACCGACTCGCCCCGCGCGAATCAATCACCTCGCGTTCTTCAAGTTGAAACACCCTGAAGAGGCGGGAGCGCTCATTGCCGCGTGTGACAGCCAACTGGCCACTATCCCCGGGGTTGAAGCCTATTGGTGCGGCCAGCATGGCGACTTTGGTAGAACGACCGTCGATGCCGATTACGATGTCGGGTTCTATGTCGGATTCGCGGACGCAGACACCTATGAACAGTATGTCAAGAACCCAAAGCACCAGGATCTTGTTCGGACATGGAAGCCGAGGCTCCAATGGCTCCGGGTCCACGATGTCGTTGACGAAACACCGTAGATTGAGAGGAATGGCATGAAGCGAATGATCATCGCAGCCGCCGCGGCCGTATGTGCTCTGCCGGCCACGGCACAACAGGTCGACCCGGAGGTATTCACCTTGGATAACGGGATGAAGTTCATCCTTCTTCCCCGGTTCGAGGAACCAAACAATATTGCCGCTGGTTGGGTGGCCAAGGTTGGATCGGTCAACGAGCGACCTGGGATCACCGGCATCAGTCACTTCTTCGAACACTTGATGTTCAAGGGAACGGACATCATCGGTACGACCGATCCAGAAAAGGACGCTGCCTACCGGCAAGAGGAGCGAGAGCTCAGAAACCGCATGCTGGCGCTGACCTGGGGTGAACAGTACGAACGGTATCGCACAGGCGAGATTGCCGATCCCTGGGATGCTGCCAATGACACACCTGAACTCGCCGCACTCCGGCAGGAACTTCAGGACACGATGAAAGAACACCGTGATGTGATTGTGAAGGATGAATTCGCCTCCATATACCAAGAGGAGGGCGCAAATGGACTCAACGCCTTCACTACACAGGACCTGACCTTTTACATCAACGGGCTCCCCGCAAACAAACTCGAACTCTGGTGCTGGATGGAGTCGGACAGGCTTGCAAACAGTGTATTTCGCGAGTTCTTCTCGGAACGAGATGTTGTTCACGAGGAACGGCGAATGCGAACCGAATCATCGCCGACCGGCGAGTTCGACGAGCAGTTCGACGCGATGTTCTGGCAGGGCTCTCCCTACAGTTGGCCAGTCATAGGCTGGCCAAGCGACCTCAATAGTTACACGATTGAAGAGGCCCAGAACTACTTTGACACCTACTATCGGCCCAACAACCTTGTCGGCGTCGTGGTTGGAGACTTTGACCTCAACAACGCCAAGACCATGATCACGGAGTATTTCGGGCGACTTGAGCCGGGCGATACCCCACCCCCTCCCGTCGTCACGATCGAGCCGGCTCAACGCGCTGAGCAACGGTTGGCTGGCGAACTCGATGCGCAGGGTCAGGTCGAAGTGCGATATCACACGCCACCCGTCGGCCATGCCGACAGTTACCCACTGACCATCATGGCCGCCATCTTGAACGGTCGCACCGGGCGGCTGTACAAGTCCATGGTCGAGGGCCGTGAGATTGCGAGCGGCGCACAGGCCAGTGGCCCAATGGATATGCAGAACCTCCGCAAGTATCAGGGATCGTTCTCATTCTCCGCTTCCGTCAAAGGAGACGCGTCGCCCGACGATCTGGAAAACGCGTGGTACGAGGAGTTGTCCCGATTGCAAGACGAGCCGGTTGGTGGTCGGGAACTCCAGAAGATCAAGAACCAAGTCACCGCCGACCAGTACCGCAGCCTGCAGAGCAACTTCTTCCTCATGATTCAACTTGGTTTATTGGAGACCTTCATCGGCTGGGAGGCCATCAACGAAACCTCCCCAAAGTTGCTTGCAGTCACGACCGACGACATCATGCGTGTCGCCAACGAGTACTTCGACGAGGGAAACCGATCAGTGGCGTTGTACTACCGCAGCGCGGACGCGCCGGACGTGGATGACGCCTTCGCTGCATTGGATGCCCAGTCTCAGGCGATCGTTGGACAGATTCTCGCCCAGCTGGAATCACTTGGCCCGGATGAACTCCGCGAGGCGGCCGCAGAAATGGTTACACAAGCCGCTTCGGTGCCCCCAGAGTTCCAGCCGGCGTTTGAGTATGTATCCGGATGGGTCAAGACGAGGCTGGCGGAACTCGACGCCGAGGCTCCTCCTGGGGTGTCTGACACTCCGACAACCCCCGAGGTGTCCGACACCCCAACATCAGAGTCCGTTGAGTTGACACCGCAACAGTTGGCACAGGCCCATGAACTCATGGCGAACCTCGTCACCATGCCTGTCACTGATCTTCGTGAAATCTACGCCATGCTCCAGGCCTCGTACCCGGGCGTGCCGGACGACGAGAAACCCATTATTGATTATGTGCTTGCACACCTTGCTGTGCACATTGCTGAACAAGATCAGTTGGAGGAAGACCAATGAAGTTGACTGGAATGCCCACTGCGCTCTCGGTCCTGATAGCCAGCACGTTGTTTGCAGATGTGCCGAGCCATCCGAGCGAGATCATTTTCCCAGAGTATGCATTCACCCCACCGTCGGCCAGCGAGTACCGCCACGAACTCTCCAACGGCATACCTGTGTACATCGCCGAGGATAAGGAACTACCGCTGATCAACATCAGCTTGATTTTTCTCGGTGGTGATTATCTTGATCCAGCGGACCAGTCTGGGCTCGTGGACATGATGGCGACGCTTGTCCGGGCCGGTGGTACGACAACCATGTCCGCCGAAGAAGTCGATGAACAGTTTGATTTTCTTGCGGCGAACGCGAGTACCAGATCTGGAGGAATCACAACGATCGCCAGCCTCAACACACTCTCGTCAAACCTCGACGAGAGCCTGCCGCTCTTCATCGACATGGTTCAGAGCCCTGGTTTTCAGGATTCTCGGCTTACCTTGGCCAGAGATGAGTTCATCGAGGGTATGAAGCAACGAAACGATCACCCACAGAGCATTCTGTCCCGAGAGCGCGCGATGTTGATGTATGGCTATTCATGGCGTGGTCGTCAGGCAACCGAGTCATCGGTCAGCAGTGTGACAAAGGCTGATCTGACAAAGGCGCACACCATGATCTTCAACCCCGCCAACCTGATCATCGCCGTCAGTGGTGATTTTGACGAAGAGAAAATGCTCAAGACTCTTGACAACGCGCTAGCCAGTTGGCCCAAGGGCGCGCGGGTATCTGCACCACCAGAGACGCCCTCTGGGTACACCCCGGCGATCTACTATGTGGACCAGGATGTGCCGCAGGGCGGCGTCATGATGGGACTGCGGTCCATTCGCCGCGATGATCCAGACCTTGCCGCAGCAGAAATCATGAACGACATCCTCGGCGGCGGCGGGTTCTCCAGCCGCATCACAAAACGTGTCCGCAGCGACGAGGGTCTGGCATATTCCGCCGGTTCCCGCCTTTCCCCGGGAACATGGGATGATGGCGCATGGCAGGCGAGCTTCCAATCCAAGAATCCCACGGTCGCACTTGCCATCGACCTCATCTTGACTGAGATGGCCGGAATTCGTGACGGCGAAGTCACCGATGAGGAAATGGATGTTGCGAAGGGTTCGATCATCGAAACATTTCCGGCCACTTTCCAGTCCAAGCATGGAACGGTCTCGGTCTTTGCTTCCGATGAATTGACTGGCCGCGACCCGGGTTTCTGGGCGGGTTGGCGCGATCGAGTGCGGGCTGTGACCAAAGCAGATGTCCGCCGGGTCGCCAATCGCCTGCTCAATGATGATGCGTTGGTGATTGTGATCGTAGGAGATTGGGGCAACATTGATGCCGGCGACGCAGATGGCCGGGCATCGATGTCGGCTGTTTCTGATCGCCTGGACTTCGCCGTAATGGAACTTCCTCTGCGGGATCCGCTCACGATGGAACCCCTACAGTGAGTCCACCGCTACACTCTCCCGCCACCATGGCACGACCACGACCCAAAGGATGGATCACGGCGAAAACCGCCGACATCAACGACCTCTACGAGCGGGCTGTCCAGTGCCCCGAGTCAGAAGTCGATCTGGTTGATCAGGCGTGGAAGGAATTGCGAGGCCGTACCTGTCAATCCATCAGGGAAGACTTCTGCGGAACGGCCGCCGTCGCCAGAGAGTGGGTGCGAAGGCGCGACGACAACACTGTCATCGGCATCGATCTCGACACCGATGTTCTCGCCTGGACCCGCAGTCGCATCAGCGAAGAGCTGACTGAAGATCAGGCTCATCGCATCACGATCATCAATGGTGATGTCATGTCGACGACCTGCGAGCCGGTCGATTGTGCCCTGGCTATGAACTTCAGTTATTACACCTTCAAACAACGAGACGAACTCCGCAAATACTTTGAACATGTTCGCGACTGTCTGGTCGATGACGGCCTGTTCCTTCTTGATGCGTATGGGGGCAGTGATTCCTTCTTGGAACTCGCCGAGGACCGTGATCTGGACGGGTTTACTTATGTGTGGGATCAGCACTTGGTCAATCCCATCAACGGACATGTTGTCAACCATATTCACTTTGAGTTTCCGGATGGATCGCGTATCGACAAGGCGTTCACCTATGAGTGGCGGCTCTGGACACTCCCTGAGATCCGGGACACGCTCCTTGACGCGGGGTTCAGCAAGGTTGCCGTCTATTGGGAGGGTGAGGGGGAGGATGGTGAGGGGGACGGCTCGTGGACCATTGAAGAGCGTGGTGATCCGTGCGCGGGTTGGGTCGCCTACATCGCGGCGGTGAAGTAGCGATGGTCTCGGTGATCCATCCAGACAGCGAACTTTCTGTGTGGTTGTCCAGTGAACTTGATTCGGTCTCTCGCCTCATCGACGACCAACTTGCTGGGGATCATGAATCTACCGATGCACTTTGTGAACAACTTCTGTCCTATCGGGGCAAAATGCTTCGGCCATCGCTCGTGCTTCTCTCAGCCAAGGCGATTGCCGCGGATGGCCGATATGAAACGCCCCTTCGAACCGCCGCAGCAGTCTTGGAGATCATCCATCTTGCCACATTGGTGCATGATGACGTGCTTGATGAGGCCGACCTTCGTCGTGGTGATCGAACAATCAATTATCTGAAAGGCAATGAGGCCGCAGTCATGCTCGGTGACTACCTCATTTCCAAGGCGTTTCATCTCTGCTCGACACTGCGAGACCCCGATCTCAATATTCTCCTTGGAGGTGTAACCAGCACACTGTGTACAGGAGAGATACTCCAACTTCATCACCGTGAGAATCTGAATCTCGATCGCGCAACATACTTCCGCATCATTGAGAACAAGACGGGTGTCTTGATATCCGCGTGTTGTCGGGTCGGCGGAGTGATCGCCGGCGCAACAGAATCAGAACTGGAATCGCTCGGCCGGTTCGGGTCGGCTGTAGGGATCGCGTTTCAGATCCGGGACGATCTGATCGACTTGACTTGTGAACGAGAAGGGGCTGGTAAGTCCGTAGGCCGTGACATGGCTAAAGGAAAACCAACGCTGCCGCTCATCGACTATCTCGAGCAGGACAACGATGATCCCAACGCAATTCTGGTGGTCACACACAGTCGGGAAGCAATGCGCACCATGTTGGAGAGCGCTGGTTCGATCCAGCGGGCATGGTCCGCTGTCGACGACCTTGTGTCATCTGCTGTTCAGGAGATCACATCAATACCCGCGTCAAACGGGGTCACCGCCCTCCAAGAAATTGCTCGTCGCCTGACAGCGCGAGTCGGGTCGGTTGGTGGACAACCCAGTTGATTGAAGTATCATTCGCCGCTTGGCCTTGGGTGCAAGGCCTGTCCTGCCCCGTTCGTCTAGAGGCCTAGGACGCCGGGTTCTCATCCCGGTAACAGGGGTTCGAATCCCCTACGGGGTGTATTCACGGGTGCGTCCATTCGGGCACGCCCACGGCCAGAGAAGTGTGAAAACGCTTCTCTTGGAGGTTCCGCTCATGGTTCCCAAGCGTCCCCCCAAGTCGGGGAAGTTGGGCTTCCTCTATCTCCCTCCCTGGCGAATTCAGGGAATAAGCATCGCTGGCGAGCAGACCGCCGTACAGGTGCCGGAGTTGGATGTCACATTCGATATTGGTCTCTGTCCGCGGCCGGTCCTGGCGGCCCCATTCGTCGCCCTGAGCCACGGGCACATGGACCACGTTGCCGGGTTGCCTTATTACTTCAGCCAGCGGATGTTCCAGAAGATGCCTGTTGGTACATGCATCTGCCATCGCGACCTTGTAGAGCCCATCCACGAAATGATGCGTGGCTGGGTGCGGCTGGAACACCAACAGACTCCTTATGAAGTGGTGGGGCTGGCACCGAATGGTGAGGTGGACATCAAACCGAACATTCGGCTTCGCGCTATTGAATCCAGTCACACGGTGCCTGCCATGTCGTATGTCGCCATGGAGTACCGCAGCAAACTGTTGCCGGAGTTTCAGGGGCTCCCACAGGATCAGATTCGTGAACTTCGCCGCGGTGGCACGACAATCACGCAGGTACTGGAGATTCCTCTGATTGCGTGCACCGGGGACACAGAGATGGGTTCACACCTCGAGCGGCCGGAATTTCAGGACGCTGAGGTGGTCATTACGGAATGTACTTTCTTCAGCGACACGCATCAGGACAGGGCTCGCATTGGCAAACACCTTCACCTGAGCGATCTCGCCCAACTTCTGGAGTGCTGGACGGCCAAGCATGTCGTAATTGTGCATACCAGTCGCAGAACACACATACATGAAGCACGCTCGGCTCTTGAGGCCCGCCTCGGACCGGAACAATCCTCCCGAGTCCACTTCCTGATGGACCACCGCACCAACAGCCTTCGGTATGCGAGACAGTGTGAAGAAGCAGATGCCACCTTGCCTGTTGACGGTTGAGGGATTCTCTTCTAAATTCTCCGCATCCACGGTATCGCACGGATGCTCCGCCGAGGTGAGGGAACATGTCAATCTCTGATTGACTCATCAATATGCCTGCGGCTCCTCTTATCTCATGACCAAACAAGAATTCGATGCCAAGAACCTGAAGGACTCGCTCCTTACACACCTGCGGGAACATCACCCGACAATGTGTCGGCGTTGGTTCTCGGCAATTGAGCCCGTCGGCATCGTTGATGGTTCACTCCACCTGCTCGTTCGAGAACAAGTACAACTCAAATACCTGCAGCGGTGTTGCTCAGAACAATTCGTTGATGCAGCGCAGGCCATAACCGGTCACCTGCTTGGAGTTCGCTTCATCGGCGAAGAGCAGGAGATCGCTCAGCCCATGGCTGTCCCGGCGATGGGAAACGGTGCAGTACTCTCGGACCACCCGGGCGATGAAGAGATGCTCATCAGCCCGGACCATTGTTTCGACAACTTTGTCATTGGTCCGGGAAATCAACTTGCACAAGCTGCTTCGGTTGCCGTGTCACAGAAGCCTGGCCAGGCCTACAACCCGTTGTTCATTCATGGTGGTGTTGGCCTCGGCAAGACACACCTTCTGCAGGCGATTTGTCAGACCGCCATGAGCATGCATCATTCGATGCGGATTTACTATGTGTCGTGTAATGGATTCATGACCCAGTTTCTGGAATCTGTACAAGTTGGTGAGATGGCGTCCTTCCGACACCGGTTTCGGGCGTTTGACATGCTTGTTATTGACGATATTCACGACCTGTCCAAGCGGGATCGCACGCAGGAGGAGTTCTTTCACACCTTCAACACACTCTTCCAATCCGGCCGACAAATCGTGCTCAGTTCAGATGCTCCGCCGGCGGAAATTCCGGACATGGAGGAGCGACTCATCAGCCGCTTTGCCTGTGGATTGGTCGCATCGATTGAACCGCCAAGTTACGAAACACGTGTTGCAATCATCAAGAAGAAGGCTTCTCTTCGCCACATTGAGATTCCCGATGATGTGGCGGCCTATGTCGCTGCTCGCCTCGATTCAAACATCCGTGAATTGGAAGGCGCTATTACGAAACTGCAGGGCCTTTCGCTCGTGGAGCAGAAGGCTATTGATATGGAGATGGCCAAACGGGCGATCTCCCGTCGCGAGAACTCTGCATCAGCCAACCAACACCTTTCCATTCAGGACATTCTCGAAGCCATCGCCAACTATTACGATGTCAAACTCAGTGACATCCTCTCAAAGCGACGACACAAGTCGATCACCGGGCCCAGGCAGATCGGTATGTGGCTTGCCCGTCACCACACCCGCTTCAGCCTGGAGGAAATAGGCGGGTACTTCGGCGGCCGCGACCACACGACCGTCATGCACGCGATCAAGACTGTTGATCAGCGGCGGGGCGACGATCACCGGATGCAGCGGGATCTCTCACAACTTGAGAGCCGCCTGAACGACTGATCACACCAACAACACCCCTGTGGGCTGGTTGTGGAAAACATGTTTGTTTGTGTTTGTGGCCAGGGGCGAGGTGGCGGTTGTCGGCGATCTCGTTATCAACACCCGCACGCGGCAAGAGTGGGTTGGCAGGGTCGTCGACAGGTTGTTCTTGTCAAGAGTCGTCGTAACCGGATAGTAACTCTGTGGTTGTGGCCTCTCTGGTGCCTTTCTCCACAAGGCGAAAGCGCATACTACGACGAAGACGATCTTTCTCCTCTCTAGGTTGTTTCCTGACTGCATTCGATCCACATCGCCATCGTCTCCATGACAGCGCCGCTCTCGATCGCCATTCTCGATCGTTCGACGCCCTGCTCGACCCCTGAGACAAGGCCTGCAATGACAAGGGCAAGTGCGGTATTCAAGAGCACCATGTCTCGTGGGGCTCCTTGGTCCGTTCCGTCCAGTACGCCCAGCATCATTGCAACGGCACCATCGAGATCCTCGGCAACAGACGCCCCTAACGGCCAGAGGCGGAGCCCCATATCGGTCGGTTTCAGCACTTCCTCGCGCATGGAATCACCGTCCACATGAATGACCCGCGTATTGGCGGACACGGAGCACTCGTCGAGCCCATCCAGGGAGTGCACCACCGCCGCCCTGGTTCCGCCCCCTCCGACAAGCGACTGGGCCATCGGAGTCAATGATTCCGCATCCCAGGTGCCGATGAGTTGGCGGCCAGCTGAGCAAGGGTTGGTGAGTGGGCCGAGATAGTTGAAGATTGTCGGAAACCCGAGCGACCGGCGGATCGGCATGACATGTTTGATTGCCGGGTGGTGGTTGGGTGCAAAGCAGAAGCAGATGTTTGCAGTGTTCAAACATCGTTGCTGGCTAGCGCGGTCCGCGTTGATATTGACTCCCAACCTCTCCAACACCTCTGCCGACCCGCGGCCGG
Source organism: uncultured Isosphaeraceae bacterium (assembly GCA_964546085.1). Taxonomy (GTDB): domain Bacteria; phylum Planctomycetota; class Phycisphaerae; order Phycisphaerales; family SM1A02; genus CAZJKE01. The sequence goes on from CAZJIB010000003.1 coordinate 77,383, forward strand.
TTCTGGATCGGTTGCCGTGCTTTGCGACTGTAGCCCCGCAGGCCGCCGCCACGAGGGCTGATGCCGTCGAGACATTGAAGGTCTTTGGAGCTCCACCCGTCCCACAGGTGTCCAGCAGCGTTGAGGTATCACCATCAAACTGAACGGGGTCCACGCACGCACGCATGATGGAGGCGGCACCACGCAGTTCCTCGCCGGTCGGTGTTCGCTTGGCCAGGAGTGTCAGCAACTCTGCGATCTCACCATCCTCGCCCTTTCCGCTCATGATGACGCGAAAAGCGCCAGCGGTTTCGTCGGCAGAGAGCGTCTTTCCAGCCTTCAAGATCCTGATCGCATCGCCTACGGCTTGTTGGTGAGCGGTCATGTGCCGCTGATCATACGGCTACCATTAGCGCCATGCTCGCCGATGCATACCTGCACACACTTGACCCATTTGCCATTCGGGTTGGCGACACAATGGGTCTCCGGTGGTACGGACTCTCCTATGTGGCCGGGTTCTTTCTGGCGTGGGCCATCGTGCGGTGGTTGGCAGTGCGGGGTCGGGCTCAGGTTCGGCCCGATCAAGTTGGTGACATCATGTTCGCCGTAGTGCTGGGGGTGTTGCTTGGTGGCCGGCTTGGATTTGCCCTGTTTTACGATCCCTCTCTCTTCATCACATGGTCCGACTCGTTCCCGTGGTGGGAACTCCTGGCTATTCACCGCGGGGGCATGGCCAGCCACGGTGGCATGATCGGTGTGGTTGTTGCACTGCTCTGGTGGTCGAGGCGACATGGCGTGTCATTCCTGCACCTGCTCGATCTTGGTGCAGTGGCCTGCCCGCCAGGGCTCTTTCTCGGGCGCCTTGCCAACTTTGTGAATGCAGAACTTTGGGGCCGCGCCCTGCCAGTTGCTCGACAAATTGACCCGCCATGGTGGTCCGTGAAGTACCCCTCAGAAATTGAAGAGTGGGTTGCAAGCGGAGATGATCGACTCCTTGAACTCGAAACCCTGCGTAGCCAGGTTCCGGGGGACCAAGTATTCCACGAAAGCATCATGGGCGGGCTGCAGTCTGGAAACCAGGTCATCGTCGAGCACGTGACACCCCTGCTGACCGCCTGGTATCCATCTCAAGTCTTTCAGGCCACCAGTGATGGACCACTGCTCCTCGGCGCCATGCTGTTGATATGGCTGCGACCGAGAAAACCTGGCGTGATGGCGGGGTGGTTTATTGTCGTCTACGGCTGCCTTCGTGTTGCGACGGAGTTTTTCAGGCAACCCGATGTGGGTGTTTCTCTCTTCGCGGGGCTTTCCCGCGGGCAACAACTGAGCATCTTGATGGTTGGGGTCGGCCTCATCATTGTCCTGCTGTGCAACCGCCGGAATGTTAGCGCCATGAGCATTTTCAGTCGCTCAACGGACACAACTCCGCCTGATCAACACCACCGTACGACCAGCGAGTAACCAGTGCTTCAGCGAGAACCTTGATGGATATGTTTGTTGTCATGAGTCGCTCGATGTCCGAGAGAATGACCGCAGCTGAAATGGCGTCAGTGCCACGTCCCGCATCCAACATGGCCCGAACCTCTTGACCGAACAAACGCACCACCAATTCAACCGCAAGGCGGTTCACCGCTTCCTTACTGGTTGCGGGATTCTGTTTGAGGCGACGATCCGCAAGGTCGCCCATGAAAGAAACAATCGATTCGACCCAGCCCGACCGAAACTCGCCAACCCCGAACCCACCAAGTAGTGGATTGATGTCGCCTGATAGTGAGTAGAGGCGGGCCTCAATCGCCCCGATCACCAGCCCAGGAGATCCAGCGGCGTAGGCGACGCACCAATTCAACTCATCTGGCGGAACATCCAGGTCGACCGTTTGCACCCACTGTTCCATGTCAGTTGGAGCGAGCGGAGCAAAAGAAACATGTTGACACCGGCTGTGCACAGTCGGCAAGAGTCTGTCTGGCTGGCTGGTGATCAGCATGATGCATGTATCGTTCGGCGGTTCCTCAAGTGTCTTCAGGAGGGCATTCTGGGCGGGCTCGTCCAAGAGTTCGGCTTCGTCGATGATGAAACATTTCGTCGAACCACTCACTGCGGTCTTGAAGACCAGTGGCTCATGGGTGCGATCATCACTGGTTCGTCCGCCGAGCATTCGCTCTCGAAGAAGGTCTATCGGGATGTTCGTCTGCTTCCGTCGCTGTAACGAAGGGTTTTGTGAGTGGGCCGCGTGTTCCTTGCGAATGACATGAAAATCAGGGTGTGAATCGACAGCGGCAGCCGCTACGTTCAGAACTTCTCCACCAAGTGCAGCAGCGCTCGTGAACTTTCCAATACCGCGAGGACCGGAAAAAATCCACGCATGTTGGCGCCGGCCGGAGTCAAACGCCTTCCGAAGTGTGGCGAGAGCATGATCCTGTCCAAGAATGTGTTTCACGACGAAGGATCGTACAACGAATTACCGCAGTTGCATTCGAGCATTGACCGGGACTGGCGGATGCTCATCGATGTATGCGGCCGTTGCGAATATTGCCACCACCGTTGAAATGGCCACCTTTGGCCACGCTGGCTCTTGCTGCGTGTATGGGTTCAGCAGCTTCTCCTGAACTATCCCCGGAATCCGCGGCGTGGCTTGGGGCTGGAGCCGTAATTGCGTCGATCATGAGCCTGATTCTGAAGCGAAACAGGCTGCTTGCGTCCGCGGCGGCGGTTGCCCTGGCGACCTGTGGACTTGCGGTCGGCGACCCGGAGGAAGCCCGATCTCCTTGGCTCATTCAACAAGAGGGCGACCTGGTTCGGGTTCAGGGGCGACTGATCGGAAGCGTTGTGCGGGCCAAGCGAACCCGCGGCGCCATGCAACAGTTCGACTATCGTGAAATGTCCACTCGGTTCACAATCAGGACTGTCAACCCCGAGCGGGATATGGACATTTCTGTTCGGGTTGATGGAGTGGTGAATGCCGTTCCCGGCGACCTTGTGACATGTACCGGGTGGCTACGTTCATCTCGACCGCGAGACAACCCGGGTGATCACACTCAAAGGAGCGCCGAAACGACCTTGTTTGTTCCAAAGGCCGACATGTGTACAAGAGTGGAATCTTCCCATATCTCGCTACACAAAGAGGCGCGGACAGCCGTTACAAATCTCCTGTTGGCCGGAGTTGCCAAGCAGAACGTATCGTTGATTCACGCCGTCTTTCTTGGAAACCGCGACGGCGATTGGATAGGTGTATCCAGATCATTCAGACGATCAGGTCTTGCCCACCTTCTCGCCATCAGCGGTCTGCATATTGCGATTGTGGCATCCATCATTGGACTTGTTGCCACGGCAACCCTACGAGGTGTTCGGTCGAGAGTGGTGTTGGTGCTCGTTGTTGTACTGGCGCAGGTTTGGATTGTCGTCCCGAGGATTCCGGTCATCAGGGCGGGTGTTGTCGTGGCATTGTTGTGTTCAGGCCGAATTCTTGGGCAACGAGTCAGCGGAATGGGGCTCTTGTCGCTTGCGGCGATCGCAATTCTGGCTGCAGACAGTACAGCCGCCTCAACCGCCGGATTCCAACTGAGTTTCACGGTCGTACTTGGGCTGTGTTTACTTTACCCTCGCGTGCGGTGGCGATTGCTTGCGCCGGATGACGACGCTGCAGGTCCATGGACCATGTTCATGCGTGGGCTTGCGAGCATGTGGCTTGTTGGTTTGACAGCATGGATGGTCGCAGCGCCGTTGGTTATTCAGCGATTTGGCAGCCTCGCGCCCATCGGCATTGTGCTGAATGTACCGGCCACGGCGCTGTTGGCGGTTCTCTTGTGTCTTGGTTGTCTACAGATCACGTTCGGTTGGATTGACCAGACAATCACCCTGATCATTGGAGCAACGGTCAACGCGACAGCCACAGCACTGAGAGGGTTGGCGGAGTTTGGGTCGACAATCCCACTGGGCTTCATTCCGAATATCGAACCGCCTCCATGGTGGTGGTTACCAACGATGGGTTGGGTTGTGTGGTGGGGATTAGCCCTTCGCCATCGTGTTCGAATGTGGTGTTGTCTTCCACTGGTCATCCTCCCGCTCTTGATGCCCATCCTGTATACAGACCAAGAAGGATTTCGAATGGACACACTGGCTGTAGGTCACGGAACATGCCACGTCATTCGCAGTGGGAACAGGGCGTTCTTGATTGATGCTGGGTCGAAGTCCAACCTCGATGTTGGGTTGAACACTGTGGTTCCAGCACTTCGGAAACTCGGCGTTCGGAGATTGGATGCAATTCTTCTTACCCACGCCGACCTGGACCACTGCGCGGGACTTGTCGATGTACTGCACCAGTTCCCTGTCGGACAACTACTGGTATCACCACAGGCGATGGCCAGCAGTTCCACCCGAGATGGCCCACTCTCATTGGTTCTTGCAGCAGCTGCGACGAACCGGGTTGGTGTGAACGAGGCCGTTGCCGGGCGATCCTGGAGGATGGGATGTGTGAAGATCACCATCATCGCACCACGGCGAGATCTTGCCACGACCAGCAGTAACGCGGCATCCGTCGTGACCTCGATGCAAGTTCACGGTCGAACCATCATGTTGACCGGTGATCTTGATGAAGCAGGCATCGACCACCTGCGGAGCACGTGGCGGTTTCCTGTCGACGTACTTGAGATGCCACATCACGGTCAGTGGAGTGCCAGTGCCGAGTCGCTCGTGCATCAATGGAAACCGCTCGTACTTCTTCAATCAACAGGCGCTGCACGCAGCAGTAGAGACCCTTGGATAAATCTGCCCGCCAACACAGAGCGACTCGTAACAGCAATAGATGGCGCGATCTGTACTTCGGTCGCTGAGAACGGTGCAATCTCGGTGACAGGAACGCTCTTGCCGGGGAGGACGATAATTATTCCGCCGCCTCTTCAACCATCTGTCGAATGATGTCCTTGGCTTCGACACCAGTATTTGACCATCGTGGTGCGTGTTTGCCGGCAATGAGGAGAACAGGCACACTTCGCCGCCACACACGGTTCTTCAGACTGATGTCCTGCTGCACCCGGGCACGCACAGATGGATTGTCCATCGCTGAGAGCAGGGCTGCGGCATCCACGCCGCCGAGTTCGGCTGCTTTCTCAGCGAGCATATCGGCCGATATTGTTTGCGAGTTTTCGATGAGCCATACATGCAACTTCCACCGAGCATCGTCGCTGCCGACTCGGCTTGTGGCTTCCACCGCGTGCGACATCAGACATGAACCAAGGTATTGCTTGGGGTATTTCGACACGGTGGTGTTGCAATCGGCGTCTACCGGGAAGTGTCGCCATGTGTATCTGATGTCAGCGCCCTCGTCGATCAACTCACGAACTGCCACATCCAGCTTCTTCGAAGGCACGGTCTGATAGTCACCAATGACAACGACATCGACAGATCCTTCTCCGAGCCACGACGACGCCTCGTTGTCCGGAATCACCTCTTCTGGTTGGCCTCGCCAATCTGCGATGAGTTTGCCCTCTGCATCCGGCGGCGCAGCAACTCGCCTGTCCGTGGATGCTGCGACCTTTTCGATCGTTGCTGCGAGTGACGCATCCGAGCCGAGATACCAGGTGTATTCGACGCCGTTGATGAAGATCATCGGTGTAAACCAGATACCCAGAGCCTTCGCATCGTCCGTATCAGGACCAATAAGGTCCGCTGTGTTTGCACTGACCATCACCCGCTTGAATCTGTCCGGGTCGAACCCGAGTGCGCGAAGAGATGCGGGAAAAGACGCGTCGGTGAACTGTCCTTTGTTGTCGAACAACCACCGATGCATGCGCCAGAACGCTTCTTCCCCACCGAGAATCGCGGCCGCTTCCGCGGCCCTCGCCGCCCAGCACGCATTTGGATGCATCGTGCGGCCCACATACTTGTTGCAATCGGTGCAGAACGGAAAGTACTTGACCGACAATGACACATCGTCCCGCTGCTGAAGAATGCGGTCCAGTTGCGCCTCAAGTCGGCGGCAGTCCGGGCATTGATAGTCGGTAAACATGACAACCTGAACAGCCGCATCCGCCGGGCCCCTTCTGTGCCGCGCAGCAAGAAGGGCGCTCGTTGACGAATCTCCTGTTCCGGCGATGATCTCGGCCGTGTTCTGTGCAAGTTTGGTCTTGTTCCGCTCAGTCGCGGCACCCATGAGCAACGCCAACACAATTGTGATGACAACGAACGTCACCCCACCAAGAACGACAGGGGATGGACCTCTGTGCACAGGTAGTTCTGTTGCTTGAGCCTGGCGGTGCACGACCTCAGCGACAACCCAGAACACGAGGTTGAAGGCGTGGGTTGCGGCGCACCATGGGCAGAAGGACCCGGTGCTGATCATGATGATGACGAATCCCAGCGATCCAAGCATGCCGAGGCGAATGAACCAGATCAGCGAAGAAGGCTGTCTTCGGCTTCGAATCCACCCAACAAGCATGCCCGCAAACCACGCAAGGCCGACGAAGGACACCGGCCACGCGAGGCCCGGAATGGCTCCCCATGGTCCACTCGTGACCTTGGCACAGCCACTGTCCGGCCCGCACCCGGGAAGCGTCGGAATGAACCCAAGTTTCTCGCCCACCAGAACCGCGGAGGCAACGATGCTTCCGATGACAGCGATTAGTGCGATTGTCCAGAGACAGGAGCGGTTTTGGTGGTTGCTCATGAAATCCACTTTCTACATGCGATCTGGCGTTTCGATACCAAGAGTCTCCAGTCCGTCAACAAGCACTCGCCGTGCGAGCATGGATAAACGCAATCTTGACCGCCGTGTTGCACCGTCCTCTGATTTGAGCACGGGGCAGGCCTGATAGAACGAACTGAACGACTCAGCGAGATCGTGCAGATATGTGCACAGTCGGTGCGGCTCGAGCGACGAGGCGGTGGCGTGTACGGTGTGTCCATACTGGAGCAGCATGAGCGCCAGTGACCGCTCGGCTTCGTGCTGTAGTTGTAACGGAGCGCTGGCGAAGTCACGCTCCGCCTTTCGAAGCATCGACCCGATGCGGGCGCAGGCGTATTGAATGTACGGCCCAGTACTACCTTCGAATTCGATCATGCGGTCCATGTCGAAGACATAGTCACGCACAAGGTCGTTGGAAAGGTCGGCATACTTGATGGCGCCAATACCGATTTGACGACCGATTGCTTGTAATTGGCTCTCTGGAAGACCATGGGTTGGTGCGCCTGGGTTTTCGGCACGGCTCTCGACTTCCTGAACGCCGCGATCGATAGCCTCGTGGATCAGGGATGCAAGTGTGACATTCTCGCCGCTGCGGGTCTTGAGGGGTCGCTTGTCCTTCCCAAGAACTGATCCAAACGGGATGTGTACGAACTCCACAAGTGTTCCATCCGGAGTGTGATCCCACCCAATCAGTCTTGCAGCGTCAAAGACATCTCGAAAGTGATCGCGCTGGCGCGCATCCACAACATAGATGATGCGGTCGGCACCAATGTCGCGGACGCGGCACCGAATAGCGGCGATGTCTGTTGTGGCGTAGAGGAATCCACCATCCGACTTTCGGATGAGGAGTGGACGATCCCGATCAGCGAAGCGGACAACCAGGGCCCCCTCATCCTCCTCGGCGAGCGAGTCCGTGATGAACTCCTCCACAACTGGTGCAAGGTGGTCTCGATAGGACGACTCACCACGGTTGTGGCGGGCGTCTACTTTGACGTTGAGGAGTTCAAGTGATGCCAGTACGGCGCGCATCGTGCAGTCGATCATTTTCTGCCACGCTGCGACAAGTGATTCGTCTCCCTGTTGAAGAGATACGAGCGTCTGCCGAGCTGCTTCCTGCGCGCGAGCGGCACTCTCCTGCTGATCCTCAAGTTCAGCAATGCGATGTGGGCCCGCCCCAATTCGACACGCTGTCTCCAGGCCGCGCACATCACCCTTGGCCGAGAGTTGCGCGTCCCGATATGCGACATTGAGATGTTCCAGGTCAAGCGAACCAAGGTCAACACCGGCTTCCATCAACTGGTGAAGGACCATCGCGATCGGAAGCCCCCAGTCGCCCAGGTGATTCTCGCGGTGCACGACACGCCCAAGTCGCTCCAGAATGCGGGCGAGTGCATCGCCGATGATCGTTGATCGAAGGTGTCCAACATGCAGTTGCTTGGCGACATTGACACCGCACAGATCAATCACGACGGGGTGGGTGTCAGGGTCCGGCTCGACACCGAGTCCATCACTGTCCATGTTCTCAAGCATGGAAGCAATCGCACCGTTGCGGAGGCGAATGTTGATAAACCCGGGTCCGGCGACGCTCATGGAGTCGGCAATCTCATCGAGTTCAATTGCCTCGACGATGGACTCAGCAAGTTCGCGGGGGTTCTGGCCGATGCGTTTGCCGATTGCCATGGCGCAGTTCGCCTGAAAGTCACCGTGTTCGGGGTTTGTGGATCGGCGGATGACGGGGTCGGCGCTGGTGTAGTCCGGGCCGAGCACGGAAACCATGGCGGCCACAACAGCCTCTCCAATGATGGCAGATACTTCGTGGGACATCGTGAGCGGTACGATAACGACATGGCTGAACCGATTCGGATTCTGTTCCTGTGCACCGGCAACAGTGCGCGGAGCATCATGGCTGAGTCGATCGCCAACCACCTGTATGCAAGCCGCATTGAAGCGATATCCGCGGGCTCCGACCCCAAGGCGTCGCCGCACCCCCTTGCTCTGGAGACGCTCCGTCGGCACGGACTTCCCACGGACAGTCTCTCTTCAAAGTCGGTTGATGAGATCGTGGACCATGATGTGGATCTTGTCGTGACGCTCTGTGACTCGGCGGCGTCGGAGCCGTGCCCTTCGCCGCTGGCAGGTGTGTCCCGGGAACATTGGGGGTTTCCAGACCCACCAACCCAACCCGATCCAGAGGCGGCCTTTGAGGCGGTCTACAAAGGCCTTGTCGCCGCGATGGAGCGGTTCCTCACGTAAGATGCCCCTTCCATGCCTGTGCCAACGACGGAACCAACGAAGCGACTCGAAAAAATGGACCGCTGTGTTGATCTGCCCCACAGGCCAAGAGTGTTGCTCGGCAAGATGGGACTTGATGGACACGACCGCGGCGTCAAGTTGATCGCCCGGGCACTCCGCGACAGCGGGATTCATGTGATCTACTCGGGATTGTGGCAGACGCCAAGAAGCCTGGCGATTTCGGCGAGGGATGAGGACGCGGATCTGGTGGCGTGCTCCATGATGAGCAACTCACATCTTGTCCTCGTGCCGCGTCTCATGGCAGAGATGGAGGCCGTTGGTCGGCTCGACCTACCGGTGGATCTCGGTGGAATCATTCCCAAGGAGGACGTGCAGGCGATGCTGGATGCCGGGGTTCGGGGTGTGTACCACACTGGAACGAGCATGTTGGACATCGTGGAAGCGGTGCGAGCGGCGACGATTCCTCAGGTGCCACTCGAGAGTGACAATCAGGCGGCAGTGCTCGCCCGCAACATCAGCCTCATCGAAGCAGGTGTGGTCGTGAAAGCGCCGCGTCGTAGGCCCGCAACAGTCATTGGATTGACCGGCGCGCCCGGCGCCGGCAAGTCGACGCTCTCAGCGTCCATGGCGACAGAGGTGGTTCGGCGGGGTGGCAAGATGGCCATCATCGCCTTTGATCCAATGAGTTCCATTAGCGGAGGCGCGCTTCTCGGCGACAGGCTGCGGGTTGATTTCAACACTGTTGACGAACAAGTCTTCTACCGCAGCCTCGCAAGGGTCGGCGAGGACTATGAAACGCTGCCGGACATATTGGATCTCCTGGGCGGCGCCGGGTTTGATCAGGTCGTTGTGGAAACTGTCGGCGCAGGCCAGAACGATGTAGCGATTCGCGACATGGTGGATCGGACTCTTGTTGTTCTTGTCCCGGGCATGGGTGATGCTGTGCAGATGGACAAGGCCGGCATTTTGGAGATTGCCGACGAGTTTGTTGTGAACAAGGCGGACTTCGAAGGGGAGAACATTCTTGTACGGTCACTGACCGACATCGCCGACGGTCGCCCTATTTACGAGACCATCGCGACGCAGGGCAAGGGGATCATCGAGTTGTTGGAGAGTGTCTTTCCGGGCACAGGTTGACAAGCGTTGCTCCGCCGCAGCTCACGGCGACCGTACTCATCACCGCTCAACAAGCATCGATACGGCGTTGCCGCCACCGAGGCACAGGCTCACGACACCACGCTTGGCATCCAGCCTCTTCATCTGGTGCAGCAGTGTGACGAGTACCCGTGCCCCAGATGCGCCGATGGGGTGGCCGATCGCGATGCCGCCGCCACAAACATTGCACCGTGACTCGTCGATCCCCAGGTGTTTGATGTTCTGAATCGCTTGTACCGCAAACGCCTCGTTGATCTCGAACAGGTCGATGTCACTGACCGTGAGACCGTTGCGATCCAGGAGCGTTGCGATCCCGAGGCCGGGGGCAGTGAAAATTTCCTTTGGCGCAACGCCTTGGGTGTGACAGTCAACAATGGTGGCCAGGGGTTCACTACCGATTTCGGCTGCGCGAGTTTCAGAGGCAATGACCACGGTCGCACCACCATCAGAAATCTGTGACGCGTTGCCGGCTGTTACCGACCCTTCCTTGGAGAACGCTGGTCGAAGTCGACCAAGACTCGCTGCGGTAGAGTCCGCTCGTACACCTTCATCTTCCGTGACATCCGCCTTCTGTTTCACGGCAGCGGCATCCAGAGGGATGATTTCCTCCGAGAACCACCCTTCGGCGGTTGCGGTCGCTGCTCGTTGGTGTGATCGGGCGGCAAAGGCGTCCTGGTCTTCGCGGCTGATGCTGTAGGTGTCCGCTGTCCACTCTGCGGCGTTACCCATGCCCCACGACTCAAACGGACAGGTCAGTCCATCGTGTTGCATGTGGTCAATCAACTCTCCCGGCCCGAACTTGATGCCGCTGCGGATATGAGCCAGATGCGGCGATGCGGACATGTTTTCCATGCCACCTGCAACCACAAGCGTGTTGTCGCCTGCTCGGATGGATCGATCAGCCTGCATGGCCGCCTCCAGTCCGCTGCCACAGACCTTGTTGATGGTTACTGCCGAGATTCCATCGGACAATCCGCCCCCCAAAGCCGCCTGCCGCGCCGGGTTTTGGCCGAGTCCGGCCTGCAACACGCACCCCATGACACATTCGTCGGCGGTGTCTACGCCCGCGTCGGTAAGAACGGCTTCAACTGCAATGGCGCCGAGTTGTGGTGCTGGAACACGGCTCAACCCACCGAGAAAACGGCCGACTGGTGTGCGGCGGGCGGCAATGATGACCGATCTGTTCATGATGGGGCTCCGTTGGCTGGTCGGGTACAATCAGGCTTCCCGGCACCCCCGGGCTTGGCCGCGCATCCTACCAAGGCCATCCAACCATGGATACGAAGTGGACCAGCGACAACCTCACGAGCCTGCAAAGCCACATCCTCGCAGAGGAACAGAAACACCCTGACGCAACCGGAGAATTCAGTTGGATCCTCTCGGCGATTTCGCTCGCCACCAAGGCCATTGGCAACAAGGTGCGAGCGGCGCGGATCGAGGATGTCGTCGGTGAAGTCGGCGCTGAAAACGTGCAGGGGGAGATGCAGCAGAAACTGGATGTGATCGCCAACGAGATCATCATGCGGTGTCTGGGTGATCGGCGAGATGTCGGTGTGCTGGGCAGCGAGGAAGACGAACGGCCCACCATCCTTCGATCACATGCAGACGGCGGACGGTATGCCGTCCTCTTCGACCCGCTCGACGGATCGTCCAATATTGATGTCTCTGTTGGCGTGGGGACCATCTTCAGCGTGTTGCGGTTGCCGGAGGACGCGCCGCCAGAGGAAGGCATGCTTCAACCGGGGGCAGCCCAGGCAGCCGCAGGGTATGTGTTGTATGGGTCGTCCATCGTGCTTGTGTTGACCACGGGACATGGTGTCGACATGTTCGTGCTGGATCAATCGATCGGGTCCTTCGTATTGGTGGCGGAGAACCTACGGGTTCCAGAGGGGAACCGCACCTACTCGATGAACGAGGCCTACACAGAGCGATTCAGCGACGAGTATCAGGCGTTTGCAAAGTGGGCACACCGGAACGACTACTCAAGCCGATACATCGGATCCATGGTGGCGGATGTTCACCGAACGCTTCTCAAGGGCGGTGTGTTTCTGTACCCGCCAACCCATGATCGTCCAGAAGGCAAACTCCGGCTCATGTACGAAGCGAACCCGATGGCCATGATCATCGAACAGGCTGGCGGCAAGGCTTGCGCCCACAGGGACAGGATTCTTGACACGCAGCCGCAGGGTATGCACCAGAGAACAGGCGTTGTTCTCGGATCAACCGATCAGGTTGACGCTGTTCTTGCACACATCACATGATCACAACAACGGCATCAACGACAACGCTGCATGGGAGTGACAACCAGGCGCTTGCAATTGGTTCCTTCGCTGTGGAGTTCATGCGGGATGGGCTGGGCAGTCCGTCATCCGTGGTTCATGACCGAACGAGACGATTCTTCGCGGATGCCGTTTTGTGTGGGCTTTCCGCGATCGCTGTCAAGACCAATGCGCCAACCGTGCTTCGCCAAGAGGCAATGGACTTTCCAGCAGAGCCAGGCGCGACGGTCTTTGGACATGACATGTTGGTCAGGCCCGAGAAGGCGATTCTTGCCAACTGCGCGGCCGTTCGCGAGTGGGATTCAAATGGAACAAACTTTGGTTTCAATCCTGCGCTGGGCAACATTGCCGGTGAGTTCGGACACAATGATTTCTATGCAGTACCTGTGGCCGCGGCCCAGGTGATGGGGCTTGACGGCGCTGCCGCGCTGCGAGGCATGATTTTGCTGGACGAGATCCGCGGGCGACTTGCGGAGGTATTCAGCCTCAAGTCCTACAAGATCGACCATGTGGTACACGGGGCGATTGCGTCGGCAGCTGTGTATGGCAGCATGTGCGGCGCGACACCGGAGCAGATTGAGTCGGCCATCGGCATGGTGGTCGCGCACCATGTGCCATGGCGGGCGATCCGCGCAGGCAAGCAATTGTCGGACTCCAAGGGCTCCTCTGCAGCAATCAGCACCGAGGCCGCCATCGCGTCCATGCAACGATCCATGCGGGGGTTCCGTGGGCCGGGCGACATCTTTCGCAACCCCGAGGCGATCTTCCGCTTCTTCGAACCGACGGACGGTGACGCGCCGTTTGATCTCGTGCTTTCACATTCTGGTGAAGACTTTGCGGTCATGGGGATGCACTTCAAGATCGGTCTGTATGAGCACCAGTCGGCTGGTGCGTTGCAGGGGCTCATCAACCTCCTGCAGCAGGATCCGTCACTGGCGACCAACCCACACAGCATTTCCTCGATCCGGATCACTGCCTATGAGCCAGCGTTCGGCATCATTGGTGATCCGGCCAAGCGGGATCCGAAAACCAGGCAATCCGCGGATCACTCCATGGTGTACATCGTGGCAACCATGCTTCGCAAATCGCAGGAGTTGGCTGCGACGGGCGGCACCGGTTTCCTGGAGGGGTCGAACGATCAGGCGTGGAAGCGGCTGATGTTGACGCCTTATGACTTTGATGCCGATGCAGTGTCGAATGCGACGACTCGAGCGTTGATGGACACGATCGACTTTGAACACGGTGGCCCCGAGTATGACCGGAACTACCCGGATGGCATTCCGACATCGATGGTCATTCGGCGGGAAGATGGATCTTCGCTTGACAGCGGTTTCGTCATGTACCCATCCGGTCATGCTCGCAACACGACAGCCGATCTGGATGACATCCTGGCGGCCAAGTTTCGTATGCACGGCGAGATTGCCATGGACAATCCGCAGTCTTTGATCGATCGTTGTCTCGGTGTCGATCAACTGGGACCAGATGAAGTCCAGGCAATCTGGAACATCAAGATCGCCGACCGGCCCATATATCGGGATTGACAACGCACACCCCGCTGTTCCATCCCTTCTTCACCACCACCGCACCAGGGGTCACGTCCGGGGCCACACTTGGGGTTTGACCCTTGGGTCCGCAGCCGCGCAGCGAAAAATCGGGCGTGTCAGGAACGCCCCATCAGGGCAACAATGTTCCTGGTCAACCTTCTAGCGATTGGCCGATGCGGGACGGCAGGCACCCGGTCGTGTGGACGACGGACGCAGTACGCGAAGAGGGGCACGGGTGGTTGTGGACGGTCTGTTGAGACGCAGTCGCCGCTGGGTGATGGGTCGCTTCATGTCTGCGACTCCTTCCTCTTGGTGATCTCTACTGGCCGATGTCTTCGGCCCAGAGATCGGGTTTCTCCCGCTGCAGTCGCTCCATGAGTGACTTGCAGCGTGCATCATCGTGCACGATGACTTCGACACCATTCGAACACATCAGGGACTCTGCGCCAAGAAAACTCTTGTTTTCCCCAATAATGACGCGAGGAATGCGAAAAAGCAGGGTTGTTCCGGTGCACATGATGCAGGGACTGAGCGTCGACACCAGTGTCAATGTGTTCCAATCGCGGCGACGACCCGCGTTGCGGATGCAAGACACCTCGGCGTGCGCGGTGGGATCGCCCCGTTGGACACGCTCATTGCGGCCACGGGCGACGATGTTTCCACCGGGATCAACAAGCGCTGAGCCGATGGGAATGCCCCCCTCCTGCCAAGACAGTTCAGCCTCTTCGATCGCGACATCGAGCCACGCTCTTTCGGTCATCACGGAATGTCTACGCTGGTCCAATGCGGAGGCGGCGCTGATTCCACCGGGATGAGCCATACTCGTTCTCGGTTGACCCGCCATGGATCCACAAGTGTCGTCTCCAGGTACACGGTTGCCCGCGCAAGCCCATTCGCGGTGGAAGGAAAGATGATGTCGGCCTGAGCGGTCAACCCACGAATGCGGAGTTCGGTAATGTGAAAAGCTGGTTCGTCCTCGGACGCCATCGGCCTGCTTCCATCCATTCGTGCCGCAACGATGTCATAGACACCACTCGACACACCTTCGGGAAGATTGAAAACAATCTCCTCCGTGCCACCCCATCGGTCATGCGCAAATTCCAGTGTCTTCACAATGACCGTTGGCGTTGGCTCGTGCGCCGCGTTGGCGAATGCCTTCGCGGTGTTGGTCTCAACGGATGGGTATGTTGCGACTGGTGAACAGCCCGCTGCGAGCAGGCACGACAGAAGGATGGTGCGGCTCATGCGGGGAGTGTATCACCCTCTACCGGAGCGGTTTTCCACCGCGTTTTCAGGGTGTGAGGGACGCCCAGCAGATCCGCAAGTTTGCCAACCATGAAATCCACAATGTCACCCAGCGACTCGGGTCGCATGTAGAACCCCGGCGAAAGTGGAGCGATGACTGCGCCAGCTCGTGCAAGGCGATCCATGTTCATGATGTCGATGGGGCTCAGCGGGCTCTCGCGGTGGGCAAGGATGAGCCGTCGCCGCTCCTTCAGCGCAACGGCGGCCGCCCGCTGAACAAGCGTTGTTGTCGTACCACCAGCGATCGCGCCGAGCGTATTGCTGCTGCAGGGGACAATCACCATGCCGTCATGCAGGAGTGATCCGGTTGCGATGGTTGCTCCAAGGTCGTTTTCGCGATGTACGATCAGGCGAGCTGCGCGATGGGATACACCAAGGCTCTCTGCATCAATCGCGCTGATGTCCATTTCGTCGTTGAACAATCGACGCCCCAGTGGCGTGACGGCAAGGTGAACCTCCATATCCGCATCCACAAGAAGTCGGATGAGCCGCGCAGCATACGGAGCGCCGGATGCGCCGGTCACTCCCACAACGACCCTTCCGTAAGTAATCATCCTTCCGTGTCCAGGCGGGAGACGATCGACCCGGGTGGCGGATCCTGCAGCAGAATTTCATCACCCTCCACCAACCCGGAGTAAATGGACACAAACGATTCACTGAATCTTCCAACCTTCACCGGCTGCTGGGAAAACCCGCCACCATCCTGTTTCCATACCCACGCAGTGGATCCGTCACGATGAATGGCATGAACCGGAACAACCAGGACATCATCCACTCTCCCCACGAGAATCTCTGCGGAACACCGCATGGAAGGCTTCAGTGGAAGTGCCTCGGGGTTGTCCACCCGAATCCGCACGGTGTAGTCGCGCCGGTTGGGGTCACGCCAACCCCCACCCTCAGCCAGGACACCGATTCCAATAACTTCACCGGAGAGCGACGCGTCCGGCAGGGCATCACAGGTAATTCGAGCCAATTGCCCGGGCTCGATAAGGCCACTGAGGGCCTCGTTCACCTTGACCTCCGCCACCATTTGAGAGGTGTCCGGAATCACCATGACCTTTTCGTTGCGGTGCAGACTGCGGCCGACCTTCAACTGTTCGTCCCACTCACGCCGGTCGCCGATGCTGGTGGCATAGACGACCATGCCCGGTGCTGGGGCAAGGACGACGCACATGTCCAACTGCCGCTGGAGTTTGTCCAACCGTTCACGGTTGTTGTCGAGTCGCTTCTCCTTTGCGGACTTGTTCGCCTCGACACTCCTGAGTTCAGACTTCAGGCGATCGGTTGAGCGGTCCATCTCATCACCAGCCTGCTGAAGGTTTGACTCTTTGACCTGCTTCTGTTGCTTGAATGTGTAGTTCTCGTAGACCTCCACATCCAGACTCGCCCGCTTCATCGCGGCTTCGGCGTTGAGGAGGTCGATCTCATCACGGTCAAGTTCATCCTTGCTGATGAACTTCTGCTCGTAGAGCCGCAGCGATGATTCATACTTCTCCTTGAGTCGGTCGTAGTTCTTCTGGGCGGTTGTCGCCGCCAAATCCAATTGCTGCCGCCTGGCAACAACCTCTCCTTCACGCCACGCCTGCAGCGAGAGGTCGGCCAGATCGATGGCTAGTTGTTTGGCTGCGAGTTCAGAGTCGCGCCGCTTCTTCGCAATGGCGAGACTCGCTGTCGCTGTCTCCAGATCATTGTTGGCTGCGGTGACGGCATCCTCTGCATCACGGATGGAGTTGCGAATCTCCTCGTCATTCAATCGAAGGAGAACATCACCCTTTGCCACGAGCGACCCTTCGTCGATCAGTTCAGTAATGACCGCGTTGTTCTCCAACTCATTGCGAATATCGATCTGCATGAGTGCTGCGAGTTGGCCGGAGGTTGGGACGGTGATGTCGAAGCCCCCCCGCTCTACGACCTGTGCTTCCGCGGAAACAGCACTGCTCCCACCACCCCCGCCGGTGAGGGCAAAAATCGCAATGACCACGACACCCATGCCGATGGCTGCTGCAATGACTGTACTGGACATTCCGCGTCGCATCTGTGTTGATTGTATCCGCGAAAACAGGTTCTACGGTACGACAACTCCTCGTATGGGGATCATGGTGCCGTCTGGCGTGATTCGAAGTTGCCCTGCCTGAAGAAGGTAGTCCAGAATCGCGAGATCGAGGTCTCTCTTTGCAGCGTCGCGTGCATCACGCGCATCCTGAAGTTCTGAGATTGCGCGGGTCTGGTCGAGCACCGAAACCCGGTCGGGATCAGCGTTGATCGAATCGAGTCCGAGCCGAGCGATCTCGACATTGCGTTCCTGGAGATCGAGAGAAAACTGAAACACCTCAATGTCCCGCAGCGCCGATCGGACATCAACCGCAACAGTGTCGCGGGCTACCCGTTCGTTGCGACGCGCCCGCTCCAGTGTGATTTGCGACTGCCGCACCGCGAGTCGCTGTGTCTTTCGATCAAGTGGAAGTTCCAATACCGCACCAACCTCGAAATCCGCATCACCTGCGTTGAAGTCCGCCACGCGATCCGACTTGGTCGGCACCGACACGCTCGCCGTGAGATCCAAGTCTGGAAGAAGCCCGTTTCTGGCGTTCTCCACAGCGCGTTCAGCGTCCTCCACGGAATCTCGGGTGTTCTGAAGATCGAGCCGATACAAAAGAGATTCGACCACGGCCTGTCTAGAGTCAACGTCCGGTGGTACCAGATCAAGCGATGCAGGTTCTATGCGGATCGCAGAATCGATAGGCCACCCGGTTCGCACCTTGAAGCGGTCCAGCGCAAGTCTGTATCGCTCCCATGACTGACTGAGCCTCGCAATGGATGCCAGCGCCTGGTTCTCGGCATCAGCCGCCGCGTACAGGCGCGCGCGGCCGGCGTCATACAACGCTTGTTGCCGCCGGGCGAGTTGCCGAAGCGACTCCACACCCCGCTCAGCATTGCCGAGCGCCTGCCGCTGTACAACAAGATCCAGATAGTCACCAACGAGGCTTCGAAAGAAAGTCCGCCTGAACCGCTCGAAGTTGCGGGCAGCGTAGACGAGGTTTCGTTGGTCCTGAATGAGAGCTTCACGGGCAACGATACCGGCGCCTGCAAGCAGCGGAACACTTGCGGCTACCTCCATGGTGGAACTCTGCGCGTCGCTGGACGTCACCGCGGTGTGAATGTCACTGGTCACGGATGTCAGGATGCTCGCAGACACCTCTCCGCCCTGAGGAAGTCGGTGGGTGACCGAGAAGTCGTTGATGACCGACAGGGCCGTGTCGTATGCGCCACTGGTTCCCGCCGCGTCGAGCGTGCTGCTGATCTTGTTGGAGAATCGCGGACCCCAGAGGTGCAGTTCGCTGAGCAAGGTAAGACTGGTTGACAGGTAGTCATATCTGGCGAATTGGTACTCGCGCGAATGCTCCGCTGCCCACCGCACGGCCTGATCCATCGTCAAGGGTTCCGCCTCGGTTTCCAGCATGGAGGCTGCCTCGCTGAGGGCATCCGCAATCGCCTCGCCATCCTGCGGGGGTGCGGGCGTGAGGACCAGCGACTCGGAGGGCGGGTTGACCGTGAACGGCCGGGGGTTGATCATCGCATCCGGCGATGTCTCAACCTCTGCCCACGGCTGCGGCGTCGGAGGCGTTGCCTCGGATCCGAGCCCACCGCTTGCCTCCGCCATGAGCGAGTCTACTCTCGCGTCAATAGCCTGGAATCCAGCATCACATCCCAAGAGTCCAAGAAGAAGAAACGGTGTCCATCGCATGTCAGTATCTTAGATCGTCATGCCGGTCCAATCCTCTGAACATCCAAACCTCTGGGTCTACCAACACCCGGTCATTCAGGACAAGTTGAGTCGAATCAGGGACAGGGAGACGAAACACGCACAGTTCCGACGACTGTTGAATGAGATCGCCGGTTTGATGTTCTTTCAGATTTCAAGGACCTTCGAAACGACGGACGTTGTCGTAGAGACGCCGATGGGTCGAACCAACGGCCGGCAACTCTCTCACCCGGTCACGCTTGTGCCGGTGCTTCGTGCGGGCATCGGCATGACCGACGGAATTCTCGCCATGATTCCAGAGGCGAGGGTCGGCCACGTCGGCGTATATCGCGACGAATCCTCACTGAAGCCGGTGCAGTACTACTGCAAGTTGCCCCAAGACATTGGGAGTGGTCCCGTGCTGCTGATCGACCCCATGCTAGCCACCGGCGGTTCGGCATCCCACGCCGCCACCATCCTTCGGGAACACGGGTGTGATGATCTGCAGATGGCCTGCCTTGTCGCAGCACCGGAAGGTGTCAGGCGAATGCAACAGGATCATCCAGGCATGTTGATCTACGCAGCGTCACTTGACGGCGGGCTTGACGAGCGGGGCTACATCATTCCCGGACTTGGCGATGCCGGGGATCGAATCTTCGGAACCGTTTGACCGTTCGATGATCTGGTGCCCCAGCCTGGGCGAAACGCGCTGCGTTTCGCCATCAGGCCAGACGACCTCCAACACGCTTCCCCTTGGAACCCTGCCGAAGTGCGCAAACGGCGCCGTCGAGGATTGAAACCCCAGCCCGTCGTGCATCCATCTTGTTGCAATGACGCGGCCCCCTTGTACCAGCCGAATGATCGCCCCCAACCCTCGCCTGTTTGCTCCGGGTTGCAGGAGCGTGACAACGATGCCCCGGGTGGCTCCACGCTCAATGGAGAGGTTATGGAGAATCCGCACCGGGCCAGACCGCTCGCTGACAACGATATCGATGTCCGTATCTCCATCGAGATCGGCAAACACTGCTGCGCGATCTACATGGAGGTCATCGGCAGGTTCACCAGTCGTTCGAAGGAATCGATTTCCTTCTCGGGCCATCACCAACAAGGGCTGTTCCCATGTGCTGTCCATGGAATCCAGCGTTGCTTTCGCGTACACATGACCGTTGACCGCAACGAGATCCTCGTCGCCATCGTGATCCATGTCGAAGAAACCGCAAGACCAGCCAAGTAGCGGCCGGCTCGGGAGCCCGAAACCCCACGCCTGTGTGCGGTCATCAAAGAACTCGCCCTGGCTGTTGATGTGCAGCGTGTTGGTGTCGGAGGCAAAGTTGGTCGTGAACACGTCCGGCAAAGCGTCGCCGTTGAGATCAGCGATGGCGATTCCCATGGTCGCCTGCATGGAACCATCGCCGGCACCGGCGATGCCGCTGTACATGCCGCGGGGGGTGAATGTTGGGGGAGAACCACCGTCGTTCACGAAAAGCTCATTGGGCATGGAATCGTTACCGATCAGAACATCTGGAGCACCATCTCCAGTGAAGTCGAGAACAGCCGCATTCAACCCGTGTGATGGAGGTACACCAAACCCCCAGTCGGTGGTCACATCGCGGTAGGTGTGATCGTCAAGGTGTTCGAACACCGCATCGGCCTGCCCAACCATGCCGTGCGGCCCTCCGTAGACGGGCTGATCCTTGTAGCGGGCGGTGGGTGGTGGCGATGACGAATCGAATTCGACATAGTTCGCCACGACGAGATCGAGATCCCCATCACGATCAAGATCAGCAAAACGACCTGCAGTTCCCCAGCGATCGTCTCCGAGGCCAGCGGTGCTCGTGTGGTCATCGAAACCACCATCGCCCCTGGCAACCAGCAGAACATTGGGGCCGACACACGTGACATACAGGTCGTCATGTCCATCGCCATTTGCATCGCCAACCGCAACGGCGTGTCCCCACCGCCGCAGACCGACGCCGGCAGACTCGGTCATGTCGGAGAATCGGATTGCCTGCCCATCGCTCTCGTTTCGAAACAGTTTCCAACCAGGCCCGTTGTTGGGATCCTGCATCGTTGCGCCGTTGGCGACAAAGAGGTCGAGATCACCATCCCCGTCTGCATCAAGCAAGCCGAGCCCGCTGCCGTTGACTTCCAGGAGTTGTGTGGGCGCTTCGTTGCCGCAGGTTGTGGACACGGACACCCCGCTTTCGGCAGTGACATCCTCCAGCGTAATCTGCCGGGGCGCAGAGTCATTGCCACAGCCGACGACCAGCACACAGAGACACGCCACAAGGTGTTTCATTCCGGAAACCCCAGATCCGGACGGACGCGGGCGCGAGCGCGATCGAACGACTCCAGGGCTTCGTTCGCATCATCGTCTCGCCCGAGCCGCCGAAGTGCCGCCGCCCGGCGATACCACGCCTCGTACAGATCGCCATTGAGTTCGACGCTCTGCCGCAGCAGATCCTCTGCTTTCTTCCAGCGTCCTTGCGCCGCCATGACATCGCCGAGGCGGGCAAGAGCCTTCGCGCGGCCCGGGTCATCATCCTGTTGGAGATCAATCGCTTTCGTGAACCGTCGCTCGGCCCCAACAAGATCGCCGCGCTCCATCGCGATGAGTCCGAGAGCAAAGTGGGAATCACCTTCCCGAGGGGCCATCGCAAGGTGTGATCGGAAGGCCGCGGCGGCAGCCTCCGGCTGACCGAGGTAGAACCTCGCCCAACCGAGAAAATACTGTGACGGCGGATAGATATCGTCGTCCGCGATTGATCGTTCAAACCACTCCGCCGCCTTTGCGTACCGATGATCATGGTGGTAACTGAGCCCCATGAGAAAGAGCCCCTGGGCCGTCCAGCCGGTCTTGTCCATCCCTCGGCGGATCCGCACCCGGGCGGCACCAGTTCGCCCCTCCTGAATCAGCGAAAAATGGGTGGAAAGCGTTGCCTCGAGTGGGGGCGTTATTACCTCCTGATCGGGACTGCAGGCCCCAAGAAGGGCGATCAGAAGTAAAACGAAGGGCGTGCGTGTGGCCGGAGGCACGCGTACCAGTAGGATGGGATGATCCCGTTGCATCAGGTTGCCCTGTTGCAGCGTATCGTGAAGTGAGGATATGAGGAGGCCTCTGGCCATGACAAAGACAGAGATGAGGGGGTTGAGCGTAGCAATTCGAACGACTGCACTCATCACCGGTATCGCGTGTTCTCTAACTGCATTGCCGGCCCTGGCGGTCGATCTTCAACCCCGTCCGGGCGATGCACTACCGGCACTCGATGCTGATCAACTGGATCGATTCACAAAGGGTCAGGTGGCGTTCGAGAGGGACTTCACGATCGAAGAAGGCCTCGGACCGATCTTCAACCAGACCAGCTGCGGAAGTTGCCACAACAACCCTGTCGGCGGCCCCGGTGTCCAGACAGTCACACGCTTCGGCATGATGACGAAGAAGGGCGGCTTTGATCCGCTGGCCGATCTCGGCGGATCACTGCTTCAGGCACAGGCCATTGATGATGCCGTACTTGAAGTCGTTCCAGACATCGCCGATGTCGAGTCGTTCAGGGTCACCAACGGCGCACTGGCCTACGGGCTGGTCGAGGCGATCAGCGACGATGACCTGCTCGCCAATCGCGACGCGCAGCCCGAGGCCCAGCGTGGCGAAGCCCACATGGTCTCGTCTTTTGAGGATCCGAAGGGACCGCTCAAGGTTGGCCGCTTCGGCTGGAAAGCGCAGGTCGCCACTGTGTTGACATTCTCGGCGGATGCCGCCCAGAACGAAATGGGTCTCAGCAACCGCTTCCTCTCGTTCGACAACGCCCCTAATGGCGACGAGGACCTGCTTGATGAGTGGGACACGGTCGCAGACCCGGAGGATGCACCGGACGCGGAAGGCGTCGAGTTCATCGACCGCGTAACCGATTTCCAGCGATTCCTCGCCCCACCACCGCAAACGCCGCGCAGCGGCATGTCGGGAGAAGGCATCTTCGACTCGGTCGGATGTGGTGTTTGCCACACCCCCGCGTTCACAACACGCGACGACCCCGCACTTGAAGATGCGATCAGGAATGTTGCGATCAGGCCGTACGGCGACTTTCTGCTGCACGACATGGGCGCGGCGGCAGATGGCATCGAACAGGGTGCTGGCGGCGTTCGCGAACTGAAGACGCCGCCACTCTGGGGCCTTCGCTACCGCTCGCCACTCTGGCACGACGGTCGGTTTCTGGAGGGATCGTTTGAGGATCGAATTCGGGATGCCATTGCCGAGCACGGCGCATTCGGATCACAAGGCGTGCCGGCCTCCGATGCGTTTACGGCGCTCTCGGCAAACGATCAGGATCAGTTGATTGCGTTCCTCGACTCGCTGGGCCAAGTTGAATTCGACGGTGACGGTGATGGCAATGTGCGGGTCGACGACTTCCACGGATACAGCGATACGACCGGATTCCGTGGATGCTACGACGCGGCCACTACACCAGACGATCCATGCGCAGTCCACGATGTCGACCAGAACGGACAGGTCGACATGGCTGACTTCGAGTTCTTTCTTGCCGCACTCGATGCCACTGCTGCCGACTGCAACGAGAATGGCATCGAGGATCTTCGCGAGATTCTTCTCGGCGATGCTGTTGATGACGACAACAATGGAATCCCGGATGAGTGTGACACCTGCATGGGTGATGTGACCGGCGACAACATCGTCGATATCACTGATGTGCTTGCCGTCATTGCCGACTGGGGCTCCTGTGATGGCTGCCCGGCGGATGTCGACGGCAACGGCCTTGTTGATGTGACCGATCTCCTCACCCTCATCCAGCACTGGGGCCCATGCCCATGACCAAGCGTTTACTCGCCGCACTTGCCGTCAGCCTTCCGGCCGCCTCGGCCTTCGCTGGCGGTTTCGCATCCTTTACCGACCAGACCGCAACGCGACTGGTTGCCGATGGTGATCTCGGCGCGAACGATGATCAGGAAAAGGATTACGCGTGGGGTGATGTGGATCAGGATGGCGACATCGACCTTGTGTGCGTGCGGAAAGAGCCGTTTACGACGACCGGCCGCGAACCAAACGTTCTCTTCATGAACGAAGGTGGCGTGCTTGTGGACCGCACCGCACAGTACGCCAGCGCATCAGATGCGACTGGCGATCAGGGATTTCTCACGGCGATCAACGATCGCGATGTCCTGCTGGTCGATCTGACCAATGACGGCTGGCTCGACATGGTGACTGCGACCACGCTGATGGACTACGAGCCGGAGTATGTTTCCCATCCGCGTATTTATGTCAACCTTGGTGAAACCGACGGCGTTTGGCAGGGATTTCGCTACGAGAAGGATCGCATCCCGAGGATGCACGGTGAGGCAAGCCCGAGGTTTTGCTCGGTCGCCGCGGGCGATCTGACCGGCAACGGCATTCCTGACCTGTATTTTGGCGACTACGATAGCGGCCCAACACAGGTCCATGATTACAACAACCGACTGCTCATCAACGACGGCAACGGGTATTTCACCGATGAGAGCAACAGCCGAATGGACAGCGAGATGTTGCTTTCCGCGTTTGGTGCAGCGAGTGTCATTGTGGACATGAACAACGACGGTGTGAACGATGTGGTGAAGCAGACATCACTCAACCCACCACAGCATATCGCGATTACCTACAACAACCCCGCCAACGAGGGCCACTTCAACGGTTACGACATCATCGACACCGCTGCACCCTACTTCGTCAACTGCGGCGATCTCAACGGTGATGGCCGGCTGGACATGGTTGTAACTGATGATGGGTCGGACACCTACTACCTCAACACTGGAAACGGTGGCGATGGGATGGCGAACTTCTCGGTCTATACATTTGAGAACAGCGGCGGATTCGGGGGCAACAGCATCATCGCTGACCTCAACAACGATGGCCATCAGGATGTCATCATTACAGATGTGGATGTCGACATCAGCGGGTGTTCTCGCACGACGCACATCTACCGAAACCTCGGAAACGCGCCGAATGTCACCTTCAACGAGGAGTCGGTCGGGATTCCGAGCAGCATGCTGCTCGGCGTTCACGACGCCGCCGTCTTCGACCTGAACGGCGATGGGTGGCTCGACATTGTCATGGGACGGTGCGGCGGAACGGAGATATGGATTCAAGACGCGCCTGTCGGGCTCATCTTCTCCTACCCAGACGGCCTCCCCGGCTTCGTGCCGGTTGGGCAGACATACACATTCCGCGTGCAGTTGACGGCTGTCGGTGGGGGCACACCTCAGGAGAACTCTGCAAGCATTATTCACCGCGTTGATGGCGGTAAGGAGATCGAGGAAGACCTCGTGTCTGTTGGCACCAATCTCTACGAAGCAACACTTCCCGCAGCCCAGTGTGCGCAGTCGATTGAATTCCGACTGCGGGGCCGGCTGGAGAAGGGCGGCGCCTACAGCGACCCGCCGAGCGGTTGGCACGAGGCGACTGTCGGAGACGGCACCGAGATTGTTCTGCGCGACGAGATCGAAGGCGATGTGTCCGCGTGGTCAATCATCAACGATGATTCTCTGTCGACCGGCGCGTGGGAACAGGCTGACCCCAACGGCACGCTTTTCGGGACCTTGCTTGCCGCACCCGAGGATGATGCGACCGCAGGAAGCCAAAACATACAGTGCTTCATCACCGAGAATGGCGATGTCGGCGGTGCCGTTGGCGCAGCGGATGTAGATGGTGGTCCAACGACACTGGTTTCACCTACACTCGACCTTGCGGGCACCGACGGTATTGTGTCCTACTCGCGATGGTTCTTTGACAGCCAGGGCACCGACAGCCTCTACACATGGATCAGCAGCGATGGTGGTGACAGTTGGACACAAGTAGATTCGACTGGCGGAACCGATCAGGCGTGGGAACCGGTCAGTTTCCGTGTTGGCGCCTTCGTCGAACCGAGCGACAGCGTGATGGTCGCATTCCAGGTTGTTGACGGCGAACCCGCCAGCGTGGTTGAAGCCGGCATTGACAACTTCCAGTTGGAGAAGATCATTTGCGATGAATCGTGCTACGGTGATGTGACCGGCGACGGCAACGTCAATGTTGCGGATGTCCTCGCGATTATCGCGGCTTGGGGAACGGGTGATCCGGCGGCAGATGTGGATGGCAACGGCATCGTGGCGGTTGGCGACATGCTGGAAGTCATCAGTGCTTGGGGCCCCTGCGTCTGATCTCACCCGATGTTCACAGCCCTTTCTTGGTTGACACTGGCTCTCGCGGCAACTGATCTAGGCGGTTGGCTTTCGACTGAGGACGGGTTCAAGGGGCCACGGGCTGTTGCGGCGATGCCGGGGGGAGGCATGCTCGTTGCCGATAGCGATGGCTCGGCTGTGTACCGCATCGACAGCGACGGATCCCGATCACTGGTGGCTGGTCCGGACATGCTCCTGCACCCGGGGGGTGTTGCTGCTGCTGACGACAACACCATCGTCATCGCCGACACCGGCCACGACCGCATACTCATCATTGACGTTGATGGCTACATTGTCTCTGTGGTGAGCGGCGGGAAGTCACCCCATGAGGCATTCGACTCCCCCACCGATGTTGACACTGACGGATCCGTGATAGCCGTCGCCGACTCCGGCAACCACCGAATACACATTCTCGCCATGGACGGTTCCCTGAAAGCGATCATTGGAAAACGAGGAACAGGTCCTGGCGAGTTCCGACGGCCCCAAGGGCTGGCGATCGACAGGAAGAATGGACACATCGTGGTGTCGGATACCGGCAACCACCGCATTCAATCCATCGCGATGGACGGGACGCCGCAGTGGCAAGCCGGTCAATGGGGAAGTTTCGCCGGGTTCTTTTGCGAACCTGGCGGTATCGATGTCGATCAGGACATGATCGTGGTTGCCGACCGCCTCAACCATCGCGTCCAGATTCTCAATGCGTCCGACGGGTCGTTTCAGGGGTACTGGGGCATGCACGCCGTGACACCAAGGCAGGGCGAGGGACGCATTCACTATCCCGACGATGTCGCACTGCTTCCTGGGGGATTGCAGGCGATCGTGGTGGAGGGATTCGAGGACCGGCTGCAGGTGTTCGGTGAACGAACATCAGAAGATGCCGCTACCGGCGACCTGACGCGGCGATTGGGTGTGCAGTCACACTTTGGCGACCTCATCGCGCTCGATGGCCGCGCGCTCTTCCTCTGGGAGCCCGCCTCGCGGGCAGTACTTGTCTTTGATATTTCTCAGGAGACGCCCATACATGTCTCAACCTTCGGACGCCCGGGCGACCAAGGCGACGCATTTGATGATCCGGTCTCCATGACTTACGACGCATCGACCATGCAACTCCGCGTACTCGATGCGGGAAGCATGCAGGCCAAGGATTTCGCGGTGACATTGCCGCCACAGGACGCACCACGGTTCGACCCCGGTGCTGTTCGGCTCATTGGAACCACGCCGCTTGAAGGACCACTGGACACTGACCAAATTGCAGGAGATCGCCTGTCGGTTACCGACAGTGACGGATCGGTGTTCGTGGTGGACCCAGCGGACGATGTGATTCGACACTTCGACCGAGATGGGCACCTCATCGATACGATTGGGTCCAAGGGGACCGATCACGGTGAACTCTGGGAGCCCAGAGCAATTGTCATGGACGAACAAGGTCGACTTATTGTGGTCGATCATGGCAATCACCGGATGCAGATGTTCGATCGCGACGGCCGCTGGCTCATGACATTCGGCATCGGGCGCGCGTGGACGCCGCAGACACTTCCGCGAACAGGCGGATCGTCGTGAAGTGGTTTGCGTTCCTGTTGGTTCTTTCCGGGTGTGCAAGCGCGGTCAATGAACCGTCGCTTCGACTTGTGTCGGTGGATAAGTCGATGGTGGCCATTGTCCAGACCACGCCAACACCCATCCCCATCAACGAGTTCTTCGAGATGAGGGTGCGCCTCACGGACCAGAGAGGCAATCCGGTCGCGCCCGGTAGCGCGGAGATCGTAGTGGACGCAACCATGCCTGCACATCGTCACGGCATGAACCACCGGCCCGATGTATGGCCGGACGGGGAAGTATGGCTGGTCCGCGACATGTTGCTGCACATGGGTGGATCATGGGTACTCACGGTTGATCTTGTCCGACCAGACGGATCGACGATCCGCATGCAGAAGAATCTGGAACTCGAATGATGTGGTGTGTCCCGGTTGTTCTTGCCCTCATAGCAGTTCCGTTCACGGATGCTGAACTCGCCAGAGTCATGCGCATGGGACCACTTCCGGATCTTCCGGCAGACCCAACCAATGCCGTTGCCGACGATGAACAAGCGGCGGGGTTTGGTCAAGAACTCTTCTTTGACACGCGATTCTCACGGGGCGGGGAAACATCGTGTGCGACATGTCACGAGCCCAGCAGGTGGTTCACTGACGGCCGCTCGCTTGCGGAAGGAGAGGGTCGCGATCAGCGGCACGCGCCTTCCCTGCTCAATATCGCCTACCAGAGGTGGTTCTTCTGGGACGGCCGCGCGGACACACTCTGGGCGCAGGCGTTACACCCATTTGAACAGCCGGCGGAGTTCGACACGACGAGACTCGACGCGCTTCGCGTGTTGCAGGCCGACGCGAAATTATTGAAGCAATACGAAGAGATCTTCGGTCCCCTTCCTGATCTATCGCTCGAATGGGATGACCTGGAAGTTGACAGGAAGGCCGCCATCACACGGGCGTTCTCCAACCTTGGCAAGGCGATCGCGGCATATGAACGCCTGCTGGTGACAGGCCCTTCCGAGGTCGATCGTTTCATTGCATCGCTTCTCAAGGATGAGGCCACGGATGCGATGTCTCCACCTGCTCGCCGCGGGCTCAAGCTCTTTGTGGGCGAGGCGGGGTGTCATCGCTGTCACTCCGGACCACTCCTGAGTGACGGCGAGTTTCACAACATCGGCATTCCCGCATTGGACCACGACCTCCCACTGGATAGCGGACGATGGGACGGACTTGCGAGCGCGCAGGCGAACGAGTTCTCCGCGTTCGGCCCCTGTAGCGACGATCCCGACGGAAACCGCGGACGACGCACACGATCGGCGATCCGGTCACAGTCACTCTGGGGCGCATTCAAGACCCCCTCGATTCGTACAGCCGCGATGACGCCGCCATACATGCACCAGGGCCAAATGGCGACGCTCACCGATGTTCTTGCTTTCTACAACACGCTGGAGGATCAGGTGCGGGTTGACCACCACCAGGAGTCGATCCTCGTCCCACTCGACCTGAGCGAAGAAGACCTTCAGGCTCTTGAGGCATTCTTGAGGGCAGCGGTGGGGACCATGCCCCACGAGGACCTCCTCGGGCCCCAGTAGGCCTGCTAGCCCCCTTTGCGACATGGAAAAAGGGGGATATAGGGGATCCTGTGGTATGGTGAGGCGTAGGGATAGAGCGGAGGAACCCAATGATCACCTTGCGAGCAGCCATGATTGCATCCACAGGCTTGGCCATTGTCGTTGCGGCAATGGGCCATCCTGATGATCCAAAGGCTAGCGTCCCGCATCCGGCAACGAAGGCCCGCCCCTTCCGCGCTTCTCTGGAAGCCAATCCGGGCAGTGCGCGGAGCACCTTAGGCTTCCCCAGCGACGGTGTATCGCTCATGAGTTGGTTGCCGCTGAGCAGCTTCCCCGGCAATCCATCCACAGGCAATGACTGCTGGGGATATATCTCCCCCTCAGGCCGCCAGTATGCGTTGATGGGACTGTCCAACGGTACCGCGTTTGTGGAAATTACCGATCCCGGCAACGCCCAGATTGTTGAGGTCATCAGTGGCCCGAACAGCCTCTGGCACGACATCAAGGTGTATCAGGATCACGCCTATGTTGTCAGTGAAGGCGGGTCGGGTATTCAGGTCATGGACATGAGTCAGATCGACAACGGCGTCGTGACTCAGGTGACACAGGCGGGCAGCGGCGCGACGCACAATGTTGCGATCGACACGACCAGCGGCTACCTCTACCGAACGGGTGGTGACGGTAACGGGTTGATCGTCTACAGCCTACTGAACCCCGCGAACCCGACCCAGGTCGCAACTTGGCCGGACAAGTATGTACACGACTGCCAGGTCGTCACTTATACGGATGGCCCCTATGCAGGACGACAGATAGCGTTTCTCTGCGCGGGTTACAACGGCGGCTGGAATGAAACTGGGCTGACCATTCTGGATGTGACCAATAAATCAAACATTCAGCTTGTGTCGCAAATGCAGCACTCCTCAAACAACTACTCCCACCAAGCGTGGCTCACCGAGGATCGGCACTACCTCTACCTTAATGATGAACTTGATGAACAGAACACAGGTTCGCTGACAACGACCCGAATCATCGATGTTCAGGACATCAACAATCCAACTCAAGTGGGAACCTGCACCACAGGTTCCACTTCGATCGATCACAACCTGTACATCAAGGGAAACCACATGTACCAGGCCAACTACCGCAGTGGCCTGCATGTCTTTGACATCAGTTCGCCGCTGAATCCGGAGCATGTGGCACACTTCGACACGTGGCCGAGCGACGATGGTGCAGAGTTCAATGGGCTGTGGAGTTGCTATCCGTTCTTCGAAGATGGAACGGTCATCGGAAGCGACCTTGAGAGCGGTCTCTTTGTCTGGCAGGTTGTGGAGCCGGAACTCGAAATGGAAGTACTTGACCCCCTGCCGTCCAGCATCGATCCCGCCGGCGACAGTATTCGCGTGCGGCTCGCCGCTGTGAATGAGGGCGAAGTTGATCCAGACGCCGCGTTCCTACATGTCAACGAAGGCAGCGGTTGGACGAGCCACCTGTTGCAGCCCGCGGCGGGTTCATTCGACGAATACGACGCGGTGTTCCCACCGACAACATGTGGCACACAGGTGTCGTACTACCTCTCTGCGACCTCTACGGACGGTTTTGAGTTAGTTCTTCCGCTCGGTGGGGCGTCGTCACCATGGACCGCACTTTCGGCCAACGGGATCGATACATCGTTCACCGACACATTCGATACTGATCTTGGTTGGAATGTCACCGGCAGCGCTACTGATGGCCATTGGGATCGCGGTATTCCCGCAGGTGGCGGCGATCGCGGCGACCCAGCGTCGGCCCCGGACGGTTCCTACTGCTATCTCACTGACAATGTTGACGGCAACAGCGATGTTGACGGCGGCGCGACAGTATTGACCTCACCTGTTCTCGACGGTAGCGGCGAAGGTGCGATGCTGACCTACTGGCGGTGGTTCCACAACAGTTTCGGCGGTTCGCCCTTCGAGGACGAATTTACGGTTGAGATCAGTGGTAATGGTGGTTCGTCGTGGACGGTGCTGGAAGTCGTCGGCCCTGGCGGCGGCGAGGTCAGCGGCGGCTGGTACGAGGTCTCGTTCGATCTGTCGAACGTGTCTGGATACTCCCCCTCCGCAAACACCAGAGTGCGATTCACCGCCGAGGACAGTGGTGATGGGAGTGTCGTGGAGGCCGGCGTGGACGATGTCCGTATTTCGGCCATCATCTGCGATCCTCCGTGCGCTGCCGATGTCAACGGCGACAGTCAAGTCAATGTCGTCGACCTTCTTGCCATCATTTCTCTCTGGGGTACGAATAACGAGTCCGCGGATGTCGATAACGATGGGGTTGTGGCGGTCGGCGACCTGCTGGCGGTCATCAACGCCTGGGGCGACTGCTGAGGGTGTCCGGTACCGGACGCCGTTCGTCGTTATTGTGGGTGTATGGCAGAGAAGAAGAACACGGTTTTTGACCGGCCGGGCGGATACGCCACGCCGAATGGTGGTCGCAGGCAACAATCCCTGCCCCTGAACGAGATACGCCTGTTGGGCGACACCGCTGCGAAGCATCGCCCCACCGTCGAAACTATCACGCCCGAATTCACCGCTACCGACCCCGACACCCGCCTGTATGTCGGGGATTGCCGCGATGTACTGCCGTCAATTCCGGACCGGGGCAATGTCTCGCTCGTCTTCGCCGACCCACCTTTCAACTGGGATGTTCCCTACGACGGGTGGAAAGACGGCATGCCCCGACGGGAATACGAACGATTCACGTTTGACTGGCTGGATGCGTGCGTGGATGTGCTGGCACCGAACGGATCGATTTGGGTCAACATTCCCGACGACACGGCGGCGGAGGTGGTCATGCATCTCAAGCGGCGCGGGCTGACCATGATCAACTGGTGTATCTGGCACTTCCGCTTCGGTCAACACCGGGAGGGCTCGTTCATCCTCAGCAAGGTACACGCGCTCTACTTTGCCCTTGACGCGGACAGGCGGACATGGAATGGCGATGCGGTCCTTGAACAGAGCGACCGAGCAAGCATCTACCGCGACAAGCGGACGCAACAGAAGGATCGGAACAAAGGCATGCGAGTGCCAATGGATGTCTGGTATGGAAAGTACTGGGGACGCATTCAGGGCAACAACGCCGAGCGCAGACACGGCCACCACAACCAGATTCCGGAGTCCTATCTGGAGCGGGTCATCCTGGCATGTTCAAACGAAGGTGATCTGGTGCTCGACCCGTTCGTTGGCAGTGGTACGACATCCACAGTGGCCCGTGCGCATCAACGACGATCGATCGGCGTGGAGTTTTCGCCCGTCAACGCTACCAGCGCATGGGATCGCATCACCGAGGTCGGCATGATTCGCAAGGGGCAATCAGTCGGCCGAAGTTCTGCGATCTTTCCATCGCGATGACACCAGTTGCCGTCAATCTCTCCGACGCCTCGGCTGTCGTGGACGTGCTCACCGCGGCGACGGAAGTTCTTCTGTCCAACGCCGACCGGCGGGGATCCAGTCAACACCTTCCCGGAAGCGGACGGGTTCTTGTTACCGGTGATTTGCACGACAACCTATTTCACTTCCAGAAGATCATTCATCTGGCGCGGCTTGATGAGGGCACAGACAGGCACCTGGTCCTCCAGGAACTCATCCACGGGGACAGGTTGGTTGACGGTATCGACCTGAGTCATCGCATGCTGGGAAGGGTTGCGGCGATGGTGGCCGCCTTTCCCGGGCAGGTACACCCGATGCTTGCCAATCACGAACTTGCGCAGGCTACCGGCAAGTCTGTTTCCAAGGGACGCGGCGATTCGGTCCGTATGTTCATCGATGGTGTGGACTGGGCGTTCGGCGATCGCGGAGATGATGTACTTGAGGCCATTATATGCTTCATTCTGGCAATGCCGCTCGCGGTGAGAAGCGAGCGCGGACTTTGTTGCAGCCACAGCCTGCCTGCCGCTGGCATGATGCATGTCTTTGACAACACAATTGTGGATAGAGATTTCGAGCCCGCGGACTTGCAAGGCAATGACGGTTCGGCCTACCTGATGACATGGGGCCGGCAACACACCGAAGACCAACTCGCATCCATTGCTGATCGATGGGGCGTGCGACTCTTCTGCATTGGACACGCCTGGGTGAAGGACGGCATCGACGCGCCGATGAAGAATCTTGTCAGGTTGAACAGTGATCATGAACGGGGTGCCGTGTTGCCGATTGACCTCTCCAACATTCCCACGGCAGATGACGCGCTCTCAGCAGTCATCCGGCTGTCTGCGTTGCCGGAGGTGTCAGATGGGTAGGTCGCTTCTGCTTGGGCTGGAACTCTCGCAGGGGGAGGGCGGCGTTGCAGCGGCATGCGAGGATGGCGGAGAATGGGTGCGGCTCGTTTCCAGTGGCGACCGGGAACGGGATCAGGTCATGCCAGCCATCGACGCTGTGGTGCGGGAGGCAGGTTGCACACCGCAGGACATTCACGCTTTGGCCGTATCCACCGGGCCGGGTGGGTTTACCGGGCTGAGAATCGCGGTTGCGACGGCCAAGATGATCGCCGTGGCGACAGGCGCAGTGCTGCTTCCGGTCGAAACAAGCGCGGTGGTTGCGGCGGGCTGGGGAGGAACGGGGACCTCGCTGGTTGTGCTGGCGGTAAAGCGGGGGACTTTCTGGCTATCGCGGGTTGAGCAGCCACACGAGCGAGATGGTGACTGGATCGTGGCAGGATCGCTGGGTGATGTGGCGGCGATCCGCACCCAGTTGGCCCGTGGCGACATTGCCGTCGTGCTGGCCGACGAGCACCTTCCCGCTGACGCCGCAGAGGCGTGCGATGAGGCCGGGGTATCGGTCCTTCCACCAACCTTCGACCCCCGCGCACTTGTTGCTGTCGCCCAGCGAAGACTTGCTCGCGGAGCAGTGGTCGATGCTTCCCTGCTCCTTCCCATATACCCACGCGAGCCCGAGGCCGTGCGGAAGTGGAAGGCAACGGCCCGGTAATACCCCCACCAGCAGGCCCCACAGCCATCTCATTGGGAGCAGATCCGGTTTCCAGGGGCTGTCCAATGGACCGGGGTGAAGTCGCGTACTCGGGGCGACGAAGAGAGGTGAGGCAAGTTGGGTAGTTCACGCCGCGGTGGCAAGGCATCCCGACTGGAGGGTTTCTCACATGACTCGCAAGAACGACGACCAACCACTGAACGAGAAGCAGGTCTTCACGACGGGCGAAGCTGCTCGTGTCTGCAATGTTTCGCAGCAGACCATCATTCGCTGCTTCGACGCCGGACGGCTTCAGGGATTCAAGGTTCCCGGGTCGCGTTTCCGTCGCATCCCCCGAAACGAACTGCTTCGGTTCATGAAGCAGAACAGCATTCCGCTTGAACGGCTCGACTCGGGCCCCCTGCGGGTCCTTGTGGTGGGACTTTCACCGCGGAGAGTCGACCCGGTCATTGCGCAACATGCTGTCGGTCGGGAAGTTGAGATTCGCCATGCAGACAACGCGTGGGAAGCTGGTTTCCTGACCCACGAATTCCGTCCAAACCTCACACTCATCGCTGCCGACACACCCGGATTCGACGAGCGATCGGTGCGGGCGCTAATTGAGGCTGACCCCACGCTCTGTGAAGGTCGCATCGTCTGTGTTTCGCATGAACACAAGGGAAACCCGAACGGATACGGCTCCGAATCCGCTTCACTTGATGCGGTATCGGCGGCCGTCCGCGAACTGCTGAGCGCATGAGAAGGGAATTACGAAAGGCTTGACCCATGGACAACATCGACCAATCCATTCAGGACGCACTGCGAGACGCGACGCCCCGAGGGGCCGCCCGAATACTTCTCATTGGTGAGGCAAGCGATAAGACAACCGCTCTTCGAGCGGCGCTGGAAGTCGCCGGCCACGGCATCGTCCAGGGTGGTTCGTTTCGCGCTGCGGAAGTAGCCTTCACTCAGGAAGCCTTCAACGCAGTTCTTGTGGATGGCGATGCACCTTCCGCTGACTGGCGCGGCGTAGCCGATCTTGTCACAACAGCGGATCCGGATCTTCCCGTCATTGTCTTCACAGGGTCCTCTTCGCAAGACATTATTGTGGATGCGCTGCGAGATGGCGTGGCCGATGTGTTTCGGCTCCCCCGCGATCTTGCTGTCGCCGCCGATCGTGTTGCGGCCATTCTTGAGGAATCAGACGCTCGCCGTTCACAGAACGAGCGGTGCGGGCGCATCGAATCGGCCTGCAAGGATATCAACGAAGAGCGACACCGCGTTGCTGCGCAGGTGGATGCGCTGACGGGTGACCTCAACGAGGCCTACGCAGACATCGAACAACAGATGAAGAACGTCGCGATGGGCGCTGAGTTTCGGACCCTCATTGGTCAGGAACTGGATATCGAGTCCATGCTGCGCACGTCGCTGGAGTACGTGTTGCAGCGACTGGGGTCGACCAACGCGGCCATTTATCTGCGCGAAGGTGATGTTGACTGGGGTGTCGGCGCCTATGTGAACTATGACCGCCAGGGCGAGGACTATCTGCAACTGGTGGAAGAGCTTGGTGCCGCTGTCTGTCAGCCCATGGCTGCAGAGCATGAACTGGTGCGATATTCTGACGGCGAAGAGTTCGCCCGCTGGGCGCAGTTGGACGAAGAACTCCTGTCCGACAGCGACATTGTGGCGTTCGCGTGCTTCGACGGCAATCGATGTGTCGCGGTGGTTGTGCTGTTCCGCAGCAACACGCGACCATTCGATGACGAGGCGGCAATGACCATGGATGTTCTGCGGAAGATCTTTGGCGACCAGATCGGCAAGATCCTCAAGATCCACCGTCGCGCAGCCAGCGAGTGGCCTGCTGAGTCCGTGGATGAGAGTGACGATGACGACTGGACGCTCGGCCGGGCCGCGTAATAGTCAGTTCTGCCTCGCAACGCGGACGTTGTCGTTTCCAACGACATCCCGGAGTTGCTGAAGAAGTTTCGGTTCCACAACTACCCGCCGCTGTGATCGGAGTGTGGCGATCTTGTCACCTGTGACAATGTGCACCATGACTTCCGCGGCCTGTGCGCCGTTGGCGACCCTTGCACCCCCTGCCTGCCGGAGGAGGCCGGATGCTACCTCCATGCGATTCCGCAACTCTCCTTCCACTCCATTCTTGCGGAATGTCAATTCGAGTCTGCCTGCGAGTTGCTGGGCGGGGTTATTGATGGACACGACCCGATCGACGCGTACTTGCAGATCACCGCGGGATCGATCAACGCGGCCCACAAGAATGACCACATCGTCCGGCTGGAGAAGTTCAGCGAACTGCTGATAGGCATCGGAGAACACGACGCAGTCCACGGTCCCCACCTTGTCCTGAACAGTGAGAATAGCCATCTTCCGTCCCTTGCTCGGGCCACTTCTCGCTGTCGTAATGTGCACTGATGAGAGCATGCCGCCGACGGCGACCTCCTGGCCCTCCCCTACATCAGCAAGCGCGGCGGTCGTGGCACTGCACCAGATTCGAAGAGTTTCATCGTGCTGATCGAGCGGATGACCCGAAACATATATGCCAAGTACTTCACGCTCGCGGGCCAGCACCTCGCCTTCAGTCCATGGTGTAACCCGCGTGAGGTCGGGCGGCGGGGCCGCCTCGCCCTCCTCTGTTCCACCAAAGAGACCGCTCTGTCCGCGTCGACGATCTTCCGCTTCGGCGGTGCCCAGCGAAATGGCTCGGTCGAGAGCGATCAGGAGCGATGCTCGGGAGTCCAGTCCGTGTACGGAGTCAAAGGCACCCGCCTTGATGAGCGTCTCGATCGTTGCGCGGTTGACTGCACGGTTGCTGAGTCGTCCACAAAAGTCGAAGATGGATTCGAACGGCCCGTTTGCTTGCCGTTCCTCGACGATCGCCGAGACCGCGGAGTTGCCGGCACCTTTGATGGCGCTGAGGCCGAACCGCACATGCCCACTTGTGTTGGTTCGCGATTCATCTTCGTCAAAGACGACGGAGAAAGTCGCTTCTGATCTATTGATGTCCGGTGGTCCGACGTCGACACCGATGTGCGGTACATCCGCGGTGTGGTCGGGGAACCGGGTACGGCGGCAGTCCTCGATGTACGGTGCCCAGTCTTCGACCTTCCGAGCGCCGCTTTCATAGGTGAGAACAGCGGCCATGTACTGCACCGGAAAGTAGGTCTTCAGCCACGCCGTCTGCCATGCGATGATCGAGTATCCGGTGGAGTGACTCTTGTTGAATCCGTAGCCGGCGAATTTCAGGATGAGGTCAAAGAGATCGTCGGCCTCCGGTTCCGACAAACCCTTGGCGACAGCACCGTCGATGAACTTCGGACGGTTTGCGTTGATGACCTTGTGCTTCTTCTTGCTGATCGCCTTGATGAGTGTGTACGCGTCGCGAAGCGGAATGTCGCCAAGCGCATGCACGATCTGCATGACCTGCTCCTGATACACCATCACCCCGTACGTCTCTTCGGTGTATCGATCGATGATCCCGTGGGTCGAGGGGACTGCCTCTTTTCCGTGCTTTCGATTGCAGAACTGCGGGATCAGATCCATCGGCCCTGGCCGGAAGAGCGCGTTGGCGGCAATGAGATCTTCGATTCGATCGGGTCGCATCTCTTGCAGCAGTCGGCGCATGCCACCGGACTCGAATTGGAACACGCCCGCGGTGTCGCCGCGGCGGAACAGGTCGATAACCCTTTCATCGTCCAGCGGCAAACGAGCGAGATCGAGCGGGTGCGGACCATTGCCCGGCGCGCGGCCGACGGCTGCCCAGACAGAATCTTCCGACAGCGTCTTTCGAACAAGTTCGCAGCACTGTTCAATTGTCGAAAGCGTGCGAAGACCAAGAAAGTCCATCTTGAGCAACCCAACCTGTTCACAGGTTGGACCATCCCACTGCGTGACGATCTCGTTGGTTCCGGTCGCGCGGCACAGGGGAACGATGTGCTCCAGCGGTTCTGTGGCAATGACGACACCGGCGGCATGTATGCCGATGTGGCGGGCATGGTGTTCCAGTTCCCGAGCGGTGTCGATGACGCTGCGGGACGATTCGTTCCCTTCATACTCACCGCGGAAGTCGGCGTCTTTCTTCAGGGCGTCATCGATTGTGATGTTGAGTTCATGCGGCACGAGGTTGGCCAGACGCTGGCCCTCTGAAGGCGCCAATCCGTGTACCCGCGCAACATCCTTGATCGCGGCCCGCGCCTTGAGTCGACCGAAAGTGACAATTTGCGCCACATGGCCATACTTCTCCCGCACATAGGCGATGACATCGCTGCGCCCGTTCTGGCAGATGTCGATGTCGATGTCGGGGTATTCAGACCTGTTTGGATCCGTGAACCGTTCGAAGAGCAGCCCGTATTGCACCGGGCAAGCGTTGGAAAGGCCGAGGACATAGCCGACCATGGTGCCTACGCCGGAACCGCGGGCGTTTGCGGGAATGCCGCGCTGGTGGGCCCAGTTGACGAAGTCCCAGACGATCAGGAAGTACGCGCTGATGTTCTTGTCCGCAAGGATTGCCAATTCCCTCTCGAGCCGGTTGCGGATGTCCTCTGTGATGCCATCTTCGCTGTATCGCCAGATCAGACCCGCCTCACAAAGGTTGCGG
Organism: uncultured Isosphaeraceae bacterium; assembly: GCA_964546085.1. Lineage (GTDB taxonomy): Bacteria > Planctomycetota > Phycisphaerae > Phycisphaerales > SM1A02 > CAZJKE01. Next base: position 116,174 of record CAZJIB010000003.1, read on the forward strand.
AGTGCGTCGTCGCAATCAGACTTGAGTTGTTCGGCAGTGACATCCGTTTCGATGTGCGAATCGAAAGGATGAAGTTCAAAGCGGCGACAGAACGCTTTGTACCACTCGCTTGGATCTTCGCTCCCACGAGGCTCAACAGTGTCCGGACCAGTGACCCGGACGATCGGTGCGTGGCTCTGGGAGAGATCAAACTTTACCTCGCAACGTTTGGCGATCGAGACTGTGTTCTGAACGGCCTCGGGAAGATCGGTGAAGAGGTCGGCCATCTGTTGCGGTGACTTCACATAGAGATCGCGCGAGTATCGGATTCGATTCTGATCATCCTTTGTTTTCTGCATGGAAATACAGCAAAGTGTGTCGTGTGTGTCCCAGTCCTCGGCCCCAAGGAAATGGGCGTCATTGTCACAAACGATGGGTATGTCGAGTTCGCGGGCTAACGCGACAAGGTGTGGATTGATGGCCTGCTGGTCAGCAACATCGTGTCGTTGAACTTCGATGAAAAACCGGGGCTCCCCAGTATCGTTTGTTCCAAAGGTGTCGCGGTGCCAGATCGCTTCTTCCCTCGCGGCGTCCCAGTGCTCCTGTTTCCCAGAGTCGGCAAACCTGACCAGATGCCACGCGAGTGAGCTGCCAAGGTGCCCGTTGATGGCGATGACACCATCACACCAATCTGTCAGTGTGGACCGATCCATCCGCGGCTTGTAGTAAAACCCGTTGATGAAGGCGTCGGAACTCAGCTTGACGAGGTTTTGCCAGCCCGCGTTATTTTCGGCGAGCAACACAAGGTGGAATCCAGCGTCCTGAACACCTGTTGGTGATCGGTCTGTTCGGTCTCCGGGCGCGACATACGCCTCAATGCCGAGAATCGGTTTGATACCGGATGCAGTTGCGCGTGCGTAGAATTCAAATGCGCCGTGCAGGTTGCCGTGATCCGTGACAGCCACGGCATCCATGCCCATATCCTTCACTCTATCCAGGAGTTTGGTGATGGTGTTACCACCATCGAGCAGCGAGTATTCGCTGTGCAGGTGGAGATGCACAAACCCCCCGCTCTTGTCCGCTCCGTCTTCCCTCATCTGCGCATCCATGCCACAACACGGATGATATCTCACCCCGTCTCGCTGTCCACGAGATCCTCGTAGGAACTTCGGAGCATTCTGGTGATCTCTCCGACCTCTCCATCGCCCAGCGGCTGTCGCTGCTCACCTTCAGCGGTGGCCGCCGCGATTCCGACCAACGGCATGACTCCCCAGCTGGAATTGACCATGAAGGCCTCTTCTCCTTCCAGGAGGTCATCGAGCGTCAGTGTTGAGCGGCTTGCGCCGATACCGGCGGCATCAGCGACTTCGATGATCGCCTCGCGGGTGATGCCGGGAAGCACAGCGGAGGGTTCGCTGGAGGGCTCTTCTTCGCCACGGGCGATGGGTGTAAAGAGAGTGCCATCGCGGACGATGAAGATGTTGCTGACGCAGCCGCTCGCCAGATGTGCAGAGGGCGTCAGCCAGATTGCCTCGCCGCAGCGGTACATGGACGCGAGTTGGAGATTCAGCAACCGGGCCCAGTAATTCACCGTCTTGTGGCCGGCCATGAGGTCGTGTGGGTTGAAGCGACCGCTGGCAAGCGAGGCAAATACACCATCGGAGTAGAGTGACGGCGGGTACTCCGTAGGGGGTTGTGCTTGCACAACAATTGTGGGGGTCATGGATGCGGAGTCGCCGGTCTGTTGTAGGAGATTCAGGTCACCGCCGGTGAGCGTCAGGCGAATGCGTGCATCCTTCAAAGAGTTTTCTTGAAGGCAACTCTGGAGGGCTTCGATAAGTGGATCGGGTTGGAGTTGTTCTGCCAAGCGAAGCTGCGAGGCGGAATCAGCCAGGCGTTGCATGTGCTGGCGTGGGCGAAACACGCGGCCGTTGCGGGCGTGCATGGTTTCGAAGAGTCCGACACCATGCTGAAACCCGGCGTCAAAGACACTTACACTTGCACTCGCGTCGTCGATGAACGAGCCGTTGATCCAGACCTTCATGGCGTCCAGACACCGGCGATCTGCAATGGTTCGGTTCTTCGTGTGCAGATGATCCGGAGACCCGCAATCGGATTACCTTCCAGAGATATCGTTGCGACATGGGTTGCAAGGCCATCGCCGTAGTGCTCGTGGTCGCCCGCGGAAACGACGATTTGCAGGTCAGTGGTGTTTCCGGACCAGTCTCGACAAATCAACTCAATTGAGCGAGCGAGGGGTTTCGCAACGACACCATTGATCGCGACTCGCTCAACGAGTCGCGGGTTATCACAATATTGCACGAGTCGCATCAGTTCACTTCGGACATGGTCATCGACCGCGGATTCTGCGCGGGAGGACCACCACCCGATGCATGCGGCGGCGACCAGAATAAACAGCGGCATGGCGAATCGCGCAGCGGTACTCACTGCGTAGCCTCGCTTCGCAGTTCTCGTGCGCGCAGAAGAAGACTGGCGGGATCGTCGTCCAATGGGACGAGTTCGAAGTGCCACGCCTGCTGTGAATGAAGATCGACCGGCATTGCTTCGGCAGCGAGGTCGACCAGTGGCCAGTCCCACGCCGGTGACACGGCCCACCGCGATGTCATGATGGGTTCATGATCGGGGTGCTCGAGGCGGATGTCATATTCCCCGTAATAGGTGAAATCGACTTCCACCGGTGTGCGTCCAATCTCGCGGTCATTGAGCCAGACCAGTGCCCCTGGCGGCTCGCTGGTGACCAGAATCGACCGCTTTACACACCCCATGAGGGGCATCAACATCACCAAGATGGCTGCACCCGCGATTCGCATAACCCCGCAGTATAGGGCCACCCCGGGGTCACACCCGGGGACACATCCGGGGACACACCCGGGGACACATCCCTAGTTATCGGACGGTGAGATCAGCCGAATTCGTCGCCACGGAACGTGGATGCGAGATAGTGCTCGCGGACGATCGGATCGTTGATGATCGACTTGGGGTCACCCTCTCGCAGGTTCTTGCCCTCGTCGATGATGTATGCCCGGTCACAGATTCTCAGCGTTTGCTGCACGGCATGATCGGTGACAAGGATGGCGATGCCGGAATCGGCCAGCCCTCGAACCTCACTCTGCACATCCTCAACCGTATGTGGGTCCACCGCCGCAAACGGCTCATCAAGCAGAATCAGTTGAGGCTGCATGATCAGCGAGCGGGCAATTTCCAGACGCCGCCGCTCACCACCGGAACAAGTGCGTGCAAGATGCGTTCGCTTGTGCTCCAGATGAAACTGAGCCAACAACTCTTCGCACCTCTTTCGCTGCTCGGCCTTCGAAATGGACAGCGTCTCAAGAATGGCGAGCAGGTTTCCTTCGCAAGTCATTCCGCGGAACACACTCGGCTCCTGCGCGAGATACCCCATGCCGCGCCGCGCATGCTGATACATGGGAAGCCAGGTCACATCCTCGCCATCGAACAACACACGCCCGCCTTCCGGCGTGATCATGCCGATGATCATTCGGAAACATGTCGTCTTTCCCGCCCCGTTCGGCCCGAGTAGTCCGACAATCTCACCCGCATCCACCGTCAGGCTTACTTCATCAACCACCCGCCGACCGGAGTAGGACTTCACGAGCTTCGTCGCGGACAGCAACGGCATGATCAAGTGTCTCCAGCATCAGAAGACTCGATTCGCTTGGCCTCGAGTGTCCACTCGTCGGGGTACATCCTGTGAGCAATGCTGCCGATGATCAGGTGCATGTTCTTGAAGATGTAATCATCCAGCACAATCTTCACGCCGCCATCCACCGCGACAATGGCACGCCATGTCGAGCGAGCGTTCCCCGTCGGCGCGGACCATCGACCCATGTCAATATCAACCACCGAATCTCTGCCAAACGATCCCTCAGGCGCGTGCAGCGTGCCGTCGTCATCCAATGCGTACTTCCCCGCCTTAACGCTCATGGCATACAGAACCCAAAAATAGTAGATGCCGAAGGGGAAACACAACATGAAGGCAATCTGGACCGGTCGGTCAAACTTGCTTGGAGGAGTGACATCTCCCAGGAGGTCTACTCCGCGCGTTGCGACAGCCATTGCCTCGGCGACGGTTGCCCGGTCGTGGCCACTCAACCCTTCTCTGAACAGTTCGAGTGTCTCAATCCACCTCTTGGAGAGGAGGACCTCCTCCCCGCTTCCGTCCACCTCCGCCGCTTCGATGGCGAGCGCAACATCCGCAACCGCCTGCCGCCTGTTCTCGCCCCCGGGCGGCGCCTCCAACCCGGCCTTGACGCTGCGGCACAACTGGCTCTGCAGAAACGCAGCCTGCTGCTGAGGAATGGACACGAAATAGTCCCACGCGCCCCAGACCCCAAGCCCAAGGCACACCACGGCCATAATCACCGTCTTCAGCCAATACCGCGTCGCCAGAGTCGTCTTGATGGTCATGAGGGCGGCATCCTACCTATCCCCGCTCATTGCCGCCTTGGCTGCATCGATCGCCGCAATATGGAGAGGCCCGTGGTGAGGAATGGTTTGTAGGCGCACAAGCATCGCATCAAGGAGACGAACAGGCGCCATGGCCGGGTCGACGCTGCCGATGGCGTGATGACCAAGTTGATCAAGGGCCTCATCGAACCACCGACATGTTGGCCTTTCCGGGTTGGATGGCCCTTCGACATGCATGCGAACCGTGACACCATCTCCCAGAGCCACGATGGGGCAACGAGAGAGTTGGGTGGTCGGTTCGCGGCAGAGGACAAGCATGGGAATTTCGTTGTCCCGCCCAAGCAGGAAAAAATCCTTTGCACTTCGTCCCACCAGCGGTGGCCGCAGGAGATACCGGCCCGGCTCCAACGCAGCGGCCAACGACTCTTCGTCTTCCAGGATCTGGACTCGGCGACCGTTTCTGGCGGCAGTTGCAAGGTGGTCCCTCGCTTCCATCAACAGACGAAGCGCATCGACAAGAGACGACCACTCCTCCGCCTGCCGCGCCGCTGTTGCTGCGGTCGCCGCACTACGCTCGACTTCGAACCAGTTACCTGTTTCTGATTGGGCCATGTGATGCTAGTTCGCGAACGCCTCCGCGAGTTCATCGGCATGTACCTGGTCACCGAACCAGAATCGCATCGGCCCGCCAGGTTGAAGGTGTACCAATACTGGCGCGCCCGCGGGAATCAGAAAAACACCTTGCTCGGGCTGGTCACCATCCCGCATGAGAGACAGGAGGAATCTCGTGAGAAGCGCCGTGTCACCCGCGTCACACAGCAGAGGATCGCGAGTATTCAGTTCGACGGTAGCTGCGGCGTCAAATTCCTGCCACGCCTCGTCGTCCGCGAGGTTGAATGCGACCGCATCAAAAACGGATCGCCACTTGCCGACAGGAACAACCACGGTTTGCCCCTGGTGGAGGCGATGCAGCGCGTGTTCGGCGGACTCGATCAAACCGTCCTCAGAGACAGCCGTAGACATCCATTCTTCCGCCTCGCATCCACAACCCGCCCCGTCAACATGCACGCAGGCCCGTGCCGCAGTGCGTTCATCAGACATCTCGAGCAGCACCCGACTTTCACCGTCAGCGACAGCCCGCACGCCGTATCCGTCGAGCAATTCGGCCACTTCGTCTTGAGGGATGAAATCCACAGGTCGACTCCCACGCACCATTCAATAGGATATGGTTGAGTTCTGCAAGCATGCCCCTTTCTTCGACAGCTCGAACCATCCTCTTTGTCTGCACGGGAAACACCTGCCGGAGCCCAATGGCGGAAGCCATCGCGGGGCAATGGCTTCGGGTTTCGGGCCACAGCGAATGGCTCGCCGCCTCCGCGGGAACACATGCCGCCAGTGGTCACAGGCCGTCCCGGGAGGCTGCTCAGGCGCTGTCTGCTGCCAACTTGAGCTGCGACAGCACCAGCACGCAACTCACAGCGAAAATGGTCGATGGGGCAGATATCGTGCTTTGCATGACCCAATCACACCTGCAGCGAGCACAGACGCTGGCTGGAGGCGAGGGAACGCAGATCGAACTGCTTGATCCATCTGGTGACATTCCTGACCCTGTGGGATGTGGGCAGTCGGCCTACGATGGGCTGGTTGATCACTTGCAGAAGGTGATACCGAAGCGGCTTGAGGAGGTCATGGCACATGCCAAGTGACGCCGGAATCATTGCAATCGGCTCCGATCACCGCGCGGGCGACATTGTGCGGGGCATCGCAACCCATCTCGAACATGGTGGATGGACGGTACACCTGTATGGACCGGCGGCGAGTGGCAGCGATGAGTCAATCGACTATCCCGACCCCGCACTGGCGGTGTCTGAAGAAGTCGCCAGCGGCAGTGCGGACCGTGGTATTTTGATCTGCGGATCGGGAATCGGCATGTCGATGGCCGCCAACAAGGTACCCGGTGTTCGCGCGGCGCTTGCAGGTGATGCCCGTGCTGCCGAAATGAGCCGACGCCACAACGATGCCAATGTGTTGTGTCTCTCCGCCGAGGGTTCGCAGGAGACGACGCTCTTGCGGATCGTCGACACATGGCTGACCACTGACTTCGAGGGTGGACGTCACCAGCGCCGTGTTGACAAGATGACGGCTATTGAGAATCGACCGCCAGCGCCGTCAACAGCCGCACCCCCCAACCAGTCGGCCCGGTAACGAACATGCCCCTGTCACTCTCGACCGCGCTGACCCCGGCGATGTCGATGTGCGCCCACGGCACATCGTCATCAACAAAGTAACTCAGGAACGCGGCCCCTTGAATCGGATGCGCCTCCCGCGATGCCGACGAATTCAGAATGTCAGCATGCTTTGATCGCATCTGCTGTCGGTGTTCCTTCCAGAGCGGTAGCCGCCATGCCCGCTCGCCGCTCTCGTCGGCGGCGGCAAACACGTCGCGGCGGAGCGCCTTGTCGCTGCACCAGAGGCCAGCGGATGCCGAGCCCAGCGCCACAACCACGCCACCAGTGAGCGTAGCGAGATCGACGATTGCGTCGGGTTTGATCTGTTTACACGACCACGCAAGCGCGTCGGCCAGCACCAGCCGGCCTTCCGCATCGGTATTGGTGACTTCGACGGAAACACCGTTGTACATGGTGATGATGTCGTCTGGCCTGTATGCGTCGCCGCTGACCATGTTCTCGGCACATGCGAGCACACCAACCACTCGAACGGGTGGATTCAGCGCCGCAATGGCCTTCATGGCGCCGAGTACCGCCATACCACCATTCTTGTCGTACTTCATTCCCTTCATGCCGTTGTTGACCTTGAGGGAATATCCACCGGTGTCGTAGGTGACCGTCTTTCCGACGAAGCAGAGCGTTCGATCGCTCCGTTTCGGTCGGTACTCAAGGATGATCATGCAGGGCTTTGCATCCGAACCCTTACCGACATTCACAAGCCCGCCCATGCCGAGCCGCTTCGCCTCCGTGTAGGTAATCACGCGGCACCGCAGCCCGGCGCTGCGAGCCATCCGGCGACATTCCTTGGCAACCCACGGCGGGTTGCAGATGTTGGGCGGAGTTGTGGCGATCCGCCTCGCGTAATTCACGGCCTCTCCCAGCAACACGCCCCGCTTCAATCCATGAAGCACATCCTTGTCGCTGCTGGTCAGCCGGAGACTCGTCTTGGCGGGCTTGTTTTCAGAGGCCGCGCCGTCGAAGAAGTCGACTCGCCAGTTGCCGATCATGGCGCCTTCCGCCACGAGTTGACCAATGTCCTCCGCAGTCGCAACTCCGACCGGAATCGTTCTCGAGAGTTCGATCGACGCGCTGTTGAACGCCATGCGATCGAGGGATCGAACAAGGGTGCAGCCAATGGTGCGAAGCGAATCGCGATCGAGCTCGCCTCGTTTTCCGAGGCCCACAAGCAGGGCGTTCTCATTGGCGACCAGTTGTCCGCTGCCGCCCTTGAACCCCGGTCTTTGCAGCAATTCACCGATATCGTCGCTGTCTTCACGCAACCCTCGCGGCACTGTCTTCGTCCCCTCCCACACGCCGAAGACCGAGACCGCATTCCGGGACGCACCTGCCTTGATGGACTTGAACATGGCGGCAAGCCTACCATGTGCGGCGATGGGTACGGTCGCACGCATGCTGGACGCAAACGCCAACAGAGCCGCTGAGGCCATGCGGGTTCTCGAGGATCTCGCGAGGTTCGTTCTGGGGCGAGCCGATTTGTCCGGTGGGATCAAGGCGTGTCGGCACGACCTGCGATCGTCCCTGCGCTCCATCGACGCTCTTTGGTCGCGTGACACGGCGGGCGATGTGGGTACGGGCGTGTCTCACCCGTCCGAGTCGCAGCGGAATGGACTCCACGACATCGCCGCCGCAGCAGCGGGCAGGTGTGGTGAGGCGTTACGCGTCCTGGAGGAAACAGCGAAGGTCAACGGTGATGCGTCGGGGCTGGAGGCAATCAGGTACCGAATGTACGACCTCTCCGCCGCCGTCCTGACCGCCCTTGCCTCGCGAGATGCAAAGCAATGGTCGCTCTGTCTCGTACTGAACAAGGAGGCCTGCCGGCATCCGTGGAACGATTTTCTTGCCGAAGTCATCGCCGGTGGCGCTGATTGTGTGCAGGTACGCGAGAAGACCATGGACGGCGAAGAACTGGTCGATCATGTCAGGGCTGTCATCGGCGTTGCACGGCCGCGCGGTGTTCCTGTCATCGTCAACGATCGAGTGGATGTGGCGATGGCCGCCGATGCCGATGGCGTACATCTGGGTCCGACGGATCTGTCGGTCAGTGACGCAAGAGGCATTGTTGGAAGCGGGCTGATCATCGGCGCAACCACTCACAATCTCGACGAAGCATCGCTTGCGATCGATGCAGGCGCCGACTATCTCGGCATTGGCGCGATGTTCGCATCCCAGACGAAGCCATATCGTGAGCCGGCAGGAGTCACGCTGCTCCAGTCGATCATTGATCGTTGGCCGGCGGTGCATCATCTGGCGATCGGAGGAATTGCCCCGGCTAATATCGCCGCTGTGCACGATGCTGGCGGCCGTGGCGCGGCGGTGTGCGAAGCGATCTGCGGTGCTGAGGATCCCGCCGCCGCAGCAGCGGCCCTCACACAACCCACGGTGGTTCCAGCCTGATGCTCGCCTCCATCGCCGAGCACGGAATCGTCTCGTCGACGCTTACCATCTTCATTTCGCTGCTGGCGTTCGCAGCGGTCATTGGCGTGTTGTCCAAGTTCGTCAAGGTCCCCTACACCATCGCACTTGTGTTGGCAGGGTTGCTCGTGGCGGTGTTGGGCGCTGCTCCCGAGGGCGCGGTCATTACGCAGGAACTGGTGCTGGCCCTCTTTCTTCCGCCGCTTCTCTTTCAGGCCGGGCTGCATCTGGACATAGACACGCTCCAGCGAAAGGCGGTGCCGGTGGTCATCCTTGCCATCCCGGGGGTGGCGGTGACGACAGTGCTTGTCGCCCTTGTTGCGCATCCGTTCTTTGGAGTGGAGTCGGCGTGGATGGCCGCGCTGCTATTCGGCGCCCTGCTCGCACCGACCGATCCCATTTCGGTACTTGCCACGCTGCGGGTTGCAGGCGCACCAAAGCGGCTGCGGACATTGATCGAGGGCGAGAGCCTCTTCAATGATGGCACGGGCGTTGTGCTGTTTCTCATCCTGATGACAGCGGTGTTCGGCGGCGAACATGCCGGGGACATTTCGATCGCGTCCGGTGTGTTGCAGTTCATTCAAGTGGTGGGGCTGGGCATCGTGTTCGGCCTTGGATTCGGCCTGATCGCGTTCTGGCTGCTGCGGCGGCTCAACGACCATGTGCTGGAGAATGCCATCACGATCATCCTCGCCTGGGGATCTTTCATCGTCGCGGAGCGAAGCGGTGCATCCGGCGTCATTGCAGTCGTGGTGGCGGGCCTCATCATCGGCAACTATGGCACGCGATTGGCAATGAGCGAGCGCACGGTCCAGACCATCAACACATTCTGGGAGTCCATCGACTTCATCGTGAACTCCATCGTTTTCCTCCTGATCGGATTCGAGCTGCAGTATGTCGGTGGCATCTCTGCGCTGATGGCGCCGAAGGTGTTGATCGGAACCGCCGCATGTTTCGGCGCGATTCTCGCGGCGCGGGCGATCATGGTGTACCCGACTGCCTGGACGGTCGGCAAGCACTGGCCGTCGGGGTGGAAACATGTGATCTTCTGGTCGGGCATGAAGGGGTCGATCCCCCTTGCATTGGTACTCGGCCTTCCCGGCGGAGAGATCAGGGACACCATGCTGCCGATCGCATTCGGGGTCGTGCTTGTGAGCCTGCTGCTGCAGGGACTCACGATTGGTCCGTTGATTCGAGTGACCGGAGTGCGGGCGGACGGGGACGAGGAAGCCGATGCCGGTCACTGACTTCTCCTTTCGATTTCTTGGAACCGGGACATCGTCGGGCATTCCGTCCATCGCCTGTTCCTGCCCGGCGTGCAGCAGCGATGATCCGCGGGACCGGCGGACTCGAAGTGGCGCATGCATCCAATTTCGCGATGAGGGCGGGCAGAATCGAACGATTCTGATTGACACATCACCCGACTTGCGCCTGCAGGCCATCGACGCCGATCTGCAGAGATGCGATGCCATTCTGTTTACGCACCACCATGTCGACCACATTTTCGGGCTGGACGAGGTGCGGCGTTTCAACGCTGTCATGCGTCAGTCCATTGATGTATATGCGGAATCCCGGACGCTGGAGAATCTGCGACGAGTCTTTCTGCACATCTTCGAGCCGGACGGGAATGTGAACAAATCGTTCGTCGCCAGGCTCATTCCCAACGACTTGACGCCGGGGGAAACGATCGACCTCTTCGGCGTTTCATTCACGCCTATGCGGCTGCTGCACGGCCGCCTCCCCGTGTTGGGGTTCCGCCTTGACGCGGAGGGCGTGGACGCCTGTCTGCCTCTTGCCTACTGCACCGATGTTTCGTCCTTTCCACCAGAGACATGGCCACTGCTCGGAGGGTTGGAGGTTCTGGTTCTGGACATGCTCCGCCCCCGCCATCACCCCACGCACCTGACCGTGGATCAGGCCTGCCGCATCGCGGAACAAGTCGGAGCGGCCCGGACATTCTTCACCCACATGTCCCACGACATCGTCCACGGCGAGCTCGACCCGGAGTTGCCGACGGGCATGTCTCTGGCGTGGGATGGGCTTACGCTCTGATGCTACAATCCCCGGTCTCATGGCCCAGATCAGGCAGATCAAGAACCGGATGACGGCGGTCGGGACGATCTCTCGCATCACGAAGACGATGCAGATGATCGCCACGGCCAAATTCACCGCCGCCCTTGCCAGAGCCAGGGACAGCCGCCCCTACACCAACGCGATTTCGCGGTTGGTGGGGGAAGTGTCGGGCGCCGCCGGGGACTACGATTCGCCGCTCATTTCCAGTTCGGGCAAGGCCCATCGTGAACTGTTGCTGGTCATCACATCGGACCGCGGACTCTGTGGGGCGTACAACGGCACGATCCTGCGCCGTGCGATGCAGCATGTGCGGGATCTCCGCAGCAGAGATGTTGCGGTCGATGTGGAAACTGCCGGGAAGAAGGCTGTGGGGTTCTTCAAGTTCCAGAAGATCGAGATTGCCGACCAGCACACGATCGGCGACAAGCCACGCTACGAAGATGTTGCGATGCTCGCGGATCGATACATGCGAGAGTTTTCCGAGGGCCGCTGGGATGCGGTTCGCGTCGCCTACATGCGATTCGAATCAAACGCCAGGCAAATCCCGGAGATCATCCAACTCCTGCCCATATCCCGCGAAGATGCAGGGAACGAGGACCAGGCCGGCGGGGCAGCGGTGAACTACGAGTTCTCGCCTTCGGCAGGTGATCTGCTGGACGACCTGCTTCCCCGAAGCCTCAAAACAACGCTTTTTCAGGCGTTCAATGATGCGGTGGTCAGCGAGCAGATCATGCGGATGATCGCCATGAAGGCTGCCACCGAAAACGCCAACGAGCTTGGTCGGGATATGCGCCGCGCCTATAACCGCGCCCGGCAGGCCCAGATCACGACCGAACTGACCGAGATCATCTCCGGCGCGGCGGCGCTGGAGTAACCAGCGTGCGGCTGTACACGCGCAGTGGCGACGACGGGTCCACCGGGCTGTTCGGCGGTGGCCGTGTTCCGAAGAATGATCCACGCGTCGAGGCATACGGAGCAGTTGACGAACTGAATGCCGCAGTCGGCTTGGCTGGCGGCCTTGCTGAGTTGCAGTCGCTCTTGATGGAGGTGGGCAGCGATCTTGCTACGCCGCCTGATGCGGACACCGCGAGGGTTCGGCGGATCGATGTCGCCGATATCGAGAGACTGGAGACCTGGATTGATCAGGTCGAGCAGGAGAACGCCCCGCTGACGGCGTTCATTCTTCCGGGCGGTTGTGAACGAGCGGCTCGCCTCCATCTGGCCCGCGCGATCTGCCGCCGCGCCGAGCGACGGGTACTGGGCATTTCTGGCGGCGAAAAAATATTGGTCTTTCTCAACAGGTTGAGCGACCTTCTCTTTGCACTCGCCCGCGAGGCGAACAGGAAGGCCGGCGAATCGGAACGACAGTGGCCGTGAGTCTTGGGGACGAGTACCATTGGTCCCCTTTGCAGGAGAGTTTGACATGGCGATCAGGATCGGCATCAACGGATTTGGACGCATTGGGCGGTTGGTGTACCGCGCAACTTTCGAGAGCGGCGACTTTGAGATTGCGGCGGTCAACGATCTGGTTGACGCGGACAATCTTGCCTATCTCCTGAAGTACGACACCGTGCACGGTCGTTTCGGCCGGGATGTGCGGGTAACGGACAGCGGGTTTGCCGTTGACGGTGTCAAGACGGCGTGCCTCAGCGAGCGCGATCCTGCTGCGCTGCCGTGGGGCGACCTCGGTGTCGATTATGTACTTGAGTCCACAGGGTTGTTCACCACCTTCGATGGGGCAAGCAAGCACCTTGCTGCTGGAGCAAAGCGTGTTTTGATCTCAGCGCCGACGAAGACACCGGACGAAGTGAAGACGCTTGTCTACAAGGTGAATCATGAGGAATATGATCCGGCCACTGATCGCGTCATTTCCAACGCATCGTGCACCACGAACTGTCTGGCCCCGATCGCGAAGGTCATCGACGATACATTTGGGCTCGAAGAAGGCCTGATGACGACGATACACGCGGTCACGGCGACGCAGCCCACCCAAGACGGGCCGACGAAGAAGGACTTTCGCGGCGGCCGCAACGCCTACATGAACATGATTCCCGCGAGCACGGGTGCAGCCAAGGCTGTTGGCCTGTGTTTGCCGCAGTTACAGGGGAAATTGACCGGTATGGCGATGCGCGTTCCGACGGCGGATGTGTCGGCGGTCGATCTGACCTTCCGCACCGCGAAGGCAACATCGCTCGGGGATATCAATGCCGCGATGAAGTCGGCGGCGGATGGCCCGATGTCGGGTGTGCTTGCGTATACGGAAGAGCCGATCGTCAGCGCCGACTTCGTCGGTGATCCCAACAGCAGTATCTACGACGCGACTGCGGGCATCGAACTCAATGACCGGTTCTTCAAGGTGCTCAGTTGGTATGACAACGAATCCGGCTATGCGCACCGCTGTGTCGACATGTTGCGCCTGATGGCAGCAGGCGGTGTCTGACACCGGTCCCGGACACCCTCTAGCAGGCGGCCAGTTCCGGGAAGGTTGTTTGCACAATCTCGACCAGTTCCGCGACATGCGAGGCGCTTTCGGTGAGCAGTGCCTGTTCAGTTTCGTCGAGTTCGACCTCAATGATCTTCTCGACGCCACCGCTGCCAAGAACGGCCGGAACACCCACAAACAGGCCATCGATGCCGTATTCGCCATCGCAGTATGCGGCACACGGAAGAATCCGCTTCTTGTCCTTGATGATCGCTTCGGCCATCTGGACGCTGCCGCTGGCCGGCGCGTAGTAAGCGCTGGTGCCCATCAGCTTGACGATCTCGCCGCCGCCCATCTTGGCCCGCTCAACACAGGCAGTGACAGTTGCTTCGGGGAGGAGTTGCAGAATCGGAATACCCTGAACCGACGTGTACCGCGGCAGTGGCACCATGTCATCACCATGACCGCCGAGCAGCAGTGCCTGAATGTCCTCGACCGAAATGCCGAGTTCCATGGCCAGAAATGCGCGGAACCGCGCGACATCAAGGCACCCCGCCTGCCCGACGATGCGGTTGGTCGGGAAGCCCGATGACTTCCAGGCGGTATACACCATCGCGTCGAGCGGATTCGAGACGACGATCATGACCGCGTCAGGCGAGTGTGTTGCAATCTGTTCCGAAACCGACTTGACGATCTTGACATTGGTTGCGATCAGATCGTCGCGGCTCATGCCGGGCTTGCGAGGGATGCCGGCGGTCACAATGACGACATCGCTGCCGGCGACATCGGCGTAGTCACTCGTGCCGATGATCTCGGAATCAAACCGTTCAACCGGGCTGGCGCAAAACAGGTCGATGGCCTTGCCCTTCGCAACACCCTCTTTATCGGGGATGTCCACCAGGACGATGTCGCCAAGTTCCTTGGCAGCGGCCCAGTGTGCACAGGTTGCGCCGACGTTGCCGGCTCCGATGATGCTGATCTTTGCTCGCTGCATGGCTGAATGGATCCTCTGCTGGGCCCCGCTTTGGTCGGAAACCCGCATTCTACACCACCCTTGCGCACCGGGTGTGCTCCCACCCATGATGAAAAGACTGCTCCTTGGCGGGTTTCTCGGCGGCGCGATGCTCTTCCTTTGGGGTTTCATTTCGTGGGCAGTCATGACCTGGCACTTCGACACGATTTGGCAGGACGACGGAGTCATGGCTCTCGTCGATGACATCGAAGAACATCTTCCGGAGAGCGGCGTGTACTACTTCCCGCCGATGTCCCTTGCCCACCAGCGCTCCCCGGAGGGCTGCGTGAGGTCAGGTGGTGTTACGGGCAGGCGCCCCAGGCGGCGATGACGATGAGCAGGTCGTGGATGTCAACGATGCCGTCGAAGTTGAGATCGTAGGCAGGGTTCCCACTGCCCCACCAACTGATGATTGCCAGCAGGTCGTTGACATCCACAACCCCGTCACCATTGGCATCAGCATGGCACTGGCATTCATCAGGAACGCCGTCACCATCGATATCCTCAGAT
>CAZJIB010000004.1:0-131011 GCA_964546085.1 uncultured Isosphaeraceae bacterium
GTGGCGGAGGTGGTGGTGGGATTGGCGGGGGTGGCGGTTCCGGGGGTGGTTCCGGGGGAGGTTCCGGGGGCGGGGGTGGGTTTGGGGGTGGTGGTGTGACTTTTGGGGGGCCGGGTGAGGAGCCTGAGCGTGTGACCAACGAGGAGCGTGCGGAGGAGATCATTGAGATCATTACTTCGTTGATCGAGCCTACGCAGTGGGAGGTGCATGGTGGCAATGCTTCGATCCGGTATTTCCGAGGATCGCTGCTTGTGCGCGCGCCGAACTTTGTGCACAGGCAGATTGGTGGTTTGGATGTTGTTCCGGTGAGGCCGAAGGGTCGGCCTGAGCGGACGGTGTCGTTCGAGGGTGGGAAGACGGTTATTCGTTGACGACGCCTGCGAGGGGTTCCTTCCCTTGCACCCAATGTTCGATCCACGCCTTGTCCCAGGCGATGCGAGCTTTTCGGTTTGACATCTTTGAAATGCCGTGTCCTTCTCCGTCGTAGACGACCAATTGGCTGTCGACGCCAAGGTAGTCGTGGAGTGCGCGGAAGAGCGCCCGGGCCTGTTGTGGTGGTACTCTGGCGTCTCCCTCACCGACATGGATCAGTGTAGGTGTGCTGATGGATTCTGCGCCGTAGAGTGGCGACATCCGGCGAAGTTCTTCGGGGTCTTCCCACGGGAGGCTTCCTCCGGCGTAGTTGATGACATGGCCTGGTGTATCTTCGATTGACCATTGCATGGTCTGGTCGAACACGCCTGCGCCGCTGCTGGCGGCTTTGAACCGATCGGTTGCGGCGATGATGCAGTTGGTGAGATACCCACCGTTGCTCCATCCGCCCACGGCAAGCCGATCTGGATCGGCGATGCCCTGTGCGACCATCGCGTCAACGCCGGCAAGAATGTCGGTTACTTCGATTTCGTTTTCGTGACCGACAAGGTCTGTGACGAATTCGTCTCCATATCCAGTGGATCCGCGGTAGTTCGGGCTGAACAGGGCCCAGCCGCGTGTTGCCCAGAGTCCGCGTCCGCCGGAGGAAAACTCAAGGCATGCACTTGACGCGGAGGTTGGCCCGCCGTGCAGGTGTACGAACATGGGTAGTGGTCCGTCGCGTTCGAAGGAGTGTCCCCATGGGGATTCCAGCACACCTTCGATGCGTGTGCCGTCCTCTGCGGTCCATGAGACAGTTCGGACCTCGGGGATGCGCCAGTTGTGCGCATGTTCATTTGGATCGACAACTGCGGAGAATTGTTGCGGGCCTCCGAGCAGGCCGACTACGGGCGGCGTAGTTGCGGTAGAGGCAACGACTGCGATGTCGCCCTTCTTATCTGCGACATCCATCGACCAGACGCAGATCTCTGGCGATTGAATCCACCGTCCCGATGCACGATCAGTGTCGGCATTGGTAATGAGTGCCACCGGTCGAAGGGTGCCTCGCTCGGCGATGTAACTGAGGTTGTGGGTGCGAGGAATCCAGTATGGCCGCGACGCTACGGTTGCTTCCTCCAGTCGGTCAATGCGTCGAAGTAGGGGTTCATCATTGTCCAGTGATGCAACGATGATCTCTGCCGGGAAGCCATCGAAGTCCACATTGAATGCAAGCCGTTTTCCATCGCTTGACCATGCTGGACCGCCGAGCCATCCAAAGGGCGATGGTGCTTCCGCTCGCCAGAGTGTGTCGTCAAGCCGCCTCACGTTGCCCGTTGCCGTGTCGAGGACATCGATCTCCGACTGGCCTTCGTTTGTGATGAGGCGCTGGTCGGGCGTTGTGATCATGGCGACTCGATCGCCGTTGGGAGACGGTGCGAATTCCACGATGAACCGTTGTTCGTCGTAGATCTCTTCCGTCCGCCATGTGTTCAGATCGAGCCGGTAGAGTGCGGACCATTGTTCGGCACCATGTCCATACTCCACATCGTTGTACTTTTTTCGGAGGGGTCCCCAACGATCGCCTGCCTGTTCGTCATCGTGTGATGTGTAGAACAGCAGGTCCCCCCCACGTGCGAGGGCCCATTCGGAAAGGCCGTTCTTCAGCCGTGTCACCGCCATCAGCCCGGTGCCGTCGGGTCGAATACGCCAAATCTGTTTTCGCCGGTTCAGTGGCGGGTTATTTGCTCGCTCGCCGCGGCTCGACGCGAAGTAGATCCACTGGCCATCGGCGCCCCACTGTGGATCGAAGTCGCCGGCGGTGTCGAATGTGAGTCTGCGTTTCTCTGTTCCTCTGCGGTTTGCCACCCACAGATCCATGTTCCGGCGATCCAGGTTTTCGTCCCACCTGCCCTCGACCCAGGCAACGTTGTTGCCGTCGGGCGACACTTCGCAATCGGATATCCACGAGAGTGTGAAATAGTCCTCGTCGGTCACATCATGGGTTCGATCGACATGCTGGGAGAGCAAGCATCCGGCGATCAGTAGTGTGTACATCATCTTGGTCGAATCTCCTACTCAATCGTGGCGAAGTGCGACGATCGGATCCTGTCTGCTCGCCACGATGGCGGGGTAAATGCCGAACACGACACCGGTCGCTGCCGCAACGACGAACGAC
Source organism: uncultured Isosphaeraceae bacterium (assembly GCA_964546085.1). Lineage (GTDB taxonomy): Bacteria > Planctomycetota > Phycisphaerae > Phycisphaerales > SM1A02 > CAZJKE01. Next base: position 2,528 of record CAZJIB010000004.1, read on the forward strand.
AGGACGATGGACCAGGTTGTCACCTGTGTCTCAAGGGAGATGCCGGAGTCGGCGATACTGCCGAGCCCAGGGAATTGCAGCAGTAGTGGCAGCAGCCCCTCCAGTGCAACCGACACCCCGACCCCGAGGACGATTCCGATCAGCCCGCCCGCAGCGCTCAGTGTGCCGGTCTCGACCAGAAACTGCGTGACGATGTTGCGGCGGGTGGCGCCGACAGCCCTGCGGATTCCGATCTCGCGAGTGCGCTCCACAACCGTGGCGAGCATGATGTTCATGATGCCGATGCCGCCGATCAGCAAACTGATGGCGGCAATGGCTGTCAGCAGGATGTTCATGGCGGCTGTTGTTCGTTTGACATTCTCCAGCAGTTCCCATGGGACGATGACCTCGACATCCTTCATGTCGGGGTGATCGACGGAAATGACCTGCCGTACATGTTCGGCCATGCCAATCACGGATGAGGCGTTTGGAGCGGCGAGATACATTTCGGACACCTCGACCTCTTCGCCGCTGAATGCGCCGGACTGCCTGCGAAGGACAATGTCGCCGAATTCAAGTTTCGCTGTCGTAATAGGAATGTGCACATCCTTGTTGAGATCTCGCCCGACAAGTGCGGAGCCAGCGCCGCCCGAGAGACCAACCGGCTTCAGGACGCCGATGATGCGAATAACACGATCATCAATTCGAAGTTTCTGCCCGATCGGATCGTCCATCGGAAAGAACATCTTGGAGATCTCCGAACCGATGACTCCGACTGGGAGTCGCGCCTCCAGATCAGCGTCGGCCAGGTAGCGTCCGCCGGCTTGCACACGAAGGTTGGCAACATCTGCCAGCTGAGGCGTCGTGCCGAATGTCTGGCTGACGGTTCGCTTCGCCCCCCGAGAGATCTCCGAGCCGACGGCCTTGAGTGGCACAATTGCATCGGCGCCGATGAACTCCTTCAACCGCCGTTCATCCACGCGTGTCAAACCGAAGGTTGCGACGAATGATCGACGCTGTGATCCGAAGTTGCCAGATTCTGGAGGCCTCTGGGACCGAACGATGACATTGGTAGCGCCAAGCGCCTCAATCTCCCTGAGAGCAGCCTGCTTGTTTCCTTCGCCGATCGCCACCATCACGATGACTGACGCGACGCCCAGCACGATGCCGAGGCTGGTCAATATGCTGCGAAGTGCGTGGAGTCGCAGATTCTTCAGGCCAAGGAGGAGTGTTCGGAGCAGGAGTGTCATGCGAGGGGCCATATCATAGGCGCATGGTGGAGATCGACATCCGCTCCGAAGAGGAGCAAGAAGGCGCCTGGTTGTTTGTCGCATCGGCGACGGTGGGCGGCGAACTGCGGGAATTCGTGTTGCGGCTTTCGTGGGTGGATTACAACTACTGGTCCCCTGATGCAACCGACAGGCCGGAGACGGTCGCCCGCGCCGCAATGGAAGTTGTATTGACTTCTATGGAGGTAGCGGATCTCCCTGACAAGTTCGATCTTTCCAGAGTGCGTCGATGGCACCGGGATGCTGATGAAGCCATCAACGCGGTGCTGCGGGGATCCCCATGATCATGCGGGCATGAGTGGTCCGGGTTCTTCGGAGGCGAACACCACAGGGATGTCGACGAAGAAAGTTGCGCCTTCTCCTGGCGTGGACTCGACCGACACGCCCGCGTGCAGCAGATCGGCGAGTTCGCGGCAGATCGCAAGCCCGAGGCCGGTTCCCTGATGTTCTCGAGTGTGCCCGGCGTCAAGTTGTCGGAACTTTTCGAAGACGATATCCATCATGTCCTCCGGCACGCCGGGGCCGTTGTCTGCAACACCGATTCGAACGGTCGCGACACCACTGGCCGGAACCATGCGCTCCGCGGAAATCTTCACCGATCCAGACTCCGGCGTGAACTTGATCGCATTCGAGAGATAGTTGTAGAGAATTTGTTGTAGTTTTCCAGGGTCCGTTTCAATCGTTGGAAGCGTGCCCTCGATGCGAACGGCCAGCGAGATGCCTTTGGCGGCGGCCTGTGGCCGCATGATTCCTTCCAATCCCTCAAGGAGATCGTTGACGCTCGTGGGCTCCGGCACAACCTCCATTCGACCCGCCTCGATCTTCGCCATGTTCAGGAGTTCATTGATCATGTCCAGGAGTGACTGTCCGCTGGTCATGATGTTCCCGATGTATCGGCGGCGCTTTGCAGTGAGTTCGCCGTCTTCGTCCTGATCGGCCATGCCGCCAAGGAGTTCCGCAAACCCGATAATCGAGTTCAACGGTGTCCGTAGTTCGTGGCTCACATTGGCAAGAAATTCGTTCTTGAGCCGGCCGGACTCATACAGTCCCACATTTGCTTCGGCGAGTTCCTCAAGCTTCAGATCCAGCGATTCGTTCATGCGCCGCAGTTGTTCCCGGTCCTCGGACATGTGGTCCAGCATCTCGTTGAAGGCGTTGGCAAGTTCTTCAAACTCGTCGCCGGTCTGGAGAGCGGAACGAGCGGACAAATCACCGGCTTCGATGCGCTCGGCCACGCGGCGAAGTTTCCGCACTGGCGAGAAAATGAGTTTTGTGAGAATCAGGTAGAACACGAGCATCGCAAGCGTGGTTGCCAGAACCCACGCGATTATCATCCATGTTCGACTAACAAAGAGTTGTTGTTCGGCGAAGTCGCTTGTCCTGTCAATGAGCAGGATCCCGTCCACCGTGTCATTGATGCCGGATGCAACTGACCCCCCACCGAAGTCCGTCAACTCTCGGTGTCGAATCGATTCCAGCTCCGATCGGTGTATCGGCCTCGCGTACCTGAAGGCGTACTCCCCGTCGCGATACAGGCCTTCATAGCGATCCTCCATCAACGGGTGTTCGCTGAATATCCGCATTGAATCAGCGGCGAATCGATCTTGGTCCGCATCTATATCCTTGATGTCGAGGAAGCGAAGGTCGAGTGAAGAATCACTTGTTGATGATGTGCCCAGCGATCCAAATTCGATTCGGGCATCGAACCAGGCATCGGCAAGTTGGCGTGCGCCTTCCAACTGGTAGTTCTGCACCATTCTGGATGTGCGAATCCACGGAACGCTCAGCGCAACGGTGAGGATGATCACAATGACCGCGCCGAAGATGACGATGCACTTGTTGGCGAGGCTGAGCTTGGTCCGCATGGGCATCAGGATATCTTCACAAGCGTCGCCGCATGGAATGGGCGTCCCTCGCGGCGATACTTGCGTTCAAAGTTCGTACCCACCAGTTCGCCACCGTCGGGTGCCGTAAAGGCCACGCGATGAAACAGGTCCGCTGATCGCTCCATGTGTTCCTCGCACCATGTCCAGAGATCGTCGTGGTCGGTTACCAGTCGCAGTTCACCGCCATCCGTGAGGATGCGGTGAAACTGCCGCATGGTCTCATCCTGCACAACGCGTCGTTTGTGATGTCGTTTCTTGGGCCACGGGTCACTGAAGTAGAGATGGATGACCTGAGCAACGGCGTCGTCGCACCGAAACTGCAGAAACTCAGTTGCATCGTCACGGAGTATCCTCGTGTTCGAACAGTCATGTCTCCGTAAGCGATCTGCCGCGTATCGGTAGAACTCCCCCGCCCATTCAATGCCGAGAAAGTTGACATCCGGACGATCCGCAGCCTCCCGCAAAAGGAATGTCCCTTTGCCGGTACCGACTTCCATTTCAAGTGGTTGGGATGGGTTGTCGAACCATAATCGGGGGTCGATGCGACCATCATCGTAAGGTGGGAGATCTCGGGACTCGATACCGATTCCGCCGGTGTCGAGCGTCCTGCCTCGTGCGAGCCCGAAACTCATGAGGTGTGAGCGGTGGTGGAGACTGCGGCAGCGGCCGTGGCCGAGGCGGCCAGCGCCGCTGGTGCGGCGGACGACGATCCCCGGGCTGTAGCGATGCAGGCAATGCCCACGCCCATGCCCTTCAATGGGTTCTCCCAGACAACATCACCGCGGGTTGGTTCCAGACACCATGTATACCCCTGCACCGAAACGAGAAGCCGATCACCGTCGAGCAGAATGGCGGGGTAGCCGCTTCCCTTCGGTGCTTTCCAGTCCCAGACAATCTCGCCGCTATATCGATCCAGTGCGGCGACCCGCTTGTTGAAGCCGATGAACACGAGATCTGCAACCTTGGCGGTGGATGTCTGCTCACTCATACTGCACCTGCCAGTTGACCCAGTCGCCGACTTCCTTCAGCGCGCTCTCTTCAAAGGTCGTTTCGATTGTCGCGTACTCTCCAACCGCGCCGGTCGTCGCGGGTTGAAAGAGGTGGTTGAGTCCTTCCAGCCGCACGATAGTCACATCACCACCGGCATCATTGATGATCTGCTCGATCACCGGGAGGTTCTGATCGTGCCAGACCTGTAAGTCCAGGGTGCCGTTCATTGCGAGCACCGGGCAGTCAAGCATCCCAAGTGTTGGTGCAGGATCATAGGTGAGGAAGAATTTCATCCACGGGCTCTGAAACTGCCTCACCGCCAGATCGATCTGGTCTTCCATCTCTTGTTCGGTCGCCGTCGATCCGGAGACTGCGAGTTGGGACTCGATGAGTTTTCGAAGCCCATCACGGATAGCCGACTCGTCTGTGGACTCCATGACTGTGTAAAGTTCTACTTGGGCATCCACGATGTGATCGACCTGCTGTTGAGTTGCGCCAGCTGCGAGAAAGAGAAGTTCCTGCTGCAACCGAAGAATGTCGGAACCCGGCACTCCCGGCCCAGCAAGCATGACGACGAAGGCGATGTCGTCATCTGCTGCTGCAACCATCGGCCCGATCAGGCCGCCCTCACTGTGTCCGATCAATCCAACCAGTCGATCGTTGATTTCCGGCTGCCACCGAACCGCGTTGACAATCGCTGCCACATCCGTCGCAAAGTCCTCACTGGTCGCATTCCGAATCGCGTCGGAATGCTTGACCGTAGAACCGCCGACGCCGCGATCGTCGAATCGCATGACGGCAATGCCACGCCGCGTCAAGTAATCGGCAAGAACGAGGAATGGCTTGTGCCCCATGAGTGATTCATCGCGGTCCTGCATTCCCGAACCACTGATGAGCACTGCGCATGGGAAGGGACCTCGTCCCTTCGGAAGCGTCATCGTGCCTGCAAGCAGATGTCCGGCTGGGTGCCGCACCACCAACTCTCGCTGTCGATAGGGAAACGGAGCCTGTGGTTCCTGCGGCCGCCGCAAGGATGTCGCCGCGTCCACACGCTCGAAGTCGATTGCAAAAGACATCCCCCGCTGTTCCATGTCTCCAATCAGCCGGGTGCGATCATCGTTTTCGCGGACTCGAAATGTCGGACCACCCGGTGAGGGGATTGTCGAGACGATGAGACTTTCCTCGACAGTCGTCTGCATGGCCAGATCGGCAACGCCCTGAAGAGGGACAGTCAGCAACATGGATAAGCCACCGTCCTCGTCGATCACCGTCAGTGACATGCCGAGGTCGCCAAAGCCGGGGACGTCAATCGCACCGTTGTAGACGCGGGGTGTACCGTCGGTGGCAAACGAGGATGTGGTCACGAGGATTCCGACCACAAGCCCCATTAGGATTCTGGCCAGTGCAGTTCTCATGATCGTCTCCTCACTTCTTCGAGTTGCGGGACACATCCACGACCCGGGCATCCGCCCAGAGATCCTCGAGATCATAGTAGGCCCTGCGTTGTGGTTCAAAGAGATGAACAACCACGTTGATGAAGTCCACAACCACCCAGGTTGCGCCTGTGTCGGTATTCGTCCTGAACGCGGGGTATCCCGCCTCGGCACCAAGATCGGCGAGTTCCGCGGCGACCGATCGCATTTGGCGATCGCTCGTGCCTGTGCCAATGAGCACGAAGTCGCAGACCTGACTCAGGCCACGGACCTCAAGAAGTGTCACATCCTCGCAGTGTCGATCCTCAAGGAGTGCCGCGGCACTCATCCCGAAGGCTGATGCCCTGGCAAGTTCTCCTTCACGATCGCTGGTAGTCATGTCAGATCGCATCACTGTTCTCAGAGCCCGATCGCTCCAGAGATCGTTGGACCGAAGTTGACGACAAGGCCGGCGAATACCACCGACACGATGGCGATCAACTTGATCAGAATATTCAGCGATGGACCGGATGTGTCCTTGAACGGATCGCCGACAGTATCACCAACGACGCCCGCCTTGTGCGAATCCGATCCCTTGCCGCCATGATGGCCTGATTCGATGTACTTCTTGGCGTTGTCCCATGCGCCGCCGGCATTGGCCATGAAGACGGCCAGTGCAAAGCCACTGGTGAGTCCGCCGACCAACAGGCCCATGACGCCGCCAACACCGAGAATGAGGCCGACAACAACCGGAGTAACGATGGCAAGAATGGCAGGAACGACCATCTCGCGCTGCGCGCCACTGGTAGAGATCGACACGCACTCGCCGTAGTCGGGGAACCTGTGTCCTTCCACCTCCACCTTCTTGGGCCAGTTCATGGGGTCGGCGATCTCCTCATCACTCATTCCGTTTCGCTTGAATTGCTCTTTCATCAGCGCGAACTGGCGACGACACTCGTTCATCATTCGATAGGCTGCGCGGCCAACCGCGTTCATGGTCAATGCGCAGAAGACGAATGCGAGCATGACTCCGAGGAACAGTCCACTGAGGACCTTGGGGTTCATCAGCGAAATGTCATAAAAGGAGAGCAGTTGTTTGATGCCTGCGCGATGGGTCGGCACCAGCGAGAAGTTCCAGTCGGTTTCATCGCCGGAAACTGCAACTTGATATGCGTTGGAGTTGTCGTCCCACGTGAGGGTGCCATTGACATCGGAGCCGGTATCAAATGCGTCATCGAATCCGGCGCGAACGGTGTCGTTTGTCAGCATCATTGCCCCGAATGCCTCCTCGCCGTCATGCGCGACGAATTCGCCGTGGCCGAGGTATCGGATTGAAGTTGCCTGCAGGTCAGATGCTTCGTCGGCGAGTTTGTCCGTCAGGCTGTTCTGAACGACTGAGACATAGGCGGCCAGCAACGCGAGTGCCGTCAGAGCAGCGGAGCCGATTGCGAAACCCTTGCCGGTCGCGGCGGTTGTGTTGCCGAGCGAGTCGAGCATGTCCGTGCGTTCACGTACGATTGCTGGCTGCCCGGTCATCTCCGCGTTGCCACCGGCGTTGTCCGCGATCGGACCGTAGGCATCCGTGGCAAGCGTGATGCCAAGTGTGCTGAGCATGCCGACGGCAGCGATGCCGACGCCATATAGCCCCAGGAGGAAGTGTTCTCGTCCGCCGGCGAGATTGAATGCGGAGAGAATTGCGACCACGATCACCACGAGCGGAACCCATGTCGACTTCATGCCTTCCGCAATGCCGGAGATTATCGTCGTGGCGGCGCCTGTTTCAGTCTGTTGCGCAATCGACTGCGTTGGTTTGTGTTCGTAGGACGTGTAGTACTCGGTGGCGTATGCGATGACGAGACCGGCAACCAACCCCGCAACAATGGCGAGCCAGATGCCAACCCAGTTCAGCGTCGGGTCGTCACCGAAGAGTAGCCAGAACAACACACCGCAGAGCACGGCAATGAGGAACGATGCGACATAGACGCCCTTATGCAGTCCCTTGAGTAGTTCGCTGAAACTCGCGTTTTCGCGGGCACGCACTGCGAAGATACCGGCGAGCGAGCAGAAGATGCCGAGACCGGCCAGTGCCATCGGTGCGACTGCGAGCCTGAACCCCATGTCGCTGTTGGCGCCGGCGATGCCGAATGCGGCAGCTGCGCCAAGTGCCATCGTTGCGAGAATCGAGCCGTAGTAGGACTCGTAGAGATCGGCACCCATGCCGGCAACATCACCGACATTGTCGCCCACATTGTCGGCGATCGTCGCTGGGTTGCGCGGATCGTCTTCGGGAATGCCTGCTTCTACCTTGCCAACAAGGTCTGCCCCGACATCTGCGGCCTTGGTGAAGATGCCGCCGCCAACGCGAGCAAACAGGGCCTGCGTGGATGCGCCCATGCCGTAGGTCAGCATGATGGCCGTAATGTCGACCAGCCCCCACGAATCCGGGGCGAATGTCGTCCAGATGAAGAACCATGCCGAGCAGTCGAAGAGTGCGAAACCGACGACGATGAGTCCCATGACTGCGCCGGAGCGGAAGGCAACCGTCAGAGCGTCGTTCAGCGACTGCTTCGCAGCAAAGGTAGTGCGGGCGGAGGCGTTAGTTGCCATCTTCATGCCGAACCAGCCGCAAAGCCCGGAGAAGAGGCCTGCGACTGGGACTCCGACGGCCGACCAGATCGGTTGAATATTGGCAAGTCCCAGGAGCGCAAGGATCGCGACAAGGACGATGAATACGACGGTGACAACCTTGTACTGCCGCTTCAGATAGGCCATCGCGCCGTCGCGGACGGCCGAGGCGATTTCGATCATCTCTGGTTCGCCTTCGCTTCTTGCCATGACGGTTCGGCTGAAGATGAAGGCCATCAACAGCGCCACGATCGCGCCGACCGGAGCCAGTCCCCAAAGGGTAAAGATATGTGATTGCACGGACGCTTCTTCTGCAAGCATGACGATGTTCACGGTCATCCTCTCCTGATTTTCCTACCCTTGATCATGCGGCCAACGCGCATGGTGATTCGTGATGGTGATGTCTCTGTTGAGACGCGGTTGTTGATATTGATCCAAGAAAGCGAGTCGCCTAACGCCATGTGAGGGTCCTGATCAGTGGCGACGCTTTTTCTTCCGAATCGGTACCTCAGGGGCACCGGACAAGATCCGCTGCAATCGGGAGATGGCCTTTCGCTTCGCTCGGCGACGACGCTCCGAGGGTTTCTCGAAGTACTGCCTCTTCTTGATGTCCTTTGTCAGGCCTTCTTTTTCGCAGAGTTTTTTGAACCGGCGGAGCATTTGCCCAACCGATTCATTCTGCCGTGCCTTGATCCGTATCGCCATGCGTGCATCGTCCTCTGTGTTGCGGTGCGAAGAGCCGGGTATTAGACCGCATTCCAGCCCGGGATGCAAGACCTCCACGCGGCGAACAGAACCCATTGCCATTGCGGCAGTTGTGATCGACCCATCGAGTGTTACGCTGGGCGCCTCCATGGACCTGCTTGTTGACACCTGGAATGTGCTTCATCAGACCGGCGTCCTGCCGCCGGAATCCAGCGGAATCGGCCTTGAGGGCCTGATTCGTCTTCTCGGTGCCAGTCGTTGGCGGGGTGATCGAATCACCCTCATTTGCGATGGCACACCTTCCCCAAGTGGTCCTGGAGGACCTCGTATCGCGGTGGTGTTTACGGGCCCAAGTCGCTCGGCCGACGACGAGATCATTGCTCGTGTGAAGGCATCCTCGGCCGCGGGTCGGATCCTGGTCATCACCAGTGACCGGGAGATTCAGCGGACTGTGCGTCCCGCTGGAGCGGCTGTCATGGGGTCACCCGAGTTCCTTGCTGCACTGGTGCGGGATGGTGAACGGAGCACACAACCAGCGGCACCCCCGGCTCCCCGTCCAAGCGGCCTCTCTCCGGACAAGGCCGCCAAGTGGCGGGACGAGTTTCAGTTGGACGACCAAACGCTTCGGGCTCTGCAGCAGGAGGCGGAGGCCACTGCCCCCCCGGTCCCCCCGGCCCCCCAGCCACCCACCGCACCTGAGGCGCTACCACCCACCAATCCCACCCCACGCTCCGCTCCCTCTCCCGACATCCTTCCCCCCGACCTCCTCGACGAAGCTCGCCGCCTGCTGCGAAACCGCACCGATTCATCGTGACAGTCACCTTATGGCTGGAGGCGTTGCCAGGACCAGGCAGTGTCGCAATGGAGGTAACGAATGCGGTCGTGGAGGCGACCATCGTGGCCCTGCCAGAATTCGATCTCGTCCAACGAGATGCGGTACCCACCCCAGAATTCCGGCCGAGGAATCGAACGACCGACCCACTTCGCGGTGAGGGCGGCGACCTTCGCCACCAGCACCGCGCGGCTTGTCAGCGGCTGTGACTGATGACTCGCCCACGCACCAACCTGACTCAGCCGGCCCCGCGTAGCAAAGTACGCATCGGACTCCTCATCGGACACCTTCTCGGCGAAACCCCGAATCCGAAGCTGCCGCTGCATATCGTCCCAATGGAACAGGAGTGACACCGCGGGGTTGGCCTCGATCTCCTGCCCCTTCTCACTGGTGTAGTTGGTGTATATGACCGCACCACGCGCATCAAACCCCTTCAGAAGCACCATCCGGTTCGATGGCCGCCCCTGCACATCAATCGTCGCGAGCGACGCCGCCAACGGATTGGGCTTGGAACGCGCCAACTCCGCCTCGGCAAACCAGGCCTCGGCAGAAGAAACAGGATCGGATGGCGGCGTATTGAAGTTCATGGATTTGGCCCGCAGCCCGCGGGGCGTGTAGAATACCGGCGACGCAGTGTCGCGCCATGCGGTCGCACTTCGGTCGCATGACGCCCTTTTCAGCGTGGAGGGCCGGCATGCACGAGAAACGCAACTTCGTCCTTGTTATCGCCTTTGTCGGTGCGTTGTTGTGGTGCCTCTGGGCATGGTTCTTCGAGGCAGGCGGGGTCACCCGCACGCTCTCCTCCGTCGTGACCCTCCTTCTGGCCTGGTGGCTCGTTCGGGCGCTCGTCTTTGAAGACCGTCTTCCCGACCGACTCCGCGACATCGTCGGCCCACTTTACTTTGATGCAGACGGCGTATGCCTCTTTCCGCTCATTCGGCAAGGGCAGACCGGCCCCGAACTCTCCATCTACTATCAAAATCGATTTGAGAATCCCGCCTCGGTCGTCGTGCATCTGCGACCGCCCGATCACTCGTTTGTGGTCGTCGAAGGCGCAAGAGATGTGCACATCGCGTTCACGGTGGGCGGCGGCGATGTCGGCGTCATCCACCAACCGATCAGTGTTCCCAACGACCTCCGCGGAGAGACTGTCAATGTCGACATGGTCGCAGTCAGCCACTATCCAAGAAGTCACGGTACCTGCCTACGCAGAAATGAAGGAAAACCATGCGGCTCGATGCGCGTTGATTGGGCCGGCAATGCCATGCGGATCGGTGTGCAGGAAGTGGACGGCTCCAGAGAACTGATCGAACCGGTCACACTGCATCTGGCCATGCCCCGCGACATTCCGGACACGGAAGGTCGCGACACAACATGGAGACAGGAACAACTCGCCGCCGAGTAGGTCTACATCGTGTAGACCGCGTCGATCGCACGTCCAAGCCGCTCGTGAAGGTCCTCAAGATGCGCCTGCGAGTATGTGTCGATCTCGACCTCGGTCTCGAGCACCTGACCAATCTGATCACGCAGATGTCGCACATGATGCACCGCGAGCGTCTGTACCGGGCGGGAAATCCGCACGCGACCCGTAGACAGAGCAACAAGCCGATCAGCCATCTCCGCCTGCAGATTGCGGCGGAAGGATGAGATCATCGGCTGGCGGTTGCTGTACTCGCCGACAACATCGCCCATGCCGACAAAGATCTCGTCGACAAGCGTGTTCATGATCTCGGCTACGGTCAACGCGTCCTGGTCTTCCGGGACGCGGAACTCATTGTCGTACACCATTCCGAGTCGCGACGGGCTCAAGATTGCCGTCAACATGCTGGCCTGCATTCCAAGAATGCGATCGTGAATCGGCCATGTTGCTTCGCCTCTGTCACCGCCTCGATCGAACCACTTGTCAACATTGAAGTGCGCCAACATGTCGGTAGTAAGACCGTACGCGTTCTCGTCGAAGATGGCGTCGATGGCGTGCTGAAGGGCGGCTCGCTGTTGTTCGACCGGTACCACGGAAATGGGCGGACGATCCTCATCGCCAAAGTCGCCTTTCTTGTTTCGGTTGACATGCGCCCCGCCAATCCAGTCAACCATCATGCTCGCGGCCGACAATTGCATGCGCAGCGTGGTCTCATACCCCTTGCGGGCCTTCGACCAACTGTCGCCGTCCTTCATGTGCGATTCGAGCAGTTCTTCCCGCAGTTTCGCAATGACCCGCGTCTGATTCTCGGCATATGCCAACGGATCGCGGCTGAAGTCGTACCGCTTCGCCAACGGGTCTGGACCACTCGTGTCCTCATCGGTCAAATAGGCGTGCTCCGGCTCGTTCGCCCGGGCCAGCACATCATCCGTCTTGCCAAGCGTGTAGCCGTACTCAATTGCCCAGTGATCGTAGGGCCCGATGCCGATCATCGCGAAATCGCCCTGGCACTCACCCGCTTCCAAATTGAAGTTAACGGGGTTGTAGTCCATGACCGATGCGGTGAACGGCTTGTTGCCCTTGATCTCCTCGGAGTTAATCTCCTCCAATGAATAGAGACCCGATGCCTTGAAGTTGTGCCGCAAGCCGAGCGTGTGGCCCACCTCATGCGAAACAAGCGCCGACATCAGAGGACCGATGAACCACTCCGGAATGCCGTCCAGTTCATCGCCCGAAGATCCCTCCGGTGGGTTGCCTTCCAACAATCCAAGGGATTCAAGACCGAGCCGTGCAAATGCCATCTGGCCCGCCAACTGGTATGCAGCGAGGCAGTGGCTTCGCTCGTCGCCAAGCCAACCGGCAATTTCCGCCAGTTCGGGCTCGCTCGCGAGGATTGGATCGGTGAAGTTGACAGTAGTTTCGTTGCCCGGTGCGGCTCGCTCTGCCAGTATCTGCGCGCGCTGCAACGGGTCCGCCAGGCGCACACGCGGGTCCCATTCCGGGTACTGGTCCAGCCAAACGATGTCCTGCGGAGTCAGTGCGCCCATGGCCTCGACCGCCGGCATGCGCGAGAACCACTTCCAATACGCACGAATCCAGCCGTCAGTCAGGATGATGTCCGCATCAAGAATCTCACCCGTCATCGGGTGCGCTCGCGACGGGCCAATTGCCGTCGCGACATCGTTGTTGATCCACCGGATGAAGTTGTACCGGACATCCTCCGGATCCTTCTCCATGTGAGCGCCGGTCGCGGAATCCTGATAGTAAACCTCGATGGCGTTGTCGATTCCGATGTTCGCGTAGGCATCATTCCAGTTGAGGATGCCGTCCCGCACCCATCGTCGATACCGAACGGGGACCGTGTGTTCAATGTAGAAGACGATCGGCTGCTTCGGCGGGCTCAGAGAGAGCTTCGGATCGCGCTTCTGCACATTCCATCGGTTGATGTATCGAATCCACTTGTCCTCGTCGTGGTACTTGCCAAGATCGAGGTAGGAGGTCGTGAAGTACCCGACCCGCTCATCCGCAATCCGCGGCTTGTAATCGCCACGCTCGGGAACTTCGCTGATGGAATAGTGAATTGTCTTCAGCGATCCGCTGCGCGTCGGCATCTCGAACGCGACCTCGATGTTCTTGGGGAAGGCCTTGGCGGTCTTGACGCTCACCAGTCGCTTGTTTGCACCACTGCCCACACTGCCTGCGATCTTCGATGCATTGGCGACCAGCAGTTCATCAAGGTCGATCACAGGCTGGCCCGACGGGCCAGTTGCAACAATTGGCACATCGATGAGCACTGAATCGGTGAACACCGTGTTGACACTATGCTTCGCCGTCTTGTCATCCGCCCGCACCGATATCTCCGGCTCGATGATCGCCAGTCGATCGTTATATTTGCGGAGATAGACATACCGGTCCTGCCCCTGCAATCCCGAGAATGTCACGCCGGCTGCCGGTGTCACGGCAATGAAGAACTTCTTCCGCTCCCATCCTCGCGGCAACTCCGCGAGGACTTGGTTCTCCTTGTTGTTGACCCAGAGGCCGAACAGCGACGACGAACCATCGGCCGTCGAAACTACCTGTCGGTAGCCCTCGTTGACCTCGTTGAAGGCCTTCGGCTTGCCGGTGAGGCCGGGGGTAATGGTGAGAGCGAGTCCGGCCGCAAGGACCGGTGTAGCAAGGCGATATCGCAGCATGGTGAACTCCTGATTCCTTCTCCTACGAGCCCAGAGCGGCTCAAGATCGCGACCGGCTCAAAGCCCGGCCATCCAGCATCGGTCGCTTCCACCGCCGCACTGGACACCCACCCAATTCTGGCTGTACATTGTGGTTCTCGGACGGACGAAAAGCAATGCCGAAAGACTGCTTTTCGTCTCTCAAGAGCTGGAAACGGGGATTTCGGCCACGGACTCCCCCTGATTTCGGCGAAATGCCTTCAGCTGGTCCCGAAGTTCGCCGTCGCCGCCGCTGAGAATCTGCACCGCAAAAATCGCGGCGTTGGTCGCCCCGGCGGCCCCGATCGCAAAGGTCGCCACCGGCACGCCCTTGGGCATCTGCACGGTGGAAAGGAGCGAATCCAGTCCATCCAGCGACCAGCCCTGCATGGGGCAGCCGAGCACCGGCCGGTCAGTATGGGCCGCAACGACACCTGCCAGATGGGCCGCGCCCCCTGCAGCACAGATGTAGACCTCCACGCCCCTGCCCTCGGCATCCTTCAGGTACTTCTGCAGGCGAGAGGGGTTGCGATGGGCGGAGATCACGTTGCACTCGTGCGCAACGCCGAATTCCCCGAGCATCGTGCTCGTTCGCTCCATCGTGGGCCAGTCCGAGGCGCTACCCATGAGGATGCCAACTCTGGCCCCCTCCACCGTGGTGTATTCGGCCATGATCCTCGCCATTGTATCGTGTGTCCCGCATGCGAATTGCAGTACTTGGCGCAGGTGGGGCAGCGGGCCGGGCCTGCCTGTCTGAACTGGAAGCCCGCGGGCATGACCCGATCGCCCTTGGAAGGGAGGAATCGCTCCCTGGTGATGTCGATGCAGTGATTCTCGCCGTGCCGCTGGAGGTGGCCAGAGCGGTAGAGAGCGACGCCCTGCTCGTGGATTGTTCGGGCGGTCTTCCACACACAACGTTGTTTCTTCCCGGGGTCACGCATCCGAGTGATGCCCGACGCCTTCGCATCCCGAACTGTACGACGACGCTCATTGCAACCGCCCTGTTACCGCTCCGCCAGTTGGGCATCAAGAGCGTGACAGCAACGACCCTGCAGGCGGCATCCGGCGCGGGCTGGCGGGGCGTCCAGGCACTTGAATCCGGAGACACGGAATCAATCTTCGGCGGAGTGTTGCAGGGGAACATCCTCCCTCACGAGCGAGCGGCCGAGGAGGAGTCGGAGGTCGCCGAACAACTGCACACGCTGCTGGGGTGTACAGCCATGATCACCGCCTTTCGCGTACCCGTGCGCGTCGGCCATGTCGCAAGCATCATGGTCGAGACCGAGGAACCGTGCCCGAACGATCTTCTTCCCGACAACAATCTGCTCGATCCCCTGTCCCTTGAGTGCAACGACCATGTCGCAACAGGCCGTGTTCGCATTGATGGCCTGCGAACATCTCTTGTGGCCTGCTGCGATCAGTTGCGTGCGGCCACTGCCGTCCCCGCAGTCAATGCGGTGCTGTCGGTACACTGCTGAGCCCCACTCGAAAGGACGCACCGTGAGTACATTCAGGAACATGCACATTCTCCTGGTTCATGAGGAACTGTTTGCGGATACCGCAGCGGGCGAAGCGCTACGCGCCCTCATTGACGCCCTTGTCGATGAAGGCATCGAACCGCGTACCGCAACAACATGCGAAGATGGGTGGCAGCGATTCCTCGCCGATCCGGAGATCGCGTGTGTCATTGTCAATTGGAATGGCGACACGCCGCACGTGGCGCGGCTCCTGCATCGCATTCGCGAACATAACTGCATCATCCCCATGCTTCTGTCCACGACGAGGATGGATGTCGACTCGATCCCGATCGAACTGCTTGATGTGATCAACGGATACATGTGGGTAGCAGAGGACACGCCCCACTTCATGGCGGAGTGGATTCGGCATGAAATGCAGAGTTATGTGGAAGCGATGACGCCGCCGTTCTTTGGCGCGCTTCGCAACTATGCGGAAGAGGCCAAGTACGCATGGCATACGCCAGGACACATGGGTGGTGTCGCGTTCCTGCGAAGCCCTGCCGGCCGGCGAATGTTCGACTTCTATGGCGAGAACAGTTTCCGCGCAGACCTGTCGATCTCCGTCCCGGAGCTCGGGTCACTCCTTGAACATGACAGCGTCATCGGCGAGGCGGAACGGAATGCCGCAGATACGTTTGGTGCGGATCGCACATTCTTTGTCCTCAATGGCACATCGACTGCCAACAAGATCGTCTGGAGTGGTCGGGTAATCGCTGGTGATGTTGTGCTGGTAGATCGAAACTGCCATAAATCGCTGCAACACGCGATTGTCATGACGGGTGCGATCCCGGTATACCTCGTGCCCACCAGAAACCGGCATGGAATCATCGGGCCGGTGCCACTTGAGCAGTTCTCCGAGGACTACATCCGAAAACAACTCGCCGAGAGTCCGCTGGTAGAGGGTGATGGTCCAGAGAAGATCAAGATGACTGTGTTGACCAACTCGACCTATGACGGGTTGTGCTACCACACCGAGATCATCGAGCAGGCAATGTACGGCTTGACCGAGAACCTGCACTTCGACGAGGCGTGGTTCGGCTACGCGAAGTTCCATGAATTGTACGCCGGCCGCTACGGCATGCATGACACGCCGGAGAGCAATGACGCACCGGTCGTGTTCACAACACAGTCAACGCACAAACTCCTTGCGGCGTTCTCTCAATGCTCAATGACCCATGTGCGTGATCGCCAGGTCACCGATGAGAGTCGAAAGATGGACTACGATCGATTCAACGAGGCGTTCATGATGTACACCTCGACATCGCCGCAGTACGGCATGATTGCATCGCTCGATGTAGCGAGCCGCATGATGCAACACGGCCAAGGTCGTGTTCTCATGCAGGAGGCGATTGAGGAAGCTGTGTCGTTCCGAAAGGAAATGTTGAGGGTTGCCAGATGTCTCGAAGGCGATGACTGGTGGTATCACATCTTCCAACCCCCGGGCCTTGAACAGCGAAACGCAAAGCACATGTCGCGGCCGCTCGACGCCCCGGATGTCAGCGACGATGTCACTGCGGACGAATCATTCTGGTCGCTCGATCCCAATGCGCAGTGGCACGGATATGAAGGCCTGACGAAGGACTACATGCTGCTCGATCCGATCAAGGTCACCGTCATGTCACCCGGCTTGGATCCGGCGGGGAACTGGGAGGATCAGGGGATTCCCGCGGACCTTCTCTCCCGATTCCTGCGGAGCCGCGGCGTTGTGGTCGAGAAGACCGGACTGTACTGCTTCCTTGTGCTCTTTTCGTTCGGTATCACACACGGCAAGTCTGGCACGCTTGTTTCGGAGCTCTTCCGATTCAAGACGCACTTCGACAACAATGATTCCGTCGAAACTGTCTTCCCGGATCTTGCCCACGACTATCCCGAGCGGTACGACGGCATGGGCGTGCAGCAACTCGCGGCGGAAATGCACGCTTGTCTTCGGGAGGTTGATGCGGCCGGATTGCAGCGGGATGCATACAGCAAGTTGCCGGAGCCGGTTATCAGGCCAACAGCGGCATTCAATGCGCAGATCGGCGGCGGGGTTGAGCAGTGCACGCTTGATGAACTGGACGGGCGAACATCGGCTGTCATGGTCGTGCCGTATCCGCCTGGCATTCCGGTGCTCATGCCGGGGGAGCGATTCGACAATGCACGGATTCCAGCGATCATTGGGTTCTTGAAGTTGCTGGAAACCTACGACAACCGTTTCCCGGGCTTCGAGCACGAGACGCACGGTGTAGATCCAGTGCGGGACAAGGGTGGGCGGTTGCGGTACATGATCGATTGTGTGTTGGACAAGTAACCGTAGGTGTGACGGCGGACTGTCCGGCCTGATTCCGTTGTCGCTACAATGCCGCTTCCGACGGCTTCTGGTGGGGATTAGTGTAACGGTAGCACGACTGACTCTGAATCAGTTAGTCAAGGTTCGAATCCTTGATCCCCAGTTT
This sequence comes from uncultured Isosphaeraceae bacterium, assembly GCA_964546085.1. Lineage (GTDB taxonomy): Bacteria > Planctomycetota > Phycisphaerae > Phycisphaerales > SM1A02 > CAZJKE01. Next base: position 20,329 of record CAZJIB010000004.1, read on the forward strand.
CCCCGGGAGGTCATCGTCATACTGGGCCGAGTGTCACAGGTCTCAACTCGTTGCTGCAGCGGATAGTTTGTCCACTGTCCGTTTCGTAGTACCCGGTGATCTGCGCTGGAATGCTCGGTAGTTCATCCCCGCCGAAGTTCTGAAGACTCAGTCTGAACCGATAGCACCGGCCGTACGCAGCGAGTGCTGCGGCATTGCGGACCTGCTCAGGTTCGAATCGCCAGGTGAACATCGGTTCGCCGGCGTTCACCCGACCCCGCGGATGCACTTCGAAGACAAATGCCCCGTCTGCTTCGACGGTTCTGCTACCCCTGTCGAAGATCGCCGCGGACACATGAATCGTGTCGCGGTATCCGTTGCCATCGGTGTCCTCGGCATTGTCGGAGGCAAGCAACGTCATGTGCCGCGGGATGCCGTCGGAGATTAGCGGCGGAGCGGTGCTGGGTCGTCCGGATCGCTGGCTGCAACCGAGTCCCGCTGCGATGCACAGGAGGATGATGGCGATTCTCATCATGGCGCCTCGGAGGATTCCGGCAGTGTTGATGGTTCGTCTTCTTCCTCACGCAGTTCGAGGGACACGCCGTCGGTCTTGAAGTAACCGCCTGTTCCCTCAATGAGGCTTCGCTGCAGTTGATCGCGGACTCGTTGTGGCAGCGAGAGGCGATCGATCTCAGCGTCGGTAATGGCGTCCATCTCGGAGAGTCTCGCAGGACTTCTGATTACATGCGGTGTGATGACAATCAACAGTTCGGTGCGTGTCATGTCCTCGGTTTCGCTTCGGAAGAGAGCGCCGATGATGGGCAGGTCGCCGAAGAACGGCACCTTGTCCTCGATCCATTCGTATCGCTCACCGATCAGGCCGCCAAGAACAATTGTCTGTCCATCCTGCACGGTGACGGTTGTGTCTGCGGTTCGCGAGAGGATGCGTGGCGTCCGGACATTGGGGACGGGTTCATCCTGTTGCTTTGAAAGTGCGGAGAGTTCGGGGCGAATATCGAGCCGAACAAACCCGTCTGGATTGATCGAGGGTGTTACTTCGAGACTGACGCCGACTTCTCGCTGTTGCAACTGCGTGTTGGATGTTCCTGTGTCGTAAAATGTGGTCGACTCTGGGATGAATATGGTTTCGCCGACCTGAATGTTCGCCACCTCGTTGTTGGCAGCCATGACAGATGGATTGCTGAGTACATGCAGCCGATTCTGTGACTGGAGCGCCTTCAGGATGATGCCGAAGTCGCTTGATGCGATCGCGAGACTGGGAACGCCGGTGGATGCAAGTGCCGTTCCCGCGGCCAGGCCGAAGGTTCCGTTGAGCGCCATCGGGCCGAGGCTGAATTCGCTGCGGTCAAGATTCACGCCCCAGTCGCTTTCCTCGCCGAGCGTGACCTCGGCCAACATCACCTGAATGAGAACCTGCGGCGGGTCGACATCAAGTTGTTCAATGATCTCCTTGACTCGATCCATGTAGCGTGGGCTGGCGCTGACGAGTACGGTGTTGGACTTGCTGTCGCCTTCGATGGTGACTTCCCGTTCGAGCAGCCGCGATGCTGACCCAAGTTGGTCGGCGCTCAGTGTCTCCACGAGTTTCCGCTGTTCTGCGTCAACGAATGCGGCGATCACTTCGGCGACCTCATTCGCCTTGGAGTTCCGCAGTTGATATACGAGCACCTCACGCTCGTTTGCATCCAAGTCGTCCAATTCATCTACAACATTGGCGACCAAGTCGATCTGCGCCGGTGTGCCGGAGACGAGCAGACTGTTTGTTCTGCTGTCCACGGTGATGGCGAGTTGCTGCCGGGGATCGGGTACTGCGGTCAGGTCGGTGGATACAAAAGTCGTCTCGTCTCCGGTGGGCGGCGCATCGGGAGTGGTCGGTTCACCGACTACCTCGCGCGGTTTCAGGACCAGGAGTTCGCCACTCTGCCGCAGATTGAAGAGATCAGCAAGTATCTCTCCCATTGCAGTTGCGTCCGCATTGGTGAGTTTGAATACTCGAATCGTCTTGGACCCCGTACTCGACTCGTCGAGATCGGTAATCATTTCCTCGATGAGTTCGATCGACTCCGGTGGTGCCTTGACGATGATCGTGTTCGTGCGCACATCGGGCGTGAGCGAGATCGTTTCTCTGATCGCCGAGGAGAATTCGATTTCGTCCGGTTCGCCGCCATCGAGTTGACCGAGATACTTCAATACGGTGGTTTGTTCGGCAGCTCGCCGCCGGCCGATGCCGCGACCACTCAGGACATTTTCGATCAGCGACACCGTCTCGATCGCATTGGCGGATCGCAGCGGAAGGTATCTGATCTCCTGCACCGCGGCGGGGCGCGCTCCGTCGAGTCTCGCAATGAGACTGCGGACCATCTGTACATCGGAGTCGCCCCCCCGAACGAGTACAGCATTCAGGCTCCTGTCCGCAGCGACAGAAATCGGATTCCCCGGACGAGTGCGATTTGTGTCGCGTACATAGAGATCGTTGAGCATGGCGACGACATCGGTCGCCCGACTTGAACGCAGCGTAATGACATCGAACTGTCGATCGGCGTGTGTCTCCGCGTCCGCCTCCACCAGCACACGCATGAAGTTCTCCAGCACCTCCATGTTTTCCGCGCTGGCGGCGACGATGAGTGTGTTGCTGGCGATGTCCGCCTGCACGCTGACGCGATCGCCATCAGTCGACGATTCGCCGAGTGACTGCTGACGCTCACGCATGAGTTGTTGGATCCGTGGCCCGAGTTGCGCCGCACTGCTGCCTGGGGGAACAGCGAGTACATGCAGTCCCACTGCTTGATTCATGGGCACCTCGGCGAGTTTGCGGACAAGGTCCTCGACGACCGCCACATCCTCCGGCCCAGCGCTGACAAGCAGGCTGCTGCTCCGGGTATCCGTGAGGATGAGGGGTTGCTGGGATGCACGAAGTTCGGCAGGAAGTTCCGCGTACCGCCGCTGCACGATCTGCCGAACAGTTCCCGCGATGCGTTCAACGTTGCCACCGGGTACCGGGATGACCTGGACGAGCGAGGCATCTTCCAGTGTCGAGATGTCCATTCTGGTCGCGAGCCTCTCGAGAATCTCAAAGGCATCGTTTCCAGCGGCGACAACAAGGCCGTTGGTGCGTGTATCCGGAACGATGGTCACCCTCTCCAGTTCCGCGGTTTCCGGATCGACTCGTCGTAGCCGCTGCACCCGTGCGTCCATGAGTTGCTGAAGCATCGGCCCCAGTCTGCCCGCGGAGGCATGTTCCAACTCGATGAATCGGATCTCCTGCAGTTCCGGCGGCAATTCTGCATCCATGAGCGTGAGCAGATGTTCGAGCATGACGAAACTTCGTGGGCTTGTCGACACGATGATGGAGTTCGTTCGCTCGTCGGGTTGAACGATGATGCGATCATCCTTTCGGATGATCCCGTTCTTGACCTGTTGTTCGAAGAGACTGGTGACATTCGATGCGACGACCGCAGCGGCGGCGTGATCGAGCGGATAGATGCGAACCGATGCACCTGGCGATGCCTCCTCCACATCGAGCATTGCGACCAGTTCGCCAATGACATCGAGATTGCCAGGTGTGCCAACAAGTAGAAGCGAGTTCAACTGTTCATCCCCGTGAATCACGAGCCTCGACATGGGCTGGAAGAAATCTGATTCGGCCGAACCATCGCCTTCGATCCGAAGCCTTCCGACCTGCTTCTGCAGCGGGCCGCCGCCGGGGAGATCAACATTGCCCTCAATCAGCACTGCTTCGAGCGTGGTGGCCAGTTTCTCGGCGTCGGCAAATCGCAGTTTCACCAGCCTGGTTTCGACCCAGCCGGATGCGATGTCCGAATCCAACCGCTGTGACAGCACTTCCACCATCGCCACCGCGTCCTCGCGCCCGGCCACAATGACGGTATTGGTTCGTGCGTCGATGGCGATGGCGACATTGTCAACCAGCGCCCGCCCGACGGCTCCAGACGGAACGCCAGAGGCCTGACTTCCCGGGCTCCGCTGCAACTGCTTCCCCTGCGCAAAGAGGTCGCGGACGATGCGAGAGAACTCGTCGGCTGCGATGTTCTCCAGCGGGAATATCTGCACAGTCACGCTCTCGGTGACAGGGACTCTGTCAAACAGAACAACGAGATCGGCAAGTGCATCCACATTGCCGGTGGTCGATGCGACAATGACGGAATTGGATGCCGCGTCGGCGATCAGGCGAATGGGGACCGACAGATCCAACTCGATCGAATCCTCCTTCGCATCGTCGCTGCGGAGAGCGAGGCGGCGGACCTGTTCCGCAACAGCGGCAGCCAACCCGGTATTCGCAGCCCTCGCGGCTGGATCGGTCACCTGCCGCAGCAGGCCAATCATGCCATTGGCCGTCGCATTCTGCAATGGGATGATGCGCATGTCGGACTCGGCGAGTTGCGGCTCGGTATCCAGTGCCTTCATGAGCGCGACGACCGTATCGCGATCGCCCGGCGCGGCAACGACGATGACGGCGTTTCGGCCTCGCAACACGCCGACGCGGATGGGTTCGCTGACCATGCGTGTTGCCGCATCCGATTTCTGAGGCTTGTTGAGACCCAGCGTGCTGATGACCTCGATCGCCTGCGCGGGTGTGATGTTCGAGAGCTCAATGATGAAGATCCCTTGCTCGCCGCCAGGAGCCATGCCGTCCAATTGCGATGCGACATCTCGAATCTGTCCGGCAAGATCCTCACCGGCTGCGACGATCAGGTTGTTGCCGGTTGCATCGACTTCAATGGAAAGCGGTTCACCCATGCCCTGAGCCCGCGCCTTGAAGGCAGCAGTTATCGCTGTAGCGACACGGCGAGCATTGGCGGAATCGAGATGGATGACATGAACGCCGATACCACCGTCCAGGCCCTCCTGCTGTAGCGCCTCGGCGAGCGCGGAGATTTCTTTCCACTCAGCCTCCTCCGCGCGAACGATGATTGATCCAGCGCCGCGATCGGCGACGATGCGAATGGCGTCTCTCCCCTCCCGGTCATCGCCGGAATCCCATGTCTGGCGCAGCGTCTGGGCAAGTTGTTCCGGGTTCCCCCGCTTTACCGAGATGATGCGTGGTGCAGGAAGACGGGCGAAGTCAGCCGTATCCAGTTGCGTCACTATTGTCTCGATCTTCGTCATCAACTGCCGGTTGGCGGAGATGACGACACTGTTAGTCTGCGGTTCAGCTGATGCCCGTACCCATTCATCAGCCTGCACGAGCGTCGGTGGCGCTTGCGGCCGATCCCGGTCATCGCCGCGTGTTTCGGGTTGCTGCTGGCGAGCGTGTTCATCTAGCCGCCCCTGAAATGCCTCGTTGATCGCCTTGGCGACGGATTTCGCATCTGCCCATCGAAGCGGAAGGACTCGCAGTTGCAGGGACGCATCGTATTCCTCGCTGTCCAGTTTCTCAAGCAATACTCTGATGGCGGACCACTCCGTTTCCACTGCCGAGATTATGAGGCTGTTTGAGGAAGTATCGGCGACGATCGACACATTCATCTTCTGTGGTGTGTCTGCGTCGAACGCATACGGACCATAGAAGAGGCGGAGCGCTGCTCGCACCTGTTCCGCATCAGCGAACTGAAGCGGGATGAAGTCGGTAATCCTTGGATGTTCCGCGGGTTGATCGAGTTCCGCGATGACCTGCGCGAACTGTTCGTACTGCTCTGGCGTCGCCCCGATGATGAGTTGATTCTCTTCACGCTCGTAGTCAACCGCTGGCGGGATTCCTCCCATGTTGCGGCCGAGTCGTTGCAAGGTGAAGTAGACATCACTTGCGACTGCGTGCTTCAGAGGAATGACATGGTATTCACGGGGGCTGGCGGCGGGCACTTCATCCAGTTTCTGAACGAGGTGCTCGATGATTGGGAAGGACTCCGCGGTTGCGGTCACAATGAGGCTGTTGGAACGCTGGTCGGCGACGATGCGGGCCTTGACCTCCACCGGCTCGCCTTCCCCGTCCTCCAGCCGAATGACGATGCCGTTGGTTTCGCCGCGGCTGTCCAGTTGCAGCGTTTCCCCGAGGATGCGAACTGCTTCTGTCGCCTTCGCACCGGCCAATGTGTAGGTGCGGATGATCGTCTCGTCACTCGCCTCGCGGGTATCCAACTGGGCAATGAGCGACCGCACCTGGGTGAGTTGTTGCGATGGTGCATTGATGATCAGGCTCATGGTCCGCAGGTCCGGCGTCACAATGACACCCTTTCCACCTCGCCGCGGGAACTGTTCTCTCAGGATTCGCGCGATCTCGTTGGGCTCTCCATCGCGAAGCGGAATGATCTCGATCTGTTGTTCGCCGCCGACATCGGCCTGATCGAGTCGAGTCAGCAGATCGCGGATCGTCGCCATCTCGGTCTCGTTGGCCGATACCAGCAGGCTGTTTGCAGCCGGACTGGGAGCAATCGTTGCCGTCGGAGCCGGGTTCCCAGACACGCGTGCCCGCTCGGCGAGGAAACCGCTCAGCGTGCGACTGATCTCGCCCGCGTCAGCGAATTGCACGGCGAGCACTTCCACTTCCTGCGGTGTGCCATCGACTTCCGCATCGAGCGATGCAAGGAGCTCCGTAATCTCATCCTGCCGGGCAGCCGGCGCAGAGACGATGAGCAGCCGCCGGGCGCCGTCCACTCGAATCAGAACGGCATCCGCATCGATCCCCTGCTGCCACCATCGCCGGTTGACCGTACCTCCAAATGACTCCCGCAGCACTTCCGCCATGATTTCGACCGGCACATTGTCCACGCGGTGGAATCGGACCTGGCGTTCCATGCCCGCATCGGCGGGCATGTCCAGAACATCAATCAGTTTCTGCACAATCTCGAAGGTGTCGCCCCTTCCTGTGACAATCAACGCGTTGAGTCGATCATCCGCCCGCACCGCAATACGACCAGCGGTATCGCCGCCTCGGCGCACGCTCGGGGAACGGTTACCTCCGCCCCAGAAGAACGGCTGGCTCCACACGAGGTCCTCGACGAGTCGTGACACTGTCTCCTGGATTGCCGAGGCCTGTGCATGCTGTAGCAGAAACACCTTGAACGCCAGTTCGTCGGCTCCCTGCTGTTGATCGAATTCCTCGACGAGTTTCCGGACCTGTTCAAACTCTTCGTCCGGTGCGGCGACAAGTAGTGTGCTGCCACCGCGCGGACCGATGACCGATACGCTTCGCCGCTGCCCCCGTCGTCCACCGGCAAGCCTTGCGCGGTCGTCATAGAGTTGCTGTATGGCCTGCGCTACTGCGCCGGCATCCGCGCGTTCCAGCGCAATGGTCCGCACTTCATACAGGCTGGTCGCATCGCGATCGATTTCGGTGACAACACTCTTGATTTCGGACAGCGTCTCTTCATCTGCACGAACAAGCAGCATGGATGCCTGTTCGTCCGGAAGAATGAGGGTCGACTTTCGCATCGCCTCGTCGTCGCCGATGACCGCACGCTGCAGCAGGTTTGCGGCGTTGGATGGCGACGCAACCTGCAGCGGGATCATGGTCAGACCGTGCCGGTCTTCTCCGTCCTGTACATCCAGCGTCGCGACCAGTGACTCGACTTCGGCGATCTGTTCCGCGGACGCGGTCACGAGCAATGTGTTTGTCCGCTGATCGGAGGAAAAAGTCGGGGCGATCTGGTTTGGGTCCGCTCTCCGTGTCGAGTTCCACCTTGCGCGGAAGACGCTTTGTAGTGTGCCCTGCAGGGACCTCGCGTCGGCGTGGCGGAGCGGGATGGTCTTCAGGGTCGTCATGCCGTCGACCGGCGACTGGTCAACCAGTTCGAGGAATCGGTCCACGAATGGGATTGCTTCGGGTGGAGCGGTGACGATCAGGGTGTTCGATGCCTGATCGGCCGAGACTCGAATGCGGTCCGGGTTGAAGACAGCCGAGTAGGCTTCGGTACCGCCAAGAAGTTCAACCGCGAGGTCCTGTACGCGCGACGCCTGTCGATTCTGCCTTGTGCCGTCGAGCATTGCGTTAATGCCGGCAAGAGCGCGGTTCGCAGTTACGGTGGTGAGTGAGTAGATGCGGACCACGAGCTTCCGTGGTTGCTCGTTCCCCACCAGTGCCCGCATGAGTTCCGTCACAAGAGTGAAGTCGGTGTCATTGCAGGCGATGATCAGGCTGTTGGCCTGTCGGTCGGCGACGATGGCGACCCGCCGGCGAAGATCTCCGCGGCGACCTCCTGCGGGTGTCACCTGCGACATGGCCTGGAGAAGCAGGTTTGACAGTGACTGCGCATCTGCGCGGTCACCGAGTTCGATGTACCGGACCTTGACTGGCAGTGCTCGCATTTGTGCCACGATCTGCGAGATGAGTTCTTCGATGCGACGGACTTGATGTTCCGAGCCAACGATGACCAGGGAGTTGCCGATGTCATCGACCGCGATCCGGGCGTCTGGTTCGTCCGCGGTTTGCGGGGAGTCCTCGGATTCCTGTGAGAGCGGTGGCGACGGGGAATCCGGTGGGGCGAACGCGGTGACGGTCATGGCGATGTGCACTGACAGTGGCAGGAGTGACTGTGGGGGCGTCGCCTTGGGCTCCGTCTTCTTTGGGTTGAGAAGGTCCTCGAGGTCGAGCACTTCGACCCGGGCTCCACCTGTTCTCTGCAGCAACTGCCGAAGGGCCTCGGCCACCTCCCTTGCCGATCCCTTTGCGGGATCGATCTGGATTGAGCGGATCTGGCTGGCCGACGCGATTGCAGCCTCGTCCAGTTGGTCGACGACTTCCTTGATCGTGTTGAACTGGTCATCCGTAGCCCGAACAAGCAGCGCATTGCTTGCACGATCGACGGTGATGACCGGTGGTTGTTCGACGCCCCTTCGATCTGTAAACAGTGTGGAGAGGCTTGCGGCAACATCGGCGGCCTCTGCATTCTGGATGAGCACGACATGAACATCGCGTGCCTGATCAGATGTGGGCACGGTGTCGAGTTGTTTGACGAGTTTCTCGAAGCCATCCATGCGGTGGATGGGTGCGTCAACGATAAGGCTATTCGTCTGCGTGTCGGCGCGGACGGCGATTTCCTTCGGTTCCTGCAGGTGTGGCATCGGTTGACCACGCCGATCCATGGGCATCGGCGGTTCTGGGAACATTGCGTCGATCGTCTGAGCCAGGTCCTGTGCTCTGGCGACGGTCAGGGGGAAGATGCGGATCTCGCGACCTTCTTCATCGAGTCTATTCGTGTCGTTCAGTTCGTCGAGGATGGCGGAAATCTCATCCTGCACATCGGACGGTGCTGTGATGATCAGCGTGTTTGTAGCAGCGTCGGGTGTCAGCCGAACCGGTTTTTCCCTTTGTTCATCCGGCGACCTCGCGTCGTACTGTCGTTGCAGCGTCGCGGCAACGACATTGGCGTCTGCCGAACGCAGTTGCAGGATTCGAAGAGGTTGCATTTCGCTTGCTCGATCCCTGTCGAGTTCAGATGCAAGAGACGCAATCGTGTTCACCTGTGATGGCAGCCCGGTAATGACAATCACATCAATGGCGTCAACGGCCGAAATGGTTGGGGCGATGAAGTTCTTGCCATCTTCGGCGCGCAGTACTTGTGAAGCGATCGCCTCGAGTGTCGGGAGCAGTGCGCTGGGTTCGGCGTTGTGAATCGTGACGCGTCGGGTCTCGCGATCGATCGCCGTCGCATCCTCGACCATTGCAAGCAGTCGTGCGTACGACTCGATTGCACGGGGTGATCCCGTCATGGTGACAACTCGTGTTATGGAATCAACTGAAACCACCAACTCCTCCTCGGATTCCTTGGCGGCCCAAAGGTCGTCGGCGGCCTTTACCATCGCGGCGGCGTCCGGCGTGTCGAGCCGAAGCAGTCGCACCGACCGGTCGTCTGCCGTGGTGGAGTCAAGCGCGGGGATGATTGCTGCAACTGCTTTGACATCTGCTCCGGGTCCGGCGAGCACGAGGCTGCGACCGTCGGTACCGGGCACGAGCCGGGTCGTTGCTGCCTGCCTGCCGGTCAACAGCGAACGAAGCGTCGCGATCAATGAGCCCGGATCCGCGTGCTCCAACGGCAGCACGATCATGGCGTGGCCGGATGCATCCACCACCACATCTCCGTCGAGTTCGCGGAGTAGCGTGATGGCCTCGAGGATTCGTTGTTCATTTCCGACCAGTGTTACGGCCGCACGGTCATCCTGTTGCACGATGACCGGTCGTTCGGCCGCGGGGACGGTTGCGAAGAGTGCGGCAAGGTGCCGTGCCGCGGCGGATGGTGCGACGGTTGCAAGTTCAATGGTGCGAATGGTGCGGGTTGATGATGCGCTGGGGACATCCAGCAGATCAATCGTGTCCTGCAACTGGAGGATTCTCGCCTGCTGTCCCTTTACGATGATGGAGTTTGTTCGCGGGTCGGGCGAGAAGGCCAGGCCCGGCATCGTGTCTTCCTCGATCTTGTGTTGTTTGCCGTCGCCGCCAATCACATACTTCTCAACTCGCGTGCTCAGAAGCGCCTTCAGCGGCTCCATGATGGCCTCGGCCTTGGTGTGCCGAAGTGGAATAATCTCGATGATGCCGTCCGGGTCTTCTCGATCGAGTTCCTCGATTATCGAGAGGAGGCGGCGAACTTGCGCGGCCGTCTCGGTGATGACCAGTGAATTCTGCGCCTCCATGGCCGCCACCGACCCGTACGTAGCGACGAGATTCGCAAGTCGCTCTGCCAGCGGTTTTGCGAGTGCGATGTCGAGGGGACGAACAATGGTGACGATCTGGTCATCAGTGACTTCCTCGGGAAGTGTTCCGATGAATGTCGGGATATTTTCCCGCTGCATCTCGGTGAGGCTCTGCAGGTACAGCATGTCCGCATCGCGGCGCAACATGACACCGCGAGATTGCAGGATGATGTTCAGCACCCGCAATCCCTCATCGAGGTTGTAGGCCTCCGGCGAGAGATAGTCGAGCGTGCCTCCGGGAACATCGGTTTCTGTCACAACAGACAGGCCGGATTGTCTGGAGAAGAAGTCGAGTACTTCGTTGAATGTCGCACCCTTGAAGTTGAAACGCAGTTCGACCGGGTCATCCACTGCAGCGGCAGCATGACAGCCAAGAACGAGTGCGATTGTCAGTAGGAGTGTCTTGATCATGGTCTTGCATTCCTCTGCTCATCGAGCAGCGTGCCGAGCTGTACGAAGAAGTTCCGTTCGTTCTCTTTGAATTCCGCCCATTCACCGTCCGCTGCAACCAGCATGAGTGAACCGAGTTGGTCGCCCACAACGAGTTGCACGCTCTCTCCCGTGCGATCGTGCCGTAGCCAGACCTCGGTCCCCGCACTGCCCTGCACTACCCCGGTTACAAGCCACTGTCCGCTCGGTGTCTGCTCGTTCGGCGATTGAGCGGGTGGGGGTTGGGACATCTCAGTCTGTGGCACGCTGAATGGGTTGCTTGCCGCTGCAGCAACAACTACTGCGCGGCGGTTCGAATCGTACTCCGCGAAGACGGGCTCCTCGACGGTGGCGTCCGGCAGATAGATCGTTCGCAGATCGATGCGGGTCATGAATCTTCGGCCGTTGTCCTTTGCCTCAAGTCGAAGCAATTCGACGCGGCAGATCCATGGCTCCACCTCAAGCCGATCGACCAACTCCAGAACCTGTGCAAGCGTTCCCTGACCGGACACCCATCCCTCGACCTCTACAAGGTCCACTTCATCCGCAAGATCTCCGCGGAACTTCGACTTCGCCGGCGACTCCCGCACAACCATGCGGCCTGTTCCGACTGTTACTGATTGCAGCCCGACCGCTTCGCAGAGGCGATTCAATCTTGCCCGCAACCGGTGATCAACCTCTTCCCCGGTTCCACCGAGGCTCATTGTGGAAACGCTCTCGATGGCATGGCGCACACGGTCGTGGTCGTCGACAGCCTTCTGCCATGTCCCGACCCGGGCCTTTGCGGCGCTGATGTCCTGCCGGAGCGCTGCTCGAGGACTAAGAAAGGTGCTGTCGACAACGCTCCATATCAGCCACACTCCGACGCCGGCGACGACGGCCAGGATGATCATTCCGCGGCGACTCACGGCGTAGCCCCATCAGCCGCCGACTCGGTTGCCAGTCGGTACGTGAAACCAACGGGCATGCGGCGGCCACCGGTTGATTCGGAACCGGGCGAGTCAACCTGATAACTCTGCGCCGCAACGAGTTCCTCTCGCAGCGCATCGGCCGTTGCGCGATCGACGGCCTCGCCATCGAGCACGATCATGATTTCCGGCTCAGCACTCCAAGCATCCTGTTTCTTGTCGTACTTGACGCCCTTGAATTCGATCGATCCACGCCAGCTGTCCAGCACCAGTCGATCGGTGGTCGGCGACATGGCCTGCAGTTGCTGCAGGTGGGCCAGCCAGTCCACTTCAACAGACTGCCATTGCTCCAGATGCTCAAGGCGATAGCGGTCGCGGAAGTACCGCATGGCGGTTCCCTGCAGGTTGCTCTGGGTCCGCTTCAGGTCCCCGAGTTCGGCGCGAAGACCCGAGAGTTGCAGGTTTCCGGCGGTCCACAGGCCTCCGATCACTGCCACCAACACCGCGATGGCCGCCAGCGACATTCGGCGGCGGCGAGCAACAATATCCGGCGCCCGTCGCGGATGCAAGAAGTCGATTCCCGGACCGCCCGTCTCCTCTGCCAGCAACAGTCCCGCCAGTGGCCAGAGTCGACCGCCGACATCGCCGGTGATGCCCGCGCACTCCCTGAAAACTTCGACCGGACTGTTGAGTACCCCGGCCAGCCGAGTCACCGCGGATGCAAGTGATGCTTCGTCACCCATCAACATGCAGCGATCGACGGACGCGCCATCGTTTCCGACTTTGTAGCTCATCCATGTGCGGCGAGTTTCCGTTTCGATGGCGTCACCGAGATCGTCACCGTTTCTCGGAAGATCACCCGCACGCGAGAACCTGACTGAACCGTTGTCCAACACCGTAAACTCAATCCCGCCCCGCGTAACGTCGATCACGAGCACGGCACCCGCGCCAGCCAAGGCCGCGGTACCAAGACAACGGAGTGTCACTGCGGAGGGTGGGCAGCCTGCAGCTTCTGCGACTTCGCATGCCTCGCGGAACACCTCACCCGAAACGGCAGCAGCCAGGACTTCCGTCGATTGTTCGCTCACCCCCAGCGGCAACACATCGATTGCAGCAGCATCCGCATCAAACGGCAACTCCTGTTGCATGGCGAGCCGGGCCATCTCCGGAACTTCCGATGGTTCGGTTGTCGGCACCACAAAACGCTTGACGACCGCCTGGTCCCTGCCGAGCGACACGATGGCTCTTCCCCGAGCCAGTCCAGCCCGTTCCAACTGGTCACCAAGCCATGTTCCACGCTCGGCGGGCGTCTGTTGGTCAGGTGGCCATGGAAACTCGGCCTCTCGCCGAAGGCGCAGCGAGCCGCCGCGGGACGCGTCCAAGCAGCGGGCGGCCGTGGGTCCAAGATCCAACGCAATGTCCGCGGCCTTCGCCACTTGCGACTCTCTCCCTCCTCTCCCCGAAGGGCGGTCATGGTATCGCGACTGCGGTGGGCCTCCATCGCCCGACTCGGCGTCGTGGCACGGCAGCCGCTGCCTCCGGGGAGGAATTGTGGATAACTTCACCGTCTGAATCCTCGATGGGCTCTCCAGCATCCTCAGGCACGGTTTGGATAGGTTCCACGGCCCAGCGGGCCGCGACTTCCAAGTGGGTAATCTCTCGGAGGTAGGCAATGCGGGCCCGGGAGCCGGCCAGATCGATGACGGCCTCGTAGACGACAGCATTGGTGAGCGGACCATCGGCGTCTGCAACGGAGACCTCGCCGCCGGCAACGCGTATGCGCCATGTCCAGCACCGCACTGTGAGATCGCCCGCCAACTCCGTGTATGGCCCGCGATCAAGTACGCCTTCCGAGACAAGCCACAAGGGTGATGCACGCATCTCCGAGTCAAGAGACTTGCGCGCGCGCACGATGTGCGCGGCGGCATCTGCGGAAATGGCCTCCGTTGCCAAGAGTGCTTCGTAGGTTGCGGAGTTGATGTCGAGTCTTCCAAAGTCAAACTCGTCTTCGCTGAAACACATTGCGTCAATGACCGGCACCAGATCTTCGACGGCTACATCAAGTGAAAGTAGTGAAGCGTTGACATTCTGATCAGTGAATGTCTCCCCCGCGTCGGAGAGAGCTCGCAACGCGCCCTCAATTACTTCGTCGAACTTCTCGGATCGCTGAGCATTGAGATTCACGCGTGATGTGCCGTCGCGTCGAATCGGTACTGAAACGGACCAGACGGTTACAACATCCGATAGACCTCGCACTTCATCACCGATCAGTCTCGCTGCAATGCGTTCGCCGATATCGCGAGGTGGCGGAATGACCTCGATCTCTTCCATCGGTCCCCAGAGCATGTCCGCTGTCACCCCCGGCACATCCAGAAGATCGGCAATGCTTGCAAACTCTCCGAGTTGGCCCCTCGCCTCGACAATGGCGGCGGCTATGGTTTCATCCACCATGCCCGTCGCCACAAGTTCGGCCTCCGAAACGCTGTTCAGATCCCGTTTTCCCCCCTCCGCCACAAGGAGTTCTCCGCGCGAACCGTGCTCCAGAAACCGGATGACACCGAGACGGCCGGCCTCATCGTAGATCACCAGTTCGTCGTCCAGTTCTGGCGGATTCCCGCTCAAGATCATGTCTCGTTGTTCCTGAAGGAGGGCCATCGCCGCTTCGACGCCGCTCATCGCCAACGCGCGGGCCTGCGTGCGATTCACTTCTCCACTTGTAACCGCCGCATTGGATGTAGCGATTGCCAGAAGCGATGTCGCGACGAGCATCGCCGCCATCATGACCACGAGCACCGTGACCATGGCCACGCCTCTCTTTCGGAGGTTCATTGCTCTGTCTCCGTGTCCGCCAAACGAATGATCCGCCGCCGGTCAGGAACTCGACCAGCATCTCTTGGCGCGTCGAACCATAATGAAACCTCAACTGCGGTCGGAAGGTGTCCCTCCATCAAAGAGTCGAAGTCGCCGATCCATTGGCCATCGAGGAATCGTAATTGCAGATCTGCAACATCGGCAGACAGGACGGCAATTGTGTCCTCTTGTTCCATGATGAGCGTGCCGTCGAAACTCCATGTCCATCGCTGTTCATCGCGCATTGATGCACCGGGCAAGTCGACGCTGCGGCACGAAACAGTCAGTTCGGATTCGTTGCCGAGGAGGCCCGGGAGACCGGACCTCGATTGGGTGACGGCAGTAGCCAGCGCCGCTTCCATGCGGTCCATCAGAAGTGATGCGGCTTCTTGTCTTCCCACATTGAGGGCAAGCTCGCTGCGGACCTGCAGGAGACCGAAGTAGAACTTATAGAGCCCCCCCATGAGGGCCCCAAACAGGGCGACTGCGAGCAGAACTTCCAGGAGCGTCATGCCACGCCGCCTCACGGTGCAGCCTCTGATGGAGTTCCGCGGAGATGCACAAGTCGGCGGATCGTGACGCTTGTTACATCGCCATGAACCGTCATCGCTACCAGCGTCATGTTTGGAATGCTGGTCACCTCGGTGTCGATTTCGACCGACCACCAGGGCATGTCGTCATGCCCCCCGCCCTCCCGTATTTCCTGCAGGTTGATTTCCTGAAGTTCGAGTTGATTCAGTAGCGTGACCGCCATATCCATCGCTTCGGCCTCCCCCCTCGCCCGCTCTGCGGAAGAGATGGATGAGCGGGCGACCGACAAGGTGAATGCCGATGCTGCGACAAAGAGAGCTAGCGCAAGCAGCATCTCCAGAAGCAATGCGCCGCGGCGCGTCACTGTTCATCCTCCCATTCGAACGACCAATCCGCATCATCTTCTTCCTCGGCCGGCTCATGCGATTCCTGTAACCGTCCTGTGAGCGACTCAACGGCGAATGTGCGGCCGTTGCAGACAATCGCTCCGGACTCTGCTGCAGTTCCGTCCGGCAGAAGAATGACCCAGAGCCCTTCCTCGTCTCCATCCACGGCAATGCCCCCCGGCACAACGCGGATCGCCCAGCGTTCCTCGATGGGTTCGTCCTCAAACTGCGCAACAACCGCGCCTCTTTCAGTATCAACGTGGATGAAGACCGGGCGTCCGCTGCTGCGCGACTCCGCTCGGGCGAGCATCAGGTGCCCGGAGACGATATCGATGGAGGCATCAGCTCGGCGTTCGTCGAGTCCGCCCATCAAGACCGGCACGCTGAGCGCTGCGACGGCGGCAACAACCGCGATTGCGAGCATGACCTCAAGAATCGAAAAGGCGCGGACCGAACCGCGCACTGCGCGGGACCGCATCGGATCAACCCGTGGCGGCAGAGGAGTCGTCCGGCATGTCAAAATCGAACTCTTCCTCGACCTCGCCATCCTCACCGCGCACACGATCGTGATTGGTGATGTCGTCGTCCGTTCCTTCCTCGCCATCGGGTCCGAGTGATACCAGGTCGTAATAGGCTTCGCCCCTGATCTCGCCCGGGTACTGGTAGACCAGTTCGTGGCCCCACACATCCTTGGTCACCGGATCCTCGAGGTACGGGCCTTTCCAGTTGGGCGCATCCTCTTCGTCGTCGAGTGCGTCAGAACGCCAAAGGGCCGTGACACCCTCTTCCTCGGAGGGATACCGTCGCATCGCCATCTTGAAGTGTTTCATTGCGGCGTCGATCTGATCGAATTGCGCCCGTTGTAGATCGACATCGCTCTGATCACGAATACCCATCAGGTTGATGGCAACCAGTCCGCCGAGTGCCAACATGATCGCAATGACGATCAGAAGTTCGATGAGCGAGAATGCTCGCCGGTGCAGTCGTCGTTTCGTGGTGTGGTTCATGAGTCCTTCCCTTTCCTCAGTGGCATGGTTTGCGGCTGGACAGTCTACAGCGCCGCTTGCATCCGCAGCATGGGCACGATCAGAGCGATGAAGATGAAGAGCACGATTCCGGCCATGCAGAGCAGTAGAGCCGGTTCCATGAGTCGAACGAGCAGCGACAGCGTGCGATCCACGCGACGCTCGATTGTCTCTGCAACTGTGGACAGCACGCTCGGCAGTTGATTGGCCGTTTCTCCGACGGTGATCATCTCCACAACCTCGTCATCGAACATTCCGCTGGCTTCAAGAGGCGCCGCGAGCGACTCGCCTTCACGCACAGCGTCCTCGGCTTTCTCGATTGCGGACGCGAGTACGGGATTCCCGGCGGCGCCGCGGGCGATTTGCATCGCCTCCAGAACCGGAACACCGTTCTCAAGCAGCGTTCCGAACAGTCTCGCGAATCTGGCAATGGCGAGAAGTCGGACGAGATCGCCGATCTTCGGAATGGCAAGTTGCCAGCGGGCCCATGTGAGCCTCGCGGAGTCTCTTGCCATCAGCGATCGCAGCCCGAAGGCGATGGCCAGAAGGCCGGCAAGTACCCACGGCCATCCGTGCACGAGGATGTCACTTGTTACCAGCAATATTCTTGTGGCAACGGGGAGATCGATCTTTGCATAGAAGTCCTGAAACTTGGGAACGAAGAAGACCAGTGCGAAGACGATGATGAGCAGGCCGATCCCAAGCAGGACGAATGGATACACAAGGTTGCCGATGACACTGCTTCGCACATTCGCCTGATGTTCGAGAAACGACGACATTCGTACCAGTACATCTTCCAGAAATCCGCCTCTTTCACCTGCTTGCACCATGGCTACATGTACATCGGGAAAGACATCGCCGCGCGCGGCCATCGCGTCGGCCAAGCGGCCCCCTTCGGCGACTTCGTCGGCAATCTGGTTGAAGACGGCCGCCAATTGAGGATTGGATTTTCCCCGGCCCAGGAGTTGCAGTCCCCTTAGAAGTGGTACGCCTGCCCGAAGAAGGTCTGCAAGTTGCCGGTAGGCGTTGGCGAGGTTGCGGATACCGATGCGCCGCTGAAAGAGGGTGTGTTCGCGCACTTCGTCCACCATTACTGGCGCGAGACGCCGTGTCTGCAGTTCGTCGATGGCGGCAGCGCGGTCTGACGCGGTTACTCGCCCCTCGATCCGCTGCCCTTCACCATCTCTCGCAATGTATGCCCAAGTAGCCACTTGGCCAATTGTAGACATTCTCCCCGGCACTTCTGAAATCCCGATCGAGAATGGTGGTGTAGCCCATCACGCCCATTCGCCGAAGCGCGCCCCTCTACACCAACGCCAGCATTCGGGTGACTCTAGACGAGCTCGGTGGGCCAGAGAAGAACTACGCCGTTCGCCTGAGGCAGGCCTGGATTCTTCGCCTGTTCAGTCGTAGCGACCGTAGACGCTTGCCAGTTCCACGATACTGCCCGTCACCTCGTCTTCGTCATCACGCCTTCGCGGCATGTACCGCTGCACGGCTCGAGGCTGGCCCAGCGCCTTGCACGCCCGACGCTCGCTGACTTCAGGCACGACCGCCATGGCTTGGCGGACGGCCTGACGCCGGCGAGCCGGGATTAGAAGTTTCCCTCGGCGGAGATGATTGATGATCTCCTCCGTCGCATGCCTCTTCCGTGCAATCTCAAACCTCCTATACAGCGGCCGAGACTATCACTCGGACTGGACTGGATTTACCGCACCGCGGCGCCAAGTAGTCCGGCGCCGACGGCTGCGGCGGCAAGACCCCCTACCAAAGTAAGTGTGCCACCGGCAGCAGCCTTGAACGCAGAGACAGGCCGGGGGCCTGTAGCCCAGGGCACTGTGTGGACGCAGTGTGTTGTCGAGAATAAACCCAACCAGTCTACTTAATTTAATCGTCCTCGCGAAGACGGGCGAGGACGGAGAAGTCTTCCAGCGTCGTGACATCCTGATTTGAGTCGGTTCCTGCGGCCACATCACGTAGCAGTCGCCGCATGATCTTGCCGCTCCGAGTCTTTGGCAGCGCATCGGTGAATCGAATGAGATCCGGCTTGGCAATCGCACCAATCTCGCTCCCAACATGCGCTGCAAGGGCCGCCTTGAGTTCATCGCTCGGCTCATGGCTGGGCTCAAGCGTGCAGAAGGCTGCGATACCCGTTCCTTTGATTTCGTGTGGCATGCCGACAACGGCGGCTTCTACAACAGCGTCGTGGCTGACCAGCGCGGATTCGACTTCCATCGTCCCGAGTCGGTGGCCGGACACGTTGATGACATCGTCGATGCGGCCCATGATCCAGAAGTAGCCACGATCATCCCGCCGTGCGCCATCGCCCGCGAGATACATTCCCTTGACGCGGCCGAAGTAGGTGTCGATGAATCGTTCTCGATCGCCATGAATGCCCCGCAACATCGATGGCCACGGCTTTCGCACGACCAACAGACCGCCCGTATTGAGTGGCTGCTCAACACCCTCGTCATTCACCACCGCAGCATCGATCCCGAAGAATGGCAGCGTGCATGATCCAGGCACAGTCGGCGTCGCCCCTGGCAGCGGTGTAATCATGTGTCCACCCGTTTCGGTCTGCCACCACGTATCCACAATCGGACACTTCCCGTCGCCGATCGTGTCCCGATACCACATCCATGCCTCGGGATTGATGGGTTCGCCAACCGTACCCAGCAACGCCAGCGAGGAGAGGTCATGTTTCCTGGGATGCTCATCACCCCACTTCATGAACGCGCGGATCGCCGTCGGGGCGGTGTAGAACTGGGTGACCTTGTGCCGCTCGACAATGTCCCAGAATCGGTCAGGCTCCGGGTGGTTTGGCGCGCCTTCGTACATGACCGTCGGTACGCGATTGGGCAACACGCCGTAGATGATGTAACTGTGCCCGGTAATCCAGCCGACATCGGCGGTGCACCAATAGACCTGATCGCAGTCCGGACGAAGGTTGAACACCCATTTGCTCGTGAGATAGGTGTAGACCATGTACCCGCCCGTGGTATGCATGATTCCCTTTGGACTGCCTGTCGAGCCGCTGGTGTACAGCAAAAAGAGCATGTCCTCGGAGTCCATTTCCTCGCAGGGACAGTCCTCAGACGCTTCGTCGCACAAGTCGTGCCACCAGTGGTCCCGCTCATTGCACCAGTTGATCTCGTTTTCGCAACGCCGCAGCACGACAACATGCTCAATGAGATCTGTCATGGTCGTGGCTTCGTCGACATTCGCCTTGAGCGGGACGACCTTTCCGCGCCGCCATGATCCGTCGCAGGTGATGACGACGCGACTTGCCGCATCGTTCACGCGGTCAGCGATGGCTTGTGATGAGAATCCGCCGAAGATGACGGAGTGTGGAGCGCCGATCCGTGCGCAAGCAAGTACAGCCACTGCGAGCTCCGGCACCATTCCCATGTAGATGGTGACAACATCGCCCTTTTTCACACCAAGTGATTTGAGGGCGTTGGCGCACCTGCACACTTCTGCGTGCAGGTCGTGGTAACTCAGATGCCTGACCTCCGGCCCGTCGTCGATCGGTTCACCTTCCCAGATGATTGCGGTGTCGTCACCGTGGCCGGAAGCGATCTGACGATCGACGCAGTTGTGGCAGACATTCGTGGTGCCTCCCACGAACCACTTTGTATCCGGGCAGTTCCATTCGCTGACCGTGTCCCATCGCTCGAACCAGTCGAGTTCGTCGGCTACCTCTGCCCAAAACGCGTCGGGGTCGGCGATTGATCGCTCCCACATGGTTCGATAGGCATCGAGGCTCTCAATGTATGCGCCACCAACTCGTTCAGCGAACGATGTTGGTGGGTCGAAAACCCGATCTTCCTGAAGGACTGATTCGATGTTGCCGCTGTCGGACATGGGTGTGACCTCCGAGCAGCGATGATACCGTCAGCGGCCCTTGCGTCTCTTCTTTCCCTTGCGGCGCACATTGTCACCGGAGGAACGCTCCCGGCCGGAGGCCTTTTCAGGCATCGCAGTCAACAGAAGTTCCATTTCGCGAGTGGGTAGATCGATGGCAACGATCTGCGCCGTAACCTGATCGCCGACAGCAAGCACCGCGCCGCTTCGTTCGGCAATGACCTGACCCGTGCCTTGAATGCGATTCCAGCGATCCGCCCGTGAGGATGACTTTCCCATTGATTCGAACTTGGCAAGACCCTCCACCAGGAACCGCTCGAGTGACACAAAGAGCCCTGTTGCCAGGAAACCAGTCACGATGCCGATGAATTCGTCGCCGAGGTGGTGTTCGGAGAGGAACTGCAGTACGAGGAAATTGCGAAGTGATCGCTCCGCGTCCTCGGCGTTGCGTTCCGTCTCCGAACAATGCTCGCCGAGTTCCACGAGGTTGCCCTCGGCCAACACCCGCTTGTCATTCATCAATCGTCTTCCGAGCGCCCGTTGGCCCTTGCCTCGCGGCACATTGGTTCCATTCTCGGTGTGGTCGAGGAAGGCCTCAATTGCGCGGTGGATGATGAGATCGGGGTACCGCCGAATAGGGCTGGTGAAGTGAGCGTAGTGCTCACTGGCAAGTGCAAAGTGGCCCACAATCGCGGGACTGTAAATCGCGCGAGTCAGCGTACGAAGAACCGCAAAGTGCACTGCGCGAGCGGCCGGCGTCTCGGCCGTCGCCTGCAGGAGTCGCTGGAGATCCTGCCGTGTAGGTTCCTCTGGAATTCCCAGCCCTACCGAACGGGCAAACAATTGGAGATCTTCCATGTCACCGAACTTCGGTTCGGGGTGAATGCGCCGAATGACCGGAACATCGAGCCCGGCGAATACTCTGGCAACCGCCTCGTTTGCCTCGACCATGAACATCTCGATGATGCGATGTGTGAAAGCGTCGTCCTCTGGGTGCGCGTCAATGACATGTCCTTCGTCATCAAACTCCAGTTCCACCTCCGGCAGCGCAAGTTCAATCATGCCGTCATGTCGCCTGCGTTTCAGCAAGGTTCGTGCAAGTTCATTCGCCCGCTGCAGTGCGGCCGCCAGATCGTCCGTGTACTCCCCACTGGTCGCTGCATGGCTCCGAGCGACTTTCAGATCGCCGTCTATGACTGCCTGCGCCTCCAGATAGGTAAACCGTTTCTTCGATCGGATGACCGTTCGCCGCAGCCGTTGCCCCAATACCCGACCGCGCCGGTCGAACCGAATGAACACCGACTTTGCCCATCTGCGGACCCCTTCTTGCAACGAACAAACACCGTTGGAAAGAACCTCAGGGAGCATTGGCACAACATGCCGCGGAAGGTAGACGCTGTTGCCGCGTTGGGCGGCGCATTGATCCAGAGCGGAACCCGGCAACACGAATGATGCGACATCGGCGATGTGCACACCAAGTTCCCACTCGCCTCGTTCCTCGTCGAATGAAATGTCAATTGCGTCGTCAAAGTCGCGAGCATCTGGAGGATCAATAGTAAATATCAGCCGGTCGGACAGTTCTTCGCGATGTTCATCGCCAGAGTCCTCGAAAGCACTTGTTGCCTGCCGCGCCTCGTCAAGCACATTCTCCGGGAATGTGTCGGACAATCCAAAGGCCAGCATGACCGCCTGAGTCTCGATGTCCGGCTTTCCAGCATCGCCAAGGACACGGGTGATGACGCCTTCCCCGTAATAGTCCTCCTCCGGGTAGTGAATCATCTCGAACGCGACCTTCTGGTCAGCCTTCGCGTTCTTCGCACCCACGTCTCGCACGATGACCGGATCGTGGAGTTCCCGGCCATCG
The DNA here is from genome assembly GCA_964546085.1 of uncultured Isosphaeraceae bacterium. Taxonomy (GTDB): domain Bacteria; phylum Planctomycetota; class Phycisphaerae; order Phycisphaerales; family SM1A02; genus CAZJKE01. The sequence continues at coordinate 42,830 of CAZJIB010000004.1, forward strand.
GGCTGCACGAACCAGGTGTTGCCGCGTTTGAACAACGAACCGACGAACTCGCTCCGGCCCCGTTTGATGGTTTCCTCGATGCGACCAGCGCTTCCCCGTCCCTTCCACCGGCCCCCTTGCGACACGCTCGCCCTGACCGTATCCCCGCTGATAGCGTCACCGCATGCGCCGCGAGGAATGTAGAGATCGCCTTCGCGATATTTCTGTGCGGGCTGCACAAAACCGAAACCCTTCTTGTGCAGCCGGAGTTTGCCCGTGATTTCCGGGGGCATTTTGGGCAGCCGCAGTCGTTCGTCTTCGCCCTGTTCGATCAGTCCTCGATCTCGCGCATCGACAACTGCTTTCTGGAAGAGATCTCGCTCCTCAGAGGAAACGCGAAGATCTCTCGCAATATTCTGCTGTGTCTCGGGACGGTATCCCGGATGAGCCAGATGATCGATCAGACGGCTGGTGTACCGTAGTGGCATGTCAGTCCTTCGAGGATGTCGATGTTCCCGACTTCCCCGAGTCCCCCTTCTTTTTCTTGTCTTTGTCCTTCGGCTTCGCCGCTTCCTTTTCCGCCTTTGCGCCCTTTTGATAGGAATCGCTGCGGTAGTCAGTCTCGTAGAAACCACTTCCCTTGAACATGACGCCAGCGCCGGTTCCAACAAGTCGCTTCAGTTTGAGCGTTCCGCACTCCGGACACTTTCGTTTCACAGGATCGCTCATCTGCTGGAACAGTTCGAACTCATGGCCGCAGTTGTTGCAGCGATAGTCATAGGTCGGCATTGTCAGCCGCCTACCGCGACTTTGGCCGGCCGTATTACGATGTCACCCAACTTGTACCCAGTCTGCATGACGGCGGCGATGTGGTCAGTCTCAACACCGGCTGCGTCCTGTCGCATCATTGCCTCATGCACCTCCGGGTCGAACACGTCGCCAACCGCGGGTTCTATCAGCACCAGACCGCAATCGGAAAGTCCGCGGATGAGTTCATCTCTCGCCATGGCGAATCCTTCCACGACCGGATCATCGCCGGCGTGATCGATGGCAAGATCGATCTGCTCAAGTGCGGGGAGAATGGCTCGCACGACACGGGCCATTCCGCTCGTGCCCGCGCGTGCCTCGTTCTCGACGGATCGGCGTTGGAAGTTCTTGAAATCAGCCAGCGCGCGGATTCGTGACTCCTTTGCTTCCTCCAGTTCTTCCCGAAGGCGTTCCTCCTCCGAGCGAGTGTCCTGCTGTTGGTCATCGGCCTGTTCGACCGGTTGGTCGTGTTCGGTCATCATTTGGTCATTGTTCCTTGTCATCCTGGCTGCGGCCTCCGGTCACCACATCCTTGAACTTCTCCCAGAACGAACCGCTGGTCTCGTTCACGGGTGTGTCCTCGGTTTCCGCATACTCGCCGAGCAGTGCCCGCTGTCTCTCGGTCAACTTGCGAGGCACGACGAGCCGGACAATCACGACCATGTCACCCCTCTTTCCGCTGCGGAGGTTGGGAAGCCCGGCGGCGGCGATACGAAAGAGCTCATTGGTCTGCGTTCCTGCAGGAATCTCCAACTCGTGTCTACCGTCAAGCGTATCAATGGTCACGGTCGCACCGATCGCAAGCTGCGTAAACGCGACAGGCTCGACGACGATCAGATTGTCGCCATCGCGTTCGAACCGCTCATCGGATTGAACGCGAATGACAACGTGCAGATCGCCTGGTGTACCGCTGCCATCCGGCGATACTTCCGGGGACGGAGGCTCACCTTCACCTGTGACGCGGATGGCCTGCCCATCCCCGATGCCCGCTGGGATGCGAACAAGCAGGCTGCGATGCGCGGTTGCTCGGCCGTGCCCCCTGCAATCGTCACAACGTTCCGCCACGACAGTTCCACGACCGCGGCAGGTCGGGCAGGCGGAGACCATTCGGAACATGCCGCCGAGCCCCGCCTGCTGTACCTGGCCGTTGCCATTGCAGGTCGTGCAGGTTTCCGGCGTTGTTCCCGGCCGTGCGCCACTCCCGCCACATGTGTCACAAACATCCTGCCGATCGATCTCGACATCACACTCTGTTCCCGTCAGCACTTCCATCATCGACACGGTGACTTCGGTTTCCAAGTCATAACCGCGCCTCTGCTGGGGCCGTCCACGACCGGTCCTTCCGCCGAATCCGCCGAGAATGTCTTCGAACATCGAGAAGATGTCTTCTACATGCATGGACCGGAAGTCATGCCCCGGCCGGCTTCGCAGGCCTTCATGTCCGTACTGATCGTAGAGGCGGCGGCGATCCGGGCTCGACAACACCTCGTAGGCCTCTGCCGCTTCCTTGAACAACCGCTCGGCTTCCGGGTCGCCGGGGTTGCGATCCGGGTGGTACTTCATCGCGAGTCTTCTATAGGCGCGCTTGACCTCGCCTCCATCGGCGGTGCGTTCGACGGAAAGGACTTCGTAGTAGTCTCGCGTGATTGTCATGCCAATGATCTCGCCGTCGCTTCATGAGACGGCGAGGTGTCCGTCAACACACGGCGTTTTCCACCGGCTCATCATCATCCTTCAGGTCCGTCACGACGACATCGGTTGTCAACATGAGGCCAGCGACTGATGCGGCGTTCTGTACTGCGGTTCGCAGAACGAGTGCCGGGTCGATGATGCCTGCCTTGACCAGATCTTCATACTCGCCGGTTCGGGCATTGAACCCGAAACCGCCTTCGCCGTCGCGGATCTTCTCGACAACGATATCGCCGTCATCACCGCCGTTGTTCGCAATCTGCTTGGCGGGCGACTCAAGCGCCACTGTGAGAATGTCGAAGCCAATCTTCTCATCACCCTTCGCGTTCTTACGACCCTTCTTCACCGCATCGATTGCACGGATGTATGCCACGCCACCGCCAGGAACGTACCCTTCCTTCGCTGCCGCACGAGTTGCGTTGAGCGCATCCTCGACGCGGTCCTTTCGCTCCTTCATTTCAGTCTCGCTGCCGCCGCCGACGCTGATGATTGCAACGCCGCCGGTCAGCTTTGCCAACCGCTCCTGCAGTTTCTCACCGTCGTAGTCGCTCGTAGACTGTTCTATCTGCGATTCAATCTGCTTGCCACGGGCTTTGATGTCCTTTGGCGAACCACCGCCCTCGATGATGGTGGTGTCGTCCTTTGTAACAATGATCTTCTTGGCAGTTCCAAGTTCAGTGAGTTCGATGTCCTCAAGATTGCGGCCCAGATCCTCAGAGAAGAACGTGCCGCCGAGCAGCACAGCCATGTCCCCGAGCATTGCCTTTCGGCGGTCGCCAAAGCCTGGCGCCTTGACGGCACACACCTTGAGCGAGCCGCGCAGCCGGTTGATGACCATGGCAGCGAGCGCTTCGTTCTCGATATCCTCCGCAACAATCAACAGAGGGCGGCCGGAGGTTGCAACCTTGTTGAGCAAGGGAAGCAGATCGGCGAGATTCGAGATCTTCTTTTCGTACAGCAGAACATCGACATCCTCCAGGATGCACTCTGCGGTCTTCGGGTCTGTCATGAAGTAGGGACTCAGAAATCCCTTGTCGAAGGACATGCCCTCGACATATTCGAGCGTCGTTTCCGCTGTCTTTCCTTCTTCGACCTCAACTACGCCTTCGGCACCGACCTTGTCAACCGCTTCCGCGATGAGATCGCCGATTTCGGAATCGTTGTTGGCTGAGACGGTGGCAACCTTCTGCAGGTCGTCGCGGCCTTCGCACTGCATCGCCATGCCATCGACAGCATCGCCCACGACCTTTGCCGCCGCACTGACCCCTCGCTGGATGGATACAGGATTTGCGCCGACCGCCAGATGCCGCAGGCCATCGCGGTAGATCGCGTCCGCAAGGATTGTCGCCGTTGTCGTACCGTCACCGGCGACATCAGCGGTCTTCTTTGCGACCTGATGCACCATCTTGGCGCCCATGTTTTCGAATGGTTCGGCGAGTTCGATCTCCTTGGCGACCGAGATACCGTCCTTCGTTACTGATGGATTGCCCCAGGACTTTTGCATCACGACATTCCGACCCTTGGGGCCGAGTGTGATTCCAACGGCGCGGGCCATCTTCTCTACGCCGACTCGGAAGTCATCCTTGGCGGCGTGATCGAATTTCATCTGCTTGACACTCATGGGTATTTACCTTCTCCGAGGGTATTCAGCGATCAGTCGATGACGCCGAGGAGTTCACTTTCGCGGACGATCAGATGGGTATCTCCCTTGATCTCCACTTCGGTTCCCGAGTACTTGCCGAAGACAACGACATCGCCGTCCTTTACGCTGGGTTTCGCTCGCTCGCCGCTGTCAAGCAGTTTCCCCGGGCCAGTCGCGATGACGGTGCCTTGCATGGGTTTCTCTGCAGCGGACTCGGGGAGAAATATGCCGGAGGCTGTCTTTGTTTCGCGTTCCAGCGGCTTGATGAGGATTCGATCTTCCAGTGGCTTGACGGCCATGTTGTGTTCTCCAGTTGGTGTTCGTGTTGCCGTGTTCGTAGTCGAGTGTCAGTGTGGGAAACTCAGAAGCCCATGCCGCCCATGCCCCCCATGCCACCCATGCCACCCATGCCGCCCATGCCGCCCATGCCGCCCATTGGGTCCATGCCACCGGCGCCGGGGCCACCTTCGGGCTCGTCCTCAGGAACCTGCGTGATGATGCAGTCGGTGGTCAGGAGAATGCCGGCAACGGATGCGGCATTCTGCAACGCACACCGGTCAACTTTCGCTGGCGTAAGTACGCCCATGTCGACAAGATTGCCGTATTCAAGCGTCAGTGCATTGAATCCCTCGTCACCCGAGAGTTCCTGGACTTTCGAGACAACAACACTGCCTTTGGCACCGGCGTTGTCAGCAATTGTCCTCAGCGGTACGAAGAGTGCATCGGCGATGGTGTCAACGCCGTTCTTTTCATCGCCCTTGGCCAACTTTCGCGTCTTGTCCAGCGCGGACGCCGCTCGGATGAAACTGACTCCACCACCGGGAACAACGCCTTCCTCGATGGCTGCTCGCGTTGCGTGAAGCGCGTCTTCCACGCGGGCCTTCCGCTCCTTGAGCTCAGCCTCGGTCGCGGCGCCGACATTGATCTGGGCAACGCCACCGGCCAACTTTGCGAGTCGCTCCTGCAGCTTTTCGCGGTCATAGTCGGAATCGGTCCGCTCGATGTCCCGGCGGATCTGGGTGATGCGATCTTGGATGGCATCGGATGTACCGGCGCCCTCGATGATCACGGTAGTGTTGTTACTGATCTCGACCTTCTTTGCCTGGCCGAGTTGGGAGAGGCTGAGTTTCTCAAGATCCTCGCCAACATCCTTCATGATCGCTTCCCCGCCTACCAGCACGGCGATGTCATCGAGCATGGCCTTGCGGCGATCGCCGTATCCCGGCGCCTTCACCGCCGCGACCTGCAACACGCCGCGGAGTTTGTTGATGACCAGCGTGGAGAGGGCCTCGCCGGTGATGTCTTCGGCGATGAGGAGCAATGGCCGCTTGGCCTCCATGACTTTTTCGAGAATTGGAACGAGGTCCTTGGCAGAGTCAATCTTATCCTCGTGGATGAGGATCAGCGGCTTGTCGAGAACGGTCTTCATGTCCTCAACATCCGTCACAAAGTTGGGACTCAGGAATCCGCGGTCGAATTGCATGCCTTCAACGACATCTACGAAGGTGTCGAGACTCTTGCCTTCTTCAACGGTGATGACGCCGTCTTTGCCGACCTTGGAAAATGCATCTGACATGATGCGACCGATTTCCGGATCGTTGTTCGCGGAGATCGTCGCAACCGCCTCGATGTTGTCCTCGACGGACCGCGACATGTCGTTGATTCCCCGTACGACCGTCTCTACCGCCATCTTGATGCCGCGGACGAGTGCGTTGGCGTCGGTGCCTGCGATGACTCGGCGAAGGCCGCCCTTGAAGATGGCTTCGGCGAGAACTGTCGCGGTTGTGGTGCCGTCGCCGGCATCATCCGATGTCTTGGATGCGACTTCCTTGACCAGTTGTGCGCCCTGGTTCTCCTCCTTGTCCCGAAGTTCAATCTCCTCGGCGACGGTGACGCCGTCCTTGGTCACCGTGGGGCCACCCCACGACTTGTCCAGTACTGCGTTTCGGCCGCGCGGACCGAGTGTTGACTTTACGGCTGCGGCGAGCTTTTCGACGCCGGTCAGCAGTTTCTTGCGGGCTTCGACATCGAAAGCCAGTTCCTTGACGGCCATGGGAGGGTATCTCCTGTGTGTCCTGATCCCACCAATGCTGGTGGGGCCTCTTCTCCAGTCGTCGGACCCAATGCCCGCCGACCATCAACTGGGTACAAACGCCGCGCCAATCCTGCGGAGCTACCTGGAAAAAACCGCCCCCCAATCACCCCACGGGCCCCTATCGCCCGCCAGCACCTGTTCGCAGCCCCCCAGCCCCCTGCCATGCTGGCAGACAGGGTGTCTGGTACCGGTCCCTGACACCGGTCCCTGGGACCGGTGTCAGGGACCCTTCAGCAGGTCGGTGACGAGAGGAGGTGGGGCTACCAGTGAGTGGCGGATCCACCAGGTGTTTCTGACGACATAGAGGAGACCGATGATGATCAGGGCAATGCAGAGCACAATGATGATTCGAGCGAGCGTGGCGAGATTCGAATCCGCCGGCACCCACACGAGCAAGAGCCGTCCACCCACAAGTACAGCCAAAGCAATAAGCAGATCGTTCATCCTCTGCCTGCTTCCCTGCGCTTGCCTGAAAGCCCGGCTTCGCTGGCCAAGGCGGGGCACCAACCGCCGCAGCCCCACGAAGATGAAGGCGAGCGATACCGCCATCAACGACCAGTCGACGGACGGGTCCTCGCCATTCAGCGTAGTCACCGCAATGACAATCGAAAAGACGCCCCAGGAAAGCAACCCAACGAGGGAACAGATGATGCCGGTTCGGCATCCGGCGAGCAGGCCGGAACGGCAGAGTCCCATCAACGGCAGCACACTGACAAGACCGCCCAACGCAAAACCACCCGACACGACAAACCATGCGCGAGAGGCTCCCCACATCGCAATGCCTCGCGGGACAGGAAGAACACCTGCGCTTGCAGACAAGAGGGGAAGAACGTCGCTGATTACCGCGAGCAGGCAACACGCAGAAATCAGCAACAGCGCCGTTCCTACCAAGCCAGGTCGAGGCAGCGGTGGCAATCGCCGGCTTGCCGGATCAACGACATCAATGACGGTGAGCCGAACCGGTTCACCACACTCAGGGCAGTCGCCATCCCCCGGCAATCCACGAAGGTCGTAGCCGCAGCGGCCGCAGGCAAGCGAACAAGCAACCTGCGTGCCCGCGAGGTCGGTCTTGATCGGAGATGAAACTTCATCCTCTTTCATGGGGCTATACTCGCTGCAGCAACATGAACAAGGAACTTGTCACGAAACTGCAGGATCTGAGGCGAAACATCGCCGCAGTCTACATGGGCAACACCGTGGCCATTGATCGTGTGGTCGCTTGCCTTCTTGCTCGCGGCCACATGCTCATTGAGGATGTCCCCGGGGTTGGAAAGACCGTTCTTGCAAATGCGCTGGCAAAGTCACTCGATTGCAGCTTCGCTCGCATTCAGTGCACGCCCGACCTGCTGCCAAGTGACATTACAGGTGTCAACATCTATGACCGTCGGGACGGAGAGTTCTCTTTCCGCCCTGGTCCGGTGTTCAACAACATCATCGTGGCCGATGAAATCAACCGAACGACACCACGAACGCAGTCGGCATTGCTTGAGGCCATGGGTGAGTCACTGGTCACGATTGACGGCAACACCAGAACTCTGCCCGATCCATTCATGGTGGTTGCCACCCAGAATCCCTACGAATTCGAGGGAACCTATTTCCTTCCGGAAAACCAGCTCGATCGTTTTCTCATGCGCATCAGCCTCGGATACCCATCGCCCGATGATGAGAACCGCATCATCCGACACCAGCCGGCGCGCACGAGCCTGCAGTCACTGGAACCTGTCATGAACTCCGCCGATGTCGTCGCTCTGCAGGACGAGGTTGACGCGGTTCGATTGGACGATTCTCTCGTGGAGTATGTGATCGCATTGTCATCTGCCACCCGCCAAGCAGATGATCTGCGGGTCGGCGTCAGTCCGCGCGGCGGCCTTGCGCTCTCGCAGGCAGCGCGTGCGACCGCCCTTCTTGCCGACCGGGACTACTGCGTGCCGGAAGATGTCGTGTCCAATGTGCTCCCTGTATGCGCGCACCGCGTTGTAGGCAGGACATCGATGTATGACGGCGACACCGGCTCGACGCGCCGAATCATGCAGCAGGTGCTGGAGACAGTGCCGAGCCCGACTTGAGCTGCTACTCCGGCGCAATTACGCCCAGATCTGGGAGATTGCGGTAATACCCGTCATAGTCGAGACCGCAGCCGACAACGAACTCGTCGTCGATGTCGAAGCCGACATGTTCGCAGGGAACCGCCATGGCCGAGTCCAGTTTCTTCCGCAGAAGCACACAGGTCCTGATGGACTGCGGTCCAAGATGATCCAACTCACTGCGGATCTTGGTGAGCGTTCTGCCGGAGTCGAGGATGTCATCCACGAGCAAGACATGCTTGCCGGCGATGTCCGATGGAACCGCACCAAGAATAGGGTCCCCACTTGATGTCGTGCTCGCACCGACATAACTGCTCGCAGTGATCAGGCTGATGCGGATCTTCATGGGCAAATGTCGCATGAGATCCGCCACGAAGATGATGCTGCCGGTCATGACCGCCACGAGCACGATTTCGCCATTGGTGCCCTTCTCGTGCAAGTCCTTCGTGATCGCCTCACCCAGTTCCCTGGTTCGTTCGGCAATCTCCTGCCTCGAAATGAGAATCCGCTTGATGTCATGCCTCATGTACAGCCTCCCTGTAGCCAACCAATGGACAGTGCCGCAATACCCAACAGCGCCGAAAAGGCGACGGCGTCCGTCACCATGACGAGAAAGATAGCTGATGCCTGCGCCGGGTCCGCACCCAGCCTCCGCATGATCAGCGGTATCGACGCGCCTGCAAGTGTTCCCACAGCCATGGAGATCGCCATTGCGGCGCCAGTGACAACGCCAAGCCGCCATCCTGCTTCACTGCCGAACACAAAGAGTACAACCGACACGGCCATCCCCAGCACCATGCCGGAAACAAGCCCGACAATCAACTCGCGTCTGATGAGCGGTGCGATGCGGTCGTGTCGCACCTCGTCAAGCGCAAGCCCTCGCAGCGTGACAGCCAACGCCTGGTGCCCTGCGTTGCCCGCAAGAGCAGCAATGAGAGGCATGAACACCGCAAGCAGCGCGAACTGCTCAATGAGATCGTCGAACTGCAGCACAACGAGTGTTGCTGGAACCATGACGATCACCGAGATAACCAGCCATGGCATGCGTCCGCGGAGTTTCTCCGCCACGCCCGAGTACACCGCTTCGCCTGCACCAGCGCCTACTGACTTCTGCACATCCTCAGTCTGTTCATCCTCGATGATTTCGATGACATCGTCCACGGTTACGATGCCAAGCAGCCGGTCCGAAGCGTCAACGACCGGCAGCATGTCATATCCGTACCGCTCAAATTCGCGGGCGACCTGCTCCCTGTCGGTGTCGCTGCGCACAGCAGCCACCTGCCTGGCCATGACATCGGAAATCGAATCATCGCCCTGCCCGATCAGCAACTCGCGAAGACTCACGATGCCGACGAGTTCATCTCTCTGCCCCGTTACTGGAAGGTCGAGCACATGTTCGGGCAGTTCCCGCTCGCGCAGCACTTCGACCGCAGCAGAGATGGAGATGGATTCGTCAAGCGAGATGAAGTCGGTCGTCATGATTCCCGCTGCAGATTCTTCCTCATAGTCACAGAGTCGCCGCAGCGGACGGGCGGCGGCAAGGGGCATCTTGAGGAGGATGTCTTCGCGGAAAGGATTCTCCATTCCTCGCAGAACGCTCGCGGCGTCATCGGGCGCCATGATCTCGAGAAGGTGTGCTCCATAGGCAGTTCGATCATCCTCTACAAGATCCTCAAGGATCATCACGGCAAGCGGCGTTTCCATTTCCGCAATCGCGTCGGACGCCGCCTGATCCTCCATGAGTTCGAGAATCTCTGCGGCATCGGTCTCGTCCAGATCTTCGAGGGTATCGGCGGCGTCAGCGGGCTTCTGTCTCGTCACCGCGGTGGCGAGCGCGGGAACATCGATGGTGTGTGCCATCAGGTCTGCCACCCGTTCATCCGCGGACGATGCAGACTGACGCACCTCGACGACCGACTCGTCCGCATGTGGATGTTCTTGGTCGGCCATGGTCTCAGAAAACGAGAGACAGGCCCTTGTAGAACACGATCGCCAACAGCGCGCCGGCAGGGATTGTCACAACCCAGCTGATGAGAATGTCCCGGACAGTCGAGAGATTCAGTGCACCGATGCCGCGGGCAAGACCCACGCCGAGCACAGCGCCAACAAGCGTATGTGTCGTTGAAATCGGCAGACCGAGCTTCGAGGCAATGACGATGGTCGTTGCGGCGCCAAACTCAGCGCAGAAACCCCGCGACGGCGTCAATTCGGTGATCCTCCGCCCGATCGTTTCCATGACTCGCCACCCCCAAGTCGCCAAGCCAACGACGATACCGACACCGCCGAGCGCCAGAGCCCAGAGTGGCACCGCGGACTTCGCGGCAATGATGCCATCCTGCGCAGTCTGCACTGCTGCGGAGAGCGGACCAATTGCGTTGGCCACATCATTCGAGCCATGTGCAAAGGCGACAAAACACGCGGTCAGAATCTGCAGATAGATGAAGATCCGCTCCACCTGCCTGAACTCCGTGCGACTTGAACCGAGATTCGCGCGGCGGTCCACGGCTTCATTGATGGATGAGACTTCGTGCGCCAAGTGACCGATCGTCGGTCTCATGTCGTCATCGGCAATCGACCTTGCCCGCGTCAGGTGGCGAAGAGAACGCGACAACGACCGTCCAAGGAATCGCATCCTCGCCTGATGTTGGTCTTCAACATCCTCCGTCACCGAGAACCTCCGGACAAGCACGGCTGCAATAACGGCTGCCACCAGTCCGACACCACTGGCGATCAGAATCGCTGTGGGCAACTGAAGGTCGAGATTCAAGTTTTTGAGCCCCTTGAAGATCATCACGAGCGTCATGATGCCGAGCACAAAGAACACGATGACAGGCGTGAGTTGCCTTGCCGCCTTCACGGGGTCCGGCCTGTAGAAGATCCGGTGCAGCACAATCTGGAAGATGATGAAACTGATGAACCCGCTGAGTAGAGGCGACACGACCCAACTCAACGCGATCGTGCCTACCTTGTCCCAGTGCACCGCGGCCATGCCGCCATAGACAACACCGAAGCCGATGATCGCACCGACAATCGAGTGCGTGGTCGACACCGGCAACCCAAAGTAGGACGCTGTCTGCAGCCAGACTCCAGCCGCTAACAGCGCAGCGAGCATCCCCAGCACAAACGCTTGCGGGTCACCGGCGAATATCACCGGGTCCACGATGCCTTTCCGCACCGTGTCGGATACATGCGAACCCACTAGAAACGCGCCAGCGAACTCGAGAATCGCGGCGATGATCACCGCCCGCCTCAGCGTCAGCGCACCGGAACCGACGCTCGTGCCCATGGCATTGGCGACATCGTTGGCGCCGATGTTCCACGCCATGTAGAAGCCAAAGGCGAGTGCTAGAACGATGAGAATCGTGGAGTAGTCCATCAGTCTCGATGATCTCGATGTTGTATCTGTTGACTACTTGAGCGTCAGGAGCATGCGAACTCGGTTCGCGAGTTTTTCTGAGAGATTGCTGAGGGCGGCGACCTCGTGCAGGAGTCGCATCCAGGTGTAGAACTCGCCGATGGAGAGATCGTCTTCCAGAGCAAAAATCTCCCGCATGAGATCACGCTGCTGAATATCGACCGTGTGTTCCATCTCGGCGACATCATCAATCATGCCGTCAACACGCCCCGCCTCCGCCCCACCGAATCCAGACTCGATGAGGTCGTCGAGTTCCTCCATGACGCTGCGCACCTTGTGAAAGGTGGACTCGTTGCCGGCCACATAGTCCTTGAATTTCCCGGCGATCGATTCCGGTACCGGTATGCGCTTCAGGCTGAGAAGGATGCCGATGTCCTCGGCGCGGTCGGCGATGCTGTCCTGCAGCGATAGAATCTCAAGCAACTGACCGCGGTCGATCGCCATGAAGAGACCGCGCGGAAGGTTGTTGCGGATGTCATTCTTGACCAGATCGGCCTTGTGTTCGAGTTTCGAAATCTCTCTTGATGCTTCGCCGATAGCCTCCGCATCGAGATTCGGAAGGTTGTTGAGCAGGTCAACGGCCTGCTGCACACAGTCAGCCACCTTCTCAAGGTGCAACTGAAGAGGAACGAAAGGCGAGCGGCCAAACAGTCTGGCCATTGTGCGTACGGGCATGACGGGATTCTCCGTGCGGACTCGTTCCGGGAGCGGCACTATAGGCGATTCAACTGTCGCGTTTCGGGCCGCGCCGGCGGGGCTGCACACCAAGCCGTGTGCCCTCTCCGGTAGGCTCATCTTCTTCGCCCTCGACCTTGGGAAGTCGCTCTCCAGCCAGTCGACGACCAGTGGTATGGTCGTGGATGATGGCAACGGCTTCCGCAGGGTCATCTACAAGGCTGAAGAGATCCAGATCGGCCTCGTCGATGGTCTGAAACTGCTCCGCCATGGTGCCCCGTACCCAGTCAATGAGGCTGCCCCAATAGTCGCGTCCAATGAGCACCACCGGAAAGGGCTTGATCTTCAGGGTCTGGAGGAGCGTCAACGACTCAAAAAACTCGTCCATTGTCCCGAAGCCGCCTGGGAGAATCGCAAAGCCACTTGCATACTTGACGAACATCACCTTACGAATGAAGAAGTACCGGAAGTCCAATTCAATGTTCTGATATGGGTTGGGGAGTTGCTCGTGCGGCAACGAGATGTTGAGCCCAACGGATGTCCCGCCCGCTTCAAACGCACCCTTGTTTGCCGCCTCCATCAGTCCCGGACCACCGCCTGTGATCACCGCGTATCCCTTGTCTGCAAGCAACGCTCCACACTTCTCCGCCACTGCAAAGTAAGGGCTCCCGGGCGGGATCCTCGCCGAACCAAAAACGCTCACCGCAGCCGGAAGGTGGCTGAGTGTGTCCATGGCGTCCACGAACTCGCCCATGATCCGCAGGACCCGCCATGATTCCGCGGATAGGCTTGGTTCGGGCATGATTGTTTTTCGCCTTATTGCTTTCTAACTCTTGCAACAACAGTTGTTTACGCACACCGATTTGAACGCGAGCGGCCAAAATGATACACTGGGGCGTCTATGGCTGCTACAACATCAACCTCAACGCGGACGAAAACAACCAAGAAGAAGACCTCCGGGAAAGGGAAGGCCGCTCCGCGGATCAGTACCTACTCCGCAGCCATCAAGCACCTCATGGCTCAGCCGCATATCGAGCGGATGCGGGTGGTTGCGTATGACGAAAACACCTTCAAACTGGGGCGGATGCGGGCCCTGCTTGCGGCGATGGGAAATCCCCATCAGGAGATCGAAACGGTCCATGTCGCCGGCACGGTCGGCAAGGGTTCAACCGTCGCGATGCTCGCCAACATGCTGGGTGGCTGCGGCTACACGGTCGGCCAGTTCACCTCACCCCATCTGGTCGATCTCCGGGAGCGTGTCCGCATCAATGACGAGTTGGTGTCCGAGGATCGGTTTACCGCGCTCATCAGAGAAGTCGCAGCCGCAGCATTCCGCCGCCGGCTCAAGCCAACATTCTTTGAGCTCATGACGGCTGCCGCCTTGCAGCACTTCGCCAACGAGGCCGTCGACATCGCCCTCATCGAAACCGGCCTCGGCGGCCGACTGGACGCCACGAATGTCATCACGCCCATCCTGTCGCTGATCACGCGGATCGATCTCGACCACACACATGTCCTCGGCGACAATGTCGAGGACATTGCCCGCGAAAAGGCGGGGATTCTGAAACCGAATGTGCCATCCATCAGCGTGCCCCAGACCGGCAGCGTCATTGCAGCCATTCGCACCACCGCCGAAGAACAGGGAACAACTGTCAAGGTCATTGGAAAGGACATCGAGTTCAGTTCTCGATTCGGCGTCGGCGGCAACACGCAACCCAGCACCCGCATTTGTCTGATCAGCGGGGGTACGCAGTACATGCATGTCCCTGTTCCGTTGAAGGGCGAACACCAGGCCGACAACTGCGCACTGGCGATGGCCGCCATGGCCGCGCTCAGCGAACTCGGATTCGACATTCCAGAAGCATCCATCTACGAGAGCCTCGCTGCGACAACGATGGAAGGCCGCATGGAACTCGTCTGGAAGCGACCTCGCATCCTCGTAGACGGCGCGCACAATCCCGTGGCCCTGAAGACACTCGTCCGCTGCATCGGCGCGCACATCCCGTACGATTCGATGATCTGCGTCTTTGGCTGTTGTCAGGACAAGGATGTTGATGCCATGCTGCAGGAGATCGCCCTCGGCGCCGACAAGATCATCTTTACTCGCACGACAGAGAACCCTCGCGCCGCGGATCCCCTCGATTTGCAGCGGCGGTTTTCGAAGATCAGCAGCAAGATGTCCCAGGTCGTTCGCACATTGCCGGAGGCCATTGAGGTGGCCGCAAGGGGTGTGGGTAGAGAAGACCTCATCTGCGTCACCGGCAGTTTCTACCTCGTGGGCGAAACCAAGTCCCACCTCGCCACAGTTGCGGCCAGGAACACCTGAGGCGCTTCGCGCCGGAGCCTCTTTTCATGCCCACGGCGAGAAAAGGCAAGACCGCCGCACGGGAACCTGATCGACCGTTCCGTTACTGCGGCACGCTCGCAGACACAATCGAACCTCGGTGGCAGGAGCGGTGGGCAGCGGACCGCACTTTCGCCACAGCCAACCCCGGCGACGAAGGATTTGATCCATCACGGCCGAAGTTCTACTGCCTCGACATGTTCCCCTATCCATCAGGCTCCGGGCTCCATGTCGGCCACCCCGTCGGGTACATCGGCAGCGACATCATCTCTCGCTACCGCCGCATGCGTGGCGACAATGTGCTCCACCCGATGGGCTGGGACGCATTCGGTCTGCCCGCCGAACAATACGCCATTGAAACCGGTGTTCATCCGGCGGAAACGACCCGACAGGCCATCGACTCCTTTCGCCGACAGCTGCAGCGGCTTGGGTTTTCCTACGACTGGGATCGCGAGTTCGCAACCATCGACACGGACTACTACCGCTGGACACAGTGGATCTGGCTGCAGGCCTACAACGCCTGGTACGACCACGACGCAGACAAGGCCCGTCCCATCACCGACCTGATCGCCGACTTGGAGTCGGGCAACCAACTCGCAAACGGCGAACAATGGTCGTCGCTGGATGACGATGCACGGCGATCATTTCTCGACGACCACCGACTTGCCTTCATCAGCGAACAGGTTGTCAACTGGTGTCCTGCACTGGGTACGGCGCTTGCAAACGAAGAGGTCATCGACGGCCGATCGGAACGAGGCGGACACCCCGTTCACCGCCTGCCCCTTCGCCAGTGGATGTTCCGCATTACGGAATACGCCGACCGGCTACTCGCCGATCTTGATGGACTCGACTGGCCCGAATCAACCCGCATCATGCAGGCCGAGTGGATCGGCCGAAGCGAAGGGGCTGACATCCTCTTTGATGTCATTGGCGGCGATCCCCTGCGGGTCTACACAACGCGACCTGACACGATCTTCGGTGCGACATTCATGGTGATCGCTCCTGAACATCCACTGGTGGACGCGATCCTGTCAAATCCGCCCGACGGATGTGACGATGGTGCCGTTCACACCTATGTGGAAGAAGCACGCAATCGCGCGGATGTCGATCGCATGGCCGACAGCGGTGAGAAGTCCGGCGTCTTCAGTGGTCTGCACGCCGTCAACCCCGCAACCGGCGAAGAGATACCCATCTGGATCGCCGACTATGTACTCATGGGATACGGCCACGGCGCCATCATGGCCGTGCCGGCTCATGATGAACGCGATCACGCCTTCGCAGAGCAGCGTGGAATTCCAATCACGCAAGTCGTTCGTCCACCAAGCGACGAAGCCGACGAATCGTGTTACAGCGGTGACGGCACCGCTATCAACTCCGCCGGATCGGAAGTCGCCATCGACGGACTTTCGACTGTCGAGGCGAAGGTAGTGATCATCGACTGGCTGGGAGCGAGTAATCGCGGCGAAGGACGGGTGAACTACAAACTTCGCGACTGGCTCTTTGCGCGGCAGCGATATTGGGGCGAACCGTTCCCGATCGTATTCGACGAACACGGCGACCACTACCCAATCTCTGAGAACGCACTGCCCGTTGAACTTCCGCCGCTGGAGAACTTCACACCCGTCGAATCCGGAACGCCGCAGCCATTGCTTGCCAAGGCAGAGGGCTGGCTGAACACCACGGCGGGCGAAGCAGGTGTCGATGCGTCACTGCTTCCGCCGGATACGCCGGTGACGCGCGAGGCCAACACCATGCCCGGTTGGGCCGGGTCGTGTTGGTATTACCTCCGCTACTGCAGCCCTCAATGCGATGATCGCTTCATCGATCCGGAAGCCGAGCGGTACTGGCTTCACGACGGTGTCGACCTGTACATAGGCGGCGCCGAGCACGCGGTGCTGCATTTGCTCTACGCGCGGTTCTGGCACAAGATGCTCCATGACCTCGGCGAGGTGTCATCGGGCGAGCCATTCCGGAAGATGTTTCATCAGGGCATGCTGACGAGTTTCGCCTATCAGCGAACCGACTCATCACTTGTTCCTGTCGATGCTGTTTCAGAACAGCCCGACGGCACATTCGTCGAGACTGCGACCGGCGACCCGGTGACGCGGGTCGTTGCGAAGATGAGCAAGTCTCTACGCAATGTCGTCAACCCGGACACGGTGATCGAAGAATACGGTGCCGACACAATGCGGCTCTACGAGATGTACATGGGACCGCTCGACGCATCGGCACCCTGGAACACGCGGGACATCGTGGGTGTACACCGATTTCTGCAGCGTCTGTGGCGACTCGCCGTTGATGAGAACACCGGCGACCTCGCCGTGCGGGAGACTCCGGTCGAATCGGTCGAGCGATCTTTGCACGCAGCGATCGCGAAGGTCGGGGACGACATCGAGCGGCTGGCGTACAACACCGCTATCGCCGCCATGATCGAATTCGTGAATGTCGCCACCGCGGAAGGTGGCGTAACCGGCGACCAACTGGAACGCTTCTGCAGAATCCTCGGGCCTTTCGCGCCCCATATCGCCGAGGAACTTCACGCCATGCTTGGCAACGACACCTCAGTGTCGCTATGTCCGTGGCCCGACCACGATCCCGCCATGTTGCAATCCGACGAGGTTGAAGTGCCGGTGCAGATCATGGGCAAGGTCCGCGGGAAAGTCTGCGTACCGGCAGGCGCAGATGCGGCCGCCTGCGAAGCAACAGCGCTGGCAGATCCGAAGATTATTGAGTCGCTCGGCGGCGCTTCCGTTCGCAAGGTCATCGTCGTACCTGGCAAGATCATCAACATCGTGACGAGTCAACCATGACGACTCTGGATCAAGACAAAGCATTACCGTGGCGGCTGGATATTCCAGAACCCACCGATCTGCATGCGCTCCTCACGATCGAGGGCGTTCCCGACAGGGAACAGATCGGGCAGGCCATCGCCACATTCGCCGGCGAGACGATCGACGCTGTGCCAATGGATGCTCCACAGGAGTTCATGGCGTGGTTCATGCGCATGAGCATAAGAGGTTTGCCCTCAGACTTGGCGATCTGGATCGAACACCCGAGTGACGATCTTCTGGGCATCGCGGAGGTTGATGGGGGCATTGTGCTCGGCGTGCAAACCATGCTGAACGCAGATGATCCGCTCACACACTTCGTCAACCTGTTTCGCCTGATTGCGGGAAGCCTCCCCGAGGTGTGCGGCATAGGCGATCTGGTGACTGGCCGGTGGCATCCGCGGGAGGTCATCGATAACTACTACCTCTCGGATGAAACAGAACCGGCCGAGGATGTACTGTGGGTCACGCACCACCTGCATGACCACGGTGTCGTCTGTACCAACGGACTCGCACGCTGTGGCCGTGCAGAACTCGCGATGATTGATGTTCCAGATGAAGATGCCGCCTCAGCGGTGAATTTGATCGATGGCGTCGCAGCGTTGTCGCTTGAGTCGTCCTTGCCCGAGGTGGGCGTCGCGATGGAACTGGGTCACGAAGTCACGGTTTCTCTCCGTGACTGGGAACAACTGCCGACCCCCGACATTCCAATGCACGGTCCGTGTGGGATCATTACCGCCGTGGACGGCGGTTTCCCTGCAGATGTGGTGCAACGGATGCGACAGGGTGACGCAACCATTGCCAGAACCATGCGATCAACGAGGCGGCGTGCGGTGTCCGCCCGCGACACCTGGGATCTTGTACTCACCGTGGCACGGTTGATCGGGCAACGGGATGACGCAGCCTGCCTGGTTCAAGTGCCCTATGCCGCCGAGGCTGGTGACGACGGGCGACGAGAGCATCTCTGGTTTCGAATCGTGGAGCAGGAAGGCGATGGCGTCATCGCAGAGTTGGCGCATGCGCCGCGTGTTGCGCAGGGGTTGACCCCCGGGCACCGCGAGACAATCGTCCGCGATGACATAACCGACTGGCTGGTGATGACACCCATCGGTCCCCTCGGCACTGACGACATCGATGCCGTCCACGACTTTGTGGATCAACTGGGCGGGTAGAATCACTGCTCTCATCCGGACAGTTGCAGCACGACCAGAACGAGACCCGTGAGTGCGGCAAGCGCAACTGCAACCGCCGCCAACTTGGCCGCAGGTGGCATGCCTCGGCGCAGACAGGGTGGTCCGTCCCCACCCTCAAGACCAAGTTCGTCCCAGTCGATGTCGATTGAGTCCCGCCGATTGGCGGCCAGTGTGTGCCGCGCCTTCTCCAGATCCTCGGCACTCACCTGCAACGGCACGCCCAGTTTCCCACCAGAAAACGATACGCCGATGCCTGCCGCGGGTGACGCAAAGACGAATGCCTCAATGTCGTGGTCCCGAAGCACGATCGCCAGCAGGTTTGCCTCGAATTCGCTCGGCGGTGCGCAGAGCGTGACTAGATCCTTGCCGTCCTGCATCAGTTGAAACTGTCCTCGTCACTCGACGGCGGTTGAATCACTTCGATCACCCGCTCCCGGCGTGTCATGAGCCACCTCAGTTTTCGCTCGATCATCCGAAGAAACGTCGAACCCTTCACAGTGCCGAACATGCCGGTGCGGGCAATGGGGATGACGCTTTCGACAATCATCGCCTCAACCATGAGATCGGGGATCATCGTTCGCTCCGAAGCCATGAGTGGTTCAGTTGCAAACTGGTCGTAGGCCTGCACGAGTGACCGAATGGTCTGCCCTCGAAGGGTGTCGGGCCACTCGTCGACGCGGTCCGGATCCCCCATCCGCATCGACAACTGCAGTGCGCCGTTGGCCACATCGGTAATCCGCCTCGCAAGATGAAGCGAATCAAAGTCCAACACGGCAATGATGTCCATGTCCTGATACAGCAGATTTCCGGGGTGCCAATCCCCGTGCACGATCCACATCGGCAGCGACGCGTACTCCAGCCCATCGATCCGCTTCGCCGCATCGGCATACTGCTCCTGCAGATACCCAAGCGTATCGTCCATGCCGATCAGGTCATCTGCAGTCTCGTTCTTGGCAAGCGCAGTGCCGAGCATGTTCATCGCACCCGCCACCTTCTCCGGGTCGTGAAAGCCACCGGTCCGCGGTGCCATCTCTCGGGGGAAGTCAGTGAGAAGATCGTGCATGTGGGCCAACACACGGCCTGCCTCTGCCGCAGACCGATTCGACTTGTCGAAGCGCGTGCCGTGAATGAATCGGAATAACTCGTAGATTCGACCCTCGTGCCGCACCAGCGTCTCGCCCCCGGTCGAAGTCACCAGCCCTGCCACCGGAAAGCGGTGCTCGGCGAGCCGCCGCTGGACTGCATGCGCGAACTCAACACGATCAAGATCGTCTCGCCCCGCTGCGCGCCGCTTGAGAATGAACTCACCCTCTCGGGTACGGATGACAACCTTGGGCGCTCGACGCGACCCCTTCTTGAAATCGGAAATCCGTTCCACTGGTCCAATGTCGAATCGGCTCAACACGATCGCCAGATCGCTGCCGTCGATCTGTTCGGTGTCGCTTGCCTCCTCGTGCAGTGGCCCGAGGTGCGGCGCGCAATCCATGCTGTCCTGTTCGTCGGGCACGGTGAGGGAGGAGCTACTCCACGTTCTGAACCTGTTCCTTGACGCGGTCGATTGATCCCTTGATCTCAACGACGCGGCGGCTGACTTCGCCGTCGAGGCACTTGCTGGCAATGGTGTTGGCTTCGCGAAGCATTTCCTGCGAAAGGAAATCGAGTGTGCGACCCATCGGCTCGCCATCGGCGTCGCCAAGCAGGTCGCGGAACTGCTGCAGATGCCCCTTGAGCCTCGCAATCTCCTCGGCAATATCAGCCCGCTCGGCGAACACGGCGACTTCCCGCAGCAGATCATCGTCGCGGACGCTCTTGCCGACATCCGAAAGTAGTGCCGACATGCGTTGGTGGAGTCTCTTCTGATACTCCTCGACAATGTGCGGAGCCCGAGTCTCCACATTGCCAAGATGTTCTTCGATGCGATTGAGGTGTTGCTCGATGTCCTCCTGCACTGCGGCGCCCTCGCGGGTGCGCATTGCCAGCACGCCGTCACACGCTTCTGCGACCAGTTCCATCACCACCGATCCAATCCGTTCCATCAGATCGATTCCCGTATCGGAAACGACGATGCCCGGCAGCGAAAGGAGATTGCTGGGATCGACGGGCGATGCGTCAATCGAGCGAAGTTGTTCGATATATGCCGCCAGGGCCTCCGTGTTGATCGACGCCGCCGCCGTAGCGGAAGTGTCGGAGTACTTCACCGTCACGGTGACGCTTCCGCGGGTCAACCGGCGGGATAGCGCGGCATCGATATCGGCCTCCAGTCCCTGCAACTGATCGGGCAGGCGTACATGAGGCTTCAAGTATCGATTGTTGACAGACCGAATCTCAACAAGGCAACTCATGCCATCGTCCCGCCGGGACGCCGTGCCGAACCCGGTCATGGACCGCAGCATGCCGCTAGTTGCTCCCGTCGCCAGTGGGATGGTCGTTCGTCTGTGAACTCCCGGTGGGCTGGTCGCCGCTGGGCGCAGGTGCCGGTACAACCGGCGCATCGCCGGACGCAGGCTGCACTGCCGCCGGTAGCGGAACTTGTGCAGCCGAAGCAGGTATCGGCTTGCTTTCGACCAGGTTCAGGGCGATCGCTGTTCCAAGAAACAGCACGAAGGCAATGACCGTCATGGTCGTCAGTGCATCGCCGACGCGGCCACCGAAGACCGTGTCGGTTCCGCCGCCGCCAGCACCGCCGAAGGCCGACGCCAGGCCGCCACCTTGCGGTCGCTGCACGAGGATGATCAGAATCATCGACACGGCGATGACGATGAGGACAATCGTCATGATGAGAAAGGTCGTATTCATCGGGATTGGGTTCCGATCGATTGGTTCTTCTTGGTTACTGCTGCGGCAATGATCGCCGAAAATGAGTCTGCATTCAGGGAAGCGCCGCCAACCAGCGCGCCGTCGATATCCGGGCAAGCAAGGAGATCCCCGGCGTTCTCATCATTGACGGACCCGCCGTACTGGATGCGTGTTGCGGCCGCCACGCCAGCATCATACCTCTCCTGCAAATGGCTTCGTATCGCGGCGTGTACTGCCTGCGCATCGCCGGGGCTGGCCGTTCGACCGGTGCCGATTGCCCATACGGGTTCGTAGGCGATCACAACACTCCCCATGGCCTCACACCCGACACTGGACAGTCCCGAGTCGACCTGCCCCAGAACGATGTCGAGTGTGCGATCATCCTCTCGCTGGTCCAGCGTCTCGCCGACACAGAGGACCAGTTGCAGTTCCGCGGCGATCACGGCCGCCGCCTTGGCGGCGATCAGTTCGTGTGATTCGCCGACGACATGTCGCCGTTCACTATGACCAACAAGTACGCTGCGAACGCCGAGATCTCTCAGCATCGCTCCGCTGACCTCCCCGGTGAACGCGCCACTCTCCTCGTGCCACATGTTCTGGGCACCGAGTACCACACCGCCTTCAGCAATGACTTCGCCGATCTGCTGGAGATAGGGGAATGGCGGATAGAGAACAATGTCACACGCGGGCGTCGCCGCTGCTGATGCAATTTCGGCGGCCAGCGAGCGACCGCTGGTGAGGTCCGTGTTCATCTTCCAATTGCCGCCGATGATCGGCCTTCGCATAGTCATGGTTGGTTCCCAGCCGGGGAACCCCCCACTATATCAGACCAGCAGTACAATCCCCCTCTCGCTCCTGCCACACAGCACGCCATGTCGTCATCCGCCTCCGATATCCGACAGCAGTTCATCAGTTTCTTCGAGGACCGCTGTGGCCACACATTCGCACCCTCGAGTTCAGTCGTGCCCCATGACGACCCGACGCTGCTGTTCACCAACGCGGGAATGAACCAGTTCAAGGATGTGTTTCTCGGCCGCGGCAACAGGGCCTTCGTCCGTGCCGTCAACAGCCAGAAGTGCATCCGCGCCGGTGGCAAGCACAACGATCTGGAAGATGTTGGCACCGACACCTATCACCACACGTTCTTCGAGATGCTCGGCAACTGGTCATTCGGCGATTACTTCAAGGCCGAAGCGATTGAGTGGGCATGGGAATTCCTGACGGAAGTCTGTGGGCTGGACAAGTCGCGGCTGCATGTCACCGTGTTCGAAGGCGATCAGGCCGACAGTCTGGATGCTGACGAGGAGACTGTGCGCCTCTGGCTTGAAAAGACCGACATTGATCCCTCCCATGTCACCCGGTGGGGCCGCAAGGACAACTTCTGGGAGATGGGCGACACCGGCCCATGCGGCCCATGCAGCGAGATTCATTATGACTGTACGCCGGAGGGCGACGGCGGCCACCTGGTCAACCGCGATCACCCGGATGTCATCGAAATCTGGAATCTGGTGTTCATCCAGTTCAACCGCGACGAGAGCGGTTCGCTACACCCGCTGCCAGCGAAACATGTCGATACCGGCATGGGCTTCGAGCGGCTGGTTCGCGTCATGCAGTCAAAGTCCAGCAACTACGACACCGACCTCTGGACACCACTGTTCGCTTCGATAGAGATACATACCGGTGCCAGACCATACAGTGGCATCGATGATGATCAGGTGGACATCGCATACCGCGTACTTGCCGATCACATTCGGTGCCTGTGCATCGCGCTGACTGATGGCGCACGACCGGGCGCTGCGGGCCGCGAATATGTTCTGCGGCGGATCCTTCGGCGCGCAGTTCGCCACGCACATCAGACGCTTGGTGTGGAAGGAACCGTCCTTTGGAAGCTCGTACCTGCGGTCGTTGACTCACTTGGCGGCGCATTCCCCGAACTGGCGAAGAACCCAGACCATGTTGCGGAGATCATCCGAGACGAGGAGGAGAGTTTCCTCAGGACGCTCGACCGCGGCATTGCGCTCTTTGAGCAGGCTGCCGAGGGCTCGAACTGCATCGACGCGGAGGCAGCGTTTGCATTGCATGACACATTCGGATTTCCTATCGACCTCACCGAAGTCATGGCAGATGAGCAAGGCATCACCGTCGACCGCGCTGGGTACGAGCGACTCATGGAACAGGCAAGAACCCGTTCGCGAGCGACATCGGATGGTGATGCCCGTATGCACCTGCCCGCAACAGTTCTCTCCCAACTCCTGAACCTTCATGTGCGACCGACCGAGGACGATGCCAAGTACGGTGATGGCATCGGCGCGGGCAATGTTGTTGCAATCTGGAACGGACGCGATCTGGTGGACACCGCTGACGCTACCGGCCCATACGGCATCATTCTGGATGCCACTTGTTTCTACGCAGAGGCGGGGGGGCAGATAGGCGATACGGGACACATGCTCAGCACCAGGCATCTCGGATACGAGCCGAAACTCGGCATGCCTGGCCGACGCGACACGGGCGATGCGGAGTTCAAGGTCGCAGAGACTCATCGTCACGGCGACTTTGTGATGCACGTTGGACATGTTGTCGATGAGCCGATCAACTGCAGCGACAAGGTATCGCTGCATGTCGATGCGCCAAGGCGATCGGCCATCCGCGCCAATCACACCTCAACTCACCTGATGAACCATGCGCTCCGTGCCATTCTCGGTGACGAAGTACAGCAGAAGGGCTCGCTGGTCGCGGACGACCGCCTGCGATTCGACTACGCCCATGCCCACCCTATGACGGATGGGGAGATCGAAGAAGTTGAGCGGCTTGTCAACGCCGCAATCGATGCGGATTTGATCGTTCACGCGGCCGATGTACCCCTTGCGCTGGCCCAGTCGATCACTGGCGTGCGTGCAGTCTTCGGCGAGCGGTACCCGGACCCGGTGCGCGTCGTCAGTGTCGGCGCGTCTGTTGAAGATCTGATCGCCGATCCCGGAAACGCCAGGTGGATGGATCACTCGATCGAGTTCTGTGGCGGCACCCATCTGAAGAACTGTGATTCAGCGAATCACTTCGTGCTGATCCATGAACAGGCGCTTGCTGCGGGTACTCGTCGAATCACCGCCTTGACGGGTGTGGCCGCAGCAACTGCTCGCGAGGCCGGCGAAGATCTTCTGACGAGAATCGCTGCTGCCGGTGAACTCGGCGATGCAGAATTGCCCGGCGCCTTTGATGAACTCAATCGGCTTGTTGATGAAATGCATATCTCCCAGCCAGTGAGACACCGTGCACGCGCGGCACTCGATTCGCTTCGGGCCCGTGTGAAGAAGGCCAGAAAAGCGGCGGCGTCCGATCGCCGGGGCGATGTGTTGGAGCAGGCAAGGTCGCTCATCGAAGGCGACGAACAGATCGTCGTGGCCGCGATCGAGGGTGGCGACAAGGAAACGCTCCTTACCGCACTCGACACCGTCCGCGCCAAGCGGCCCGGGGGCGCAGTCATGCTCCTGAGCGCTGATCAGGACGCCGGCAAGGTGATCATTGTCGCCGGCGTTGATCCTCCCCTGATCGAAAAGGGACTGAAGGCCGGCGACTGGGTCAAGGAAGCCGCGAAGGCGTGTGGCGGCGGCGGCGGTGGGCGGCCCGACACCGCGCAGGCTGGCGGTAAGGATCCCGCCAAGATGCCGCAGGCCATGAAAGCAGCGCAACAGTATGCATTGGAGGCCACAACATGACACCAGACACGCCCCTATTCAGGATCTCGCTTGCGCAGTGGTCGCTGCACCGCGCCTTGTTTGACGGGTACATCAAAGCCATTGACTTTCCACAGATCACCCGGGATCAATTCGGCCTCGAGGCCGTGGAGTATGTGAACTCCTTCTTCCCGGACAAACTTCCAAAGCAGGATTTCGTCGCTGACCTCAAGAAGAGGTGTGAGGATCACGGGGTCACCAGTTTGCTCATCATGTGCGATGGTGAGGGGCACATCGGCGACCCGGATGCATCGGCGCGGACGAAGGCGATAGAGAATCACTACAAGTGGCTCGATGCCGCAAGCGAACTGGGATGTCACTCGATCCGCGTCAACGCTCAATCCTCCGGCACGCCTGACCAACAGCGCGGCCTTGCAGCCGACGGTCTCAGTCGGCTCACGGAACGTGCATCGCAGTCCAAGTTGAATGTACTTGTCGAAAACCACGGCGGGATCAGTTCCAACGGTGCGTGGCTCGCGTCCGTCATGCGAGAAGTCAACATGTCTCGCTGCGGCACCCTGCCGGACTTCGGCAACTTCATCCTCGACTGGACGACGCAGGAGCAGTACGACCGATACATCGGTGTCGAAGAACTCATGCCGTTTGCAAAGGCGGTCAGCGCCAAGTCGCACGACTTCGACAAGGACGGGAACGAGACGCACACCGACTACACGAGGATGCTGAAGATTGTCCTTGACGCGGGATACCGTGGGTGGATCGGCATCGAGTACGAAGGTGAGTTCACCGGCGAGTTCGAGGGCATCATTCGCACGCGTGATCTGCTGCGGCGATTGCGCATGGCAGAAGTCGTCTGACATGCTCGCAGCCACCATTGCCAAACAGGGATCGCCTGTCGCCGAGAACATCGTTGTGGTCGATGACTGGCCCCGGCCGCAACCGGCACCTGGCGAGGTTGTTGTGCGAACGGAGGCGTCGGCGCTCAACCATCTCGATCTCTGGGTCGGGCACGGGCTGCCGGGAATCGACTTGACCTACCCTCGCATCAGCGGGTCGGACGGGTGCGGGATCGTCGAGGAAGTCGGGCCGGGCGTTGAAGACTCCTGGATCGGCCGCCGCGTGCTTCTGAATGCAGCTGTCGAGATACCTCGCTCAACACCGCCCGACATCCAGATGATCGGCGAGCATGTCAACGGCACGAACGCAGCGATGTTTGTTGCGCCAGTCTCCAATGTTCTTGATGTTGGCGATGTTGACGCTGCGCAGGCTGCAGCATTCGGATTGACGCATCTCACGGCGTGGCGCATGCTGGTGAGTCGCGCAGGGATTGCCTCAGGCGACACGGTGCTGATCACCGGCATCGGCGGCGGGGTGGCGCTGGCCGCCCTCAACATTGCCAGGCACTTTGAATGTACGACCATCGTGACATCCCGCCACCAGTGGAAACTCGACCGCGCAATTGCCATGGGCGCAGATCACGCGGTCCTCGACGATGGTGAGGACTGGTCGCGGGAGATTCGCGGTTTGACCGGGAAACGAGGCGTAGATATCTGTGTTGATTCGATTGGCGCGGCGGTGCACCTTGCGTGCATCAAGTCACTTGCACGGTTCGGTCGCTTGGTGATCTGCGGTTGTACGAGCGGCCCGGGCGCGAAGACCGATCTTGCCCGCATCTTCTGGAACCAGTTGTCGGTGCTGGGTTCAACGATGGGCGACATGGAGGAGTTTGCGGCGGTGACTGCGCTGCTGCGCGGCGGCGTTCAGCCTGTCATCGACTCGACCTTCAACGCCACCGACGCCCCTGCCGCGTTCGAACGCCTTGAAAGCGGTGAGCAATTTGGCAAGATCGTGGTGACGTGGGCGTAGCGTGCTCGACACCTGAACCGCGGTCTACTTCGAGGAACCGCTGTGCTGGAAGCGGTCTGTTGCATCAACCATGATCTGCTTCGAATCAAGCCGCATTGAGAGTTGCTTCGCACCCTTGGAGAAGTCCAACTCCTTCATGTCGATCTCCTGCAGCGTCGTATTGGTGTACGACTTGTAGTAGAACTTGAGATCCTTCAGATCCTTGAAGACCGACCACCGGGTGGTGTCCGTCAGCGTGCCCTTCCCGCCCTCAGTCGATCGAACCGCCCCGTCAGGGATATCGGCGTTGTTGAGAATGTGCTCCACGAGTACGACCGCCTCCACTGCTGTGTCTACCTCCAACGCAGTGCCAACGAGGTATGCCATCTTCACGAAACGTGACGGCGGAGTGAAATCGCCGGGCAGACCCAGAGCACCGGCCCCCTGGCCGGTTGCCGCGTACTCCACACCGCCAACCTTCACCGGATCCGGCGCGTAGGGCGTCAGGTTCACGTAGTTCTTGAGGTTGTCCAAATGCCACGAAAACTCGGGCGAATTGGTAAGCACACCGAGCGGGTTGTCGTACACGTTTGTCTTACCACCAACCCACTCCACAATGATGTTCTTGCCGGCAGCGTCGGCCACAACCATGTGGATGGGAAAGATCTGATTCTTCATGCCGCCAAGCGACTCCGCCGAGCCATAGACAAAGACATCGTTGATGGCCGCCTTCACCTCGCCAACGGTCGCAAAGTTGCCAAGCACCCAGTCGGCAACGAACAAGTAGTTCAGCCCATCCTTCTCCCTGCCCGCCGGCACCTCCTGATATTGCGTATATCCCGGAAGGTAGAGCAGTCCAACGGACAGTCCCTGCATGTTCATCCCGTCGACGGCGCGGCCTGTGCCGAAGAAATCGACTAGGAGGTATCCGTACTTGGCCGTCCACGCCAAGCCCTTGGATTTCGTTGGCGACGGTGATTGGAATGTTCTTCCGATTGGCGACGTCATGATGTGGGAGTCAAGATCGACCGCGAACTCCATTGTGCGGCCGACAACCACCGAAGCGTCTCTTGCCGTTACTTGCACCTGCGTGCAGGCCACGCTCAGCCGGCAGGCCGCAAGAACCGCGATGAACAGGCAGGACAGAATCATAAGTTGGCGGGACATCGCATCACTCCTTTCAGACCATTTGTGGATAATCGGGTATAGAATATGCTACCAACTGATGCTTGCGATCGTCTATACCCTGATCACTGCCACTGCCGGTACCTCAACCGATGCTGATGCCTGGATCGATCGCCAGCGCGCAACGGAAACCCAGGCGCTCGTCCACACTGTCGTGTCAGCGGCGGACAAAGAGTCCATGCGGATGCGACTCGGGGATGAGGTTGCGCAGAATGCGTCCCTGTCGAGTGAAGAGATTGCGAAGAAACTTGCAAACCCGGTTGCCTCACTCATCAGCGTTCCAATTCAGTCGAACTATGACCAGCACATCGGGCCCGATGGTGCTGGCGATCGCTTCCTCATCAACGTCCAGCCGGTCATCCCCATCTCTTTGAACGAAGACTGGAACCTCATCAGTCGCACGATTGTACCGCTGGTGCATCAGAGCGATGTACTGCCTGGCATGGGCGACCAAAGCGGGATGGGCGACATTCTGCAAAGCCTGTTCTTCTCACCGGTGAAACCGACAAAGGATGATTGGATCTGGGGCGGCGGCCCCGTCTTTCTGTTGCCTTCAGCGACGGATGATCTGCTGGGCGGCGAAAAGTGGGGGGCAGGCCCGACATTCGTTGCCCTTCGGCAGACAGGTCCATGGACCTACGGAGCGTTGATGAATCACGTCTGGTCGTTCGCAGGAGCCAGCGACCGCGCAGACACGAACGCCACCTTTCTCCAGCCGTTTGTGAGTTACACGACTTCTGATGCGTGGACATACACCTTGGAACTGGAGTCCACCTACGACTGGGAGACGAGCGATTGGTCCGTTCCAATCATTGGCGTCATCTCAAAGGTACTGACGGTCGGCGAACAACGGATCAACATCTTCGGCGGAATCAAGTATTGGGCCGCAAGTCCCCAGAGCGGCGCTGATGACTTCGGGTTTCGACTCGGCGTCTCCCTGCTCTTCCCTCGGTAGAAAGAAACGACGGCCCCCGTCTCCACGGGGGCCGTCGCGGCTGAGTCATGTGTGTCCCGCAAGGGACTGTTGTGGTTCGCCGTCTCCTACCCTCATCCATGGGGTGGGCGGCGAGCGGTGCGGAGCGAGGGGGAATGATTCCTCGATAGAGAGAACGGGACTTGGGGCTTCGAAGATCAGAAAGAGCGAAGCCTAGGGGAGGATCCCGCAGCCACGATTGCGGCTATCCCTCGATCCGCGGGGAAAATTCACCTCAGTCTTACGCCGTGCGGCGATTGAACAGAGCGATGATGATCACCAGGGCGATCAGGCCGACAAATCCGCCGTTGCCGAGTTGTGCGACGAGGCCCATGAGATTGGCAACCATGCCGTCAAAGAATGTTGTCGTGTCGCCGCCAAAGATAACTTGGACCAACACGCCAACTGCGATGAAGATGAGCATGAGGTCAATAAAGCCCCAAGCCCATGTCTTGATAGTGTCGAGTGCGTTCTTCATGTCTGACTCCTTGTTTCCTACCCAGCCAAGTGGCTCTTTCTGGTCGTCCGTGACACATCGAGGCACGCGCGTGCCCCGCAGGATTCACCCCTTATCGGCCACCGCAGCCAAATACCCCCAGCGATCACGCTGAATCGAGGCCGCTCCACCTCGCAAATCGGCTGCAACATACTGTATGGCAAAGAGTTAGGCTTATTGGCATTTTTTGCCTTTTCGGCCTCTCAACTGGCCAGATGCAGCCCCCTGCACGAAGTCGGAAACAGCCTCCAAGACCCGGCCAAAGACGGTCTGCGCGGCTCCCGAAGCGTCCACGACCCGGTATCGCTGCGGCCACAGGATTGCCTGTTCCAGAAAGCCGGCCCGAACCCTGCGTTGAAATTCCGGACCCTTCTGCTCCATGCGATCAGGATCGGCACCCACCCGGCCGGCTGCGACATCGTCATCCACATCGAGAATCAACGTCAGATCCGGCCAGCAGTCCCCCACGGCAACCTCTGCCACCGCCTGAATACACTCCATGGAGAGCCCCCCCGCCGTGCCCTGGTAGGCGAGCGTGGCACTGACGAAACGATCCGCAACGACCAGTTCGCCTCGCTCCCGAGCAGGCCGAACCACCTGCGCAACCAATTGGGCGCGGCTGGCCATGTAAAGCAGCATCTCGCACACCACATCCATGTCGGCGTTCGCCGGGTCCAGCAGAATCGTTCGAATCTCCTCGCCAATAGATGTCCCCCCAGGCTCCCGCACGCATTGCACTGCGAGGCCTTCCCCACGGCACCAATCAACGAACTTTGCTATCTGCGTGGACTTGCCGGACCCGTCCGGCCCGTCAAAGGCAAGAAACCGCCCGGCGAGTTGGTGTGCGAGTGCATCCAAGACCCGTGCACTATCGCCGGGCCGCCCCGCCCTTGCAAGGGGTGCTGCGTACCATGCCACGCAGATGCAGGTGGACCTCAGAGAATCAGGCCGCCGGCTCGGGCGCCTGGAGATCGATCTTGAGGCTCGCCCGACCAAAGTGCTGTTGGAGCCGGAGGGCCGTGAAGTGGTCCTTGATTGGAACTCCGCTCTGGATGACTCGCAGAATCTGCGGCGATGCATCGCCTGCGGCGGAGATCTCTTTCGCCAACGACACTTTCCTCGCCTCACCGGCGTCATCGTCGTGCTCGCGTTCGCTGGCGGTGTGGCGGGGATCGCCGGGTTCGTCAATGCAACTTGGATGCTCGCGGCCATGGCGGTCGTGCTGATGCTGGACATCGCTGTTCTTCTCGCCATGCGACCACGCCTCGAGTGCTATACCTGCAGCAGCAGGTACAGCGGCTTGGCCATTGCGCATTACCACCAGCGATGGGATCCGGATTTGGCAGGGGCGGTTGAACGCCGGTCGTCAGGCGAGCCAAGTGCCGAGCTGCGCACCGAGCCACAGGATGACGGCACCGATCGTGCACGCGGTAGTGAAAACGACTGACTCACGCAGCCCGAGCCGGAAGAATCCCATGCACGCGATTGCGAACGCGAGATACTGCGCTGCACCGAGGACGACGATGCGCTCCGCCCCGTGCGGCATGTTCACGACGCGAATCGCCTCGATAATGGCGACAATGGCGAGGCAACGAACCGCCGCCAGCAGCCAATCGCCAAGCGGGCGACGAAGACGCATCGCATCCACCGTCATTGCCGCGAGAACGAGCGCGGCGAACAGCAGTAGTCGTACCGAGACGCGACTGATTTCGGTCAGCCGGTCTCCAAGCGTCAAGGTCCCATCGCCTTCAAAGAGCCCTGGCGAACCAGCGATGATGCCCGAGAGAACGATGCCGACACCGATCGCCGCGATGACGACGGCGAGCCACGGCCCACCGCGGCCGGAGGGAGAGAGGGGCGTCGAAGGATGCTCGGATGGTGCGTCAGTCATGGATTGATCCTATTTGCGGGACGCATGATCCCGCCAGAGCCGCCAGAGGCCGAGTGTCGCCGCCGCAAGGTATCCCGCCAGTCCGACGATCGACAAGCCGTCGAAGGTATCGCCGCGATTGGCAAGCACGAGTATGGATGATCCGACCACGATGGCCGAAATAACCATCGCCCAACTCATATTCCGCGCCGAGCGATCGATCGTGTCTGAGAGATCTTCGACGGACTCGACATTCATGTTGAGTCGAAGCCGATTGTGGCGGAGCCGGTCCAGGAAGAGTTGCGAATCTCGCGGAAGTCGTTCGACCAGTTCCGCCCATCCAGCCATCGCCGCAACCGATCGCTTCTTCAGAGCGGCCGGGCCGATTTCCTTCTTGACCAGTCGTTCTATTGTCGGTTTGGCGAACGCCACCAGATCGAACTGGGGAGCGAGTTCCTTGCCCACGCCTTCAATTGTGACCAGCGCCTTGATGAGTAGTACGAGGTCGCCCGGGCATCGCATGTTGTGCTTTCGAAGCCCCTCGAGAAAAGCGTTCAGCATGTTCCCCATGTTGATGTCGCCAAGCGACTCCATCGCGAATCGCTCGATGAAATCCTGCATGTCTTCCCGCAGATCGCGGTCATCCATCTCGTCCGCGTCAACATCGCCGAGCCGCAGGAATGCCGTCATGACACTGTCGAGATCATGCTTGGAGATGCCGTAGAGGAGCATGGCGAGGTCACGCCGGGTCAGGTCATCGACACGCCCCACCATGCCGCAGTCGATGAAGCACAGACGCTGCTCCTCAAGCACGAAAATGTTGCCGGGATGTGGATCGGCGTGGAAGAAACCAAGTTCAAGCGTCTGTTTGATGACGGCGTGCGCGCCGTTCTCGACGATGCGAAGTCGCTCGTCGTCGGACCATCCAGCCGACCTCCACTTTGTGAGTTCGGTGCCGGGCACCTTCTCAATCGCAAGCACGCGTTTCGTGGAAAGGTCGCCGATGACTTCCGGGAAGCTGATGACATCGTCATCCTTGAACGCCGCCGCCATACGCCGCGTGTTCTCCGCCTCCCGGCTCAGGTCGAGTTCGTGGTCGAGTGCCTCAGCAAATGTGTCGAGTACCTCGCGGGGGTTAACACCCATGTTCTTCTTGCGACTCTCGATCAGCGAAACAATGGTTGACATGACCTGCAGGTCAGCATGGACGACCTTGTCGATGCCGGGTCGCAGGACCTTCAACACAATGTCGCGGCCCTCCTTGGTTCGCGCCTCGTGCACCTGACCGATGGAGCCGGCCGCGAGCGGCTTTTCATCGATGGAAGCAACCACCTCATCGAGGTCGCAGCCGTATTCGTGTTGCAGTTCAGCGGCGATCTTTGGCCAGGGGACGGGCGGGCAGTCGTCCTGCAATTTCTTCAGTTCCTCCGACCAGGCGGGGGGAATGATGTCGGGCCGCATGCTGAGGACCTGCCCAAGTTTCATGAAGGTGGGCCCGAGGCTCTCCAGAGCAAGCCGGAATCGCTCCTGTGGCGACCGCTGCTCCATGGCCTTGTCGGGGTGGATGTGGTCGAGAAACTTTCCAAGTTTGGTGTCGCGAATGGCCTCGCCGAAGCCGAATTTGGCGGCCGCGGTCACAATGGCTCGAAGGCGGGGGAGATTCCGGATTGTCTTCATGGATTGCACGTGAGGGGACCTTCTGCGGCAATGGTAGTGAAAGACATTGAATGGGAGCAGCATTGTTCCCATATCTCCACAGTACGAGGCGGAAAAAAAGACTCCGGTTTCGTTGACCGCCACCGGAGATCGAGGCATAGTTGGACACCATGACCCCCGGACCTGTCACCTCTGAGAGACGATCGAAATTGCCGAGACGCAGCGATGCGAGGGTGCGAACTGTGCCGCTGTCGCCGAGGAGTCTGTGGATGCATGGCTGTCGCTGCCTTTGGCATGGGCAGGTCGCCGATGCCCTCGCAGCATTTACGACGGTTATTACCACCCTCAATTGCTCCCGAAAAGGGGCGAATCGGACCTGAGACTGGCAACAACGCCACATCGAACTCCGAACCGCCCCGCCCGCTCAGGACGGGGTTTTTTCTTTGATGGAGAGATCATATGAATGCTTGGCCCGACCAATCCGATGCCTATCTTGACCCGCCCGATGCGGATGCTTCGGCGACCAGCCTTACTCAGTTGGTGCGGCCCCTTCGCATCGCAATGCAGGAACGAAAGGGCGGCTACGTTGTGGATGTATCCACGCTGAGGCCGGGCGATGCCATGATGGCGCTCACCAGCGGCGGATTGGGGTTCCAGCAGACCATTCTCTGTGGGGCAGGATCGCCGCAGTGGGTGGCGTGCATGGAAGGTCCGGTTGAAGCACGGGACGCTGATGCCATCGCCGCGGGGATCCGGGCCGGCAACGACCCGCTGGCGTCGGATGTGCGGCTCGATTCGGTCATCACATCGCATGATGGCACAGCGATGCGGGCGTGGCTGCGACGCGAGGACGATGCGCTTGCCATCGTCGGCGAGGCGCTGCGGCAGTACGCCGCGGAGATATCCCTGACGGGGGGAGATGTTGGGTCCCCCGAACTCGGTCTGGTCGATTCCCTTATTTCGCGAAGCCATCACATGTCGATTCGCCCGATTGAAACATCGGTGTACTCAACCTTCATTGACATTGGGATCTGCCTCAATCCCGGCGGGAGCGGCCCGGCCGACCACTCCGTGATATACGACACCCTCGCCCGATCCTGGCACACCGACTGATTCAGCAACGGGCGGAACTTGGGGTCACACCCGGGGTGTGACCCCGGGTGTGGCCCCCGGTATGCTTCGGGGATGATTGGGCGATTGGGATTGGCAATCAGCCGGCATGTAGAACGGGTCGTTCCGGATCCGTTCGTCATCGCCATCCTGCTGACACTGGTGACAGCAGTCGCCGCACTCCTCTTCGGCGACTTTGGCGACGAAAACCGCGCAACCGCACTGCTCGATTCGTGGCGGGGAGGCAGCCCCGGGCTCTGGTCACTGCTGGCCTTCGCCATGCAGATGTGCCTGATCCTTGTCACCGGACATGCACTGGCATCCACCCGACCTATCCGCGGACTCATCGACACCCTCGCCCGGATCCCACAAGGAACCGCATCCGCCGCGGCACTCGTCGGATTCGTCGCATGCTGCGCCGGCCTCCTCAACTGGGGACTCGGCCTCATCGTCGGCGCACTGCTGGCCCGGGAGGTCGGCTTTTCCATGCAAAGACGCAACATTCCCTGCCACTACCCCTTGATCGTCGCCGCTGGCTACACCGGATTGATCGTGTGGCACGGAGGACTCAGCGGCTCGGCACCACTCTCCATGACCACCGCCGAAGGCGCAGCCAAGGTCGTCCCCGCGGAGTACCTGCAACAGATCGAAGCCGTCGCACTTTCGGACACGATCGGCTCATCCATGAATCTACTGGTGAGCGGCGGACTGCTCATCCTCGTACCCGTCCTGCTTGCGCTCCTGGCTCCCAAGAACCACATACGCACCATCGATGAATTCGGCGTCGACCCGGGTGATCCCACGCACGATCGACCAGACACCCAACACCTCCCCGACCGGCTGAACAACTCACCGATCATCGCCTGGCTGCTTGGCGTTCCACTCCTGCTCGCTCTCCTGCGGTACATCGCAGTCAGCGGTGTCGATCGCATTGGCCTCAATGAAATCACTGTCGCCATGCTCGCTGCCGGCCTGCTGCTGCACGGCTCGCCAATCGGGTACATGCGTGCCATCGCCGAAGGTGCAAAGGGATGCGCCGGCATCATCATCCAATTCCCACTCTACGCCGGGATCATGGCCATGATGATCGCCTCCGGACTCATGGCTGATCTGACCGAGTTCTTCGTTCGCGTCGGCAACGAAGACACAATGCCCCTGCTCACCATGGTTTCGGCGGGCATCGTCAACCTCTTTGTCCCCAGCGGCGGTGGGCAATGGGCCATACAAGCACCCATAGCCCTCGAGAGCGGCATGCAGGCAGGCGTATCGCCGGGCACGATGGTGATGTCGGTCGCCTATGGCGATGAACTGACCAACATGCTGCAACCCTTCTGGGCGCTTCCACTCCTTGCGATCACCGGAGTCCGCGCACGTGATATCGTCGGCTACACCGCCATTGTCATGGTTGCCGCAGCCGTCTGGGTCGCCGTCGGGCTGCTTCTGGCGGGCTAACGGCTCACTCTCAGGATTTGGTTGCAGGCAACATCTTCCAAGACGGTCTGTTCGCCCCCGGGCCATGTCACAATCACCTCGCTCAATGTCGCCAAGTCGCCAAATCCGAAGTGCGCATCCAACTGGTGTTGCGAGAGGTAACTTCCATCGGCACCGACCTGCCGCGACTGTACGTGGTCGCCACTGCGAACTGTGACAACCGCACCAACCGCACGGCGATTGGGCGGCGGCTGTTCCAATAGGACCGTCAACCAATTGCCCGTCTCTGCCATATTCTCAAGAAGCATCAGGTCGCCACCGCTTTCCAGCACCGCAATGTCCATGTCTCCATCACCATCAAAATCAGCGTGCGCACCACCCCTGCCGACAATCGGTTCGGAGAGATCCCCACAGGCTTCCAATCCCATTTCAAAGAATCCCTCTCCTGTAACTTGACGAAAGACCTGCATCCGCTGTCGTTGCAGTTTCCCCGGGTCCTGCGGGTCCTCAAATGTGTGTCCATTGACGAGCCACAGATCCAGCAGCCCGTCATTGTCCAGATCCACAAGCCCGGCAGACCACCCGACCATCTGCAGCGATACCTGGCCAAGCCCAAGGACTTCCGCCTGATCGGTAAACGCTACGTGCGGCGAGCCGTCGTCGTCCTTCCAACCCTCGCTCACCATGTTCTCAAAGAGGGCGTTCTCCTGAGCGATCCAATGTGTCACAAAGAGATCGTCGTCGCCATCGCGATCCAAGTCGCCGACAGCCATTCCCATGGCGCCACGGTAGTCCGCTGCCAGCGATGTAGCACCAATGTCGGAGAAGGTACCGTCACCATTGTTGCAATAGACACCGTTGGTTGACACGTCGTTGGCGATGTACAGATCCATGTCACCGTCGCCCTCGAAGTCAAACCAAACTACCCCGAGCGAGCGTCCGTCAGGATCTTCCACACCCGCCGCCGCCGCCATGTCGGTAAATGTGCCGTCGCCGTTGTTGCGATACAACAGGTTCGAAACCGGCGAGTATGAAGACGGATTCAATGTGTAGGGCACTTCGGCCCCGTACTGCCGCTCCAATCTATCCATGTCCTCAGATCGGTACTTGAAGTCCACGTAGTTGCAGACATACAAATCAAGATCTCCATCCAGGTCGTAGTCCGCCCAGCTGCATCCTGCACCGAAACGCCCATCTGCGACACCTGCGGCCTCTCCTACCTCGGAAAACGAATCGCCGTCATTGCGCATCAGCAGGTTGTGTCCGTAGGCGGTGACATAACAGTCGAGATCCCCATCGTCGTCATAGTCCGCCCACGCCGCCGCCATTCCAAGAACGGGGATGTCCAGCCCAACCTCCGAGGTAATGTCGCGAAACCGATCGCCCTCATTCTGAAACAAGCGACAGGTGCCGCTGGGTTCACCATCCAACAGTCCACCCCCGAAGTCCACCGCCAGCAGATCGAGCAACCCGTCATTGTTCCAGTCTCCCCACGCAATGCCGCTTCCCATGTCCTCGGGCAACAGAGAGGAACGAGATGACGGAAAGTGCTTGAAGATCAACCCACGCGTCTTCGCGGTATTCTCAAGAGCAATTGTCACCATCGAAGGATCAACTGTCCGTTCAAGGATGCTGGTCAACCCCCTGATGGATCCATCCTCGTTCCTTGCCATTGGGTCTTTGCGGGTTGTCATCAGCGTCGCGACCACAACAAGTGCGACGGCGATGAGGATCGTCGACAGCCCCCATCGCAGCATGAGTTGATGGCGCTTATTCAGCCGCTGCTTGCTCATGCGGTAGCACGTCAATCTTCTTTATGGCTTCCGACACCCTTGTCACGGGTGAGCGGACATCACTCTCCGTCCCATAGACGGTGTCGAGAAACTCCGGGTTCGCTTTCCGGTACCAGAGTGTGGCCCGGACATTCAGCCCGCCAGGGGTATCAGCAGAGAAGGTGAAATCGTCAGTTCGCGTTCCGGGCAAGGATTCTCGTGGCTCCGGTGCTACACGACCACGCGCCATGGATGGACACTGCAGCGTGGCCTCGAATGTATCGGTCACACCCGGAAAGAGCGACCGCTTGTAGCTTGCACCTACGAGATCCCACAGGTTGTGACGATCGATGTACTCCCCCTTGCGATCGAACCCATCGGCCTTGAACACGACCGGTGGTTCCAACAATTCGTCACTCTCCGCATCAACCCCACCGGCCGCATAGACAACATTGCCGCTGTCGTCAGTAACCTCCAACTCCACCCAACTCTCGATCATGTCAAGCGGCCCCGTCGGGTAATCGTGTCCCGTCTTGTTGTTCGTGAGCAGAACGCGAATGTTGACATCCTCGCCAGCTTGCACCTGCTCTGGTGCGACAATCTCCATGCGAATGACGGGACCCGCGGTCCACTTTGCAGCAATCTCCGGAATGTCCATGTCTCCCCTCATCCACTGTTCGACCAGTGCGACATGCTCCCGACCGTACTCCAGATTCTGCAGGATTGGAATGTATTGATTGGCACCAAGGGTTCGATGGCTTCGATGCTTCCCATCATCGAGAGACCGATTGGTATCGGTCATGTCGCCGGAGGCTGGGTCGCTCGAAGCCACCAGCGGCATGTGACACTCGCGGCATGAGAGTGTCTTGGGGTTTTCCTCGCCGTGATACCAGCGGCTGTTCTTCCAACTGTCGTACTGATTCTGCCCCTGCACCTTGCCTATGTCGGTGTTCACTTCCTTGTCGAGGTACTGTTTGTGGCATGCAGCGCAGAACTCCGGGGTCTTGTAGAGCGGTCTGGAATATGCGCTGATGTGGTGTTGTGGATAGCTGCGAATCAGGAAGTCGCTGACAAACTTCGCAGCCGGACCATCATGTAGTTCATAGGCGTACCTCTGCTGTGGCTGCAGGGTGTAATCGGCATTGCCCTGCACGTCTGTCTGCACAATGCTGTGGCACACAAGGCACGAACTCCCCTCGTCTATTCCGCCGGCAACTCCCAGCGTATGGTTCGCACTGTTCTTGGCACCAGCAAAGAGCGAAATGGGATCGTGACATCCACCGCAGTATCGCGTGTGGGCGGGCGATGTCTCCTCTGCCATGAGCGTTTGCACACGCTGAAACATGTCGTCAAGCGACGAATACCTGTGCGCGCTGGGCAGCCATTCGGCATAGATATCACTGTGACATCCGCTGCTGCCGCACCCAGCCGAATCTGTCAGGAGGCGTGGGTCCACGGCACCGTGCTCCTGCATCCAGCCGGCGGCTTCCTCGAAAACCGTGTCCAGTTTGGCCAAAGCGTTCTCGTCGGCATCAACAGCGCCTGCGGCGGTCCTGATGTGCGAAAACAGACCAACTGGTTCCACTCTCGCTTCTTCATAGGACGCCAGGAACGCCGCCTTCTTATCACTTCCCACGATATCAATGGCCGACTTTCGTACGCGGTCCTCCCACGCAGTTGTGTCGGTTCTGGCAAGGCTCGGCGCAAACGGGCGGTCTTCTCCATACTGCCAGTCATATTCGCGGGCGAAGCTGGTGCGCATGGGAGGATCGCTGTAGCCCACCGCCCAAAGTGCCGCCCCGCCAAGGAAGACGGCTGTCATGGCGATGCACCATGTGTAATACACGCGCCGACCCCGACGAAGAGCAGTGATCATGTCTGGGTTGTTTACCTTTCGAATGACGATCGAGACGAGGTGAATGACCACAAAGATCGCCATGGCAACGCCCGTGATCAAGTGCACAAGATCCCAAGCCCGCCCAATGACAGGACCGACAATTCCCTGCCAGGTAAGAACCAGTCCGCTTGCAATGCATACGGCCAGAAGCCCCACCGAAACATAACCAAGCAGTTGATAGTGGCTGAGGTTGCCCTTGCGACGAGCCACCCAGTGTCGCCAGCAGTACCAGACCACTGGAAGGAGCATGGCAATCCCCAACGCGGTGTGCAACAGGACGTTGAATTGGTTGAACGGGGAGAAAGGAAGCAGAAGAATCGCCAGGCCTGTGACAGTCTCATAGAGCAGCAGACCGCTGGCGAGCCCGGTCAGTGACGATCGCCACTCACCTACGGCGTCGATTCTGGTGGCCTGCTTGTCCTGCATGGTGCTGGACACAGCATCGGGCAGAACGCGATATCAATCAAGAGGTAGGTATCCTCTTTTTTCGGAATCCGGTCATTGCTTCGTTACTCCGAACCGAGTGACTCATGCGCCACTGCTTTGAAGCGCCTTCCCGCTGTCAGCATCCGACACATCGCTGTGACAGGTCGGCAGGCCCTCCCCCGCCCCCATCTTCGAGGTCAGCCGGTGTACTTCCTCCGGGCTCAACACGCCCCGCTGATCGAGGATTTCCTTCTGTTCAATCGTCAGCGCAGCCGTCACCTTCGGTTTGTCCCATGCGTATTCCGCATCCTTACCAGACGCGAACTCCTGAATCTCCTTGCTGATTCGCACGGAACACCAGTCGTGCCCGCACATCGCGCAGAAATCGGTGTCAACATCCAAATCCTCATCATGCATCGCCCGGGCCAGATCTGGATCGAAACTGAGGTCGAAATGCTTCTGCCAGTTCAAGGCTGCTCGTGCCTTGGTCAACTCATCGTCCGCATTTCGCGTGCCCGGAATGCCAAGTGCAACATCGGCGGCGTGCGCCGCGATGCGATATGCAACACAACCCTGCTTGACATCATCCTTCTTCGGCAAGCCAAGGTGTTCCTTCGGTGTGACATAGCACAACATTGAAGCGCCATGCCAGGCGGCTGCCGTCGCGCCAATGCAACTCGTAATGTGGTCGTAGCCGGGAAAGATGTCCGTGACAAGCGGACCAAGCACATAGAACGGCGCTCCATGACAGAGCGACCGCTGTAGTTTCATGTTGTATTCAATCTGATCGAACGGGACATGCCCCGGTCCCTCCACCATGACCTGCACACCCTTGCTCCATGCACGTTCGGTCAACTGGCCAAGCACTTCCAGCTCGCGAATCTGGGCCTCGTCGGTCGCATCAGCAAGCCCGCCGGGCCGCAACCCGTCGCCGAGCGAAAACGACACGTCGTATTCCCGCATGATGTCGCAAATGTCATCAAAGCAGTCGTACATCGGATTCTGCCGACCGTGATGGATCATCCATTTGGCCAACAGCGAACCGCCGCGAGAAACGATGCCGATCAGACGATCCTTGATGTACGGAATGTGCTCTTGCAAGACACCCGCATGGATGGTGAAGTAGTCGACACCCTGCCTCGCCTGGTTCTCCAATTCATCAAGAATCATCGAGGTGGTCAGATCCTCGATGCGACGCCCGATGATCATCGAGTAGATGGGCACAGTTCCAATTGGTACCGTCGATGCGCGAATGATCGCCTCGCGGCATGCATTGAGATCACCGCCGGTGGACAGATCCATCACGGTGTCAGCTCCCCAGCGAACGGCCCACCGAAGTTTTTCGAGTTCCTCCTCAATGTCTGATGACACTGGCGAAGCACCCATGTTCGCGTTGACCTTTGTCAGCGACGCTCGGCCGATCGCTGTGGGATCAAGATTGTGTGACACATGAACAGTGTTCGCTGGAATGATCATCCGGCCCGCTGCAACCTCGTCCCGTACCTGCTCTCCGCTCAGGTGCGGCTCCCGCTCCGCAACACGGTGCATCTGCGGCGTAATCGTGCCCGCCCGCGCATGTTCAAGCTGGGTCACGAAGGCACCGCCATTGCCGCGAGCGAAGTCCCACGCAGTCTTCTGCGAGGGCGACGGCATGCCCGGTGTATCGGGTGAGGAAAATGTCAACGGTCCGCCCACATCCCCTGCTGTCGCAAACGACCCGGGCGTCGTACCGGAGAGATCACTCGACGGGTTTGCTGCACCCTGCAATGGAAGCGAGTGTGAGGCGGCGCCGATTCGGCTGTCGTGTTCTTGCATCGCCGCAGTGTACCCCCGCTACAATCGCCGCCACTGATGCGTCGCTTGATCCTGGCACCCGTTCTGATCGCCGCGGCCACGATCCTGTCGGGATGCCTCTCTTCACAGGGTCTCGCAGGCAAGACTATTCACCTTGACACAGCCGGACCGCTGGTCGTTGATGTCGAATCGTTCGCCGGCAATGTTCGTGTGGCCGCCAATCCCATGGCAACAGGGACAACCATCCGCGTGCATCGCCGGGGCGATTACGGAGTCGGTCGACGAGGCGAAGGGCTGGAAGCCATGGAAGAAATCCAGTGGTCGGCCCGCATCGAGCCGGGTGATCTGGGACAGGTGCTCCGCGTCCGAGCGTGGTGCGAGCAGAACCCGCTCAACCTTCTGTATGCCGACATTGAAATCGTCGCCCAGAACATCGAGGGGCTGTACATCAAGACCCAACGAGGAAGTGTCGAGGCCGTCGATATCACCGGCGGCGTTTCCGTCATCACCAGCGACGGCATCGTTCGCATCGCATCAAACCACCCGCTTCTGGATGCGGTCTCCGTGCAGAACCGCCGCGGCGATGTGTTCTATCGCGTTCGGGGGGAGTCCACGGGAAACTTCGAATGCACGACGAGTGATGGCGAAACAGTCATCGATGCCGAGCATGGTCGCGTGGAAGTGCTCCCCGGGACGTCGAGAGATCGCCTGTTTGCCCTCCTCAACAATGGCGACAACCCCATTCGCCTTCGAACAACCGACGGAGATGTTCGCGTGTCCGTCACGAAATCGCCGACGATCGGGCTTCCCTGGACCGGTGGCGACTGGCTGCAATGGTGATCGCCTGAGGATGGCCGGGCAGCGTGACATACACGACCATTACTTCCGAGAAGCCAAGCGGGAAGGATACCGGTCCCGCGCTGCATACAAATTGATCGAGATCGATGACCGCCGAGACTTGATTGCCGCCGGTGACAAGGTGCTGGACCTCGGAGCTGCCCCCGGCAGTTGGCTGCAGGTCGCCAGCGGCCGCGTGGGCGATCGCGGGTGTGTCGTCGGCATCGACCTTCAGGACATTG
Source organism: uncultured Isosphaeraceae bacterium (assembly GCA_964546085.1). Classification (GTDB taxonomy): domain Bacteria; phylum Planctomycetota; class Phycisphaerae; order Phycisphaerales; family SM1A02; genus CAZJKE01. The sequence goes on from CAZJIB010000004.1 coordinate 85,600, forward strand.
ACCCCGGGTTGCCGAGCCATGTTCGAACAATTGCTGGAGATGTCAACGACGCTCACGCACTGCCCGAAGCACCCTTCGACGTTGTCTTGAGCGACATGGCGCCCTCGACGACCGGCAACCGAACGATCGATCACCACCAGTCAGTACGCCTCTGCAACACCGCACTGAACCTCTGCCGCACGGTACTCCGACCAAGCGGCAATCTTGTCATCAAGGTCCTGGAAGGTGAGTCCTACCGCGACCTGCTCGATCGGTGCGGCGAATGTTTCGAGTCCGCCAAGGGCTTCAAGCCCAAGGCATCGCGAAACGCATCGACGGAGATGTACATCGTGTGTCACCGGCGGCTCGAGTCGCTCATGCCGCCGCCGCAGACTGCGCCGCCGCCGCCAGCGAGCGGCTGGTAAGGAGAAGTGCGAAGCACTTCTCCTTACACCATCCGCGCCCCAGCAGCGTCGGCGGCTTCGATGATGCGCTCGGCGGTTCTGATGGCCATGGACCCCGCCTCCGCATTGACATCTGGAGTTCGACCGCTGCGAACTGCGTCGAGAAAATCGACAGCCTGCAGCGTCAGCGCGTCCTCGTCGCCGATCTCCATTTCTTCCACATCGACCAGACCGAGATAGTCGATCGAAGACAAGTCCTCGCCCTCGGCGAGCCGCTGACGGACATCAGCGAGTTGCACCTCGTTCGCTGTCTTGCGAATCAAGGTGACATCGCGCTTGACGAAGTCCGCCGACAAATAGGCATCCTCGCTGATGATCCGCATCTTCCGCTCCGTCTTCATCGCCAGGCGGCTTGCCGTCACATTGACGGTACAGCGAAGACCATTGGTGTCGGGCGGAAACACAAGGCGAGCGTTGCAGACATCTTCCGCTTCCCCGAGCACACTCACCGCGTTGGCGTAAATCTCTTCCGGTTCGGCGCCCAGCAGCATTGTCAGCAGGTCGAGATCGTGAATCATCATGTCAAGCACGACGCCGATATCCACGCTGCGGAATGTCATCGGACTGATTCGGGTCATCTCGATGAACCGTGGCCGTAGCCCCTCCACCGACGCAATCGCCCGCATGACGGGGTCGTACCGCACAACATGCCCGACCTGCAGCACGGCGCCTCCGCCCTTTGCGGCTCGTGCAATTTCTCCGGCTGTTTCTCGATCAGGCGCCAACGGCTTCTCGATCAGGCAGGAAACGCCGCTTCTCAGGAGAGGTGCAGCGGTTTCGAGGTGATGGACCGTCGGCGTGGCAATGGTCACCGCGTCCACGCCCGCCGTAAGAAGTTCCTCGACAGTCGCCCACGACGAGCCACCCCACTCCTCGACGATGGTGTTACGGCGATCTTCATCCTGATCGACAACGCCCACGAGGTCAGCGCCATCCATCTGGGAATAAATCCTCGCGTGGTGCCGGCCCATGCGACCCACGCCCACAACACCACATCGGATTGGCTCTGTCGCCGCTGCCATGCCCGGATTCTACTCGCGACTCCGGTCGCGGCGGTCGACATATTCCTGCCACTCCCGAGCATGGGCAATGGCCTTCGTCACGGATGATGTCAGCATGAGCATCCCCAGCGGCGCTCCAAGCAGCAGTATTGCCGCCACGATTTGGATGCCAAGCACCACGATGTTAGGCAGCGGCGTCGCCGACACGCCCAGCGCCAGGAGAAATAACGCAGGTGGTCCCCACGCAGCCGCTTCCAGATACCGCCGAGCCGTCTGGTCCCGAACCCAGTCGGCGAGTTCGGAAAGAAGCAGCAGGAGGCAGAAGCCGCCAGCAACCGCCATGATCCATCCGGAAAACCACATGAGCTGCACCATCGCCGCGCCACTGCCGCCCGCGGGCCATTGATTGGTTGCAGCGATCAAGATCGCGCCGAGCGACGCCCACCGCGCAATGAGTCGCAGCACGCCCTTTGGGCCAAACCCGTACCGCACCGCTTCGCGATCAAGCACGGGCCGCGTCAGAAGCATCGAACCACCTATCCACACCATGGCTATGACGGCATCAATTACCAACTGTTGATTCGTGTCGAGTTCGAAGTTCCCACCCAAAGCCGCCTTGGCAAGTACCGCCGGAATGACGAGGCTGGTTGCGGCGCAACATGTCGCCAGCCGCCGAACCAGCGGCTCGGGCATCTGGGACAGCGGCGCATCCGGCGCATAGGTGATACGGCTTGATGCCCCACACTCGGGGCACAAGGCGCCCCACGGCAATCCGCGCAAGTCATAGCCGCACTCCCGACAGGTGCTTCCCTGCTCAAGGGTTGGTTGTCCTTGCCAGGGAGTCATTCGCCCGGCTTCCGAATCGATGCTTTGCGATCAAGCCGATCTCGTTTTTCGCGGATGCGGTCAAGCCGCGCACCGCCGGCCTCCTCGCCATGCAGTGAGAGGTGTTCGCTGACTCCAAGCAGAAACAGATATCTTGCGAACATCAAGAGCACGATAAGCCATGCAATGAGCGCAAGGAACATGAAGCACCCGTACAAGTAGGTAGCAAAGGGCCCCGTGAAGTCCATGGCTTCATCCCGCGTCCACGGCGCAACCAACACAAGGAAACCAAGTGTCGGCATTGCCCAGCCGACGATGTTGAACGGACCGGCCAAGGCATATCTGTCCAGACGAATAGCCAGACCGCAGAGCCAGAATGCCATCGCTGCCGTACCAAGTCCACCGACGACCTGCAGGAAGAACGACGCGGCGGAACCACCCTCAACCACGAGCGGAATGGCCGCGGCGGCCAGCCAACACCATTGCAGCCACCGGCTTGCCTGCCGCAGCACGCGATGGGCCGGCAACATGGCCGCTTCGAGTTTCGGCGTCGTCAGACCGAATGTCACCGCCATCCATGTTCCTGCAATCACCAGATTGGCGAGCCCGCGGGGTTCGAGTCCCAGTGCGGACAGCATGACCATGGCCTGCACGACAGCAAACGCCAGCAGACAGGCGCCCCCGAGCAACCCAAAGATGCGGATGCGGCCCCGAACATCGGGCATCGAACCAAGCGATGATGGTACGAGGAACTCGGCGACACGCCGATCCAGCCAGGAGCGTGGCGCGTCACCCATTGGAGAAGTGTGTTCCCTTGCCACCGTTCCACATTCGGGACAAGGCGCATCCTCATGGTGACCGCGCAGGTCATACCCACACTTGCGGCAGACCACCACAAATTCAGGATGCACCGATCAGGCTCCGGATCTGTTCAAGGTTCTTGATAAGCCATGCTCGGTCGTCGTCTTCGGGAATCTTCGCACCTGCCTGCACAGCCAGTCCGAGATGTTCCGTCGCGGCGGCGATGTCGCCGTTCGCAACAAGTGAGCGGGCCATGCCCTCACAAGCAAACGCAAGGTCGAACGGGCCAAAGTCCTTTGATTCGCACGCTTCCAAATACCGGCTCGCATAGTGCATCGCCGGATCACCGCGGCCGAGCACGGCGTACACCCGAGCGATCTGCCAGTCACCGCGTGCGAAGTTGATCGGCGTGCCCACAATCCCCCAGTGATACCGCGAAGCGTGCGCTGCGTGCACCATTTCCTCGTCCTGATCCGGCGATCGATCCTCAAGATCGAGCAACTCCCATGTCCGGTTGAACAGGTTCGCGGCCAGTCGCCGCACTTCTTCCCGCTCTGCATCATCGTTTCTGGACATGGAGGCCCTCCTGCTGCCCAGAATAGACCCTTTTTCCCCGTTGCGGCAGGCCTTTTTAGAGGTACCCTGACAGGGAGGGATTTCCAAGAGGAACGATGTCATGACATGTCGAGTGTATTCAATGGGATTGGCCTCTGTCGTGACAGTTGCTGTCGCGGCATCGCCCCTTCCCGCACCCCCCGAGGGGCCTGCTCCGATCATCGAAACCGAGCCAGTCGACCGAGACTTCGTGCCTTGGTGGAACGGCCCGGGTATGGATGGCGAAGAACTCTACTGGGAGCATGAATGGGCTGGCGACATACGCCACGCCATGCCCCGTTCGGGCAGCGGTGGCACGCACCGCGGACCCAACATCATGATGCGGCACGATGCGGCGACCGGCATCACAACGCCCGTAGGGCGATCGGGACCGCTTCGGGGGCGAAGCGGCGTCGCCGGCACGAGTTTCACCGGCGTGGATGGATCGATCAACTGGGAGGAAGACCGCGGATTCGGCACGATGGGATTCGCCACTGGTGTGTCGCTGTATCCCACGCGGGTCAACTGCCGCATCCTTGCTCAGTTCACCGGTACAAATCCAGCCGGCACCTCCGGTTCGTTTACATTCCAGGGATCAGGTACGTTCATCGATGCGGAGACGGTCCTGACTGCGGGTCATGTCATTTACATGAACACATGGACTGATAACGCCGGCACACTTTGGACATTCAACGCCTTCCCGGACTGGTGTGTCGTCCGCGCGGCGACGCATCTGGGTACGGACAACTGGGGCCGGGCCGATGGAACGGCCTACTGGGCCGGCACCGGGTGGATGAACAATGCGAACTTGGACGCCGACGTCGGGCTCATTGCCGTAGACCGCGCTGCGGGCATGCTTACCGGATGGCACGCGTTGGCATTTGGCGGCAATTGCGAATGGGTGGAGGACCAGACATTCTTCAACTTCAGTTATCCCGGGGAGAACTGTGACGACGGCGGGCCGCTTCACAACGGACTTGACATGTACTTCTGGAACGGCGATTTCGACAGTTGCCCGAACAATCAACTGCAGATCGACACGACTGCCGGTTGCACAACCTCCGTCTGGGGCGGGCAAAGCGGCAGCGGCGCCTACTATTTAGACGACTCGGGCACGCGGCGAGTATTGGGGGTGTGCTCGACTTCCGACCGCGCAACATGGGGCAGGTGGGTCCACATGTGGGAGGGCATGAGCGATTACATCGTGGACACGGTGATTCCTGCGGCCCGCGGGAACACCATGGACCTCCAGGCCATGTGGATGCGGCAGCCGGTTGGAAGCCCAATCGCCTACGCAGCCGGTGACTCGATTCCCACAACACTTGTCCGTCTGGCAAATGCGACCAACGGCGTCGGCAGCGGCGGATGGCTCACGCGAGTCTATCTCTCCACCAATCAGGACATTTCCGTCAACGACACACTCGTGAGTTCGGCGTTCTACGAATGGGATGTTCCCGCGATGACCTACGGCGATCTGGAAGTCAACAACATCGCGATTCCGGTAAACACGCCATCGGGCACCTACTTTCTCGGCCACGTCCTCGACGCGGGGACGGACACGGTTCCGGACAACAACGACACCGACAATTGGGATTGCATGGAAATCACTGTCGTCGCCTCCGCCGACCCGGCAGCCGTGGACGCCATGCCGCTTGACAGTGTGGCCTATGCGGGTGAAACACTTGATGTGCAACTGGACTTCGCCAACAACGGTGCTGCCAATGCATTTGACCCGGTGCTTGTCGTCAGAGCGTCGACCGATCAGAACATCACGGATGCCGACACCCTTCTTGCCAACATCTTCATCGGCACCCTCTCCGGGGCTGGAAACTGGTCGCTTACACCGACTGTGAACATCCCCGGCAATCTCCCGGCAGGAGACTTTTTCATCGGATTGTCAATCGAGTCCTCTACAACCGATGCAGACCCGTCCAACAATGTTGTTGCGTCCAGCACAACCTTTACGGTAGCGCACCGGCCCTACAACGATGACTGCGAGAACGCGATCTGGCTACCGGACGGCACATTCTCATTCGACACGACCGGCGCATCGACGGATGGCGAAACCCACCCAAGTTGTGCCCAGGACGGTACAACCCACAACGACGTCTGGTACCAGTACATCGTCCCCCACGACGGCCAACTCACCGTGACAACGTGCGAAGAACTCGGCGGAAGTGCCGACTTTGATACTGACATCGTCCTGTATTTGGGCGATTACTGCGACTCGATGCAACTGATCGCCTGCAATGAGAATGATCAAGACCATCCCTGCGGCGAAGCTCCGGACTACCACAGCACCGCGACCGCCATTGTGCAGGAAGGGCAGAGCATTCACATACGCGTTGGTGCATTCAGCCCAAGTGGATCCGGCACGGGACAACTCGTGGTACATACGCGCCCGGTCAACGACAACTGCGAGGATGCACTGCCCATCGTTAATGGCGATGATGCTTTCAGCACAGTCGGCGCTACGACGGATGGCATCAGTCACGCAGAGTGTGACGATGACGGGCAGACCTACCATGACATCTGGTACGCCTACCAGTCACCGTGCAGCGGCACGCTCACGGTCAGCACCTGCGATCAGGCCGACTATGACACAGATCTTGTGATCTATGAAGGATCCTGCTCGGACGACGCAATCCTCGCCTGCAACGACGACTTCTTCGAATGCGCCGGCTTTACCTCTCTGGTGGAGGCGCCGGTCATCGCGGGTAATGTCTACCTCGTCCGGGTCGGTGGCTGGTGGGACGGTGACATGGGCTCGGGCGTCTTGACGCTGTCCTGCGACAGCGGTGTCGATGGCGATGTCAACAACGACAACATCGTTGATCTGGATGACCTGCTGTTGATCATCGCCGCCTGGGAAACCGACGGAGACAATGGTACCGATCTCAACGGTGACGGCATCGTCAACATCCACGACCTGTTGATCGTCGTTGCCAACTGGGATTGATTGGTTCAGGCAGAGCAAGCGCGCCGAACTGATGCTGTCTTCTCCGCATGCGCAACTGCGTTGCGGAACATCTGCAACCCGGGCGGATCGTACGACGGTGTCTCCATTCGTGTCCAAGTCGGATGCTGTGTCCATCGCAGATATCGCTCGGGGTGCGGCATCAGACCGAAGACGAGCCCGCTGGCATCACAGATGCCCATGACATCGCCGATCGAACCATTTGGATTGTCGTCCGCGGCGTATCGGCAAGCGATCCGACCGGATTCCTCCAGATCCCGCAGCAATTCTTCCGAACGCGGAACAAATCGGCCTTCGCCGTGTGCAATTGGCAACAGGGAAGTGCCGTGTTCAGTAGTCATTCCGCGCGTCCAGATACACCGGGTCTCCTGTGGCACCAGCATCTCTACCCAGCGATCGACGAACCGGGCGGACGAATTCTGCGAAAGCGCGATCGTCGGTTCCGGGGCAGTCGCAGGCCAGTCCATTCCCGGCTGAGGGCCAGGCAGAAGCCCGATTTGCGCCGCGACCTGAAAACCGTTGCATGGGGCAATCATCGGAACGCCGCGGCGCACCGCGGCCGAAAGTACCGGGTAGAGCGACGCTCGCATCAACTGCGCCATGATCCTCCCCGCCGCTACCGCATCGCCATAACTGAAACCACCGGGCAGCCCGACAAGATGCGCCTCGTCCACAATGGCGGGGTTCTCCGTCAGCGTGTTGATGTGCACTGAAAACGGCTCAGCCCCGGCGAGCGAGAATCCTTCCGCCAATTCAAGATCGCAGTTGATACCGGGAGCTGTGATGACCAGCGCGCGAAGCGTCATACCGAAACCCCCGACTCCCACGCGCATCGCAGGGCATCCAGGCTCCACGAAGAGCCTCCCACCGTGAGGTGATCACCGTCATTGAACCTGCCCACGATCGTCCAGTCGACATCGCCTATCCCCGCGAGATCAGACTCCTTCATCTCCAGGAGATAGCGTGCCGGTGTTTCCGTGAAACAGGTGGAATCTGCGGACAGGTCGAGGCCCAACCCGATTCCGCCCGCAAACGCCATTTCCGCCGCAGCCACAAGAATGCCACCCTCGCTGCAGTCGTGCGCCGAGCGGACGAGTCCATCGCTGATGAGCATGTGCACGGCCGCGGCGTTACGAGGCCCGTCCTCCAGAGGCGATGTCGGAAGCGATCCGTCAACGCCCAACAACATCGACAAGTGTGAACCGCCCAATTCAACGCCGCTGTGACCAATCAAAACCAAGACACTGTCCGGCGACTTGGCGTCCATGGTCACGCAAGTGCCGATGTCGCCCACGATGCCGAAACCGGAGATCAACAGCGTCGGCGGAATGCGAATAGTGCGGCCGTCCTCGGTCGTGAACTGGTTGTTGAGCGAATCCTTGCCCGAAATGAATGGTGTGCGATACGCCATCGCGGCGTCGTAGCACCCCTCCGCACATCGAACCAATGCCCCGAGGCTCTCCTGGTCCTTCACGCCCGGCCAGCAGAAGTTGTCGAGGATGGCGATGCGCGAAGGATCGGCCCCAACACAGGTGAGGTTGCGAACACACTCATCCACCGCCACAGCCGCCATGAGCCACGGGTCATCTCGCAATCCGGTCGCCAGTCCATTGCCGATTGCCAGGCCGCGGCTCGAACCGCGAACAGGCGTAATGACCGCCGCGTCCGATGGCCCACCGCCGCCGGGCCCCGCAAACGGTCGAATCACGCTCCGCCCCTGCACTTCGTGGTCGTATTGTTCGATGATGCAGCGTTTCGAAGCGATGTTCGGCATCGCGAGCATCCGTGGAAGAGTCTCCTGCACATCCACATCGACATCCTGTTGCGAGCCCGCCAGCGGTGACCATCTTGCCTCACGCACCGTATCGGGCAGACCGCCGTGCATGAAGGCCATGTCAAGCCGCCCAACCTCGGTGTCGCCAAATCGAAGAATGAGTTCGTTATTGGGAGTTCCAAATTCGCCAAGGTCGCAGAGTTCCACATCGTGGCGATCGCAGATGGCCTGCAACATCGGCACCCGGTCCGAAGAAACTGCCAGCACCATCCGCTCCTGCGCTTCGCTGATCCATATTTCATGCGGCGTAAGACCGGCGTATTTCAATGGCGCGCGATCCAACTGCACAATGGCGCCAAGGTGTTCGCCCATCTCGCCAACCGCGCTGGAAAATCCACCCGCCCCACAATCGGTAATCGCCGTGAAGATGCAGCCTTCCGCATGATCACGTGCTTCCAGAATCGCGTCGAGGGTCTTCTTCTCGGTGATCGCGTTGCCAATCTGGACCGCATGAGAAAACTCGTCGGCGTGCGTGTCCGTCAACTCCGCGGATGAGAATGTCGCGCCGTGTATGCCGTCCCGACCAGTGCGACCGCCCAACGCAATGATCCGATCGCCCGGGCGAGGATCGCCGTCGATCGCCGTCCGTGGCATCACGCCAACGCATCCGCAGTACACCAACGGGTTTCCCACATACTCGTCGTCGAACCAAACACCACCATTCAGGGTCGGAATCCCCATGCGGTTGCCGTAGTCGCGAACACCACGGACAACCTCCGAGAGAATCCGGCGCGGCCGCAGACAGCCTGCTGGCGGCGACTCGTTCTCGAGCTCGCCAACACAGAACACATCCGTCGCCGCAATAGGCCGCGCTGCCAGACCCGTACCCATGATGTCGCGAATACAGCCGCCAATTCCCGTCGCCGCTCCGCCATATGGCTCAAGCGCAGAAGGATGGTTGTGCGTTTCGACCTTGAAACACACTGCATGATCGTCATCAAATGCGACGATGCCCGCGTTATCCACAAACACGCTCAGGCACCAATCAATGCCGTCGTCCATCAACTCCGTCGTTGCTGCCGCCACGGTCGACCTGAGCAGGTTGTGAATCGTGACCGTGCCATCATCGTGGTACTCGTATCCCGGCCGCGACCGATCTGAAATTGGCCCGGCATACCTGATCGTCGCCTTCAACGTCTTGTGTACACAGTGCTCTGACCATGTCTGCGCCAGCGTCTCCAGTTCGATGGCCCGCGGGTGGCGGCCGAGTTCGCGATAGTGCGCCTGGATGGCTCGCATCTCGGAAAGATCCAGAAACAGGTGCGCCTCTCGAGAGAGTTTTTCCATCGCAGCGTCATCGAGGTCGGCAAGCCGAACCTCAGGCACCACCATGTCGTGCTCATGCCCCCCCGGGAAAGTCGCGGGGTGATGTGGCTGCTCGTGAATGCCATGAATGACCGTGTTGGCCAAACACCGCCCCGCAATGCTGAGGGCCTGATCTGGCGTCACACCATGCATGTCATATCGCATGCCCGTTCGAACAGCCACGGGTGTGCCAAGAAGATGCTCAACAGCACGCTCGACCGCCTGCGCCGCCGGATCCATGACACCCGGCAATGGGTGTACCTCGACAATCGCATCCGATCGCATTGGGCTCGCGCCAATCGTCACGGACTCCGTGACAGGATCACACAACAATTCGCTCGCGAGCCGACTCACGGATGCTTCGCTGAGGTCTCCCTCCACAAGATAAACCTGCGCCGTCGCCACTGTCCGCGGCACGACCTCAAGCCCGGATGACATGGCCTGCACCCGCGCAGCGTGCCCGCGAGGATCGCTGCGGCCAGGCGCCGGTCTGACTTCGATGCGGTGCACCGTCATGTACCACGATGGTAGCACCACCTGCAGGCTCCCGGCGATACCATGCCCGATCATGTCAGAACTTCCTCACTTCGAACTCTTCACCGACGGCGCATGCCTGGGAAACCCCGGGCCAGGAGGATGGGCCTTCATTCTTCGCGATTCCAGCGGAACTGAGATCGAACAAAGCGGCAGCGAGTCCCCGTCAACCAATCAACGCATGGAAGTTGCCGCCGTCCTCGCAGCACTGCAGTCCCTCGAACAACCATCCCGAATACACCTCTTCTCCGACAGCAAGTATGTCACCGACGGACTCATGGAGTGGCTTGAGAACTGGATTGCCAAAGGCTGGCGAACCGCAGGCCGAAAGCCGGTGAAGAATCAGGACCTCTGGAAACCACTGGCAGAACAGCGAGAGAGGCACGAGATCACCACCACCTGGATCGAAGGCCACACAGGACACCCCGAAAACGAACGATGTGACCAGATGGCGGTCGCCGCCGCAGAGGCGGCCAAGGAAAGAGGGCCATAGACCCTTTTTACGCTGGAAAACCGGACTACGATGTACGGATGCGGCGACCGGCGATCATCATCCTCGCCCTGTTCGGGTCATCAACGACATTCGCACACAATCACGCACCGCCATGGCTGAACGGCGAAACGCTCGACAATGGCCTGTCGATCGTGATCCACGCACCCTCAGTCCTCCGAACAGACCGGCCGTTCCCGGTCAATGTACAAGTGCGAAACATCGATGCACCCAGCGATGTTCTGGTGCGATCGTTCCGGCTCGACGGACACACCGAGCAAACGCCCTCCACAACCTGGCTCCCCGCACCGAACGGCCTGCTTGAGCGAACCCGCCAACTACAGGAATCATTGCACAAGACGGCATCAAGACACGATCGCCCCGACACACTTCGCCTCGCCAACGCATACGCCTCTGCGCTCCGGTCGCTCACCGAACACACAGCAACCGCCTCATGGATTGTCGACCCACACGACCACAGCGGAGACATTCGCCTCAAGATCGAAATCGAACTTTCCAATCGCACACTTGAACGCACCATCACAGTTCCACGTCAAACCCCCCTCCCAACCGGCGGACCACCACAACTAACCATTGAAGTCGACCGCGACGGCGGCGCCCAGCCGATCCAATCGCCGCGCGGCGCCACGACACTCTGGTGGCTGGCCGGCGACCAACATGTCCACACAACTCTTTCGATCGACGCAGCCGTACTCGACGGCACCGAAGAAGGTCCCTACGAATACGCCGCGATCGCACAGGCCATGGGACTCTCATGGATCGTCTTCACGGACCACTCCAACATCCATGGATCCTGGTTCGGAACAGACTACTACACAGAAGAACAGTTCAACCAAGGACAGGCAGAAGCACAGGCCTACCGGGCCGACAACGACTGGCTGGCGATCTACAGCCAGGAGATGGGGCTCGGCCAACAAGGGTTCTGGGATCTACCCTCCCACATGCTCATGCTCCCGCTCGCCGAGGACCTTCCCGCCATCGTCCCCAACCCCTCCGACGGACTCGTGTTCGGCCACGCCGAGTGCGAAAGTGAACAAGTCATCATCGATCGCATCAACAACGTCGGTGCCTTCGGCTTCATCGCACACCCCTACGACTGGGCCTACCTCGCCTTCTACGAATGGGACTGGAACAACGGCACAACCGGCTGGGCAGGAATGGAAATCTGGTGCGACGCCTACGGCGAATTCGAAGATGACGATCAAGACACATTGAACACCTGGCACAACCTGCTCAACACCATCGGGCCACCCTCCGGCGGCGAACTCCCCAATCGACCCGGCTGGCCCACGCGATTCCCAGTTGCCATCGGCAACAGCGACGCACACGAACCCGGCCTCATCGGCCAAACCCTGACCTATGCGGCCATGCCGGACAGTTCCCGCGAAAACGTGCAAGAAGCCATGCTGGCCGGACGCTGCGTCGCATCCAACGGACCACTCGCCTGGCTTCGAGTCAACGGTGCCATTCCCGGCTCCGTCGCCCTTCTCCCCGACGGCTACAACCTCGTCACCGTCTCCCTGCGAACAAACGAGACCCTCGGCTACGCCGGTGACTACCAGGTCACCATCCTCGTCAACGGAGAAACCCGCCAAGTCATCGAACCCACCGGCATCCCCCTGTACGCCATCGACATGCAGGTCAACGGACTCGGCATCGACGAAAACAGCCGCTTCATCACCCTCCGGATCGATCGCAACGACGGCCAACGACACGCCTTCTGCAACCCCATCTGGCTCCAAATGACCATCCCGGGTGACCTCAACGGCGACGACACCATCAACATCCTCGACCTGCTCCTCCTCGTGGCCAATTGGGGCGATTGCAGCGGCTGCACAGCCGATATCGACCACGACGGCACCGTAGGAGTCACCGACATACTCGCCCTGCTGGCAGCGTGGACCGGATAAACACCCCCAACGCTTGCCCGAAACCACCTCTACCCCTACCATACGCGGCTCGAACCCCGGTTCACCCCCCGGGACAGATCCTCACGAAAAGACCCCCAGAAACACCCCGCATGCCAACGATTAACCAACTCGTCCGCAAACCCCGACGCTCACCCAAGGCCAAGTCCAAGGTCCGCGACCTCGAAGGATGCCCACAGAAACGCGGCGTCTGCCTGCAAGTGCGAACCGTCACACCCAAGAAGCCGAACTCGGCCCTCCGAAAAGTCACCCGCGTTCGCCTCTCCAACGGTAAGGAAGTCACCGCCTACATCGGCGGCGAAGGACACAATCTTCAGGAACACTCCATCGTCCTTGTCCGCGGCGGACGCGTCCGCGACCTCCCCGGCGTGCGATACCACGTCGTTCGCGGCTCGCTCGACGCCCTCGGCGTCGATGGACGAAAACAGGGCCGATCCAAGTACGGAACAAAACGGGGCAAGTAAGAAACCCATCAAGGCAAGTAATCGCGGTGAAGACCAACGGCATTACGCCGACCGCGGTGAACAACAGCAAGCCCGGCACATACCGGGAAGCAGATGAGCCGAAAGGAAGAACGCAATGGCAGGTCGCATCACCAAATCTGAACAGCAACTTCGTCCCGACCCTCGGTACGGTGACAAAGTGCTCGCAAAGTTCATCAACTGCATCATGTACGACGGCAAGAAGGCCGTCGCCCAACGCCTCATGTACAACGCGCTCGATCGCATCGATCAGCGGTTGAAGAAAGAGAAGACAGAGGACGGTCCAGAAACCGCCATCGATGTCTTCCACAAGGCGCTCGAAAATGTCAGGCCCAATGTCGAAGTCCGCTCCAAGCGGGTCGGCGGAGCCAACTATCAGGTCCCCATGCCCGTCACCGCGAGGCGACGACAGAGCCTGACCTTCCGTTGGATCATCCAGGCAGCCCGCGGAGACAAGGGCAAGCCCATGGAACAGCGGCTCGCGAAGGAGCTCTGGGACGCCTCCAAGGGCGAGGGCAAGGCCGTTACGGTTCGCGAACAAACGCACCGCATGGCCGAGGCCAACAAAGCGTTCTCGCACTTCGCCTGGTAAACAGTCCTACCATGCATGCATGGTGGCACTCCTCGCCACAACTCTGATTGCCCTGCTCAGCAGCGGTGATGCGACACCCGCATCTACTGTGCGCGATGCCGAGCGACTGCTCGCAGTCGAAGCCCGTGAGATCGCAGAATCGCGAACTCTTCCTCGCCGCAGCCTCTCCTTCGCTTCGTCGTTCTCGCAGCCAGTCAACGGCGCATTGATAAGCACTCGATTGCTCCGCCCGCTCGACAAGGACCCCGTCGCAGACGCATATATTCGCTGGCAAATGACGGGGTTCGAGACCACGCTACCTGACATGTCGAATGTCGCCTTTGGCCGCTTCCTCGACAACCTTCCACCGCTTCCCACAAACCCGCTTGCAGATCAGAACATTGTTCGCGATCTGGCTACTGCCGCAGGCGCGGAAAGATCACTCGACCCAGCGGAACAAGTTGTCATCGAAGAGTGGTGGAAGAACGCCCGCAGCGACAGGCGGAAGATCGCGCGGCTCACGTTGCCCGGTGTGTCCCTGCGACAGTGGGTCATCGAACAGCGAGCGGATAGTCGCACCCAACAAGTGCTTGCTCACCTGGAGTACCTCATGGCACTCGCGGTAGCCGGATGGCCCATGGATGAGGCTGTAGAAGAAACAGAGGAGGCATTCCTCGCCATCGGCGAGCGAGGCGGCATCCCACTCGACGCATGGCCTCATGTGTCGTCCGTCGCAGAACAACTTGCGGGGATGCGCCGACTCATGGTCGCCAATCTGATTGTGGAAGAAGGGCGACTCAGTGTGCAATGGGCAGACACGGCACTTGACGACTTCACGCTCAGCCGTTTGCTCCGCCGACTGCTTCCACGGGCGAGCGGCAGCGGCGACGGCTTCCTCGGCCACGACCTCGGTGGAGAAAACCCGTGAACGATCGCTATCACCGACAGCGACTGGTGGAGTCATTCGGCAACGCCGGACAGGAGTCATTGGCGAAGTCCCACGCTGCGATCGTCGGCACCGGGGCACTCGGCTGCGGAGTTGCAGACCTACTGGCAAGAGCCGGGGTCGGCGCACTCACCCTCATCGATCGCGATATCGTCGAGGAAACAAACCTGCAACGGCAAGTTCTGTTTGATGAAGATGATGCCGAACGCCACCGGCCCAAGGCTGCGGCAGCGGCAGATCGACTTGAGGAAATCAACAGCCACATTGCGGTAACACACCACGTCGAGGATCTCACGCCGCGCAACGCCGAGCGCCTTCTGGCAGGAACAGACCTCATTGTCGACGGGCTGGACAACTTCGAAACCCGTTATCTGCTGAATGACATCTCCGTCGCGCACGGAATCCCATTTCTATTCGGCGGTGTCGTTGCTGCGCAGGGAAATGCCATGACCATTCTTCCCTCCCACCGAAAGGTGCGCAAAGCGTGGGACACCCGCGTGCAATGGACCAGCGAACAGTCGACACCCTGCCTGCGATGTCTCTTCCCCCAGCCGCCGCCGCCAGGAACCCACGACACTTGCGATACAGCCGGTGTACTTGGCCCAGCAGTCGCGGTCGTCACCGCATGCCAGGCAATGGATGCGATCAAACTCCTCTCAGGCAATGTCGATGCTGTTTCGCGAGCGCTGCTCGTGTTCGACATGTGGTGCAGCGAAAGCAACCGCATGAATACCTCTACCCCAGACGAAGAATGTCCCTGCTGCGGATTCGGCAAGTTTGAGTATCTGGATGATGCAGCCATCGCACAACCAACGGCGCTGTGTGGTCAGGACGCGGTGCAGATTCCCGCATCCAACGATGTCGATCTCGACCTGCCAGGCCTGAAGAAGAAACTCATGCCGCACGGCCAGTTTGAGGACAACGCCTACCTCGTTCGTGGGATGCTGGAACAGGAGCAGTTGGAACTGCTTTGTTTCCGCGACGGGAGAGTCGTTGTGCACGGCACAAGCGACATCAATCGTGCCAGAGCGATTCACGCCCGCTATGTCGGCGTATAATGTCCCGCCCACGATGACGAACATCGAAATCAAACCCGAGCCGCAAGCCACCTGCCTTGAAGGAACGGTGACGCTGCGCACTGTTCGGCGATGGACGCGGCGCGGAACGAAGTTTGCGTGCCTGACCTGCTATGACGCGACAACCGCGTCGTGGCTGGCGGAGGCCGGGCTACCGATGATGCTCGTCGGCGACACTGCGGCCGAGATGATTCTCGGTCACGACAGCACAATCCATGCGCCGCTGGACTTTCTGCTGACGATTACCGCCGCCGTCAAACGAGGTGCGCCTGATGTGTTCGTCATGGGCGACATGCCATTCATGAGTTACCAGGTCGATGACTCTTCCGCAATTCGCAACGCCGGCCGTTTCATCACCGAAGGCCGCGCGGATGCCGTCAAACTGGAAGTAGACGGTAAATTCACTGCCCGTGTCGAATTGATCTGCCGGGCTGGAATCCCCGTGGTAGCGCATCTCGGTTCGAGGCCGCAACAGGCCAAGCAGACCGGCGGGTATGTCACGGCCGGAAGAAGCGCTGAGGCGGCGCGGATCATCGTGGATGACGCTGTAGCAATGCAGGATGCCGGCGTGTCCATGTTGTTGCTCGAGGCAGTGCCGGAGGAAGTTGCCGTGGCGGTTGTCGAGGCAACATCCATCCCAGTCATCGGATGCGGAGCGGGCGGAGTCTGCCATGGGCAGGTCGTGGTGCTACAGGACCTCGCGGGACTCACCCGCTGGCAACCCTCGTTTGCACGACCGATTTCGGACCTTGGAAAGGCTATTTCCTCTGTCGCATCAACATGGATGGACAGGGTCGCCACGGGCGATCTGGGTGATCATCCCTACGCAATGCGTGAGGGTGAGGCCGATCGGCTCGCCAAAGAGTGAACCTGAGGCCGGGTTTTTCCGAAGTACAGAGTAGGTGTCCTTCACGAAGCACAACCCACAGCCACTGCGCGGCTACGGCCCCGCCATCATTCTCGCCTGCGGCCTCATCACGGCCACGGTGATCACAACATGGCTTCTTCAGAAACCAACGGCCGATCCGCCGCAGGTCCTCGTTCAACAGGCTGCGCACCGCCTCTCTCAGAGCGAAGTCATTGGAGAGATCAACCGGTCATTCCGAGATGTGGCGGCGAGGATGCGGCCGTCGGTTGTACACATCAGCGCGTCCCGTGACCTGAACAACCCACGCGCCGCCCGCATCAGCACCGGATCCGGATGGTTGTGGGATGAACAGGGCCACATCATCACCAACCTGCATGTCATCCACGCCGCCGATCAGATCGATGTGCTGTTTCATGATGGGTCGCGAAAGTCGGCAGAGATCGCCGGCTTTGACGAAACCACCGACATTGCAGTACTGAAGGTTGATGATGATGCGCTCATTCCGGCGATTCGGTCCGAACAATCCCCCGCGCAAGGCGACATCGTCTTTGCATTCGGATCGCCCTTCGATTATCGATTCTCGA
The DNA here is from genome assembly GCA_964546085.1 of uncultured Isosphaeraceae bacterium. GTDB lineage: Bacteria > Planctomycetota > Phycisphaerae > Phycisphaerales > SM1A02 > CAZJKE01. The sequence goes on from CAZJIB010000004.1 coordinate 102,880, forward strand.
TGTCGCAGGGGATCATCTCCGGGCTCGGCCGCACAGCAGGCCTGCTCGGCCGCGGCGGATACGAAAACTTCATTCAGGTGGATGCCGCCATCAACCCGGGCAACAGCGGCGGCCCACTGACGAACTGGAACGGCGAGGTCATCGGCATGAACACGGCGATTGCGAGTCGAGAGGTGCAGGTCGCAGAACGCGGCTGGTTCGCCGGTGTCGGGCTCGCCATCCCAATGGACATGATCCTGCCGGTCGTCGAACAACTCATTCGCGACGGCGATGTGCAGAAAGGATTCCTGGGCGTATACATCGCTCCGGTCGATCACCGCAGCGATGCACTCTTCGAATCGGCGAATGTGGAAGCACATGGCGTACTTGTCACCGGGGCTCCCCAGAATGCACCGGCCGGACGAGCGGGCGTCCAGAGCGGGGACATCATTCTCGCCATTGATGATCATCCAACAGCAACGATGTCGCAGTTGCGATCGATCATCTCCTCACGGCAGCCTGGATCGGCCGTAACGGTTCGGTTGTTGCGATGGAATGGTGATGGGGATGTGGCAGAACAACTGGAGATCGTCGTGACGCTCGACAATCTCTATGTCGATGTGTAGCGAGCAGCCAACAGCGCGCGAGCAGCGTCGCTCGCGGGCTCATGAATAATCTGGTCGACCGATCCCTCCTCGACAATGCAGCCTTGGTCCATCACGATCACTTCATCGCAGAATTGATTGACTACCGCCAGATCGTGCGAGATGAACAGGATCGTCAGGTTGAGCTCCGCTCGAAGATCGGCCAACAGGTCGAGAATGCGTGCCTGCACCCGCACATCCAGCGCCGAGGTCGGCTCGTCACAGACAAGCAGGTCCGGTTCGGTGGCGATTGCCCGGGCGATAGCGATCCGCTGCTTCTGTCCTCCGGAAAACTCGTGGGGACGCCTCGCGGCGTCCTTCCCCTCCAGACCGACTCGCTCCAGCAGTTCCGAAACTCGCCCCCGCAGACGCCTGCCGCGGGCGAGGTGGTGTACCTGCAAGGGCTCGGCAATGATGCTCCCCACCCGCATGTGTTCGTTCAGTGATCCACCCGGGTCCTGAAAGACCATCTGCATGCGGCGACGCAGACGCCGCATCGCCCGCTCGCCGAGCAAGTGCATATCCATCCCGTCGAACTCGACGATCCCTCCTTCAAGCCTCTGGAGCCGCAGGATGGCCCGGGCAAGGGTGGACTTGCCGCAGCCAGAGCGGCCAACCACCCCCAGAGCCACGCCCCGATCCAGTGAGAAAGAGACGCCTTGCAGGGCGCGGATCTCCTGCCCGCGGTCCTGAAAAGTCACCCGCAAATCGCTGGCTTCCAACAAATGTGCTGCTTCTGACATGAGTTCTGACGGCGATCATGGTATCTTCGGCCTTCGCACGGATGCAGCAGTACCTCGACCTTCTCCAGCACATCATGGACAACGGGACGGCGAAGGCCGACCGCACCGGTGTCGGCACGCGCAGTGTCTTTGGCTGGCAGACGCGGTACGACCTTGAGCGTGGCTTTCCGCTCGTGACGACGAAAAAACTCCACCTCCGGTCGATCGTTCATGAACTGCTGTGGTTTCTTCGGGGCGATACGAATGTGGAATACCTGAACGAGCACGGCGTGTCGATCTGGGACGAATGGGCTGATGAAGATGGTGACCTCGGTCCCATCTACGGCGCGCAGTGGCGATCGTGGCGAACCCGGGATGGGAGATCCGTCGACCAGATTTCCGAACTTGTCGAGCAGTTGCGATCAAACCCAGACTCGCGAAGACATGTCGTGTGCGCGTGGAATGTGGGTGATCTCGACCAGATGAAACTGCCACCGTGCCACTGCCTCTTTCAGTTTCATGTGGCGGACGGCAGACTGTCGTGCCAGTTGTATCAACGGAGCGCCGATGTCTTCCTCGGTGTGCCATTCAACATTGCGTCCTATGCGCTGCTTACGATGATGACGGCCCGCGTTGTCGGTTTGGAGCCGGGTGAGTTCATACATGTGCTTGGTGATGCGCACCTGTACAACAACCACCTGGAGCAAGCGGAAGAACAGTGTTCAAGGTCACCACGGCCGCTACCGAAGATGGTGATTGCCGATCGCGGGCAGAGCATCTTTGACTTCTCGTTCGAAGATTTCTCGTTGACCAACTACGAACCGCATCCTCACATTTCGGCGCCCGTGGCCGTGTAGCAGACGCCATGGTCGTCGCACTCATCGTTGCAGCAAGCGAGAACGGCGTCATTGGTGTTGACGGCCGGCTTCCCTGGCACCTGCCTGATGATCTGGCGAGATTCAAGGATCTGACAATGGGGCACAGTCTGATCATGGGCCGCCGAACATGGGATTCGATCGGCCGGCCGCTGTCCGGAAGGAAGAACATCGTGCTGACGCGGCAGGCTGGGTTCGAGGCGGTCGGGGCCTGCGTAGTCACGTCGCTACAGGATGCGATTGAGGCGGCAGAAGGCACCGCATTCGTGATCGGCGGCGGCGAAGTATATGGGGCCGCTCTGCCCCTTGCAGACCGTGTGTACCTGACGCGGATTCACGCCGACATCGAGGGCGATACGCTGTTTCCAGCACTTGAGGGGGGATTCTGGGCGTGCATTGACCGGGTCGAACACCCCACCGACGAGCGGCATGACCATGCGATGACCTTCGAGATCTGGTCTCGGGAGGCCTGATTTTGGCCGACTTGGAGCTGCCGGGCCGATAGCAGTCCCGTGTCGCAATCGGCAGGCATGATGGTGCAGACACCGACGAATGAGTGTTGTCCCTTCGTCGAGGAGGGGAACCCTGCGTGCAGTACCCGTTTTACGCTCGGACACTTGGAGCAGGCATGCGATGTGTGCTTCGGCGGGTACCGAGTCTGTCCGGTCTACCGCCGTCTGGTGCGTGTCAATGTGTCGGCGGCACCGCCCAAGTTGACCCTGCATGGGTACTCCACTGAACTACGACCAACAGGTTCGTGATTTCCTCGGGTATCTCCGCGTCGAAGCCGGTCTGTCTGCCGCAACGCTTGAAGCCTATCGGTGCGATCTGCGGGACCTTCAAGGTGATTTGACTGCTTCGGGTATTGACTCGGTGGCAGACATTACGCCGTCGCATCTAGCCGAGCACATTCGACAACTGCACCGCAGTCGCGGCATGCAGCCGTCGAGCGTTGCGAGACATCTCTCGACCATCCGAATGTTCTTTCGGTTTCTTACGGCATCCAACCGGCTGGAGGATGATCCCGCCCATTTGCTTGAGACGCCGACGCGGTGGAAGAGGCTCCCCGATGTGCTCTCGCCATCGCAGATGAAATCACTCATCGAGGCGGCGAATGAGGATGCCGGGCGGCTGTGGCAGAGGGACCGAGTGCTGGTGGAGTTCATGTATGCCGGTGGCATGCGGGCAAGCGAGGTTGTCGGCATTCGCCTTGACGAGTTCAAGGAGGCGATGGGAGTTGTGCTGGTAACGGGGAAGGGAAACAAGCAGCGGCTCGTTCCGTTGGGTAAGCCAGCGAAGCTGGCGGCGGAGCAGTACCTGGAAGAGTTGCGACCGGAACTGATGCGATTTGATGATGGTCGGGATGACAAGCGACTGTTGTTGTCGAACACCGGGAGGCCGCTGGAGCGTGTCGCGGTCTGGCAGATCATCAGGCGGCTTGCAGCGCGGGCGGGGTTGGAACATGTGCACCCACACATGCTTCGCCACAGTTTCGCCACGCACATGCTGGCCGGTGGTGCCGATCTTCGCGTCGTGCAGGAGTTGTTGGGGCACGCCGACATCGGCACGACGCAGATCTACACGCACATTGATCGCTCCCAACTCCGAGCCGTCGTCGCCAAATACCACCCCCGCCCCTGAGGGTGTCCGACACCCTCGCCTATAGTGGTGGCATGGTGGTGGTTGCAATAGTGTTGGCGGCGGTGCAGCCGCTGTGTACCCGGGGACACTTTCAGGAGGCCATGGGTCCCGTTCTGGATGATGACCGGCAGCTCGTGGCCGAATCCGTATTCAGCGACTATCTGGAGAGGGCCGGTTCTCTTGAGGACGAAGATGGCCAACGAGCGGCTGTCATGCTGGCCGAATTCATCGCCTCGCTCCATGCCCTTGCCAGTGAGGTGGCGTGGACACAAGCGTGCCGATCCCTCCACACCACCGTGCTTCTGGAGGAACGAGAATCCAACAATCCCTGGCCCGGATGCCCCTGGATCGACCCTTCCCTTCTGGAGCCACCGGCACAGGTCAGCAGTCAGATGTACACATTCCTCACCGAAGAGGCTGATCGCGATCGTCGCGATCGCGGAGCCCAACGGACCGCATCGGCCGCTAACGATCTCGACGCCTGCCGCTCATACACCTCCGCTGCCATGGAACGGTGGTCGCAGTGGCAGGATCTGCTTGACCACCTGATGCGGTCTGCAACACCGCCTTTGACCGCGGCCGAGCAACTTGCCTACCGCACAGCCGCCTATCCCGGGCTCGTCCTTGATCCCCAACCCCCACTTGCCGCGCAGTGGATCATGGAGCATGTTGAAGACCCCGATGTGCAACGAGCAGCGAAAACGGCACTCTCGCGATGGCAATCTGCACTCGCGGCGCACCACGAGCGGGAAATAGAGGACATCCGCACTGCCCGATTGAAATACGGGTTCGACCCGTGGTCGCCGGGATGCGGCACCCCCACTTCCAGCGCAGCCATCACGCTTCGAAACAAACTGCTGGCAACATCCGCCAAGACCACTCTCCTCGCTCGCGAAGCCATGTCCCGACTTGAGTCGGTGCTCAGCAAGAAGGATCGCACGGCACTTCGTGAGTACCTCGATCACGCGCCAGAGTAGTGCGTGTCAATGGCCTCGTGCCACTCGTCGGCAGTGCGGGCGGCGATGAATGCTTCCCTAACCGGCTCCCGCTGTGGGTGGTGTTGTGAAAATTTGATGCCGAACTTCCGCATCATGCGTGATGCCGCTCGCTCGCCATGCAGCGCCATGGACAGTTCGAAGTGTTCCAAGAGCACCGATCGCTGCTCCGCGAGCGTCGGCGGCGACATCTCTTTCCCCGCCATCAACGCCCTCGCCTGCTGAAAAATCCACGGGTTTCCAATGCAACCCCGCGCAACCGAAACCCCCTTGACACCGGTGTCGTTCATCATGCGAAAGATGTCCTCCGCACTCCAGATGTCGCCGCTGCCGAAGATGAGGGCATCCGGCATGCTTGCGGTCAACTCCGAAAGAAACGGCCATTGTGACGGGCCGACATATTTCTGCACAACCGTCCTCGCATGCACGGTGGCCCACGCGTACCCGAGGTCGAACGCAGCATCAAGAATGCAGTGAAAGTTGTCGACAGACTCCTCCGAGTCATCAAATCCGCGGCGCAGTTTTACGGTAGTCGGCAGTGACGCCGGTACGGCTGCGCGGACTGCCCGAAGCACCGCAACGGCATCCTCCGGCTCACCCAGGAAGTGCCCGCCCCGCATTCTTCGCCGGATCTTCTTCACCGGACAGGCAAGGTTCACATCAATGGCGTCATACCCCATGCCGCAAAGAATCTCGGCCCCTTCCGCCATCTCCCTCTCATCCGTGCCGATGATCTGGCCACCGATCGGATGATCATCACACGTGAGCCCGCGCTCCTTTCGCAGCATGTTGGGGTCCTCTCGCCGCCGCCCCTTTCCGCCGCTGATCAGCGTCTGGTCCAACAAAGCTTCAGTGACGCAGTACGGACAGCCGTGCCGGCGAGCGACGATGCGCATGGCGGCATCGCTGTACCCGGCCAAACCGGCCTGAAAGAAAGGGGCGTCGAATCCCGGCACGGCAGCAGGCACGCGCGGGTCGACCTGTGCACTCGCGATTGTGGAGAGATTCATTCTTGCCGGTCGTGTATGACAATCAGTCCGACCATCGGTTCATGATCGCTGACCTGCAACTCGGCGATCACCAATGGCGTCGGCTCATCGGTCCGCCAAATTCCACCCGCGTTGAACTGCTCGCCAAGATGATCGCGGAATGACCAGAGATCCAGCGTCGCCCGCCCACCGGCGGGAAGATTCCCGACCGCATGGGTGAACTGCTGATTCAGCCACAACACAGCGTGGTTGTAGTCAATGGCCGTGCTGTTGACGATCTGGATGCTGGCACCGTCGCGAAAGACCTGAATCGGTACAGAGTCGCCCGAGTGAAGTGTTCTCGGATAGGCGACTGTGGCCTGCGAAGGCGCATATCCAGCGCCTTGGCAGCCCACCAAGATGGCAAGCAGAGGAACGGATATGGCGGCGAATCGAAACATCCGTGGGCGATCAGTGTACTCCGAACGCCGGCGGCGCCAAATGCCCGAGCACGCCAATGAGATCCGCCGGCCCAACAACGCCGTCACCATCAAGATCGCCGGCGAGGTCATCGCCTCTGCAGCCGTAGGAGTCGATGGCCACGATGAAGTCAATGACATCAACAATGCCGTCCTGATTGAGGTCGGCCTCGCACACATCGAGCATCCCGTCGCGGTCGCTGTCGATCGAAAGACCGAGGAGTACCTCGCATCCATCAGCGATGCCGTTGCGATCGCAGTCATCTGTAGAGATACCGGTCATGAGTAATGGCCGATCTCCCTGCTCTCCGACAATCGTCGTCCGACCACCCTGCAGCAGCAGCGCCGCAGTGCCGTCAAGTACCTCGTCGCGATGCAGCGTACGCAGCCAGTTCCAACCACCCTTGTCACGGAAGAACACTTCCACCTGTCCAGTCGAGCCGCTGACAATGACCGAGGAACCGATGGGCAGGACCCACCGCTCATCCCCATTCGCCATCGCCCCAGCCTGCCGGGCATTCGTGTCGCCGACAAGGCAGATTGACCAGTCGATGAGAACATCGTCATCCTCAGTGGAATCTGCGACGTCATCGCCGCTGGTTTCCTCCGCTGCGTCATCGTCTGCTGGCGGTGGCGTCGTATCGCCACTGGGCGGATCGGAACCAATGGAATCAGTTGATCCATCGCCGCTTGTCGCAGGGCCGTCGACCGGCTTGCCGCCATCAGGCGTCCCATTCACAGCGCAGTCGTCGGCGTATCCGCTGGTGGCGGGTCCAAAGTCGTTCTCACACGCATCGCTGCCACTGGCCTCTGCGGTTACCCAGTAGTAATACAGAATATCCGTCGTGACAGCCGTATCGGTGTAGGCGAGTCCCGTGACACCGGTCGTTCGCAACTGTGCCGTCCATCCTGATGGGGCGGTCGATCGCCACACGGAATAGGAACTTGCGCCACTGACGGCCGTCCAATTCACACTGATGGAACCACAGTTGCCCCAGGATGCCGATACGCTCTCGGGATGGCCGAGTCCTGTGCCCGCATACCCCGTATTGCCCTGGCTGAATTCGGTCTCTCCGCAGGACTGATTCCACGCCTTGACATAGTAGTGCCACACATAGGAATTGGGATTCTCATCGACAACAGTCGTGCCCGTCGTCGATGCGAACCATGACACATCGCTGGGATCCGTATCGACGTCCCGGTAAACGTAGTACCTGGTGGCACCGGGCACTGCATTCCATGTAATCGTGACGCCACAATTCTGGGTGCCATCGGTTGCTGACACATTCTCGGGCGTCGCGGCACCATCCGTCTGTTCGGTCGTCGGCGACGACACCGCAGACTCGTCGCACAGATTGGCCGAACGCACCCAATAGGTGTAGCTCGAACCGGTTGCCACATCGGCGTCCACAAACGCGGTCTGGCCGCCCTCGTACGCCACCGACGCACTCCCGAGGTTTCCTGATGAGGACTTCAGCAGTGTATAGGAGTCAGCATTGTTGACCGGTGTCCACTGCACCGTGATCGATACGCAACTTCCACTTGCAAACACCTCCTCGACAGTCTCCGGATCGCCAACTGCGGCGCCGACAATGGCCCCGGTCGGATCGCTGTTGCCGCAGTCATTACTCGCGATGATCCAGTAGTAGTAGGTCTGCTCCGCAACGATTGCATTGGCGACCGCATCGGTGCTGTCGAGATAGGACTGCATCATCTGGTCGTTGCTAACTAGCGTCCATGTGGAAGTGTCACTCGTCGTATTTCGATACACATCGTAGACCGCGCCATCCCCGGGATGTTCCCAGGTGACCTGAATCTGTCCACACAGTTCGTGGTTCGTCGCCGTGACATTGGCAGGAACGACAATCGGCGGCTTGGCCATGCCGACATCCGGTGCGCTCCATGCGCTCTCGCCGCACTCGCCGTGAGCCGATACGAAGTAGTAGTACTCGACAAACGCATCCGCATTCACATCGGAATAAGTCGTGCCCGAGGTGTGCCCGATCGGTTCTGCGTCATCGCCGGTCGATTCAGTGCCTCGATACACTTGATAGGTCATCGCGTTCAGAACGCTGTTCCATTGAACCGCAACGAATCCGCAGTCCTCGAAATCGCTTGCCCGCACAGTTGTTGGCGCACCAAGATCGCCACTCCAGCCTTCTTCGCCACCACCGCCACTGCTCGGGAACGAACTAATACCGCAGTCGTTCTCCGCGCGTACCCAGTAGTAGTAGGTCAAGCCGATCTCCGTGGAATCATCAACAAATGACGGATCCGTTGAATACCCCTGCAAAGCAGCGGTCAAGGAGTTGTTCTGTTCCGCACGGTACACCGCGTATTGTGTCGCAGTCGCGACCGTCGGCCACGCGAGTTGGATCTCGCCGCAGAGGGTCCCTGCTGTGACAGTGACGGCTGGTGACGCCAGATCCACGGCAGGCCTTCCGGTAGCGGTTGTGCTCGGTTCGCTCCACACACTGCATCCGTTGTCCGACTCGACCCAATAGTAGTAGACCTGCCCGGTCTCCCAGCCACCCACCGGACCGGTGTCCATGTACGGAGCCTGAAGGAGGCCGGTTGCGATGATTGACGATGCGGACACATCACCACTGGTGCCCCGGCGAAGGCGGTAGACAGCATTTCCGACACCTGTATCCCAATCCAGCCAGATTTCATCGCACACCGTGCCGAAGGAGGCTTCGACGCCGGTCGGAATGGTGATGGGTGTCTTTGCGATTCCCGACACTGCACCAGAGTGAAGGTCGGGTGTCGTACAGAACTCATTGATCGACGACACGAAGTAGTACAACGGCACGTCATATCCGGACGGTGATGCATCAGCAAACTCAAGGCCGTCCGCCGTGCCAATCCAATCCGCCTGATCGAAGTCCGGAGTATCCGCGCGGTACACATGGTATCCCGTGGCACCGTCTACCCCGGTGGTCCAGGAAATGGTGACTTCGCCGAATGGATCGGCGCATGTACCTTGAGTAGCGGTAATGGTCGTCGGCGGGGTAAGCTGACCAACCTCGCCAGTGTCCGAATCGGCAGTCGCCACAGTTGACTCACCACAGTCATTCGCGGCAGTCACCCAGTAGGTGTACTCGATGCCCGGCGATGCCGTCGCGTCGACATAGCCAACATCGGTGACCGTTTCCAGCGCGATTGCTGATCCTGAATTGCCGTTCTTTGAACGATGCACGACATAGGCATCGGCATTGATCGACGGAGCCCAGTTCACGAATACGCTGTCGCAGTACAACTGATTCCCTGCGTCCGTCGCATCCACACTCGTTGGCGCAGCTGGCGCAGTCTGCGACCAACCGAGTTCTGACTCCCCGAACGGACTTGTGCCGCAACTGTTCTCGCCTTTGAGCCAGTAGTAGAAATCAGCGCCGCCGGACACGGCCACGCTGTCATCGACGTAGGTCGTGTTGCCAGTCTCGGCGATTTCGACCGCCGCAGTCGAGTCATTGGTTGCGGCGCGGAAGATGTGGAAGGTTGTTGCCACCGTAGCAGCATCCCAACCCAGCCAGATCTCGCCGCAGTGTGAACCAGCCGTAACGCCGAGTCCCTGCGGGATCTCCATCGGCGCAAGCGCGTAACCCTCCGCGGAGAATCCCCACTCTGCCGTACAGTCATTCCGCTCGGAGCGGACCCAGTAGTACAGCGGAATATCCGGAAGCGCAATGTTGTCCGTGTATTCCTCGGTAGTCACCGTCGTCAACTGAACAGCAGGATTGATCGGATCCGTCGGGTCTGGAACCCGGCCAAACCAGACCTGATAGCCATCAACATTGTCGACCGAATCCCACGAGATCGTCACGCTCCCGCACTGATCGACCGTCGCCGTCACGACCGTCGGGTTCGCTGGCGTATCGCTCGACGCTTCCGTCGTCGGCGTGTTCGGATCCGTGATCAGCGTCGTGCCGCAGTCATTACCGACCGTGACCCAATAGTTGTAGGCCTGTCCCGCATCCACGGTGCTGTCGAGGTGACTCGTGGCGTCCGCCGAATAGATGACACTCGCGTGCGTCGTGTCGGTATCGAGACTACGCCACAACGAGTAGTTGGAGGCACCAGAAACGGCCGACCATGTCAGTGTCACTGAGACACAGTCCGCCTCCGTCTGCGTCACTGCGGCCGGAGGTGTCAGCGTCTCGGCCAGCCAGCCGCTTGATCCGATACTGAAACCGCCTTCCCCGCAGGAATTGGTCGCCTTGATCCAGTAGTAGTAGGTCGTACCCGCTACCGCCGGAAGCACCGGATCCGTCGTGAGGTGATTGAAGATCGTGCTCGTCGTCGTGCCAAGTGACACCGATGCCGTCTCATCATTGGTGATGCCAGCAAATATCTCGTACTGCAGCACAAGGCTGACCGTATCCCAAGTTACCTCGATCGTGTCGCAGAACTGCCCTGTCGTCGCAACCACATTAGTCGGAATCGCCAGTTCAGGCACGGACCAGCCGCTATCGCTGGCGCTGAAGGTCGCACCCGTGCATGACACCGTGCTCGAGGTCACCCAGTAGTAGTACTGGGTCTTCGGATCTGTGGTCTCGTCATGGAATGGTGGGGAGGCCACCGAGCCCATGTCCGTGGCGAGTGCCGGGTTATCAGTGGTGTATCGGTAGACCGTGTACGAAGTCGCGCCAGCCACCGTATCCCAAGTGACTGCTACGAATGCACAGTTATCGTCCGATGCCGTCACGGACGAAGGTGGAACCGGATCGCCGCTCAGCCCATCCTCACCGCCTGCGCCGCCGACCGGGAATGCACTGATCCCACAATCATTCTCCGCGCGCACCCAGTAGAAGTACGTCACTCCCACCGCCGCAGTCGTGTCTGCATAGTTCGCGGCCGTCACATACGACTGGAACTTCGCCGTATCCGACGCATCCTGTTCGCTGCGATAGACCGCATACTGCGTCGCCGTTGGCACGGGCGGCCAGGAAACATCAATCTGACCACATTCCGTACCGTCGCTCGCCGTCACCGTCGGTGACGCGACCGCTTCCGCTGGCTGGCCCGTTGCGGATGTGCTCGCCGCGCTCCAGACATTGCAGCCGTTATCCGACTCGACCCAGTAGTAGTAGGACTGTCCAGATACCCAGCCACCACCGGGGCCGCTGTCCACATACGGCACATCAAGCGTACCGGTCGCAATAACCGCCGCGGCAGACACATCGTCCGTCGTACCGCGAAGGATGCGGTAGACCGGGTTTCCGGTAACTGCATCCCAGTTCACCCACACTTCATCACAGACCGTGCCGAACGAGGCGAGAATGCCTGTCGGTACTGTAATCGGCGTGCGGGCAATGCCTGCAATCGCGCCGGAATGAATATCCGGATCGGTGCACACCGCGTTGACCGATTCAACGAAGTAGTACAGCGGCACGTCATATTCAGGCGGCGAGGAGTCGATGAACTCCAAACTGTCCACCGTGTTGAGCAAAGTAGCCTGCGCGAAGTCCGGCGTTTGCGAGCGATACACCCGGTAACCAGTCGCGCCATCAACAGCAGCAGCCCACGACACGACAACACTACCGAAGGAGTCGGCGCATGTGCCTTGTGTGGCCGTGATTGTCGGTGGCGGGGCCAGTTGGCCGACAGCGCCGGTGTCCGAATCGGCAGTGGCAAGATTCGACTCGCCGCAGTCGTTGACGGCAGTCACCCAGTAGGTGTACTCGATGCCCGGCGATGCGGTCGGATCCTCAAAGCCGATTTCAGTCACGGTCGCGAGCGGCAGAGCGGTGCCGGAATCGCCGTTCTTTGATCGGTAAACAATATATGAATCGGCATTCGTCGTCGGCATCCAGTTCACGTACACGGAATCGCAGTAGGTCTGATTCCCAGACTCGGTCGCCTGCACATCACTGGGCGCAGTGGGGGCCACCTGCGACCAGCCAAGTGCTGATTCGCTGAAGGGGCTCGTACCGCAACTATTCTCGCCCTTGAGCCAGTAGTAGAAGTCGCCGCCACCGGAGACAGCAACACTGTTGTCTACATAGGCAGAGTTCCCTGTCTCCGCGATTTCAACCGCTGTTCCTGAATCGTTGGTCGCGGCACGGAAGATATGGAACGTCGTTGCAACAGTAGTGTCATCCCAGTCGAGCCAGATCTCCTCACAGTGCGCGTCTGCAGTCGCACTCAAGCCCTGCGGCACTGCCATAGGTGCAAGCGCGTAGCCCTCCGCGAAGACTCCCCACCCCGCGCGGCAGTCGTTGCGGACCGAACGGACCCAGTAGTACAGGGGTACATCTGGAATCGCGCCTTCTTGGATGAACTCTTCCGCTGTCACGGTGTCGAGATAGACGGCCTGATTGTCCGGATCGGTGGAGGATGTACTGACCCAGATGTCATAGCCATCCACGTTGTCGACCGAATCCCAGGAGATCGTCACGCTCCCGCACTGGTCGGTCGTCGCGAGCATGTTGGTCGGATTGGGCGGCGTATCGCTTGACGCTTCCGTCGTCGGCGTGTCCGGATCGGTAATGAGTGTGCTGCCGCAGTCGTTGTCGACCGTGACCCAGTAGGTGTAGGTCTGCCCGGCGGCGACCGTCGAGTCATCCACCGACACTTCTTCGCCGAAGTAGATCACGCTCGCGTGGGAAGTGTCGTTGTCGAGGCTCCGCCACAAGGAGTAGTTGTCCGCACCGGCAACGGCTGACCAGGTCAGTGTTACCGAGTCACAGTCGGCCTGCGTCTGCGTCACTGCTGCCGGAGGCGTCAGTGTCTCGGCGAGCCAACCATTGGACCCTTCGCTGAAATCACCTTCGCCGCAATTGTTGGTCGTCTTGATCCAGTAGTAGTAGGTCGTACCTGCCACGGCCGGCAGTACTGGATCCGTCGTCGTGTGGTTGAAAAGGTTGCCCGTCGTCGTGCCCAGGGACACCGACGCCGTTTCGTCATTCGTAACCGCGGAAAAGATCTCGAACTGGCTGGCAAACTCAACTTCATCCCACGTAACCCCGATGTAGTCGCAGTGTTGTCCCGTGGTCGCAGCCACGCCTGTTGTAGTCGCGATTTCCGGAACGGCCCAGCCACTGTCGCTTGCCCCAAAGTCCGTGCCGGTACAAGAATCCGTATTTGATGTCACCCAGAAGTAGTACTGCGTCTTCTGATCTACGGTTTCGTCCTGATACGGCGGAGAGGGAACGGTTCCTATTTCGGCTGCTCCACCCGGATCCTCCGTCGTGTTGCGGTGGATCGAGTAACTGTCGGCATTCTGCACGAGTTCCCATGTCACCTCGACATAGGCACAGTTGTCGTCGGATGCGCCCATGCCAATGGGCGCAGCAAGTCCGCCGGCCATGCCTTGCGCGCTGTCGCCCACGACCACGACACCGGTGCTGCAAAGATTGATCGCCTCCACCCAGTAGAAGTAATCAATGCCGGGAACGATGTTCGCGTCTGAGAATTGCGGCAAATCCAGATCGGCACCAACGACCAGCGAGCCTGTCGAGTTGTCAACTGTATTTCTGTAGACACGATAGGAGTCTGCACCGATGCGAGGAATCCAACTGACATTGATCGAATCGCATGGGCTCAACTGCGTTGCAGTCACGCCTATTGGTGCAACAAGCGCATTGGCCATGCGACCGACATCACTGCCGCTCGGGTCGGTCTCGGCACCGTTGTGGCAGGTTCCTGCAACACCGGTTGCCCGAACCCGGTAGTGGTAGTCAATTCCCTGCAAGGCAGGGTTCAGACCACCGGTGTTGTCCTGTGGGTCCTCATAGGCACCGATGCTATCGCTGACGCCGATGAGAATCTCGTCGGTAAAGTCGCCGGTCAGGCTGCGGTAGATGTTGTAGGTCGTGTCGCCGTCGAAGGCACCTTCCCATGTCACCTGAATGCGATCGCAGAAGGTTGCCTTGGTCGCAACGAGGGTAGTGGGAATCTCCACCGGTGGTAATGTTGTGCCAAACACCGCGGAACTTGGGTCACTCTCTCCGCAATCGCCATCGAGCGCAACAATCCAATAGAAGTAGATCTCACCTGGGATTGGAGGCGTGTCGGTGTAGGTGTTGTCCTCTTGTTTGTCCTCGATCTGGGTCGCGCCGCTGAAGAGGTTGGTTGGACTTCGATAGATGGCATACCCATCCGCACGCTCGGAAGCGGTCCAACCCAGCATGAGATCGCCACAGGCGATCGTGTTGACGCCGGGATCCGGCTCGGTCACAGAGACACCGACCGGACGGCCTACATTCTCAGAGAACCCAATCACGGCATCGGCATCCGGAGGCGGGAAGGTTGTAGCCCCGCAGTTGTTCGTCGCGCGAACCCAGTAGTTGTAGGTCACGCCCGGTTCAACGGTGTCATCGAAGTAGGAGGTGACGGGCTCGCCATTGGCATCCCACGCGGAATAGGTCTGCGACAACACGACTGCATTGGCGAAAATCGGGACGATGCCCGGCACGGCCGTTTCACGGAAGATCGTGTACGAATTTATCCACGGCGGCATGACCCAGGAAATTTCCACCGTGTCGCACTGCACGCCATCCGATGCACCTGGACGCATCAAGGTGCCGGCAATCGAAGGTTGGGTCGCGCCGGCGGCCGCGTTGCCCACGGCTGGAGAAACCGGGGGCAGTGGGCCGCAAGCGGTGTCCTCAGCCGTCACCCAGTAGTAGAACACGTCGCCGTCCGCGAGTACCGCGTCAGTGTCGGTGAAGGTGGAGATGCCAGGCCCCGCCCCCACCGCCGCGGTAGTGCCAATCGACGCGGTGCCGAGGTCATCGAAATTGTCGACCACGCCACGCCAGATTCGGTATCGCTGTGTCGCCGACGTTCCGGAGCCCGTTCCGGCGCCAGGGTATGGTGGGTTCGTCAGGTTCCAAGTCACGATGCACTGGCCGCATGTACCGGTTGCAAAGACGCCCGCCACGACTCCGGGGATCTCCGCCTGTCCGCTGCCAATCATGCCCTGCGCGCCCTGGCCAGGGGTCGGGGGATTCGTGTTCTGTGAAATGATCTGCGGGTTGTACTGGTCAGCGATGATGTTGGTGCCGCAGTCGTTCTCCGCGGTCACCCAGTAGTAGTAGATCACGCCACCCGTGGCGACGGCGTCGGTGTGTGTGCCTGGGTCGCCGCCTGCCGCATGGGTCAGGGTTACCAGCGGAGACAGAGGTGGATCGGTATCAAACTCATTCACTGAGTTTCGCCACACATAAGTCGTTGTCGAGTTCACGTCCGGCGTCCAAGTTATGACAACCTGTGCGCAGTTGCCTGCGCCACCGACCGTCGCAGCAACCCCTTGAATCGGTGCCGGAGTGAGCCCGCCGGGAGCAATCAAAGCACCGGCAACTCCGGTGAGGAAGGCATTCATGGCGGTGGCATTCAGACTGTTGAATCGAAGCCCGAATGCTGTTGGATCAGTGCAGATGCCAACGGTTGGCTCGCAACTGCTCATGATGGTGCCGGGCGACGCTTGGCTACACGCGCCGGTGTCGCAGGCATCAAATGCAAGCGGCACAGCGGTCGCGCTGATGTCGATGGTGGCGGTCTGACCTGTCGGTCCCGCCCCGCATAGCGTGCCCAGTGCCTGGGCGAATATGTACTGATCGTACTGGCCGCCGTCGCCCACCAGACCGCTGCAGGCGCCAAAGTATGAGGGCGTTCCCGGTGGGCAAGCGGCATTCGGGTTCACGCCAGTCGTCAAACCGCCGAACCATGCCGCGCTTTGTTTGGTCGCCAGGCCGAAGGTCGAGGCACCGGCCGCTCCCGTCCGCAGGATCATGCAGGCATCGGCGGCAGGCGGTGTTGCGATGAGCGGTGGTACACCAAAGACCGTACTGCCGAAAATCACATTTGTCGCCGCGCACAGGTCAGCGGCAAGCGTGCCGTTGCCCCAGAGAGGCGTCGTACCCGGGCCGGTGAATCCGCCGAGTGTCAGGCCGACGTATGTCATGCCGTCACGGACCATGATCGCAGAGACAAGGGCGGTGACCTGCGCCGCATAGTTCTCAGCAGCTCCGGAATTGGCAAACAACGCCAGATAGTCCGCTCCATAGGCAATCCAGAGACGAATCTCGGCGCAGCCGGCGGGCACGCCAGCCCCGCCGCGATACGGCGGCTGTTCGCCGGCCTGCTTCTCGACATCCCGCATCATCTTGCGAAGCGTCTGCAGTCCCGGTTGGTCGGCCAGCGGATCGCTGATCGATGTCAGGCCTGTGGAAGGATCGGTCGTAATGTGGTGTCGCGTGTCGGCGATTTCAATCATGCCGGTGCACATCCCCGGCATCAGGTTCAGGACGACCATGCTGTCAGCCTCGCCCACGACTGTGCCCCTGAAGAAGAGCGTCTTGATCTCAACCGGGCGCTCTATCACGACATTGCGGCCGCTCGCGTCGGTTTCAAGTGACTGGGAAATCAGATTGGGGACATAGGGGTGGTACTGTTCAAGCACCAGATCAACGGTCTCGGACTCGTTGATCGGGAAGTTGCGGATAGCGACATGTCCCTGATCCTTGAGGGACGCAAAGGTCGCAAGATCGAGGTCGAGGCTCGTGACCGCTGGATCCAGCGTCGCCGACTGGTCGACGGCGACGTGCATCGGCGTGGCCGATTCCCATCGCTCGATCAACGAGGCGTCCTGCGCGCGCGCAGTGCCGCCACACAAGAACATGCCCGCAAACATCACGCTCGCCAAGGACAACCGGAAGACACGCGACGGACGAATGCGAACAACTCGCTGAATCTCAAACATGGACACAACCTCTCCTGTCCTGCACTTTGTCGCTCCTGAAGGGAGCTGAGACATGACAGCACACCGACAGCGGCTGCCGGGTGCCTTGATGCATGAGTATAGCCCTTGAGAGGCAGAAAACAGCGGAAAAGGTGTCGGACACCTCTTACTTCAAGCAGAGTGAGCGGCGGAAAAACCCCAGCCCGGCCGCCTCCTTGGCCATTGAGAGGGTTTCTTCGGCCACTACATTGGCCCTGGCGGTGCCGTCCCGCAGGATATCGATGATCGTGTCATCATCACCGTCGTATTGAGCTCTCCGCTCCTGCATCGGCTCCAGCAGGGCAGAAATTGCCTCGGCGATCTCTGCCTTGACATGCCCGTCGCCGATGTTGTCGCCCCGGACATAGCGATCCTTGACCTCGGCGGCCCGGTTCTCCTCGACGAATGTCTCCAGCCACTGCATGAGCCCGTTGTCCGGATCCCCGGGGTCGGTCATTGATTGGCGACCGGTATACAGTTGCCCCAACTTCTTCTTGACCTGCTTCGGGGTGTCGGTCAGGTAGATCGCGTTGTTGAGCGACTTGCTCATCTTGTTGACACCGTCAGTACCCACAAGCCGACCAACCCTGCCGACATCAGCCCGCGGGATGGGAAAGACGCCCTTCTCGCTCATGATTGGATCGTCGTCCTCAACATCTTCGGGCACGCCGCAGTACATCTTGTTGAAGCGCCGGGCGACCTCGCGGGTCAGTTCAATGTGGGGCACTTGATCCTCTCCAACCGGTACCGAATGCGCTCGGAAGACCAGAATGTCGGCAGTCTGGCCGACCGCGTAGAGCGGGAAACCGAAACTGTAGGTGTCCCCAAGTTCCTTGACGCGGATCTCCTCCTTGAGCGTGGGGTTCCGCATGACGCGGTTGAACGGCAGCAGCATGGCGAAGAGGTAGGTGAGTTCAGCGATCGCCGGTACTTCCGTCTGCAACACGATCGCCGCCTTTGCTGGGTCAATGCCCATCGCCAGGTAGTCGCGGACGATTTCCAGCGTGTCCCCGCGGATGCCCCCGGGGTCATCGGCACGGGTCGTGAAGGCGTGCATGTTGGCAAGCAGGAAGAAACAGTCGCATGTTTCCTGTAGCTCAAGCCGCCGCCGCACCGACCCGACGAAGTGCCCGAGATGCAGTTGGCCGGTTGGGGTATCGCCGGTGAGGATGACCTGTCGATCGCTCATGCGGGCGTACTGTAAGCCATCGCAATGTTGATCGCGTTGAACGCGATGTGCATGAGTATGGGAGACCAGAGGCCGCCGCTCTTTTCTCTTGCCCAGCCGAGCCCGAGCGAGAGCACGAAGAGGCCGCACATCGCCGATGGCAGGGCCGGGCCGGCGTGCATGAATGCGAAGAGGCCGCTGGTCACGATGATCCCCGGCCAGCGAGATGCCAGCCCCATGATCGAGAGGACTGCCGGCTGCAGTAGACCGCGATAGGTGAGTTCCTCCACCGTCCCGGCACCGATTGTCACAGCCAGCACGATCAGGATGTACGCGCCATCTCGCGATGACGCTGAGAGTTTGCCGAGCAGTTCGTGGCCGAACGCGGTTGGTGATTCCCATCCAAGTGGCACAAAGAGGGCGTGGGTGACTGATGCAACTGCGAAGGCCGCGATGCCGAATACGATGAGCCCGATCGCCGCGGTCGGCAAGATCGCCCGTCCACCCCTGCCCCGGAGCAGAAGAAGCACCGGCGATTGGAACAGGAACATGCCCCAGAGCGCGGCGGCAACGGCCCAGAGTCCCTCCCCGAACATCCTCCCCACGGCCGCGCCGATACCGCCAGCGACGATCACTGCCACGAACAGGACAACGCCGCGAAACGCCGAGTCAAGAGTCCGGAGCGGTTGCAGGGACCCATTTCCGGATCGGATGAACCAGACAGCAAGGAGTGGCGCGGCGATGAGGGATGCGAGCGGCCAGATGGTCCACGAAGGCGGCGTGTCCTGAACAATCTCTCCCGCCGCGGTACCCTTGGCGACGCAGGTCATCATGCCCACGACACTCAAACAGATCATCGACCACAAGCGGAAGGAGATCGCCGAGTCTCGTGCAACCCGCACGATGGAGGAGGTGCGCGAGGCAGCGTCTGTGGCGGCGCCTCCGCGGAATTTCTTCGGTGCCGTTGTCAACGGCCACACGCGGGGCAACACGAGTGTGATTGCGGAGATCAAGCGGAAGAGCCCGTCGGCCGGTGTGATTTGCGGGGATTTCGATCCGGTTGCCATTGCCAAAGCGTACGAGAAGGCGGGTGCCGCTGCGATCTCGTGCCTGACGGACGAGCGGTTTTTTGGCGGCGAACTTGGGTTCATTGAGGCGATCCGGCAGGAGGTCAACATTCCCGTACTCCGCAAGGACTTCATCATCGACGAGTATCAGGTGTGGGAGTCCCGGGAGGCGGGGGCGGATGCGATTCTGCTCATCGCCGAGGCGCTACCGGATGGCCCGCTGCTGGACCTCATGATCCTTGCCCAGCGGCTTCGCATGACGACCCTCATTGAGACGCACGATATGGACAGCCTCTTGCGGGTGCAGAGGCATATCGGGTTTCCGCATGCCGGCTACTGCCTGCTGGGCATCAATAATCGAGACCTCAGAACGATGACGACTGATCTCGGGCACACGATCCGTCTGGCTGACATGGTGGAGGACACGTCCGTCCTGGTCAGCGAATCGGGGATTCAGACCCGGGACGATCTTGACCGGCTTCGCGTCCACGGCGTCCACATCGCCCTGGTCGGCGAGTCACTGATGAAGCACGACGACCCCGGCGCCGCCCTCCGCCAGCTCATCCGCATGAATCCCGCCTGACTCCCCGCCCCTTCTTCGCCCCCCAGCCAAACCGCCGCCGCCCTTCCGCCCCCACACATTGTGACTGTCACTATGCTTGGTGGATGATTGGGCTGAAGGAAGAACAGGGGATCGTCACGCTGAGCCTGGAGAGGGCAGACAAGCGGAATGCGCTGTCGCCGGAATTGGTCGACGCGCTGAACGGGGCGCTTGAGGAGGTCGCGGGGCGTGAAACGATGCGGGTGCTGATTCTCGCCGGCGAAGGGCCGTGCTTCTGCGCGGGACTCGACCTGCAAGGCATTCTGGACGACCCGCCCGCCACCACGCACCTGCTGCAGGGACTGTCCATCGCAATGCGACGAATCCGCCGCCTTCCCGTCCCCACCATCGCCCGGGTGCAAGGTGCAGCGATCGGCGGCGGCTGCGGCCTGATGGTCGTCTCCGACTTCGCCTTCACCCACCCCGAAGCCAAGGTCGGATATCCCGAAGTGGATCTCGGCGTCTGCCCGGCCGTCGTGTCACCATGGCTCATGCGGAAAATCGGCCCCTCACGAACCCGGGCAATGCTGCTCGCCGGCGGAACGATGTCGGGAGAACAAGGCTTCGCCGCCGGCCTCGCCACCCATCTGGTGGACGCCGAGCACCTCACCGAAGCCACGATCAACTTCGCTCGCCAACTCGCCTGCGGCGACCGGCACGCACTGATGGTCACCAAGGCGTGGCTGAACCGCTTGGACCACTCCATCGACGACACCATGCTCGATCGCGCCGCCGACCTCTCTGCCGAAGTCATCATGGGCGACGAGGCGCAGGCCAGATTGCGAAAAATCCGCGGCTGACGGGGTTTTTGGGGACATTTCGGGGGCGGAACATGGCGCTGGGGAACTGCCGTTTTTTCCGCTACAATGGGGGGCCGGACCGGGATCGCGGACCCCATGCAAGGCGGCCCGCCGTGGGGAGAAACGAGGAGAAATGAGCACCACGGCCCAGTCATCACTCCTGAGATTCGATGCCTCCGAAGAGGGTCTTGTGACATTGACGATCGACGCGGGCGACCACCCCCTGGTCATCCTCAACCGCGAACTTCTGGGTCGGCTGGACGCCACAGTGGCCGTAATCGAAGCCCTGGGTGACATCACCGGCCTGATCCTCCGAAGCGCAAGCGAACGGGTATTCATAGCCGGCGCGGACCTCACCGAAATCGACAGCCTCGATGATCAGGCCCTCCACGCCTATCTCGCCTACGGCACCACCGTCTTCGCCCGCCTTGCAAACCTTCCCTGCCCGACCGTCGCCGCCATCAACGGCGCAGTCCTCGGCGGCGGGCTGGAACTGGCCATGCATTGCGACGGTCTCGTCTTTTCGGAGCACGGCAACAACGGCAAGCCATATCAGGTGGGCCTTCCGGAAGCAGGCTTGGGCCTCTGCCCCGGCTGGGGTGGCACGCAGACGCTGCCCGCACGCATTGACCCAACCACCGCATTCGCCGCCGCGGCAACCGGCGCAACCTTCAAGAGCGACGCCCTCCCCGAAGGCCTCGCCGACACCCTTGTTGAAACCCCGGCGGATCTTCTTCCCGCAGCCGAGGCGTTCCTCGCTACCCGCAGCAGCCCCAGCCCACTTCGCTGCATCGGTCCGCAGGACGCCGATCGCGTCGCGCTCGCACTCGCAGCCTCTATCGACCAAGTTGAACAAACCGAAGCCGCCGGCGCAGTCTTCGCCGCAGCGGAAACCGGGCTCGGCGAAGGCTGGGCTGCCGCCGTCGCCATGGAACAATGTGAACTGGTCCGGCTGCGAAGTACT
This sequence comes from uncultured Isosphaeraceae bacterium, assembly GCA_964546085.1. Classification (GTDB taxonomy): domain Bacteria; phylum Planctomycetota; class Phycisphaerae; order Phycisphaerales; family SM1A02; genus CAZJKE01. The sequence goes on from CAZJIB010000004.1 coordinate 124,506, forward strand.
GAAACCGCCCGACAGCGTTTGACTGCATTCTTTGCGAGGAACCGTACATCGTGAGCAAGCCCGACCTTACCAGCCAACTCAAGAATGTCTCGGAACGGGACATCAAGCAGATCAAGAATGCGCAGGAGATGCTCGGCCCGGATCCCGAAACGATGGGCTTCGTCAAGAACATCTTCTGGGGCAACCTCCGCGAGGAACTCGTCTTTCCCTACCCAGTCGAGAGCAGCGAAGAGCGTTCCCGATGCGACGCTCTGCTCGCCGAACTTGACGACTACTTCCGCACCGAACACCCGACGATTGAAATTGATGAAGAGCAGGAAATACCACAGTGGGTCATCGGCCGGCTCTTCAAGATCGGCGTGCTCGGCATGATCGTCCCGCAGGAGTACGGCGGTGGTGGCTTCGACGTTACGAGTTACAACCGCGTACTTGAGCGGATCGGGCGATCCTGCGGCTCCACTGCCGTCATGGTGTCCGCCCACTTGTCGATCGGCTGCAATGCTGTCTCGCTCTTCGGCACAGAGGAACAAAAACAAACCTGGCTGCCGCAGATTTCCAATGACGCTCTCAGCGCATTCTGCCTCTCCGAACCACAGGTCGGCTGCGATGCACAGGGACAGGAAACCACCTGCGTCCTGAGCGACTGCGGCGAGTTCTACATCATCAACGGTGAGAAGAAGTGGGCAACATCGGCCGCGCAGGCGTGCATGTTCACCGTCATGGCCCGCTACACCATGACCGACCCAAAGACCGGTAAGTCCAAGGAGAAATTCAACGCGCTCATCGTGACGCCTGACATGAAAGGCGTGGACATCTTCAGCCGAAACCGCTCGAAGTGCGGTATCCGCGGCACATGGCAGGGACGCGTGCGGTTTACCGATGTGAAAGTTCCAATCGCAAATCTTCTGCACAAGGAGGGGAAGGGCATCAATGTCGCCCTGACATGCCTCAACTGGGGACGCTGCACGCTGGCCGCCGGCATGGTCGGTGCCGGCCAGGTCGCCTATGAACAGGGCACGAAGTGGGCGCAGTACCGCTACCAGTTCGACCGCCCCATCGGCGAATTCGAAATGACCCGCGAGCGTCTGGCGCGAATGGGCGCGTTCTGTTACGCAATGGACGCCATGCTCTACGTGACCACCGGCATGGTCGATCGAGACGATGAGGACATCATGCTCGAGACGGCCATCTGCAAGGTGTTCTGTTCCGAACTTGGTTTTCGTTGCACGAATGAATCGATGCAGGTCATGGGCGGCGAAGGCTACATGATCGAGAATGAACTGGAGCGGCTCTGGCGCGACTCTCGCATCAACACCATCGTCGAGGGTGCGAACGAGGTCATGCACAGTTTCGTCTTCGCATACGGATCAAAGCAACTCGGCGAATACATGCTGGAAGTCAAGGCCAACCCGTTGAAGCACCTTCCTGCTGCCATGCGCATCGGCCTGGAACTCTTTCTCGGTGTTCGCCGCCGGGCGCCGCGCGTACCGAAACTTCATCCGTCACTGGCATCGCACGGCCGCACACTCGTCAACCTCATTCGCGAGTTCAGTCATCAGGTCAAGTTGATGTTCAAGGAGAAGGCCGAGGATCTCATCACGAACCAGACAACGCAGTACCGGCTCAGCTGGACCGCCATCTGGATCCATGCGATCGCGTGCTCCCTCTCCAAACTCGACCAGACTATTCGTACCTCGGACGACGATACCCGCATTGCACGCGAGCGAGCCATGGTCGACTACATCGTCGCCTACGGTCAGTACAAGATTGCTGGTTGGACGCAAGCCTTGCGACAAAACCCTGACGCCGCGATGCGGCTTGCGGGTGACGCCGCATGGGATTCCATCGCAGACCTGCCCAATGCCGACTTCTATATTCCGGAGAAGACACCGGACCTGGAGGTCCGCGGAACCGGCAAGGTGTGCGATCAGAGCCACATCAGACAGTTCGGGGGCGGATCGACCTATGCTGCTCCCGTGGAAAACATCAGCGAGACCACAGAGAAAGTGAGCCCGAGTTGACTCCTATGGATCACCAGTACCCCCTGTTCGACGAGTTGACCCAGTGCGGCCACGAGCGGCTCTGCTTTCATCACGATCCAGCGACTGGTCTTCGTGCAATCATCGCCATTCACTCGACTGCACTTGGTAACGCGCTCGGCGGCACGCGGCGCTGGTATTACGAGAACGAAGAATCGGCAATCTACGATGTTCTGCGCCTCTCCCGCGGCATGACGCGAAAGGCTGCCGCGGCCGGTCTACCCATGGGCGGCGCAAAGAGCGTGATCCTCAAGTCCCACCGAAGTCAGGAACGCACAATGGCGGAGGCCCGTGCCATGGGCCGATTCGTAGACACCTTCAACGGTGCGTACATTGCCGCTGAGGATGTCGGCGTCGACATTCAGTTCATCGACTGGATGGCAATGGAGACAAAGCATGTCATGGGCGGCGAAACGCTCTCTCGCGGTGGCGACCCATCGCCGTGGACGGCAAGAGGCGCCTACAACGGTATGCGAGCATGTCTGGCCCATGCCGGGCGCGAGGAATCTTTCGAAGGGCTCACTGTCGCAATTCAAGGTGTCGGCCAGGTTGGGCAGAACCTCGCCCGCATGCTCCACGATGCCGGCGCGACGCTCATCGTCTCGGACATCGAGAAGAAGAAGGTTGATGCCATGGTCGAGGAACTGGACTGCACGGCGGTCCACCCTGATGACGTCCTCACGACGAAATGTGACATCCTCGCCCCGTGCGCACTCGGTGCCGCGATCGACGGCGGTGCGGTCCCGCACCTTCGCTGTAGCATTCTCTGCGGCGCCGCCAACAACATTCTCGACGATCCGGAAGAGGATGCCGTGGCGTTGAAGACCGCCGGCATCCTGTACGGGCCGGACTTCGTGGTCAACGCTGGTGGACTGATCGAACTCGCCGGGTTGCATCTGGGCATGTCACGCGAGGAACTCAACACCCGCAACGATGCGATCTACGACACAACCCGCAGTGTGCTCCGTGACAGCGAAACACAGGAGTCGACATTCGCGGCCGCAGTGGCACTTGCCGACGCGAGAATCAGCGAGGGCCGGCAGGAGCAGGTGCATGCCGGTTGAGAAAGTATTCGAGACTTGCATTGACCGCGTGTCCATTCTCGACGAGCACGGGAACTTCGATGCCGAGCTCGGCGACGGGCTGATCCCGGACGACGATCTGGTTGCCATGTATCGACACATGCTGCTGTGCCGGCAGTTCGATGTCATCGCGTTCAAACTGCAACGATCCGGCCGCATGGGTACATACCCGGAGAACCGCGGGCAGGAAGCTACATCCCTTGGCGCCGCCTATGTGCTGGATGACAAGGACTGGATGGTCACCTGCTATCGCGAGAACGCGGGGCTCTTCTGGCGTGGCCTTCCGATGGAATCGATTCTGCTGCACTGGATGGGCGACGAGCGAGGAAACCGGATTCCCGATGGCATCAATGTGACGCCGCTGGCAATCGCGATTGGCTCCCAGATGCTGCACGCAACCGGGCTCGCATGGTCCTCCAAATATCGAGGTGACGGCGCGATCGCCTGCACCTTCTTCGGCGATGGCGCATCGAGCGAAGGCGACTTTCACGAAGCGGCCAACTTCGCCGCGAACCTCGACATTCCGGTCATCTTCTTCTGTCAGAACAACGGCTGGGCCATCTCCACGCCAACCAGAATTCAATGTTCGGCGCCGACGGTGGCGCAGCGTGGGCTCGCCTACGGCATGGATTGTGTGCAGGTCGACGGTAACGACATTTTTGCGGTCGTCAAAGTCATGCGAGACGCCACCGCGCGGGCCCGTACCCACAATCGCCCCACCTTCATCGAAGCGACCACCTATCGGCTCGGCGATCACACGACGGCAGACGACGCTCGCCGATACCGCGAGGAGTCGGAGGTTGACGCGTGGCAGGCAAAGGACCCTGTTCGACGCCTCCGAACCTACCTTGAAACGCGCGGCCTTTGGAACGCTCCGCAGCAGGAGGAAGCCGAGGCGTGGGCGGAGACGGAAGTTGCAGCGGCAGTCAAGCGAGCTGAGGAGATTGATGCCCCGGCAACGACCGACATCTTCGACACGATGTACGACGGCATCTCGTCACAACTGAAGGTGCAGCGACAGACCATGCGGACGAGTAGTCTTGGGCAGGATCCGGCGCAAGTCGAATCGCCCAAGCGAGTCAGGGAGGAGCGCTGATGGCCAACCTCACACTTGTACAGGCCATCAACCTCGCCCTCATTCAGGAGATGGAGAAGGACGAGCGTGTGCTCGTGCTCGGAGAAGATGTCGGTGTCAACGGCGGCGTGTTCCGCGTGACGGAAGGATTGCACCAGCGATTCGGCGACAAACGGGTCGTCGATACACCGCTCGCCGAGTCGGGCATTGTCGGCACGGCAGTCGGACTGGCCATGGGTGGACTGCGGCCGGTCGCCGAGATTCAGTTCGAGGGATTCCTCGGACCCGCCTTTGACCAGTTGACGAATCAGGCAGCGCGGTATCGCAGCAGAACGCGCGGCGCCATCACAATTCCGATGGTCCTCCGCGTCCCCGTGGGTGGCGGCATCCACGCGCCCGAGCACCACAGCGACAGTCCCGAGGCCATCTACACCCACACGCCCGGGCTGAAGGTGGTCATGCCTTCGTCCCCCTACGACGCAAAGGGCCTGCTCATCAGCGCCATTCGCGACCCGAACCCCGTCGTGTTCTTCGAACCCAAACGCATTTACCGCGCGTTCAGAGAGGAAGTGCCGGAGGACGAGTACACGGTGCCCATCGGCGAAGCGAGAGTCGTGTGTGAGGGTGAGGAAGTCACCATGGTTTCGTGGGGCGCGACCATCATTCCGTGCATGAACGCAATCGAACAATCCGAGCAGTCAATTGAACTGATTGATCTGCGGACCATCTCGCCGATCGACATGGACACGATCGCAGCATCGGTTTCAAAGACTGGCCGGTGCATCGTTGTGCACGAAGCACCCAAGACCGCCGGACTCGGCGCAGAGATTGCTGCGGGCGTAATGGAACAGTGTTTCCTGCATCTCGAAGCGCCGGTGCAGCGAGTCTGTGGGTTCGACACGGTAATGCCGTACTACAAACTGGAACTTGAGTACCTTCCCGATGCCGAGCGAATCGGCAAGGCGATCGCCGAGACGCTAGCGTATTGAGAGAGATGCGTTTTTTCGGATCTGCCGCAGAGGCGTGGCGAATCCAAATCGTAGACAGCCCATGACCATCAGCCAGCCAGCCGACAAGTCGCACTTCATTCTTCCGGACCTCGGAGAAGGTGTGCACGAGGCTGAACTCATCAAGTGGTGTGTACGGGTCGGCGATGATGTGGCAGAACACCAGACGCTCGCTGAAATGGAAACCGACAAGGCGCTGGTCGAAGTACCCAGCCCGTGGTCCGGCACGATTGCCTCGCTCCACGGCGAACCGGGCGAGACGCTTCTGGTTGGAAACAAATTGGTGAGTTACGCGACTTCCGGATCTGAGTCGCCGGTTGTTGACGACGCGACGCCAAATACCGGCTGCGTTGTCGGCGCAGTCGAGTCCGACATGGCAATGCCCAAGAGTTTTGCGAGGACACCGGATCCAACGACCGGAAAACCCATGGCCACGCCGGCGGTGCGGAGACTTGCACGCGATCTCGATGTCAATCTGCAGTCAGTAGCGCCAACAGGCCGTGGTGGCCGCGTCACGGCATCAGATGTCGAGGCGATGGCGCACAGCGTCACGGCGTCCCCGCCAAACCTCGCGCCCGAATCCCCGGAACCAACCGCCCCGCTGGCCACCCGCGTCAGCGTGCCGCAGGAAGGTGTCGCCGAGCGAATCCCGTTCCGCGGCATTCGCCGAAAGATTGCCGAGTCGCTGTGTCACAGTTTGAAGACGGCCGCACACTTCCAGGTTGTCGATGAAGCGGATGTCACCGAGCTGGACAAGCGGCGGGTATCGCTCAGCGAGATGATCGGACGAAAGATGAGCCTCCTGCCGTTCGTCATGACGGGCGTGTGCCGTGGGCTGAAGAAACACCCGATTCTCAACGCCACCGTGGATGACTTCGTCGACGAGATACTCGTGCACAGCGTCATCAACATCGGGTGCGCGGTCGACACCGATCAGGGTCTGATGGTCGCGGTCGTCAAGAATGCCGACACGCTGAGCCCAGTGCAGCTCGCCGATGAAGTGGCGAGGCTTGCCGGTGGCTGCCGGGATCGCTCGGTCAAGCCCGAAGAATTGTCCGGAGGCACGTTTACCATTTCGAATGTCGGCAGTTGCGGTGGGATGTTTACGACACCGATCATCAACTATCCGGAAGTGGCGATCCTCGGCGTCGGCCGTGCCAAGGAGCGCGTACTGACGAAGGACGGAACCTTCTACGCCGGCAAGGTGCTGCCGCTGAGCCTCAGTTGCGACCACCGTGTCGTGGATGGTGCCGAGGGCGCCCGCTTCCTCCGCACCGTTATCGACCTGCTCGAAAACCCAGAC
>CAZJIB010000005.1:0-105900 GCA_964546085.1 uncultured Isosphaeraceae bacterium
CAGTATTCAAAAAAGGCACCACAAGGGTACCTTTTTTAAATAGCGGGGACAGGATTCGAACCTGCGACCTTCAGGTTATGAGCCTGACGAGCTACCAGACTGCTCTACCCCGCAATAGGGTCGGGCAGTATACGAACCGTGGACGCCCGCGGTCAAGACTTCGCCTCTGCACGGCGATGGCCGCGACTGCCGATAGAGGCCGTAGTGCCCGAGCCCTCCCCATCACCGCTCTCCACGATCTGCGGCTGGCTGTTTCTCCTTGCCGGCTTGGCGTTGGTCATGGCCGCAATCGTCGTCCCGGCAGAACAGGAACTCCGGGGACTTCAGGCCCGGGTCGACGCGCTCCAAGGACAACACGCACGTCTGCTTGAGCGGATCGCCGTGCATCAACGGTTTTTGGATGATCTGGACGGGGGCGACGAGACCCTCATGCTCAGGGTCGCTGACATGCAGATGAACCGCACCGGCGAAGGTACGCTCGTGCTCCGCGACCCCGGGGCCGCGGGCACACCTCTCGAGTGGCTGAGCCGGCGCTCACAAACCGCCGTGCCGATCAGCCTGCACGAATCTCCGGCATCGTTCCTGACGCGATGGACGCAAGGCCGCGGGCGACTCTGGATCGCGGCAGTCGGTTCGTTTTGCGTTTTCGTGGGTTTGATCTGGGGACCAGTCGTACCGTCACGATCTTCCGCAGCATGCGGGCCGGTAGCCGCTACCGCGCGGTAGGCTCGCTTCGTCGTGCATGTGATTGACGAATTCGGGGAGGCTGCTGCGCGGCTGCTTGGAGTGGACGGGTTGGGCGCGGACACGCTTCGATTGCTCGTGGACAAGGCCGGTGGCGTGGAGGCCGCGGCGTTGGCGGTGAAATGCGGTGATGCGGCGGAGTGGTTGCCGGGGCGGGGGTGCGAACTTCTGCGAGAGCGAATGGACCAGATCGATATCTCCGCGCTGCAGCAATCGGCGGAGCGAAGCGGGGCGGGGATCGTACTTGTCACGGATGACGGTTACCCCGCCTTGCTCCGGGCCCTGCCGGTGTCTCCTGCGGTCCTCTGGATTCGGGGTGAACTGCCAGGTGGGTGCGCTGGGGCGATTGTAGGTGCTCGCCGATGTACCGAGTATGGCCGAGTGCAGGCAAAGCGATGTGCAGTTGCGCTATCAGTTGCCGGCGTGACGACTGTATCCGGCGGCGCACGCGGCATTGACGCGGCCGCCCACCGCGGGGCCCTGCGGGCCGGTGGCGCGACCATTGCGGTATTGGGCTCAGGACATGGCGTGCCCTATCCGCCGGAGCACGAGACACTGTTCGATGCCATTGCTGAACAGGGCGGATGCGTCATGAGCGAGTTCCGGTGCGATCGCGAGCCGCGGCCAGGAAACTTTCCGCGGCGGAATCGGATCATTGCCGGGCTGAGCGCGGCCGTAGGAATAATGGAGGCTGCCTGGAGGAGCGGCGCTCTCATTACGGCGAGGATCGCCGTAGAGGATATGGGCCGGGATGCGCTGGTTATTCCCGGCCGGGTGGATGCGCCTGCCTCAGGCGGTTGCATACGCGCACTGCGAGAGGGGTGGGCTGGCGTACTCTCCGATCCGTCAGACCTGGTGGACGCATGCCTCAATAGCGTCGCAGTACGCCTGTGACGACACCCTGGACATCGCACGTGTCGACGATGATCGCCTCGAAGTCCGGATTCGCCGGTTGGAGGCGAATGGATGATCCCTCGCGGTAAAAGGTCTTGAGCGTGGTCTCGCCGTCTGGGAGAAGCGCCACCACGCGATCGCCATTTCTCGCTGTGGATCGTTGTTCGATCAGGACATAATCGCCGTCAAGGATGCCTTCATCGCGCATGGAATCGCCTTCAACAAGCAGGGCGAACGTGTCGCCTTGCTGCCCGGGCCGCGGCGCGAGCATGGCTTCCATGTCGAGTGTGTCGCCATCCTGGCATCGTTCTATCGGGTGTCCGGCGGCGATGCGACCAACCAGCGGTACTTGCATCGGTGAGGTGTTGGGCAGCGAAACGCCATCAGCCAATTCCAAAGAGCGTGCCTTGTTGGGCTGCCGAAGGAGCGCGCCTTTTCGCACCAAAGACTCGACCCGCTCGAAGACGGTGACCTTGCTGACATGCAATTGGTCGGCCAATTCCTGCATCGTCGGTGCGTAACCGTATCGCTCCCGGTACTGTTGAATCAACTCCAGGACCTCGAGTTGCTTTGGGGTCAGGTTCATGGGAAGGCTCCAGTTTGGTATTGGGTCGGGTGGAATGACCGAAGAGCGCGAGTTGCCGTGCGCGGCGTTTGGCCCGAAGGACATCGTCGCGCGAAGTCGGTGATGTGAGGTGGCTGACGCGGTTCCGAACGGGATGCGGGAGGGGACGACTGTTGGCAGAGGCGGCAATGGTGTCCCATGTCGCGGCAGCGGAGGCCGCTGGCGAGAGGGCGACGCGGTCGATGCGGAGCAGCCGGTCCAGGAGCGAGCGTCCAATGCGGGGGCTGTTGCGGGTGGGCCGGTCCGTGGGTCGCCCGCCCTGCACGGCAAGCAATTGCCCTCCACGGGCGTGAATGGTTGTGCCGTACGGGGCAGCGGGGCCGAGTTGAACGAGAGGTGCCTGCATCAATCGAATCCTGTCTCCGCAGTCGCGGTCTGCGTGGGGATGCCCTGACCGCGCTCACGACCCCTTCCCTCGCGGCCGTGAGGCGGACCCACCCCCACATGTTGTGGGCTTGGCGTGTCGCCGGAACAAGTTCGACCGGCCGAGGTGTTGGGCTTGAGGTTTTGTCGGCAATTTTGATAGGGAAATGTTAACCAAACACGCACCGAATGTCCAGAAGGTGAGTCTCGAATTCGTTCCGGAAGGGCAGCACCGTTGTGGGCGCTCAACTGGAGGTCTCTCTCGGAGGGCCCGGTTCTAGCAGTCGTGAAAGTGGCAGGTGCGTGGCTAGGATGGGGAAATGAATCGACCGCCGTCACCAGTGATGCCGTTTGGAGAACGAGGTGAATGGCTGCTGGGGGATGGGGTGACATACCTGAACCACGGCAGTTTCGGCGCTCGCCGCAGGGAAGTGGCCATGCACCAGGAGGCCCTTCGGAGGCGTCTGGAGCATGAACCGATCACCTTTCTCGATCGTGAAGGGGCAGAGCGGTACTCGCGGGCAATGGCGGTTGTCGCGGCATTCATCGGAGCCGAGGCGGAGGGGCTGGGATTCGTGACAAATGCTACGACGGCCATCGGCTGCGTTGCCCGTTCTCTTGAACTTGCCCCGGGGGCGGAGATTGTCACCACCAACGAGGTGTACAACGGCATTCGGCGATTGCTCGAAAAGGTGGCGGCTTACGCCGGGGGGACCTATCGCGAAATCACCATTCCGGTCCCGTGTGCGGCTCCTGACGCGATCGCCAAGGCGGTTATGGAGGGTCTGCGGGACGAAACCAAACTTCTGGTGGTCGACCATGTGTCCTCTTGCACGGGCATTGTCTTTCCAATTGCCAAGATCATCGCCGCCTGCCGCGAGCGGGGGATTCCGGTGCTGATTGATGGCGCGCACGCTCCGGGCATGCTGGACCTGAATATTGCGGAGCTCCGGCCGGACTGGTACGCCGCCAATCTCCACAAGTGGGTCTGCGCGCCGATCGGTGCCGGGGTGCTTTGGACAGCTCCGCAGTGGCGAGAGACCACTCGGCCCATGTCGGCCAGCCACCCGGTCAACGAGGCCTACAGCAAGGCATTTCAATGGCAGGGGACGATGGATGTGACACCATGGCTCAGCGTGGAGACGGCAATCGAGATCGGCGCAAGGACCGGCTGGGACGCTATTCGCCGCCACAATCATGAACTGGCGATCTGGATGCATGAACAGTTGGTTGATGCCTGGGAGGTGGAACCGCTCAGCCCCCTTGACGGCAGCATGCTCGGGAGCATGGCCGCTGTGAGGCTGCCGAAGGATCTGGCCGACCGTTTCCCCGATACCGCCCTGCGGGAGCAGCTGTACGCCGACCACGCCATCGAAGTGCCCTCCTACGCCTGGAAAGGCGGCACTGTGCTTCGGCTCAGCGCTCAGGCCTATTCCCGTCCAGAAGACATGTTTTTACTGCTGGATAAACTGGGCGATATTCGTAGTAATCCCGCCAAAAAATAGCACTTACGCGGTTGACATGGGCCCACAAGGGCCTCATTGTGCATGTGGGTTGTCCTGCCGGATATGAATCGCCATGCCGCTTCGGCGGAATAGGCGAATCAGTGAGACGGGCATCCTGCGGTCGGGTTCTGCCCGGCCAACAATGATCTGCTGGGGTGTGTGCGATGCCACAGCAGACTAGGTAGAGAAGGGAATGAAGACGGCCTGAGAAAGAGAGTGTGTAACAGGCAGCATCGCTTCCACGCTGCAGGTTGCGTCAAATCAGTCTCTTCAGTTTCCCAAACGAACAATGGGTCCCCTGGCCGGCAGGGGACCTGTTCTTTTTTTGAGGGCTCGTTCTGGCGGGGCAGATCAGCCAGAAGATTCTGGGCGGTCAACGATCATGATCTCGTCGAGCCTCTTTCGATGGATGTCCGGCACCGTGCAATCATCAGCCGGCCAGCCGACGGGGATCAGAAGAAAAGGCCGCTCGTAGGCCGGCCGCCCCAGGATCGTGCCAAGAAACTTCATTGGGCTCGGCGTGTGGGTCAAGGCGACCAGCCCCGCATGGTGCAATGCGGCCAGCAGAAAACCCACCGCAATACCGACCGACTCATTGACGTAGTACACCTGTTCGGAATCGGTGTCCGGCGAGAGATCCTTCATGCACTTGAAGACGGCAATGAGCCAAGGGGCCGTCTCAAGAAACGGTTTGTTCGCATCGGTTCGAAAAGGGTGCAGATCCTGCAGCCAGGTGTCCGAAGCGCGGCGTTGGTAAAACTCCCGTTCCTCCAATTCGGCTGCAGCGCGAATCTCCTTCTTGATGTTCGGATCCTTCACGGCGACAAACCGCCACGGCTGTTTGTGTGCCCCACTCGGCGCAGTACCCGCAGTTGTGATGGCACGCTCGATCAACGCTTGGGAAACCGGGCGACTTGAGAACTCGCGTACTGTTCGCCGCCGCTGCATGAAAGCGAGAAACTCAGTCGACGCGGCCTCCGGGTCACCCGGGATCGAGAAGTCAAGTGGGATGAAGGGAAACTCCTGCGTCACGACTATTCCTGCACGGATACGACGATGCATGGCGGCAGATCGCCCCGCTGTCTTCGAAGCGATGCGGTGTCGCGGCTCTGAAATACGCCCACGCGGACGAAGTAGAGTTCGCGGCCGAGCCGGTCTGTTCCTTCACTCACGCGGGGCATGGGCAGGTCGCTTCCCCGGAGTTCGCCCGCAATGGTGTCTGCTGCAACAGTTGCATTGGCATGGTTGCGGTAGGCGCCGAACTGCAGACTGAACTGCCGCCCATCGAGCACGGTCGGTTTCCGCACTCTTGTCAAGGCTTGCGCTCGATCGGGTCCGGCCAAGTCCGCGACTGCAACTTGCATGGCGACTTCCGCGGCCGCATGGTCGCCCTGCTTCTTCAGCGTTTGTGCCACCATGGCAAGCGCCGGCCCGCGAACATTCGCTTCTTGCGATTCCGAGGCCGTTCGGAACGATCGCAATGCTTCTTCCATGTGGTCGAGTTGGTACTCGGAGAGTCCGATCATGTACGCCGCTTCGTCATGCGTGGCCTTCCCGGCAAGTGCCTTGGTCGCCCAGATCCTCGACATGGTGAAATCACCCTTGTCGTAGGCCTGAACGGAGCGATCTATCGGGGATGGTCCGGCACAGCCGAACTGCAAGAGCAGGAGGAGGCAGAGAGCGGTCCATCGCATCGTGGTCATCATTGGGATCCTTCCGCGGGTATCGTATCGAATCCGGTGGGAGGCCCTGCCCATGCAACTTCTCCATTCCATGCTTCGATCCTGGCGACGGCAGCCCCTGCGAGTACTTATCGTGGACGATCAACGTTCGTGGCGAGGCATGCACCTTCAGATCGCTGCGTGGCATCTTGCTCGCGAAGTCGCATCCCGCACATCGGCTCCGCACATTGCTTCGCTGCTGCCGACCAGCGGCATCTTCCCCGCCGTGATGGCCGCGGCCTGGACGCTTGGGCGGACAATCGTGCCGCTCAACTTCCTCCTCAGCCGGGAGGAACTGGCCTACATTCTCAAGGATTGCGGTGCGGATACGGTCGTGACAGTTGGGCCGATGCTCGACATGATCGGGGGCGAACTGCCCAGCGGCGTGTCGCCAATGCTCCTGGAAGAGTGTTCCTTCAGCGGCTTGCCACCGATTCGGCGTGCGGCGCACTGCGATGAAGACCATCTGGCGGCCATCCTGTACACATCGGGAACATCCGGGAAGCCGAAGGGGGTCATGTTGAGCGCGGCAAACCTTGCGGCGAATGTTGATCAGTGCAGACAGTGGGCGGGGTTCACTGGGAAGGACTCCTTTCTCGGCCTGCTTCCGCAGTTCCACAGTTTCGGCTTTACCGTGACGACGCTGCTTCCAGCGGCGGTTGGCGCACCGGCTTTCTATAGCGCGAGATTCAATCCTCGGCGAACCCTTGCTCTTCTACGGTCCCATCGCCCGACGGCCATGCTCGCCATTCCGTCGATGTACAACGCGCTGCTGGCGAGCAAGGATGCAGAGGCAGATGACTTCCGTTCACTGAAGTACATCGTCTCGGGGGGCGAAGCGCTGCCGGATCCGGTCTATCTCGGTTTCAAGGAGCGATTTGGCGTGACGATCTGCGAAGGGTACGGATTGACGGAGACCGCGCCGGTCACCAATTGGTGCCGCCCCCATGAGGAACGGCGAGGAAGCGTGGGGATGCCTGTGGCCGGTGTGGAGGAGCGAATCGTCGATGGCGAAGTGCGGATAAGGGGGCCGAATGTCATGGGTGGCTACTACCGGCTGCCCGAGGAGACCGCAGCGGTGTTCGACGACGACGGGTTCTTTCGCACGGGCGACATGGGCGCGATGGATGACGATGGATTTTTGCGCATCACCGGGCGAATCAAGGAGATGCTGATCATCGGAGGTGAGAATGTCTTCCCGCGAGAAATTGAGGATGTGCTGGCTGCGCATCCGGCGGTGCACGCCGCGGGTGTCGTTGGCCGCGCCGACCCTTCACGCGGCGAGGTCGCGGTGGGTTTCGTGGAGGCGGCCGAGGATGCGGTTTGCGATCCGCAGGCATTGCGTGCCTGGTGCCGTGAGCGACTTGCGTCCTTCAAGGTGCCTCGCGAAGTGGTGGTGCTCGACGAACTGCCACGCAATCCAACCGGCAAAGTTCTTCGGCGGGCGCTCAAAGAGCGATTGGATGGGGCAGAGACAACATGAGCCGCGACGAAATTCGCCTCACCCTCGCGCACAGTCCAGATCCGGATGATGCGTTCATGTGGTGGCCCCTTATCGGGTTTGGTGATGCGGGCCCTGCGATCGACACCGGTCGGTTTGCCTTTTCACTTGTCACAGCGGACATCGAAGAACTCAATGAACGAGCGGAAGACAGGGTCTTCGACATCACTGCCATCAGCATTGCGCAGTATCCGCGGGTCGCCTCGCTGTACGACCTGACCGCATGCGGAGCGTCAATTGGCGATGGATATGGTCCGAAGCTCGTCGCACGCGAGACCATGACGCCGGAGGAGTTGTTGGAGGGAAATCCAGTGATAGCAGTGCCTGGCGAGCGGACTACGGCGTTTGCGACGCTGCGTCTGATGGCAGGGGATCGCCCTTTGCAGTGGCGACCCGTGCCGTTCGATCGCATCATGGACGCGGTGCGTAGTGGCGAGGCCGAGGCGGGCGTCGTCATCCATGAAGGCCAGTTGACCTTCGAAGACGAGGGGCTGTCGATGGTTGCCGATCTGGGCGACTGGTGGATGGGCGAGACCGGTTTGCCGTTACCGCTCGGAGGCAACGCCATCGCTCGCGATCTCGATGCCCGCCATGGCGAGGGCACTGTCGGCGAGGTGACCGGCCTCCTTGTGCGTTCCATCAAACATGCGATGGACCACAGGGATGAGTCGCTTGGGTGGGCTGCAACATGGGGGCGGGGGTTGGACATGGCATCGACCGACCGATTCGTCGAGATGTACGTCAATCACTGGACACTCGACTTCGGTGCGCGTGGCCGCGAGGCTGTTGCAAAGTTTCTTGGTCGATGCGCCGCACAGGGCATTCTGCCCGCAGTACATGCGCCAATCTTCGTCAGCGAAGATCAGACTCGGCCAACAGTTTGAATCCCTTTCGCAGAAGCAACTGTCCACCGAGTTGCATGTCGTCGGTGGCGACGGCCACCAACGAATCACCGTCGATGGACTGGACGAGCAGAGAGTAGATGAAAAGGATGTTCAGCTCTGCTCCGAGCAGGTAGAGGCACAGGTCCGCGAGCGAGTGATTCTCGCTGATGGCGGCGATCACAACATCGGACTCGGAGAATGCGATGCCGAATTCCCGCAGCATCTCCCGTGCTGCGTCAGAGTGATCTGGAATCATGCGGATGACGGCATGATCGGAAGAGTCGATGACATTCAGGCCGACGACATGCACATGCGACGCATCATCGAAGTGCCGCAGCAGGTCGAGCAACCGGCCGACCCGGTTCTCCAGAAAGACGCTGAATTGGCGCACGCTCGGTACCTGATACCCCAGTGCAGTTTCAGAAGGTACCTGTGCCATGGCTGAAGGGTATCAGGGCGTCGGCTTGGTGTCCGCGTTCAGCGTGGGTCGCCGTGAAGGGTCGTCCGGATCAATATCAACTTGCGGAGCAACCGGCTTTCCGTCGAGTCCGAGCCGGTCGGGTTCATAGGCATGGTCTCGTTTCCGCAGGACGGTGATGGTGACGATTTCGTCATCCTGTTGCAGGGACCTCGCAGTATCAAGGCCTTCGAGGATGCGTCCAAACACTGTGTGCTGACCGTCAAGATGCGGTGTTGGCACATGGTTCAGAAAGAACTGGCTGCCAGCGGAATTGGGCGCTGGCGTCTTTGCCATGGAGAGGGAGCCGGCGAAGTGTTTGCGATGATCTTCCCGAGTGTGTTCGTCGGCAATCAGATACCCCGGGCCGCCGCTCCCCGGTGAGCCCTCGGCGCCAGGCCTGCTGTTCGGGTCGCCGGCCTGCGCCATGAACTTCGGCAGCACGCGATGAAAGAGCGTGCCGTCGTAGTACCCCTCCTCCGCGAGCGAAATGAAGTTGGCAACCGTATTGGGGGCGTGGTCTTCGAAGAGTTCAAGGGTAATCGGACCTCGAGCGGTCAGGATCTGTGCCTGGGGGAGATCGGAGGATCCATCTCTCAAGGCCGACTCCTCGGCCCAAGCATTGCTCGCCTTCTCGTACTTGTCTCTGCTGCGCCCGGTAATCGTGCTGAGTCCGGGATCGGCGGCAAGAGACGCTGCGTCGATGGCGTCCAGTTGCTGGATCGCATCATCGAAGCGATTGTCCGCCCAGTACAGTTCGGCGAGTTGCGCATGGGTTGCCGGATCATTCGCCGCGGGCTGCAGTGCTGCAATGGCATCCGTGAAACGGTTCTTCGAATCCAGATATTCGGCCCAGGCTGCGGATACTTCCGCCGCGTTGGGAAAACGGCGGCGGACATCAGCAAACAGCGCATCTACATCTCCATCCATTCGGTCTTGCAGAAAACGAACACGTGCAAGGGCAATGCCGGAGTTCTCTGGAAGCATGGTGGTCAATGTGTTGAATCGATCCGCTGCGTCATCCAGATTCCCGAGCCAGATCGCCAGTTGAAGTTCAGCCGCAGTCACCCGAGGATCGTCGTTGCCCTCTGACCAGGATGAAAGTTCGCCATACAGGCCGGCCAGCGTTTCGCGGTCACCCGGGGTGAGCCCACGTTGGTTTTGGACGGAATCCCGGGCGACGCAGTACCGCTGCAGGAGGTCGTCTGGAGAACCCGCGAGGGCCAGAAAGCAGAGGAAGGGGACAAGGACCGAGAGGCTCGAACTCAACATGAAGAATCGCTCCAAGGGTGTATGAGGGGAACGCGGCACAGTACCAGAGAAAGGGCGATTCTGCCGATCAGGAGGCGTTGCGCCGAGTTGAGTTTTTTCGGCAAAAAAACCGTGGACCCCCTTGGCGCAGGCCGCCATGGGCGTATGATTTCCCTGTCGCGAGGCCTTGCCCGCGACCTGAATTGCCCCCGGAAGGGCTCGGTATGGTGCTTCGGCATCTACCGGGCCTTTTTTCTTTTTGCCCGATCGAAACAGCGGTCGGCGGTACGCTCAGGTGTGCGGACGCTCGTGCTCTTCGCGTGGTTGATGACGGTGTCCTGCGGACATGATCGAGGCGTGACTCTGGCGCAGGGGCTCGTGATCATGCCCGGGAAATCGGTGTCCGTCCCGGCGACCCTCTGTCTTGATGCGGGTTGGCTGGAACAGATTGCATGCAGCAGCGGCACAAGAGAACACGAATCGCTGCTGCGGGTCGATGTCTCGCCGCATCTGATTCACACAGCCCTTCTTGCAGCGGGGTTCAAGCCTGGACACCCAGGCGCATGGCAGTTGGATGCCGTTGGCGAGTTACATTTGCACCCGCCAAACGGCGATCCACTACAGGTTCTCGTTGAACACAGTGGCCGTACCTTTCCAGTGACAAACTGGGTGATCGGTGATGGGCCGCTTCATTGGAGATTTGCAGGTTCGATGCAGAGTCGCGGGTATGCGGCGAATCGAAGTGGCTCCATCGTAGGCCTTGTGACCTTCGGTGACGAGGTCGTGGGATGCGAGCGTGTGGTGCCGGATCGAGCCGATGTCGTGCAGCCATCATGGGAGGTCGCCGCGGCGATCGTCCCGCCGATCGGTACCCACGTGCGGATGGTGCTCAGCATGCCTCCCGAGTAGCCGCAGTGATGGCGATGGCCAGAGCGTCGGCGACATCGGCCGGTTCAGGTGGCTCATTGAGACCGAGAATGCTCGCAACGGCGTGCTGCATCTGTCCCTTGGTGGCCTGCCCGTTGCCAGCGATGGCCTTCTTGATCGTCGCTGGGGCAAATTCGGTCAGCGGGAGGTTTGCCTGTACTCCGGCGAGCAGGATGACCCCGCGGGCATGGCCGAGCAGAATGGCGGTTCGGACCTGGCGGGCGTGGGAAAAGACCTGCTCGACTGCAAGATGGTCGGGACGCAGTTCGGCCACGATCTCACTGAGCGCTGTGTGGAGTTGGCCGAGGCGCCAATGAAGCGATGCGCCCCGCTTCAGGTGAATGGCGCCGGCTTCGACGATCCGCGGCGTGTCGCCAGGCGAGGAGAGTTCCACGCACCCATAGCCGGCGATGTTGAGGCCGGGGTCGATACCCAATACCCGCATGTCACTGCGCCGTCCCGTTGCTGGCGTCGCAGTCGATTGCCCCGTCCTCAAGATGAATGATCCGCTGGCATCGCTCCGCGATCCTGCTGTCATGTGTCACGACGAACATCGTCAGACCCTCTTTGTGCAGTTCGTCGAGTAGTGCAAGAATGGATGATCCGGTGGCTGAGTCGAGGTTACCTGTTGGTTCATCGGCAAGCAGCATGGCGGGTTTCACCACCAACGACCGCGCTATGGCCGCTCGTTGTTGCTGACCGCCGGAGAGTTCCGTCGGGCGGTGGGAAACCCTGTCGCCAAGACCGACCCGGTTGAGCATCTTGACGGCCCGCTCGCGGCGCTCGGTAGGCCCGACACCTTGATAGAACAGTGGAACTTCCACATTCTCCTCAATTGTCAATTCGGAAATGAGGTTGAACGACTGAAAGACAAAGCCGATCCGGCGGCCTCGAATGTCCGAGAGGGCAGTGTCGTCCAAATGGGAGACATCCACGCCGTCGAGTTGATAGGAACCCGCTGAGGGCCGGTCAAGGCACCCGAGGATGTTCATGAGCGTGCTCTTGCCGGAGCCCGAGGGGCCCATGACGGCGATGTACTCGCCTCTCATTGCTTCCAGATCGATGCCCCGCAGTGCTTCGACCAGAATGCTGCCGTCAGGCTTGCAGTAGTCGCGGCGCACCCCTTGAAGCCGAACAACGCAGTCTGTTGTGGTCATTGGGGACAGTGTAGAGCGGTACGAGGGAAACGGTGTCCGGTACCGGTGTCTGACACCACCGGGACCGACACCGATACTGGTCTCTACACTGTCACCGCATGACCACCGCGGTTCCAGATCAATTCCGGACACGAGCATCGGAGGCATCGGTGGTGCCGGTGGTTCGCCGCCTCATGGCGGATCATCTGACGCCCGTCATGGCGTATCGGCGTCTCGTCGCCCCCGACGATCGGGCGGCACCGAGTTTTCTCTTTGAATCGGTCGAGAACGGCACTGACGTTGGCCGGTACTCCTATCTCGGGGCTCAGCCCTGTCTGGAGGTCATTGCCAGACAAGGCGATGTCGCGGTGATCGACCACGCCAATGGCAGCCGCCGCGAGATCGAAGGTGGAGATCCGCTCGGGACGGTCCGCGATCTCTCCGGAAATTGGACAGTGGCCGATCCCCTGGCGACTGGCGACCTGCCACTGCCGAGCTTCATTGGTGGGTGGGTTGGATTCGCCGGGTACGACACGGCTCGCTTTCGCGAGCTGGACGCAATTCCGTTCTCCTCCGCGCCAGCGGATGACCGCCATCTCCCCGATTTGCACATGGCGCTCTATCGCTCGATTGTCGTATTTGATCATGTGTCGGGAGTCGTGCACATGGTTCACAATGCGATTGTCTCCAACGGCGATACTGAAGAAGCATGGGCGCAGGCCGATGAAGCATTGGATGCGCTGGAGGGGCAACTTCTCTCGCCTTCACCGGACATGCCAGCCGGGCTGGTGGACATCGATGTGCGCGAAGTACCGGAGCAGCCAACCGATTCCAATTTCACTCGCAGTGACTTTGAGACGGCGGTGGAGCGATGCCGGGAATACATCGCCGACGGCGACATCTTTCAAGTTGTTCTTTCGCAGCGTCTGGAGAGGCGGACACTCGTAGATCCATTTGAAATTTACCGCGCCCTGCGGGTCGTCAACCCGAGTCCCTATATGATCTACCTGCAGGCCGAGGGCGTCATGCTCGCAGCATCCAGCCCGGAGATCCTCTGCCGCTGCCGGGGTCGAGAGGTGATCAACCGGCCGTTGGCCGGAACCCGAAAACGCAGCGCAGATCCTGCCGAAGACCTCGAACTCGAAGCCGATCTGAGAACAGATGCCAAGGAGAAGGCGGAACATGTCATGCTCGTTGATCTCGGGCGAAACGATCTGGGGACGGTGTGCGAACTTGGTTCCATTGAGATCACTCGCGTCATGGATGTCGAACGCTACAGCCATGTCATGCACTTGAGTTCGACTGTGCGAGGGCAATTGGCCGACGGGCGCGACTCATGGGACGCGCTGGCGGCAACGCTGCCAGTTGGCACCGTCAGCGGTGCCCCGAAAATCCGCGCCATGCAGATCATCGATGAACTCGAGCCGACCCGGCGCGGTCCCTACGCCGGCGGCATTGGCATGGTCGGGTTTGGCGGCGACATGGATGTCGCGATTGCGCTTCGTACGATGGTGATACCGGTCGCTGAGGCGAATGCCGATGGATGGCGAATCGATCTGCAGGCCGGGGCGGGCATCGTGATCGATTCCGATCCCTCGCGGGAGTGGGAGGAGACCATCAACAAGGCTGCCGCGATGGGGCGAGCCATCGATGTGGCGGAGGCGGCCTTCGGGTCACGCCGAGATTGACGATGCCAGAATCGCCCGCAGGACAAGGGGGTTGGCGACGGTCCCGCCGCACAATTGCGATCGTGGCGAGCGGTCTCATCGTCATTGTGGTTGGGGGGCTATTCATTGCAACGAGACCGTCCATGCTCGGTGGCATTCTCTCGCCATCGGTCGGTAGAGCATTCGGTGGGCACGCGGCAATTGCCAGAGCATCATGGGATGGGTGGAACACGATCCGATTGGATGATCTCGCACTTCGCGTGCCCGGTATCGAGGGCGACGGCGGACGCGTTCTGCAGATCGACTCCGCGGAGCTGCACTTCGATGGCCCAGCTCTCCCGTTCTTTGGAAGTTCCTTGCTGAGAGTCGATGTTGACGGCGGCGTATTTCGCCTCGGGGAAAGCGGCGCTGATCCGGCCATGTTCAATGTCATGGCATTGGGGATGAGCGAGGACAACGGCGAGTGGTCTTCCACACCCGGCGGCAGTGCGCCCCGCTATCCCGACATGCATCTCCACTCGTTCATGATCGAAAGCGGGATCTACGAGCAGGGTGCTTGGCGGGCGGTTGAGCGACAGGGTTTTGACGGTCACGGATGGACGACAGAAGAAGGCGAATACCGATTTGAAATGTCAGGGGACGGCGGCGAATTGAATATCTCTGGTCGGGTTTCTACGCTGGCCAGCGGTCCCAGCCTTCATGTTGAAGGCATGGTGATCGATGAAACGCTCTACCGAATTCTCCCGCCAGCGGCGTCTGCATGGCTTCGCGAAATCAGTTTGCAGGGCGAAGTGGCAGATGTTGCGATTGCGCGGGACGAATCCGGCTCGCTCGTCGCCAGCATGGATGTCGGGGACATGACGATGCTGCTTCCGCGAATTGCCGCAGTGCCGTGGACACATTACGAGGCGGGATCGCTGACGCCGATGCTTGGAGAGGCCAAAGTTCGCGCGAACTCCGGCACCATCAGGTTGGCCGGTGGCGGGGTGCAGGTGGAGAATCTCGCCGGCGTGTTTGAATCGACGAGTTCCGATGCCGGAACAGCCAGCGTACCATTCCGCGCGAGTGTTGAGATCGAGGATCTGCCCGCCATGTCCGGTAGAACATCGGAGGAGTGGATTGGGGAAGCGCTGGAACTTGCAACGGTTCGGATGTCGGTGGACATCGAAGGACTGCACTCGCGTGCGGGGCGGCGCGGCGCGGTTGATCTGCCCGAGATGGCCGGACGGATTCTTCAGATGTTCTCCGCTGAGACCTTTGCTCTTGATCTTCAGTTCAATTATGAGCGGAAGAAGGGCGAGGATTCCTTGATTGGAAAGGTGAGGATCGAGGGGGGGGCTGGAGAACACGAGTGGTTCCGGTATCCACTGCACGACGTGAAGGCAATCATCGCAGTGAAGAACGACGATGTCGTGATCGAATCGTTGCAAGCACGCGGCGCAGGGTCGTCCACCGTGCAGATCTGGGGCGACGTGCTGAATCTTGCAAGTGAACCTACTGTGGACCTCACATTGATGGTGCAGGATGCGCCAGTCGACGCGGCCCTCCGAAGGGCGCTGTCGCCAACGCTGCAGGATCTTCTGGATCGTCTCTTCGACAGTGATGCGATTGCCTCGCTGTCGGAAAACAACGTGCTTCCGGATGCGGGGATGATCGGCGCAGCAAAGAAACAAGAGGTGTCACTCAGCAAATTGCTGGCCGAAATTGGTTCCGATACTCCTGCGGAGGAGGTTGCAAGGCTCCGCTTGCAGCAGGGGCAGTCGGCCGCAATGGGCGTGCTGCGTTCTTTCGAGCCGGGTGGGACCATCGATCTGGAATTCTCGATCGCGTCGCGCCCGCACAGCGATGTAGCGGTGACGGGCAAGATCCTCTTTGATGGACTCGGTGTCGTGCACCGCGAGTTTCCCTATCCGGTCGTTCTCGGTCCCGGCGAAGTCGTTGTTGGCGAGGAATTCATTGTCATTGGCGAAGTGTCACCAGTCCCGATTCACGGACCTGGAGGTGGCCGTGGGGTGATCTCTGGACGCGTCGACTTTCCCGACGGAGCAGATCCCGTTCCGGATCTGGTCATCGAACTCTCGCGAGAATCCATCACACCCACACTGGTGCAATCAGTGTCAATGCTCGCGGGCGACTCCTATCAGACAGCGCTGGCCTTGCTCAACGGTCTGGGGTTGCAAGGGAAGGTGACCGCCACTGGCCAGATCGGCGCAGATGGGAACGGCGGGATCGCCGCGGAGTTCGCCGTCGGCGTGTCAGATGGCACATCGATTCTTCAGCCATCGCTGGCCACCGCCATTGGCGCGGCGGGTCCGTTCTGGCCGGCCGGATTCTGGTTGGGTGATGTCTCTGCGCTTATCAATGTGAGCGCTGAGGGGATTGAAGTGACGAAGGCCTCTGCGACGTCCGGCGAGTGCAAGATGAGCGGTGTCATGTCGATCTCTCATGAGAAATTGGAGTTGAACATGGTCGGACAGGCCGTGCCGGTCAGCGACCGGTTGGTAAACGTGCTGCCGCCGGAATCCGCCGAGAAGCTCGCATCCGCATGGCATGTGCTGTCGCCCCGAGGAACAATGGATGCCGCATTTGCAGTGGCCCACACCAACGGTGATGTTTCACTGACGTTGGTTGCCGAACCCACCTCCGTTTCGTTGGATACTGCTTGGGGAACGGAACAACTTGTTCCCGAGTCAGGAACGATCCGGGTGGTTGATGGCGACATTCGATTCGAGGAATTTCGGTTTGCTGCATCGTCGGATGATCGAAGCGATGGCGTGCTGCATTTGAACGGCATGGTGCGTGCCGCGACGGAAGAGGCGGCACTCGACCTGCAGGGTGGTTGGGAGTCGGGCAACATGGCCTTGCCGCTCATTCGGAGTGTTGCGGAAATTGCAGGCGGAGAGCGGGCTTCCGCCGTCGTCGATTCCTATGACCCCGAAGGCCGTTTCATCGCCACCATTGATGTCAGGGGCGAAGCGAGCGAGGTTGACTACGATGTGGTCTTCCAGCCAACCAGTTTCCATGCGGACTTCGGCGACAGGCGAGTTGAGATCCAACTTGAACAGGGCCGCGCTGTATTCCAGCCGGGCATTTTGCGGCTGGAAGAATTCAGCGGCAAGTTGGGTGAAGGCGCATTCGGTATTGGTGGGACGATCAAGACCAGCCAGGAGATCGGCGGGCTGTTGTCGATGGATTGGCGGGGGCCAGCGGATGACCCGGCCCTGCTCACCGTGCTCCCAGGGGGTGTTGGTACGACATTCGAGGCCATTGAACTGAGTGGTGGCCAAAGCGAGATCAAACGAGGTCAGGGACAACTCCGCCTGTACGGAGAGTCGTTCGATGACCTTGGCGTGGTCTTCGAGGGTGATCTGGACATTCGCAACACATCCATTGTTGCGGGACTGCCATTGAAGGACATTGACGGCGTGGTGCATATCAACGGGGCATATGAAAAGGAGCGGCTCTCTGAACTTGACTTGAGTCTTGACATGGAGCAGTTGTCATTGGCAGGTCGCACTGTGACGGATGTAGGAGGAGTTCTTCGACTTGACGCGGGTGAGGGGATTCTGCGGGTGGAGGGTGTGCGGGGTTGGTCGAGCGGGGGAGTGCTTTCGGTCACCGGATCGGTGGGTATTGGCGACCGGACGGAGTTCGATGTCACGGTGCTGCTCGATGGCGTGCAACTTGCCACCGAGGATGCCGAGGGCGCGGTCGCAAGACTGGAGGGAGCGTTGACAGCATGGTTCGGGGTGGCGGGCGATCGTGGCAACACAAACAGCCGCCGTGGCCGTGGAATGGTGAAGGTGCGGCATGGCAATCTCGCAACTATTCCAGCGTCGATGCGGGCACTGCGGATTCTTGAGTTCACGCCGCCATCGGCGGATGTGATTGATCATGCGGACATCGAACTCTATCTTCAGGGGGACGAACTGGTTCTGGAGAGTATCTGGCTGGAGGACAGCGATGCCGCAGGAACGCCGTTCATCATGACCGGCACAGGCACGATCGCCTACCCGGAGATGGAAGTACATGCGATTCTCAAACCACGCGCGGGTTGGGCGGGCCTCCGGGATATTGCCGGTGTCATCACGGATGCCCTCTTCGTCGTGGATGTCAGCGGGCCGCTGCTGGATCCGACCGTTTCGGTAGTGGTCCTGCCCCCGTTCGCCCCATCTTCCCGATAGATGCGTACGATAGTGGGCTCATGACAATGACCGCAGATGACATTCGACAGCTGGTGGTGGATTCCTCGTCCTTTGATTCGGAGGATATTCGTTGCGAGTTGATCGCCCAGATGATTGAGACCTGTCTGAAGATGGCCGGAGAAGGACATGATTCCGGACAGGTCAAACTGGTTGCGCACGCATTGAAGGAGATGCGGTATGCCTACCGCGTGTTCAACAGGTATCGGGGCGTGCGGAAGGCGACGATCTATGGATCCGCTCGCACGCCAGAGGGACACGCAGACTACGAGGCGGCAAGACGATTCAGCGAGTTGATCGCGGAACAGGGGTGGATGGCGATTACTGGTGCTGGTGACGGCATCATGAAGGCAGGCCATGAAGGACCGAAACGAGAAGCGAGCTTTGGGCTCGCGATCCGCCTTCCATTCGAGACAACCGCCAACGCCATCATCGAAGGCGATCCGAAGTTGATCAACTTCCGGTACTTCTTTACCCGCAAGCTCATGTTCATGACCCACGCGGATGCAGTTGCGGTCTTTCCCGGCGGGTTCGGCACGCAGGACGAGTTGTTCGAGGCGCTGACCCTGGTGCAGACCGGCAAGTCCAATATTCTCCCCGTCGTCTTGTGCGCAGGTGAAGGCAACGACTACTGGTCCAACTGGGCGGCGCATGTCTCGGAGGATCTCCTGCGCCGCGAAATGATCAGTGAAGAGGACCTTTCGTTCTTTCATGTTGCAAAGTCACCCGCCGATGCCGCGGATCACATTGCGCAGTTCTACCGCGTGTACCACTCCAGCCGCTATGTGCGAAGCGACTTCGTCATCCGAATGAACTTCTCCATCAACGATGCGTCCGTTCAGGCACTCAACAGCCAATTCGATGACATCATTCGAGAAGGCTGCATTCAACAGACCGGTCCTCTGCCGGGCGAATCCGATCATCTGGAGTTGCCGAGGCTCGTCGTGCCACATACTCGCCGCAGTTATGGCCGTCTGCGACAACTCATCGACGCATTGAACATGTGCGAGCCTGCGTGATGGGGCCCGCCCGTGGCGTGATTCATCTACTGGGGATTCTCGGCACCGCGCTCGCGGGCTGTGGAGCTCCCCAGCAGGCGACAACTGCGACGAATGTTCTTGCAGTTGAGGCGAGCGTCGAAGTGGGTGGCGATGGGCTGGTCGTGCGGTCATTCCTGGCCAAGGGAAACGCAGACGGTCTTGTGAGCACCCTCGGCGACCTGGGCTCAGAGGCATGTCCTGCAGAGCGTTCGCAGCGGCTGGAAAATGACGGACTGTTTGTTCGCAAGGTGGAGATGTTGGATCTGCCCGCCATTGTGGCAAGTGTGGGTGACATCGAGCCGGGCCGGGTGGACTGGCACGGTCAGGTCTACCGGTGGCGAGACATGCAACAGACAGCGATCGCGGCGCCCGGTGTACTCATTGCCGCCAGCGGTACGACCTATCTCGTGGATCGGGGATGGTTGACGCTTCTTGGTAGAAGTTGGACGGTGGAACGGGAGAACGGCCGCCATGTGTACCTCCAGATTGTCCCGGTTTGGCATGTACCGGGGACCGTCGCGACCATTCCGGGAGAGATTCCTCCGCCGCGGCATTCGCGAGTGTTCGAGGAACTGGAAGTCGAGTGCATGTTGAAGCCGGGCGAAGCGCTCCTGATAGCCGTCCCGATGCGACATGGGCCAGGCAAAATCACCGGCCCCCAGGATGAGGGTCCCGCGGCCATGCGGCTGGGCGAAGCGATCATGGGTGGGCCGAAGGGGGACGAGGACATGGTGTCATTCATCGCGTTTGAAGCGTGTTCATCGGAGGAGTCCCGCTGGTAGCATGGGGGCTTCATGACCGCGGAAAGCCCAAGAGAATCGCTCCCGTCCTCTCTGCCGGAAGGGGACTTGAATGGCCGGTCGTGGCGGCGAATGCCGCCGACGGTTGTCTGGCCACTGTTGTTCACCCTGGGCAACCTCGTCGCGGGGTTCGCTGCGATCCACTATGCCGTCAAAGATCCGGCCTGGCAGGGTCCTTGGGGTTGGAGTGGACTGACCATGGCCGGGGCCATGGTGTTTATCGGCATGATTCTCGACAGCGTCGACGGATCCATCGCGAGGTTGACTCGCAGCGTGTCTGAGATCGGTGCATCGCTCGATTCGCTGGCTGATCTTGTGACCTGCGGCGTCGCGCCGGCCATCATGATGTTGAGTCTGGTGCGGGGATATCTGGGCGATGACGGACAGCTGACAATGCTTGGTCCGGAGGCGGATTTACCGTGGGGCAAGGTAGTCTGGGGAATCGCCGCCGTCTATGTGTGCTGTGCAGCGCTGCGCCTTGCGAGGTTCAATGTCGAGACGCAGCCTGATCGCTGCCCGAATGACCGACTCTCGTTCCATGGGATGCCCTCGCCCGGCGCCGCGGGAACGATGGCTGCACTGATCATCCTTCATCAGCACTTGCTCGCTGTTGACTCGGGAGGGGCCTGGCTTGGCCGTGCCTACGCCTTTGGGGTGCCGGGTGTCGCGTTGTTGTGCGCAATAGCGATGGTGTCCACGATTCCCTACGATCACTTTGTCAATCGCTACTTTGATCGTCCACAGTCATTCCGATTCCTTGCCGGGACGGTCATCATCATCCTACTAGTCATCTGGTGGTTCCAGGAGACCGTTGCGATCGGCTTTGTTATCTATGCATGTTCTGGACCAGTGCGACTGTTGGCTGGACGAATGGGTTTCCTGCGGAGCGCGGCGTGACTGACGGGCATGTCAAGACACGGTTTGCGCCCAGCCCGTCCGGGCATCTCCATGTCGGCGGCGCAAGGACCGCACTCTTCTGCTGGGCGTTTGCACGCGGTCGCAATGGCCAGTTCCTGCTTCGCATTGAAGACACCGATCAACAGCGGTCCAGCGATGAAGCCGTGGATGGCTTTCAGGAGGACATGCAGTGGCTGGGCATCGACTGGGATGAAGGCCCGAAGTGGAAGGGGTGCGGCGGCGGCGACTCGGGCCCGTACTGCCAATCGGCGAGAAACGACATCTACGACACCTATCTTTCGGACCTGCTCGATCGCGGCCATGCCTACCGCGCGTTCGAGACGACTGAGGAACTCGGTGCCGCACGTGCTGAGGCGCGAAAGGCAGGAAGACCGTATCGGTATGAGCGACCGGAAGTGTCAGCCGAAGACGAGACTGCCTGGCTTGCCGAGGGTCGACCGCATGTCGTTCGTTTCGCCGTTCCAGATGGGAGTATCACGGTGTCTGACACCGTTCTTGGCGATGTGGCCACCGAGGCCAGCGAGGTAGATGACTTTGTCATTCGAAAGGGCGACGGCTCTCCGACCTATCACCTTGCGGTCGTGGTTGACGACGAACTCATGGGAGTAACGCATGTCATTCGCGGCCAGGAACATCTCAACAACACGCCCAGGCATGTGCTGCTGCAGGATGCGCTCGGTTTCCGAAGGCCGGTGTACGCGCACATCTCCCTGATCTTCAATCCGGATGGATCGAAGATGTCCAAGCGGGATCGCGACAAGGCTCTGCGTGGTGCCGTACGAGAGGCGGGGTTGGAGGCTCCGCCGCCGGATACCGTTGATTGCAAGGCATGGGATGCATGGTTGGAATCCAAGGACGTGCAACTCGGACTCGCCGACGCGACGGCGCTCGCAGATGCGATTGGCATCGAATTGCCCGAGATCGATGTCCGTGACTTTCGGCGGGCGGGATACCTTCCTGAAGTGTTGGTCAATTACCTCGCGCTGCTCGGATGGTCGCCGGGCAACGATGTGGAGCAATTCGACAGCGACTATCTTGTCGAGCATTTTTCGCTTGATCGAATAGTGAAGTCGCCGGCAAAGTTCGACCGGCAGAAACTGCTGGCGTTCAATCTGGATGCTATTCAGGCGATGCCGGATGACACCTTTGTTGATCGGTTGCGGTCCTACTGCGAGGAATGGCACCCGGCGTTCTTGTCCGGTATGACACCCGAGCAATTTGATGTGTTTGCCCGTTCCAACAAGGAGCGAAGTAAGACGCTTGCCGATCCGGTCCGCACCGGCATGTTCTTCATTCGTTCGGCATCGGACATCCTGTGGCCGGATGTGAAGGGCGTACGAAAGGCGCTGTGCAAAGGGGCTCCATGCGGGTATGAGCGTCTGGAGGCGATTCGCCCGACGCTTGCCTCGCTTGATGGGTGGACGGCGGATTCGCTGGAGGCAACCGTTTCGGCGTGGGCCGAGGAGCACTGCGATGGAAAACTGGGTTCGGTTGCACAGCCATTGCGAGTGGCGGTGAGCGGAGGCACGGTGAGCCCGCCGATTTTCGACACGCTTGCCATTCTTGGCCATGATGAGGTGATGGACCGCATCGATCGGTGTCTGGCCAATCGTCTTCCGGAGCCAAGCGGGACATGAGCGACCTCCCACCGACTTTGAGCGCCCTTCTGAACGGTCTCTTTGACTATGCCGGCTTGTTTCCTCCGGCGGACCTGGATATGCCCGCCGCCGTTGTGGAGTACGACGAGCTTCTGGACCTTCCATGGCAATGGGCGATCGCAAGGTTCATTACGCCAGCGGCGTCTCTGTCGCGGTTCACTGCCGCGGCCGGGGTCGAGGATCTTGGCTCGTGGTGCCTCTCGGGTTTGCTGCCGCCTGCCGACGATCCCGAGTTTGCTGCTGCGGTTGACGCTGTTCATGCTTTCAATGCGCCCCACGAGGAGCCGGTCATTGATATGGCGGAACTGAAAATGGGCGGCGATGCTGACAGAGTCGAACACGCTGTTGAGCTTCTCGGTCCGTCGATTCTTCCCGTCATTGAAGTGGACTGGCAGTCCGATCCTCGCGGAGGGATCGCCGCCGTGGCAGGAGCAGGTGCCTGCGCGAAGATCCGCACTGGCGGCATTCGCCCGGAGTTGTATCCGCCGGTGGAGGCGGTGGCGGAGTTCATCGTTCACTGCGCCGCTGCCGGGGTGCCGTTCAAGGCCACCGCAGGTTTGCATCATCCCATGCCGAACAGGAACGAAAAAGTTGGGGCTGACGAACACGGTTTTCTCGGGGTCTTTCTTGGTGCCGCGGCTGCGTATGGCCTGCAGGCTACGGCGGAGGATGTTGCAGCGATTCTCCAGTGCGGCGATCGCTCGACGATCACATTCGACGACCAGCATGCAGCCATTGCCGGGTTCAAAATCCCGCTTGAGTTGATCGCGGAGTCGCGGCAGGAATTTGCCATGGGTTTCGGGTGTTGTGATCCGCGTGAGGCGTGGAGCGACCTGTTCGCCATGTCTCTGGTGTAGCATGCCGCCTTCCATGGTCACACTTGACGACACGCACGATCCCAACCGCACATCATGGGAGCCGACCGCGCAGGACTCGGGCACGGACTTTCCGATTCAGAATTTACCTTTCGCGGTGATGGAGTCCGCTGAAGGACAGCACATTGTGGTGGGCATCGGGGACATGGCACTCGATCTGCACGCAGCAGTTCTGGCTGGCGCCTTCGGCATGTTTTCGGCAGAGGTACAGGCATCACTGCGATCGGAGACGCTGAATGAACTGATGGCCCTGGGCCCTGAGGCTTGGCGCGGCGTGCGAGCGGTTGTCGGTGATCTGCTTGACAGCGCTGCGACGCCCAGGCCGGAGTTGCTGCGATCACAGAGTGATGCTGTGCTTGTCATGCCGGTCGCGATCCGCGACTACACGGACTTCTATGCAGCGAGGCACCATGCGACCAATGTCGGCAGGATGTTTCGGCCAGACGGCGAACCACTGCTTCCAAACTACTTGCACTTGCCGGTCGGGTATCACGGAAGGGCGAGCAGCATTGTGGTGTCGGACACGCCCATCAAACGCCCCTGCGGGCAGACAAAGCCCGAAGAAGGCCCGCCCGCCTTCGGTCCTTGCCGGCTTCTTGATTACGAACTCGAGTTGGGCGCCTTTGTCGGCACCAGCAACGAAATCGGTGAACGAGTGGAGATCGGCGACGCGATGGAGCATGTGTTCGGGGTGGTCATCCTGAACGACTGGTCGGCGCGGGATGTGCAGAAGTGGGAGTATCAGCCGCTCGGACCATTCAATGCCAAGAACTTTGCCTCAACGATTTCGCCCTGGGTGGTCACGATGAGTGCGCTGGCGCCGTTCCGATTGGCCGGACCGGTGCGGGAATCGGATGACCCTGAGGTGCTGGAGTACCTGCAACCGGTTACGGACGATGTCCTGGACATATCCGTCGAAGCGTCGCTGTCATCAGGAGCGATGCGGGAGCAGGGCATGCCGCCACTCCGCCTGAGCCAAGGGACGGCTGCTGATCTGACGTGGTCGTTCGCTCAGATGTTGGCCCATCACACGAGTACGGGTTGTCCAATGTCCAGCGGCGATCTGCTGGGGAGTGGGACAATCAGCGGGAGCGGACCGGATTCTCGCGGATGCCTGCTGGAACTGACTTGGCGGGGGACCGAGCCGTTGGATCTGCCGGACGGCACGCAGCGGCGGTTTCTGGAGGATGGCGACGAGGTCACTATCAGGGCGTGGTGTGAGCGCGAAGGTGTCCGCCGCATCGGTTTCGGCATCTGCCGTGGTGTGATCCTGCCTGCATGACGAGAGCGAAACTCGCCTGCGAGGGGGTCGGAAACCGTCTGTGCAGACTCTTCAGCGGCGAGCCGCGACCGGGGTGGGCGTCCAGTTGAGCCAGGACTTTGGATACTCCGCGTCGTCAAGCGCCACAGCGGCGGCCGTCGGATGGAGCGGCCTGAATGTGTCGCACATGACGACCAGTTCATCGGTGTGCGTAGCGTCGAGCGTCCCCTCAACCGTTCCCGGATGCGGGCCGTGGGGAATGCCCTGGGGGTGCAGCGTCATTGATCCTTCGCTGATACCCTTCCGCGCCGTGTATTTGCTGTCGCAGTAGTACATGACTTCGTCGCTGTCGACATTGCTGTGGTTGTAGGGAACCTTGACGGCCGACTCGTGAAAATCCAGCGGGCGCGGGCAGAACGCACAGATGACAAAGTTGTGCGCCTCGAAGACCTGGTGTGTTGGAGGCGGCATGTGGTGCTTGGCGACGATGGGCGAAAAGTCGTCGGCACTGAAACAGTAGGGGTAGTAACACCCGTCCCACCCGACAACATCGAGTGGGTGGTAGGGGTAGGTGTAGGAGTGCACTGTATTCCGCGCCTTGATGCGGACTTCGAAGTCGCCCGTCTCATCCCAGCACAGAGGGAACTCCGGGCCGCGGAGATCTCGCTCGCAGTACGGCGCATGCTCAAGAAACTGACTTGTCTGCTTCGAGAGGTACCTCGGCGGCGGAAGAATGTGGCTTGCATTTGCGGAGTCCATGAAGAGGAACCGGTCGACCGGATCATCCGGCCCCCGCTCATGAAAGATCATGCGGTAGATCGTTCCCTTCGGAATGACGATGAAATCCCGCTCGCGGAATTGCAACGTGCCGAACATCGTATGGAGCGACCCGGTGCCGTTGTGGATGAAAAGACACTCATCGGCCTGCGCGTTCTTGAAGTGGTAGTCCATGGGCTCGATAGGCAGGCAGAGCCCCATTTCGCAGTCGTCGTTGCCGAAGAGCACCGTGCGGCCCGTGATCGGATCACCCTTCGCCTGCATCTTGCTGGTATCGACATGCCGCATTCGCATCACATCCGGCTCGACATACTCGACTTTGGTTGAATACTCATTGGCCCATCCGCACACCTGCGTGGGCGGATGAATGTGATAGAGCGTTGAGGTCGGTCCGACGAAACCCTCGGTGCCGAAGACTTCCTCGCTGTATAGCGCCCCGTCCGGGCGGCGGAACTGGACATGTCGCTTCGTTGGGAGATCGCCGAGTGCCGTGTAATAAGGCATGAATGAATCCTCCGTCGCGTGGTTCCTCAAAGGTTCCCGCGTCGCTCCTGCTCCAGTTCAAGGGCCTCGAAGAGGGCTCTGAAGTTGCCCTTGCCGAAACTCTGGCTGCCTCGTCTACAGATCACTTCTATGAACAGCGTGGGGCGGTCCTGCACAGGCATCGTGAAGAGTTGCAGGAGATACCCCTGATCATCGCGGTCGACGAGAATGCCGAGCTCTTCAATCTCTTCACGAACCTCTTCGATCGAGCCGACGCGATCCCAGAGCGACTCGTAGTAGGTTGCAGGAAGTGTCAGGAAAGAAACACCCCGCCGCCGCAACTCATCGATTGACTTGACTGCGTCATTGGTGCGGAAGGCAAGATGTTGCACGCCGGGTGTGTTCGAGTGCCAGTCCAGATACTCCTGAATCTGGCTCTTCCGCTTTCCTGCCGCTGGCTCGTTGAGCGGGAATTTGATCAGCCCGCTGCCGCTGGACATCACCTTCGACATGAGGGCTGAGTATTCAGTCGAGATATCCTTGTCGTCAAAGTGCTTGAAGAGGGAAAACTCGAGCACATTCTCATACCAGTCCACCCAGTAGTCCATCTTGCCGAGTTCGACATTGCCGACGGCATGATCGAAGTACTCCAGACCACAGGGATTCATTCGGTTCCGCTCGTTCAGGGCGTGTTCGGTCTTCTCGAATCCGGGAAGGAACAACCCGCCGTTTTTGACCTCAGGAAGGCCGTAGCCACCGCTGCGAGAGACGAAGGCATGTTCGACTTCGCCGTAGGTTTTGATGCCCGCGCGGACGACCGTACCAGTTTCGTCGGTCGTTTCGAAGGGCTCATATGCGACCTCTGCACCGTTCTTGACAGCCTTCGCGAATGCCTTCTCGGCATCAAAAACGGTGAATGCCATGGTCTTGACGCCGTCGCCAAACCGCTTGACATGCGAGGCGGCCGGATGGTCCTCGGTCAGTCCGCTTGTGAGGACGAGCCGGATATTGCCTTGCGTCAAGAGCCAGGACGCTTCGTCGCGGTTGCCGGTTGTCAGGTCGTTGACCTGCGCAATATCGAATCCATATGCGGTTGCATAGAAAAACGCGGCCTGTTTGGCATTGCCGGCGTAGACCTGAATGTGATCCATGTCGATCAGGTGCAGATGATCCTGAACGGCGTGCACCTCGACTGAGGAGGCTGTTGAACGGTTGGTTTCTTGTATTGTCATGGTTGATTGTGTTCCGGAGGTGCGTGCCCCCATATGATAGTGAGGGGGACGACACGGACCAGCAAAATCGCCCCGGAATGGACCACGGCGTATCATGTGCAGGCAATGAAGGAATCCAGCGAAAGGATCAGAAAGGCCCTTGAGACGGTCGAACCCCTTGGCGAGCGGGTCCTCCTCCGCAAGGACGAGGACCGCAAGGTCACCAAGGTGGGAATCCATCTGCCTGACAAGATGGAGATCCCAACGCTGACCGGCAGAATCGTGGCTGTCAGCGCGCAGGTCGAGAACGACCCGGACTATCCTGTCAAGCAGTACGACAAGGTGTTGTTCAACCCGAAACACGGCATCCCAGTCGATTTTGAGGGCGACAACCGCTTGTTCGTCATCCCAATCAAGGATGTTGTCGCCGTATTCAGGCGCGAGGAATGAGCCGAAAGAACAAGCCGCAGACGGCGGATGCGCTGCCGAGGCTGAAGCGTCACGGAAACGCGACGATCCGGGTCCCTGGCTCGAAGAGCTTGACTGCGCGGGCGATGCTTCTCGGCGCCTTTGCCAGTGGGCAAACGGTTCTGCGAGGAGCGCTGCGGTGTGATGACACGCTGGCCCTCGCGGGCGGCCTGCGGGAACTCGGGCTCGGTATCGAGTGGACCGACCAGATCATGCGGCTGCACGGGGTCGCCGGGCAGTTACCGCGAGGGGGAGGCGTCGATGTTGGTGCGGGAGGAACCCCCGCGAGGTTCATGATGGCTGCCGCCGCTTTGGCAGGCGGTCCGGTCACAATAGACGGGGATGCTCGCATGCGGCAGCGTCCCGTTGCTGAACTCGTCAGCCTCCTTCGGGCGCTTGGCGCTACTTGCGATGGCGAGTCGCTCCCGCTCACCATTGACGGTAAAGCGGTGCATGGAGGCGACCTGACGGTCGCAACCACGCGATCGAGCCAGACCATTTCTGCACTGCTGTTGATCGCGCCGTGGCTCACCGGAGGCCTCAGCCTGGAGTGCCGCCTGCCGATTACCTCCGCGGCCTATGTTGATTTGACACTCGGTCTGCTTCGAACATTCGGCGTGTCTGCTGGGGACCAGTCCGACACGGCGACTCGCCGCATTGCGATACCGCAGTCAATGGTGATCGGCCGGGAAATCGACATTGAACCCGATGCGAGTTCTGCCATCTACTTCGCCGCCATTGCCGCCATGCATCCGGGGCTGACCATCAACATCGCCGGGCTGTCGCCCAACTCGCTACAACCGGATGTTGCTGCCATCAACGCACTCGCCCGTGCCGGGGCTGTTGTCGAGTCAAGCGGTGACGGCATTCGCATCACCGGGTCACCCACCATTTGCGGTTTCGGTGATCTGGACGCATCGAACTTTCCGGACGCAGCGTTATGCCTGGCGGCTGTTGCAGCGGCCGGCGAGTCTCCGAGCCGCATTTACGGGCTCGGAACGCTCCCGCTCAAGGAGTCATCGCGTATCGAGGTCATGGGCGCGAACCTTGCGCAGGCCGGGTGCGGCATCGTGGCAGGGGATAATGAACTGCGAATCCGGCCCATGGACACACGCGATGGCGTCGTTGTCGTGGATCCAGCCGGCGATCATCGCATCGCGATGGCAATGGCCGTGCTGGGGACCCATCGAGGAGGCGTTGCGGTAGCCGATCGGGCGTGCGTCAGCAAGAGTTACCCGGGATTCTGGAATGACCTTCAGCGCCTGTACGAGGCGTGACCATATCGTCATACTGGTGCGACAATGACGCACTTTCGTCACTTTGCTGCGCGGATGTGGCGGTGGCCGGGACGCCTGATTCTCGCGCTGCTGCTGGCCGCATTCTCCGCAATCGGTCTTGGGGTCGGTCTGCTGAGTCTCGGCCCGGTGCTGTCCCTGATCCTCAGCCCGGAGCACGGGCAATCGCTTCCGGATCTGGCTGCGACTTTCAATCAGGCCGGGCATCTCATTTCCGTGCCCGAGTGGATTATCGACACGCTTCCCGCCGGGCGGTTTGAAGGTGTCCTGTTCGTGCTCGTTGGGATCGCCTGCCTGACTATTGCTGGCGGGCTCGCCAACTTCGCACATCAGTACCTGAGCGCCTGGATTGCCATCCATGTCGTCGCCGATGTTCGACGAGGAACATTCCGTCATGTCTTGACGATGGAACTTGGGCGAGTCCTCCGCCGCGGGCCGAGCGAGTTCGTCGCCCGCATAGTCCGGGATGCCGAGGCGCTGCAGGCGGGCCTCATTGTGCTCCTTGGCCGGTCCGTCGCTCAACTTACGAAGGGACTCGCGGCGTTTGTGGCAGCGTGTGTCTTTGACATTCGCCTGGTCCTCATCGCGGTGATCGTCCTGCCGATCATGGCGATCGTGCTGCGCAAGATCGGCAAGCGCGTGCGTCGCAGCACGGCCGACTCGCTGGCGGCACAACAGGATCTCCTCCGCATCGCGAGCGAAGCAGTGCAGGGCATCCGCGCCGTCAAGGTGAATACTGCTGAGGAGGATGCAGAGCGTAGATTTGACGAAGCGAATCGCCGCGTCGTCGCGGCGGAATTGCGTGTTCGATTGGTGCGTGCGCTGGCCAGTCCGCTTGTGGAGACCTTGGCGATCGTTGTTCTGGGATCGTTGGCGGCCATCGCCGCGAGAAGCATCATCGCGGGGTCGCTCGACTTCGATCAATTCCTGTTGTCCATAGGTTCACTTGGCGTTGCCGGTGCGGCACTGCGGCCGCTGACCGGCCTTGTGGCGGAACTGCAGGGTGCCGAAGCGCCGGCCGCCCGTTTGCAGGAAGTTCTTGACCTGCCTTTGGAGCAGGGCGCTGGGGGGAAGGTCATTCCCCGACATGCCGGGACCATCGTCTTCGACGACATTTCGTTTGCCTACAACCCCGAGGGCGAAGATGTGCTTTCTCACTGTACGCTGACAATCGAACACGGCGAACGCGTCGCGTTTGTTGGCCCCAATGGCTCCGGCAAGACGACGCTGATCAGTTTGCTTCCGAGGCTGCTGCGGCCGCAGACCGGGCGACTGTTGGTCGACGGGATCGATGTGGCCGAGGCAGACATCAAGTCGCTTCGGGAGCAAATCGGTGTGGTGACACAGGAGACTGTGCTCTTTCGGGGCACGATCAGGGACAATATTGCGTTCGGTTCGGATGCAGATGCTGCATCGGTCGAAGAGGCGGCAAAGCAAGCACACGCGCATGAGTTCGTTTCAGCCATCCCCGGGGCCTACGACGCCGATGTGCAGGAGCAGGGCACATCGCTCAGCGGAGGCCAACGACAGCGGCTCGCGATCGCCCGTGCGTTGCTGCGGGATCCGGCAATTCTCATTCTCGATGAAGCGACCAGCCAGATCGATGCCGAGTCGGAGACCATGATCAATGACACGCTGTCGCGTTTCTGCGCGGGGCGAACAGTGCTGCTGATTGCCCACCGTCTATCTACCGTGCAAACTGCCGACCGCATCGTCGTATTGGATGCCGGCGACATTGTTGCCGACGGAACACACGCTTCGCTCCTTGACTCATGCAGTATCTACGCCCGCTTGGTGCAAACGCAAATGGTGCCTGCATCGGAGAAAGAGAAAGCGTGAAGTGGTTCGCCCTCAGTGTCGTGTTCTTGCTTGCGGGCTGCGGCGACCGCGAAGTTCCACCTCCTGCGGATGGACAACGCATAGTTTCGCTCAGCCCGGCAATTACCCGCACGCTCGTTGACCTTGGTTTGCATGACGGTTTGGTCGGTCGAAGTGCGTTCTGTCGCAGCGTGGATCAGAGCATTCCTGTTGTCGGCGATCTCGACGGCATTGATTATGAGCGGCTCGTTCGACTTCGCCCGACACATGTGCTGGTACAGGACACCGCGGCTTGGCCGCCGCAGCCACTCCTTGACATGGCCAGGGAGGGCGACTTCACGTTGCAGGCCTGGCCGCTGAATCGCTTGGAAGACATCGATCGAGTCCTTCGCGAACTTCCGTGCGCGCTGGATGTGGATGAAACCCAGGCGGAGGAACTCAGGGCGGCGATGCGAAGCCCTCTTGCGACGGCGGACGGGCGGTCCGCGATGTTTCTGACTGACGGGCAACTTGCCTTCGGCCGGGGGACCTGGATCGATGATCTCTGGAGGGAGATGGGCGGGTTCAATGTGCTGAACACAGAGGGATGGGTGCAGCTCTCGAACGAGGACCTTGTTCGCAGAAGCGCGGAGTTGATCATTGTGTTGAGCGATCACGGCCTCAGCCTGGAGGAACAGATTCTGTATCGCACACTGCCAAGTGTGCGTAAGGGGGAGAGTCGATTCCTGCCAATCGTGCTGGAGGATGCCACGCTGCCTTCGACGGGGGTGGTACAGGTGAGGGCGGCGCTCGCTCATGCGTTGTCAAAGGCGCCGTGACGCGGCGAGGGATCATTGTCCTGCTGGGGTGTCTTCTGCTGCTCGCGGCGGCGTGCGTTCTTCGCATTGTCATTGACCGGGGAGAGGGCGGCGGGGTGTCGCTTCGATGGCCCGAGGCAGAGTGGGCGTCCTTTCGCATCGTGCCCATGGTGGCCGCCCTGATCATTGGTGCGGGCCTTGGGGCATCGGGACTCTCTTTGCAGGTGTTGCTGCGAAACCCGCTTGTCTCGCCGTGGATTCTCGGCCTTTCATCGGGGGCGGGACTTGGCATGATGGCAACGCTCTATGTGCAGTACGTCACGGGCGAACATGCATGGTGGGGTGAAGTCGGAGGGGCGTTGTTGGGGTCCGTCGCTGCACTGTCGGTTGTCTATCTGCTTTCCCGTCGCCGCGGCGGCATCGATCCCATTGCCATGGTGCTTGTCGGTGTTGTGATTTCAGTGATGTGCGGTGCGGGCATCATGGTGTTCCAGCATCTCGTGCCCATGGGTCTCCGGGGACAGTTCACAACATGGCTCATGGGGCGCATTCCGGAGGTAGCCTCGACCCCTGTACTGGTCGGTAGTGGTGTAATCGTGTTGGGAGGAGTGGCGCTGCTGACAAATTGGGGGCCGACACTCGACGCTGCCTGCCTGAGCGATGACGAAGCGTCGAGCGTGGGTGTGGATCTCCCGTCCCTTCGCCGCAGACTGTTCCTGCTGTCGAGCTTGCTGGCGGCGGTTGCGGTGATGTTGGCTGGGCCGATTGCATTTGTCGGGCTGATTGCGCCTCACGCGGGGCGACTTCTGGTGTCCGCGAAGCATCGCCAACTTGTATTGGTATCGGCGACGCTTGGTGCGTTGCTGCTTGTGGGAGCGGAGGACGCGAGGCAACTCATCGATCTGGGCACCGGCCGCATGCCGGTCGGCATCCTCACCAGTCTGCTTGGTGGCATTGTGTTTCTTGTGCTGCTTCTGCGGGGGAGGGTCGTACGTTGAGTCTCATCATCGAAAACCTCACTGTTCGGTTCGGACGGCGGCGTGCTGTGTCGGAGGTAACCGTCGATGCCACGGGCGGCAGGATCATCTGTGTACTTGGCCCCAATGGTTCGGGCAAGACAACGCTGCTACGAACGATCGCCGGGCTCCTGCGGCCAAGTTCAGGTGATGTGCGATTCGCCGGGAGTCGGCTTGACCAGCTGCCGCCGCGTGTTCGAGCAGCCCGGGTTTCGTGGGTGCCTGCACGATCGTTTGTAGCAGGGGGAATGACACTGGAAGATGTGGTGGCGCAAGGCAGGTATGCCTTGGGCCCATCTTCTCGCCGAATAGACGAAGCGATTGCGGCGGTTGATCTGGAGGATCGAAGAGGCGACCGGTGGCACGCGCTGAGCGCTGGGATGCGGCAGCGGGCGACGCTTGCAAGGGCGTTAGCGCAGCGATCGCCGGGCGGGCTCTTTCTTCTCGACGAACCCACCGCTGCGTTGGACCTGCGGCACGTGCGCGCAACGGTCGACATTCTGAAACAGTGCGCCTCGGAAGGGGATCTTGTGCTTTGTGCCGTGCACGATCTGGATCTTGCCAACGAGATGGCGGCCGATGTCTGGGTGCTGGACGAAGGGAGGTTGGTCATTGCCGGGAGTGCGGATGCAGTGCTGACGCCCGGGGCGATCGGAGCGATCTTCGGCATCGATCTGGACTGGGCGGTCGATGGCGGGGGCGACCGGCACCTTGTTCGACCCGCTACAACTGATCGCTGAGGCGACCATATACTGGGGGCATGTCCAAAGGCGTCCTTATCCTGGTGCTGGTCAGCGTCGTATGGTCGATTGTTTCCGCGATCCTCCAGAAATCGCAGGAAAAGCGCTCAGCCGCCGCAGGGCCGGACGCTGGCGAGGCGCCGGACACCGGGCTTGAGTTTGACCGTGCATCAGCCCTTCGCCGCCGCCGACCTTCGACAACCGCATCTCCCCCGGCTCCCCCGGCTCCCCCGGCTCCCCTACAGCCCCTCGCCTCAGAGCGGCCTATTTCGGAACATACTTGGAAGCATCTGTCCGGCACATCGCACCCGGCCCCAGAGCCTGTCACGCCCTCAAACCGTTTCCGGCAGAAGGCAGATGTACGTGCGTTGCTGCGATCCCCCCACTCCCTCCGCTCCGCCATCATCGTCTCCGAAATCCTCGGCCGACCAAAGGGTGTCTGACACCGGTCCCTGACACCGGTGTCTGACACCCTATGCACGATCGCTACACGATCGCGGGAGATCGCTATACTTCGCGGCCTGTTCGGGCAACGAGAAGGAGTGATCGACGATGATTGACATTCGCAAGTTGAAGGAATTGGTGAAGTTGATGGTCAACAACGACCTCACCGAGATCGACCTTCGCGATCCTGACGAACAAGTGACGCTGCGAAAACACCACGGTACCGGAGCCGCAACGGCGGTTGCCCCGGCACCGCCTCCGGCAGCCGCCGCACCTGCCGTGGAGAAGGCGCCGGTCGTCGAGGGTATCGAGTTGACCAGCCCAATGGTCGGCACCTTCTACACCGCGTCCGACCCGGATGCAGCACCGTTTGTGACTGTCGGCGACTCCGTTGGGGCTGGAACGGTCGTCTGCATCGTCGAGGCCATGAAGATCTTCAATGAGATCAAGGCTGAATGCGGCGGAACAATCCAGAAGGTGCTGGTCAAGAATGGCGAGGCCGTCGAATTCGGTCAGCCACTGTTCCTCATCAAGCCGGAATAGAGCAGCACCGAGGGATGTTCACCCGAATACTCATCGCGAATCGCGGGGAGATCGCCCTCCGGATCATCAGGGCAGCCCACACGCTCGGCGTGGAGGCCGTCTGCGTGTACTCAACGGCGGACGCCGACGGACCATGGCTGGACATGGCCGATGCGACCGTGTGCATCGGAAAGGGCCCCGCGGCCGATTCATACTTGCGGATCGATCGGATCATGGCCGCGGCCGAAATGACGCACGCCGAGGCCATTCATCCGGGCTATGGCTTTCTCGCAGAAAACGCCCACTTCGCCGAAGTCTGCCGCGACTGCAACATCGAGTTCATCGGCCCGAGCCCCGAGGCCATGGCCAAGTTGGGGGACAAGATCACCTGCAAGGCCCTGGCAAAGAAGGCGGGTACGCCGATCTTCCCAGGCTCGGACGGAGCCATCGAAGAGATCGACGAGGCAGCGGCAATAGCGGCGACCATCGGGTACCCGGTCATCGTCAAAGCTTCGGCCGGCGGCGGCGGCCGGGGAATGCGCATCGCCGAAGATGAAAAAGCGCTCCGCGCCGGCATCGTCGCCGCGCAGCAGGAAGCCGAGGCCGCCTTTGGAAACGGGGCGGTCTATGTCGAAAAGTTCCTCGAACAGGCAAGGCATGTGGAAGTACAGGTCCTTGGCGACAAGCACGGCAACGCAATTCATCTCTTCAACCGGGACTGTTCCAGCCAGCGACGACACCAGAAACTGATTGAAGAAGGCCCCGCGCCGGGGATCGACCCGGAAGTCCGCGACAAGGTATGCAAATCGGCAGCGCGGCTGGTGCGGGAGGCCGGCTACAGCGGCGCGGCGACAGTCGAGTTCCTGATGGATGAGCAGCAGCAGTTCTACATGCTGGAGGTCAACACACGCGTCCAGGTTGAACACCCTGTCAGCGAAATGATCACCGGAGTGGACATCGTCAAGGAATCCATCCGAGTGGCTGCGGGCGAAGAACTGTCATGGACGCAGGAGGAGGTCCAACTCAACGGCCATGCCATCGAGTGCCGCATCAATGCCGAAGATCCAGAGCATGACTTCCGCCCCCAACCGGGCCGCATCGAGTCGCTGCAACTTCCCGGCGGCCCCGGCGTGCGTGTCGATACGCATGTCCGAGAAGGCTATGTCATTCCGCCTAACTACGACTCGATGATCGGCAAACTCATCGTGCACGGCCGCGACCGCGAAGAAGCAATCGCCCGCATGCGGGTTGCCCTTGCGGAATTCAAGTGCGAACCGCTGGCGACCACAATCCCACTGCACCAGCGGCTGTTGCAGGAGCCGCCCTTCGTACAACACAACTTCGACATTTACTGGGTCGAGCGGCTGCTGGCGTAGGACTAGTTGCGCCGCCGGCCTGCAACTTTGATGTCGCAGGTCCCGACGATGACATCGCCGAGCAGGAATTCCCGCAGCGTGACGGCTTCGGTGATCTGAAAGATCAGGGACATGTTCTTGCCGCCACTGGTCGCCAATGGCGGGAGCTCACCGATGGAGCGAATCGGGCTCTCGGGGGAGAGAACGATGCGCACCTTGCCTGTTCCTTCATCCATCCAGTAGCCGATTGGCGGGTATTTATTGCCGTCGGTGTCGACGAGATACATCGATGCGTCTCCGCCCACTGCCGAAACGAGTTCAAAGATGGACGCCGGACTCTCGCGATTGATGGCAATCTGCACAATGAATGTGTCCGGGTCAGCATAGACCCCCTTGATGCGGAGTCCCTGCGAAACAGTACCGCCTCGCCAGGGCACGATCAGCGTTCCGCTGATGAGCCAGTTCTCCTTGACATCCATGCTTGTCGGAAGACCGTTCGCTGACAGGTTGAGCCGGCCAATCTTCGGCGTGATGCCGATGACGTTGTCGAGCGGATACCCAGCTGGCGGCCGGGCAGCGAGGATCTGCTCGGGCGTGAGATCCTGCCCCCGCACCAACTGGACAAGGTAGGCTGGAATGTCTACTTGTTCGACATCGGGTGTTGTCAGCCGTGTCCCCCGAACTTGCAAAAACCGCGGCCTGAAATCGTCCGGCGTCTCAAACGCAAGTGTGATGTCGGCATCCTTGCGTCCGGGGACGCTGCTGGCGTAATGGGAGATGTCGTCAAATCGGTACAGACCGTTCCCCTGCATCGTTTCCTGTTGCCAAGCAACCGGGTAGTAGATGTCCGGATCTTCGCCACTCTTCGGCCACCCGATGAGGCGAACCTGCGAACTTGAGAGCGTCAGTTGCCCGCCAAAGTCCATGGCTTGGGCGCGAAGTTTCAACTGAACCGCGACGATGCCATTGCCTTGCTGCACCTTTGTGACCGTGGCGGAATCGGGTGAAAGAGCGAGTTGCCCCTTACCGTTTTCGAAGGAGTCGCGGACAAGGCATGCCAAGCGATCGACTTCCGGGTTGTACTCGCGAAGGGGTCCGCCGCTGATGTCCGGATGAAAACTGCCGACACTCAGGAAACCGTAAAACTGCGCGGTCAGTGTCGCAACTGGCAGATACATTGGCGTGCCCACCGGACCGATCGACGCCTGCGTGTTTGCATCCCGCCCAAAACCGCGATACCCCATGATCTCCGAGTGGGATTGAATGAACCCGGTTCCAATGAGGCAGATACCAACCGTCAACACACCGGCAACCGCGCCAAGCATCCCGCCAAATCCAAGATTGGCCCATTGTGGAAGTTGTGCTGCACCTGGGGCAAGGCGATCGGCGATGACTCGCAGCACAAAGAGCGAAACGGCGAATGATCCCACCAGCACAACACCCCAGGCGTAGTTGTCAAACGCTCCGCCGTTGAGAATGGCGATAGTCGCCGGCTCCCACACCGCAAATGCAATCGCGCCGGCCGCGATGACGCAGATCATGTGAAGGAGGGCGCTCAGGAGTCCCTGGTTGGCCCACCAGTACGCGATCAGTGCTACCAGGCCGATGATTGCAAGATTGAGAAGGAGTGCCATGGTGTTGCCTATTTGGCCTTCGCCGATGCTGGTTTCCTGGGCTTGCCGGCCGCCGCAACCCGGCCGAATTCCTTGAGCGAGGTTTGGCCTTCCGCCACCCTGAACCACGCCGCCTCCTGGAGTCGCGTCATGTGCTTGTTTCGGCGAGCATGGGACCGCGCGGCCTTCAGGTCGCCGGCAACCAGGTGTTTGCGTCCCTCATCATCGAGGAAGAGCGTTTCGAAGACGGCGACTTGGCCGAGGTAGCCCGTGCCGCGACAGACCGGACAGGTCTGCACCTTGTTCTTGATCTGAATCTGGCCGCCAGCCTGGAAGAGGATGTCCACCCCTTCGATGGGCAAGCCTTGCCTGGCGAGATCCTCCGATGGCTTGTATCCCACGCGGCAATTCTCGCAGAGGCGTCGAACCAGTCGCTGGTAGATGACCGCTCGAAGGCCGCTGAACGCCGCCCGTGGATCGCCAATCATTCCAGCCCAGTTGGAGACCATGTCATTCATTGACTTGGCTGGCATGGTGATGAAGATCAGCGGCCCGTCCAATCCAGGCTTGACTGCAATCTTCGCTGCCTCGGCGTCGACCAGATCGGTCGCGAGAATAACCTCCGGGTCGCGTCGAACAATCGTTTGCAATTGTGTGGCGTAGTCGCCC
This sequence comes from uncultured Isosphaeraceae bacterium, assembly GCA_964546085.1. GTDB lineage: Bacteria > Planctomycetota > Phycisphaerae > Phycisphaerales > SM1A02 > CAZJKE01. The sequence continues at coordinate 37,638 of CAZJIB010000005.1, forward strand.
ACGCCGTCGGCAAGCGGTTGATGTGTGACGCCCTCGACATTGGCGATGACCTCATGTTCCAGCGTTCGGATGTTGCAGAGGTACGCGTCATGGCTGGCAATGAGCGCATACCCGGTCGTTGTGAGTCCTTGCTGCCGCTCTCCACCGATCAGGACGATGCCGTGCCGCAGCTCCTCGTCGCGAAGGCGATGCAGTTCGGCGGACTGTTTCGGCATGAAACCGATCGTGTCGACGCTTCGAAGTGCACCTTCGCGGCGATCGAATTCCAGCCGCAATACTTGGGCACTTCGCCCGCCGGACGCCGTCAAGTCAGCCAAGACATGCCGATCGGCATGTTCGATTTCGAATGAGCCGACCTGGCGACGACGGACATCGTCGGGGTCCGTGCCAGCGAGCGACTTGACGAACGCGAAGAGTTTCGCACCGTCTTCGGTGGGGAGTGGATCAAGTTTCGACCCGACACCATCGACGAACATGGCCGCGGCGCAGCCCTTTGCTGAAAGTTGCATCTCCAGTCGCGAGGCCCGGCCGTCGATTGCTGCTGCGAGATATGTCTCCGCGTCGAGGTAGATGCCCAGTTGGGGATCCTCCTTGCCTGGAATAGGGATGGGGCCGGAAGAGCTCTCAAATCGCATGGAGACGCTTCGGCCGGCCTTTGCGATCTTTCGCTGTTCCATCCTGGACTTGATCGAGTCCGTGCCGAGTTTGAACTGCTTGCCTTCCGGCACCGCTGCGTTGCGGATCCGCCAATAGAGGAGTATCGGTGTGATCAGAACAACAACGCCTATGGGGTAACTGATATAGAAAATCCCCGCACCGAGCATGATCCCGAGTGCAACGGCGGCGCAGGTGATGTGCACCGCGTTCCACTTTTCTGGGTTCAGGCGGAAGAGCCGCGCATCCTTGTCGAGTTTTGTCCCCAGTAGCCACGCCCATGCAATGAAGGTCACCGTAATGAGAACGGGCTTCCATGGGCTGAGCAGGAAAACGGGAGTGGTGTCGGCGAGCATGCGAGTGATCAGGCGATGCCCTTGATTCGCATCTTGAGTTCTTCCGGTTTTGGCGTCGCTTCCATTGCGGTCTTCAGCGAAACCCATTCGGATTCAACAAGGCGCAGCAGCGCCGAGTTGAGATCGACCATCCCCTCCTCATGGCTCTTTTTGATGATCTCCAGCAGCTCGCCTTCGCGAGCCTTCAGGATGTACTTCTCGACAATCGGCGTATTGAGCAGAATCTCCAGAGCCGGAATGCGCGGCGTGTCTTCGTGGAGCGTCGGCAGCAGTTTCTGGTACACGATGCCGCGGAGGTTGTAGGCAAGGAGTTTGCGAATCTGCTCGCGCTCACTCTCCGGGAAGAGATCGTAGATGCGGCCGAAGGTCTGCCATGCTGAGGATGCGTGGATGGTGCCGTAGACGAGGTGACCGGTTTCCGCGGCGCGGATCGCGGCCTCGAATGTCTCGTGGTCTCGCATCTCGCCAACGAGGACGACATCCGGGTCTTCGCGGACCAGTGCTCGGAGGGCCTCGTTGAAGTCGATGCAATCGATCCCAACTTCCCGCTGGTTGATCGTCGCACGCTTGTCGTTGAAGATGTACTCGATCGGATCTTCGATCGTTACGATGTGGCACCGCCGGTGCTCATTCACGTAGTTGAGCATTGCGGCAATCGATGTGGACTTGCCGGAACCGGTGACGCCGGCAAAGAGGATGAGGCCATTGGCACTCATGGAGATATCGGCGAGTACCTGCGGAAGGTGGAGATCGTTGAATGTCTTTACCGCCGCCGTGATGAGTCGACAAGCAAGTGATGGTTTACTTCTTGCCATGAACAGGTTGATGCGGAAACGGTGGTTTTCGTCGTAGTCGTAGGCGAGGTCGATCTGCCCATGCCGATGAAAGTGTTTGTACTGCGAATCGTCCAGAATGTCCTTGGCGATCTGGAAGCAGATCGCCTCGCTGTTCTCTTCGGCATCGAGGCTGCGAAGTGATCCTCGAACCCGAATGCGGGGCTTGGTGCCAGCCTTGATGTGAAGGTCGGATGCCTCGAAGGCGATGGTCGCCTTGAGCATCTTGCGAAAGGCCTCTAGGCCTGCCCCGGGCGTGGTGCCCATGTCGTGGTGGACTGCATCGGCTGCGGGAGCGTCTTGTGATGGCGTTGTCGTCACGGTCGTCGCTGCTTTCGTTCCGAACTTCCCGGAGAAAAGTGCCGGGAAAGCATAGGAGGGTAGCATACCCGGGGCATGGGCTTGACATCGAGTCTTTCGGGCGGGATCATTGTCCGATGGAAGTCTCGAATATCACTGAGGGGTTCACCTTTGACGACATTCTGCTTGTTCCGCGGTACAGCGATGTTACGCCGGACGAGGCCGACACGACAAGTCAACTGACTCGGAATATTCGCCTACATATTCCTCTGGTTTCGGCCCCGATGGACACGGTCACCGAGTCTTCGCTGGCCATCGCCCTTGCGCAGGAGGGTGGGGTGGGCATCATTCACAAGAATATGCCTCCGGAGGTGCAGGCCCGGGAGGTTGCGCAAGTCAAGCGGTCGGAAAACGGGGTTATTACCGATCCGGTAACGCTGAGCCCTGAAGACGCCATTGGCCGGGCCACCACCCTGATGAAGGAGCACAATGTCTCCGGCTTCCCCGTGACACTCGATGGCGAGGGGCATGGCGAGGTCGTGGGTATTCTGACCCGCCGAGACATGAAGTTTGTGTCCAGTTCGAAGGAACTGGTTGGCACGGTGATGACCCGAGAGAAACTGGTGACCGCCGCTCCGGATACGACCCTTGAGCAGGCAGAGACCTTGCTGACGCGAGCGAGAGTTGAAAAGTTGTTGCTCGTCGATGAAGGCGGGCACCTGCAGGGCCTCATCACAATGCGGGACATCGAGAATACGCGGCGGCATCCGCATGCTTGCCGTGACGATCGCGGCCGTTTGCGTGTTGGTGCGGCAGTCGGCGTTCATCAACTCGATCGAGTGGAGGCGCTCATTGACGCGGAGGCAGATCTTGTCATTGTCGATACCGCCCACGGTCACTCCGCGAATGTTCTTGCGACGGTTCGGGCCATCAAGGCCCAGTGGGATATTGAGGTCATTGCTGGCAATGTCGCAACCGCGGAAGGCGCGGCAGCGCTCATCGAAGCTGGAATTGACGGCGTGAAGGTGGGTATTGGCCCCGGGTCGATTTGTACGACGCGTATTGTCAGCGGCGTGGGTGTGCCGCAACTCACCGCGATCATGTCGGCATGTTCCGCAGCCGATCCGCACGGAATACCGGTCATCGCCGATGGCGGTGTGCGTCAGAGTGGCGACATTGCCAAGGCAATCGCAGCGGGCGCAAGTTGCGTGATGCTCGGTTCATTGCTCGCGGGTCTTGACGAAAGCCCAGGCGAGTTGATTCTCCACCGTGGCCGTCGGTTTAAGACCTATCGTGGGATGGGTAGCGAAGGGGCGATGGTCGCAGGCTCGGCTGACCGATATGGGCAGGCGGACGTGGAGGATTCACGCAAGTTGGTGCCCGAAGGTGTGGAGGGGCGGGTTCCCTATCGGGGACCGTTGAGCGACTTCGTGTATCAGATGGTCGGCGGTTTGCGTGCGGCCATGGGGTATTGCGGTGCATCGACGATCGCCGCGCTGCAAAGAGACGCGGAGTTTGTCAGGGTGACAGGCGCGTCGCTGGTCGAAAGCCATCCGCATGACATCCAGATCGTCAAGGAAGCGTCCAACTACCAGACTGCTCATGATGACCGTGTGTCGGGGTGAGTCCGCAGTCCACGTAGCTCAATTGGATAGAGCGTCGGCCTCCGAAGCCGAAGGTTGCAGGTTCGAGCCCTGCCGTGGACGTTGAGAGGCAATACTTGCTCTTTGGAGCCGGACTTCGCGAAGACATTGCGAAGGACGACGAAGAAGGTAACCGACATGCCCGCGCCGAGCGTGATGCCCATACCCCAGTTCTTGAGCGCAGCGCCGAATGCGAAGGCCGTGCCCCCGCCAAGCGCAATGGCCCCAATGAAAGCTGCGAGATTTTGCTGTCGCGGATCGTTTGATGGTGTGGGGTTAGTCTGGTCGGTCATGGCAACAATGTAGCTTTTTGCGGACTCCTCTGTTCAGTTCGTATCATCGGCGTGTGAATTCGAAGAAGGAACCCAAGCAGAGTCCAACGCCGCTGACCGCCTCCCTTGTTCTGACGGCCATGGCGTCGATCGGCACCGGCGTGCTCTGGAACGGATTGCCGTTCATAGCCCGCATCGAGTACGGGTTCGGAAAAGTTGAAAACCTGCTGCTGTATCTGCTCATCGGCGTCGTCTATGTTGCAGGTTCGCTGACGGCTTCATCGATGCTGAGGTGGATTGGACAGCGGCTCAGTCCCCGGACCGTGTTGGCACTGATCCTCGCCGTCCAGTCGCTGACCTGTGGACTTCCGTTGGTGGCCCGTGCCCCGTGGATCATCTGGGTCACCGGCGGCGTCATCAGCCTGTGCAGCGCATGGCTGTGGCCCATCGTCGAGAGTTATCTGGTGAGCGGCCGTCACGGACAAGACATGCGACGCGTAATCGGGTGGTGGAATATCATCTGGATGGTCGCAACTGCCGGTGCGATGTTCGCCATCGCACCGCTCATGGATCAGCATGCGTCATTGGCCATCGTCGCACTTGGCGGCTCCAGCCTTCTGGGAACGCTGGCCCTTCCGTGGTACGGGAAGTCTCCCGCTCATCACGACGAGCATCAAGCAAAGACGGTTGTGCCAAGCCACTACCCCCAACTACTGCGTGGGGCGCGGGTACTTCTTCCGCTGAGTTACGGAATCAATGGTGTGCTGGCGGCGCTTCTACCTTTCCTGCTCGCGAATCTGGATGTACCAGTTCCCTTGCAGACGCCACTGGCAGCGATTTGGATGCTCGCCCGTCTGATCGCCACCGCCGCGATGTGGAAGTGGCCGCATTGGCACGGGCGGTGGAGCCTGCTCTTCGCTGCCGCCATCGCAATGGCGATTGGCTTTGGCATGGTGGCCGCTGCCGGAAACATCGCAATCCTCATTGCGGGGTTGGCCGTCTTCGGGGCGGGAATGGGCATCGTCTACTACGCCGCCTTGTATTACGCGATGGCGGTCGGGCGTGCCGGCGTAGATGCTGGCGGCATGCACGAGGCACTCATTGGCTGCGGCTACGCCGCTGGGCCGGTTGCGGGACTGGCAGCGGTTGCCACGGAGGGCAGTACGAGCGAAACCCCGTGGACGCTTATGAGCATCGCGGGGATCTCGCTTGGGATCGGACTTGTCGGACTGCTGATGGCCTTCAGGGGCAGACACCCCACGCACTGATCAGCTCGAGCAGGTCTGAGACATCGATCTCGCCGCTGCCATCCACATCGCAGTTACCGGTGGATCCCCACGCTCCGATCAGTGCCAATAGGTCGTTGACATCGACTTCGCCATTCGAATCGGCGCAGTCACCCGGACAGTCTTCGCCCGGAATGCAGATGATCATGGTTGATCCTTCACCGGTCGTACCATCGGCGCTGCCGATTCGGAGATAGAAATTATCTCCTTCAGTGACATCCAGCGTGGCGGCGTTGCCGGTCTCGTCGGAGAGGCAAGCGACTGCTTCGTTGGGCCCACTCGGGCAGGAAGAAGCGTAGATCGCAGCCTTCGGCTCGAACAGGTTGTCGCCACTGATTGTGACAATCATCTGTCCGGAGCAATCTGCGGTGAAGGAATACCAGACATCAGACTCAACCGATGTGCCGCCAGCGGTGCATCCACCGGACTCGTCATACCCGTCGCTTTCGCCATCGGTCGTGTCAAAGGCATTGCTGCCAGCGACCATCGGAAGGGCGCCGTTACATAGGTCGTGCGCGGGCCCGGTCGGCGGTTCATCGGCGGTGACGGTCAAGGTATAGGTGTTTCGTTGACCATGGTCGAGGTAGATCCAGAGGTAGTAGTCCTCGGATTGCCCGCTTGTATTGGTGTAGTTGAAGGTCTCGGTGTTTCCATTGGTCTGGCTGAAGGCGACCAGCGAGCCGCCGTCATCACCATTGCACCCTCGGTAGATGCGAAGGTCGATGTCTCCATAGAGATCGTTGAAACTGACGGTGCCAGTCATATTGCCGCCATCGGGCAGCGCGAAGTGGTACCAGTCCGCATCAGTTGATTTCACGATGAGGTTGCTGTGTGTGCCGTTGGAGACAACGACTGCGGAGCCGCACGTATCGTTGTCCTCGAAGGCATCGTCGCTGCCGGATGTCAGGTAACTGCTGAAGCCGGACACGCCGAGCCGGTTGTAGTAATCGTATCCGTTGGTGTTCGAACAACTGGATGAGCCGCAGCAGAGCGAGCCGTAAATCTTATTGTCCGAGTCGCGGAAGATCCCCGATCCGGACGAGCCGGGCTCGGTAACGCCGCCATCGCCGTGGCCGTCCGACGGAGTCCAGTCCATTCCGTAGAGATAACTGTCGCCGTTGATTTTGTCCCCGAAGGAGATCCGCATGTAGTCACCGTCTGGGTGGTGCAATGATGTGGAATTCGTCCCGCTTCCGATGGACGCCATTGTCCATCCGTTCCAGTGCAAAGTGCCGGTCAACTCGCGGCGGATCATGACCAGTGTATTGCCGTCTTGAGCGTTACTGTTTGCAGAGACGAGATCAGCGCCACCGGAAATTGTGGTGCCCGACGAGACGCCGCCGCTGCATGTGGTTCGCATGTACCGGAAGAGGAATGTCGTACTGTTGGCCTCGGAGGAGGTGCTGATACAGTGATTCGCGGTGTAGTAGTAGGGTGTCTCGTCGTTCGCAATCGTGGCGATCAACTGGCCGCTGCAGAGCGACGAGTTGGCGACGAGAATGCGAGCCACGGAATATGAGGTATCCGTCCACTCGGCGTAGCACGCTGGATCGTTGTGGCAGGAGCCTGCCCCGCGTTCCCCACCGTCACGGAAGAAATCTCGGTACACGTGCATAATGTCCGCAAGTTCGAAGGGGAGCGATCGGGGGCGACGCTTGGCCGCACTTCGGGGGATGAAGTATTCGATGCGGGCAATATCGCTGCCGAGGCAGACGGCCCATGCCTCGCCGGTGTCGAAGTCTCCGTCGCCAGTGAAGGGTCCGGTGAATTCGCCAGGTCGCGAGGGATCATAGACGATGAGTTCGGCGCCCTCAGGCAACTGCATGTTGGTGAAGTGAAGATTGACGCCGAGCGCGTCCTCGCACCCGATGTCTACACGCCAGAGCCAGCCGCTCGGCACCCGCTGCCAACTACCGTCGCGAGGTCGCAGATCATGAAAATGAGGCGTTGCGACTCGAAGTTTCCGCTCTCCATCGAGGTATGCCAGGTCGTCCTCGTGCATGAGTTGTGCCACATCGACTGCGGGAAAGACAATTTGCCGAGGCGTGGCAGCGTCCAGGCCGAAGCGTTCCGAAAATGTGAATCGCACGGGCTCGACTTTCTGGGTCATTGGGAGCACCAGACGTGTGTGTCCTTCAGCTTCCGCTGCATCTTGCCCCATCGTGTCGGCGTAGGACAGACATGTCGTTGCGGCTGCGAGGATCAAGGGGAAGGCAAGGTGTGACATCGAGAATGAACTCCACTTCTTCTTCAGATTGCTGCACAGGCTCCTTGCTCCCTTGTCAGGGAGAGAGGTTGTGTGCGGAGATATTCGTAGCCGATCGATGAGCGGCCGCAGATTCGGCGGGAAAAAGCCCGCTGGTGACAGTGTGAACGATGATGCACCCTCGTGAAAGGCAAAAGAGGCCGGTTTGCGGCAATTTGCAAAGAAATGCCCGATAATCGGCGATCTCGCATGCGGATCACGCTCGTACCATGGGTCGTCCGATGGGATTTCATGGCCCTGTTTAGTCATTCTCTAGGAGATAGCACAATGTTCGTTTCGACCCTCATGATTGCAGCAGCGATCTCTCTCGCCCCACCTGCAGATGCCTCTGAGGCTATTCCAAACGCACGCCCGCGATCCATGGGCGGCGGTGGCGGTGATGAGTTGCCGCCGTTCGACACGGTGTCCGAGGATCATGATGCGGTATTGTCCTCCGCCGACGGGAGCCCCGGGTTGTACACGCTCTACCGCCGTGAAAAGGATGATCATCTGCTGATCGAACTTCCGGCTGGGTTTGAGAACCAGCCCGTCTTGATTGCATACACCGTTGCTGGCGGCACTGGAACGGCGGGTGTTCAACTTGGCGACCAATTTGCACATTGGATTCGGATTCGCGACCGGCTGCTGCTTGTCGAGCCGAATCTCTCGGTGCAAACCAGTGGCGATTTCGAGTCGCAACAGGGGTATGGGCGAGTCTTTACTGACAGGGTGCTGCTTGATGTGCCGGTTCTTTCTGAAGGACCAGGCGGCGGTCCGGTGATCGATGGAACATCGCTCTTTCTGCACGGGGCAGGAGAGTTCTTCGGCCGTGCTGTGAGCGGCGCGCGGACGGATCTCGGGACCATCTCCAAGGCCAAGAGTTACCCGGAGAATGTTGAACTCGCATTTGATCTTCCTCTCCGCGGCGGGCGATTCGGCACGATCTACTACTCCATTCGAAGCGTTCCGGAGGATGGCGAATATCAACCACGCGAAGAGGATCACCGCATCGGGTACTTCACCACGAGTCACCGCGACATTGGTGACCCCTCGGAGAATGATCCATGGGTGCGTTTCATCAATCGCTGGCAACTGGAGAAGGCTGACCCCGGCCTGAAGATCAGCCCTCCAAAGGAGCCGATCGTCTTCTTCATGGAACACACGATTCCGGTGCGATATCGCCGCTGGGTTCGCGACGGCATCCTTGAATGGAACAAGGCTTTTGAGCAGGTCGGGATTGTCAACGCAATCGAGGTGTATCAGCAGGATGCTCGAACAGGGGCGCACATGGAAAAGGATCCGGAGGATGCGCGATACAACTTCCTGCTCTGGACGAATGCCAACATGGGCTTTGCAATCGGCCCCAGCCGCGTCGATCCGCGGACGGGCAAAATCCTCGATGCCGACATCGTGATGGATGAGGGTTTCATTCGTGGGTGGGTCGGATCATGGAGAAAGTTGATTCCAGAGACCGCCATGGAGAGTTTCGATCTGGAAACTCGGGCGTGGCTTCGCGATCATCCGGACTGGGATCCGCGCGTTCGACTGGCGCCGCCGTCGATGCGAAAGGATGTCCTGGCCGAGATCGCAGCCACCGCAGCGAATCACCCCGCAATGTTGTCAGACTCGAGTCTGATCGGCGACCAGGAGTACGACGGACTCTGGGGCAGAACGAGTCAGGTGAATGGCGCGTGCCTCAACACGATGATCCAGTCGTATGAACTTGGACTGGCCCGTATGCATCCGGACATTCTGATGATGCTGGATGATGACGGTGGCGATGGCTCCGGGGGATCCGACGGTGATGGTGATGGTGACGAGGACGATGCGGATGCGTCCGATGAAGAAGACGAGAATGCGCCGGACATGCTGGATGGTGTGCCGGATTGGTTCATCGGTCCCATGGTTCGAGACATCATCATGCATGAGGTCGGGCACACGCTTGGCCTGCGCCACAACTTCAAGGCATCAACGGTCTACGGCATGGCCGAAATGAACGACGACACATTCGCGTCCGAGGCGATCTGTGGTTCCGTGATGGAGTATGCGCCCATCAACATCAATGTTGATGACGGGCCGCAGCAGGGTGACTTTACGATGATGACGATCGGCCCTTACGACTTCTGGGCCATTGAGTACGGCTACACGCCGGAAGATGACGGCCTCGGCGACATTCTTTCTCGGGTGAACGAGCCGCAACTCGCATACGCGACGGACGAGGACACTTTCAGTTCCGATCCGACTGCACGCCGTTTCGATTGGGCCAAGAACCCGCTGGACTATGCCGATTCGCAGGTGCGTCTCGTGCAGATGCTCCGAGAGACCTTGCTCGACCGTATGGTTGAAGAGGGTGAGAGTTGGGCCAAGGCCCGCGATGGGTATGAAATGCTGCTGTGGCGGCAGAGTTCGGCTGTCTCGCAAGCGGCTGACTGGATCGGCGGCATCATTCAGAATCGAAGTCGCAAGGGAGACCCCGGCGACCGCGATCCGAATGAAGAGATTGCTCCGGATGTTCAGCGGCGGGCACTGTCCATCGTGTTGGAAAACAGTTTTCGGGATGACGCCTTTGGTCTCAGCCCGGATCTGCTCCGCAAGATGACCGTGGAGAAGCGGTGGGATGACGATGATTTCATGTCGGTCTTCGATGATCCCTCCTGGCCGATTCACGACCGAATTGGTGGGATTCAAGCCACTGCGCTGACGCTCTTGTTGAACCCGGGCACATTGGCTGATGTCTACGATGGCGAATTCCGGATTCCGGCTGACCAGGATGCGTTCACGATGGCCGAACTCATGGCTGCGGTCAGCGATGAGGTTTGGTCGGAGTTGGCGGACCCAAGTGCCAGCGGCACGGTCCGAAACCCCGCCATTTCCAACCTGCGTCGCAATCTACAGGTTGAACATCTGGGCCGGCTGATCGAGTTGAGTCTTGAGCAGAGCACTTATTCGCCCGCGAGGCGAACCATGCAGGGCCTCTCGCGGCAGCAACTACGGGATATCGCTGGGCGCATTGATGCCGTGTCGATCAATGGGCTTGATCCGTACACGGCCGCCCACCTTGCTGAAGTCTCGCAGCGGATCGACAAGGCGCTGAACGCTGACTATGCCTACGGCGGGGGTGGTGGCAGTGGGATGTCCATCATGGATCTGCTGCTCGGGAGGGTGAACGAGCCGGTCGAATGATGTCATTCCGCTTCGTGGTCGTTGCCACTACTCTATGGGAGCATGGCAACGGAAAGTCTTACAGCGGTTGATAGGCTTTGGTTCGAGCCGGTGCTTGGCCCGGAGTTCGAGGGATTCTGGCTTGAGCCGGGTAACCGGCTTCTCGTCGGGCGTGCATCGAAGTGCGATGTTCGGTTGCCGGACGGGACGATCTCTCGCCAACATGCCGTGTTGGAGTCGGGCGACTCCGGCTGTCTCTTGACCGATCTCGGTAGTCGGCTCGGCACGCAGGCCAACGATGTGCAGGTCGAGCCGAATTCGCCAATTCCGCTGGCTCCAGGGGACATGATCCGAATTGGGCCTTGGATCTTCCGTCTTGCGCTCAAGGCGGGTGCCCCCGTATCGATGCGGACCATCGACGATACGGGCACGGCGGATGAGCGGATTCAACGGCTGTCGCAGTCGGAACTGGGTGCGCTTGCGCAGCATCGGCTGAACCTGCTCATGGATTTCGCGGGAAGTATCAATGCTGCGCCGGACGAGAAGGAACTCGCCACATTGCTCGTGCAGTGGGCGATCGATGGGACAGGGTTTCAGCGTGCGGCGATGTTGCGGCAGGTGGGTGGTGACAATGAGGTGGAGGTGGCGGCTTACCTGGATGGCGAGTCGCGGGACAGTACGAAAGCGACTTTCAGCCGATCACTCTTGCGTGGGGCAAGCGGCGGCGATGTTGCGTGCCTGTTATCCGGGGAGACGGGTTCGTTCGGGCAGAGCATTGCCGACCTGAACATTCACTCAGCGCTGTGTGCGCCGATCATGATTGACAATGTGCTGGTCGCCTACCTGTATCTTGATGCGCGGCAGCAGGAGCGGGCGGTGCAGAGCGACGCGGCGGGATTCTGCCAGGCGCTTTGCCGCATGGCGGGTCTGTCGGTGGCGAATCTGAGGCGGCTGGACATGCAACTGCGGCAGCAGAGGATGGAACAGGATCTTTCCGCGGCAAGAGAGGCTCAGCAGTTCATGTTGCCGGAGGCGACCGGTACGCAGGAGGCGTGTAAGTGGGCATTTCTGTTCAAACCTGGTCGCCAGGCATCCGGCGATCTCCTTGATCTTGTTCCGCTGTCGGGGTCGCGACTCTGTCTTTTTGTGGGGGATGTCAGCGGCAAGGGCGCAGGCGCGGCGATTCTCATGGCGGCAAGCCAGTCATTCTTGCACGCACGCCTTGAGGAGAGCGGCGATCCAGCGGTTGCCGTGGCGGCACTGAATGAATTCGTATGTGACCGGTCGGCGCTCAATCGGTTTCTGACGCTCTGGGTCGGTGTATTTGATGCGGAGGCAGAGGAGTTGCGGTATGTCGATGCGGGGCATGGTCATTGGATGGTCCGGCGGGAAGGCGGTGCGTGCGATGCAACGCCGACGCCCGAGAGTTGCATTGTCGGCGTGGATTCCAGCTCGGCCTATTCTTCGGCGGTTCTTTCGTTTTGCAAGGGCGATCGCGTGGCGATCTTCAGCGACGGCGTCGTCGAGCAGCAGGACACAGGGGGCGACCAGTTCGGCATGGAGCGAGTAGCAGCCGTGCTCGGTGCATCGGATTCTTCGGAGAAGGATGTCAAGAGTCTGCTCGTCGCCGTCATGCAGCATGCCGGCCGCAAGGAACTCGACGACGACACCACCATCGCCTCTGTCGGCATCATCTAAACGGTGTCCGACACCCTATGGGCGGAAGATGGGGAAGAAACGAGTGATCGGATCGTAGAACTGATCAACGACTCGTTCCTTCAGGGGGATGATTGCGTTGTCGGTGATCGTGATGTGCTCGGGACAGACCTTCGTACAGCACTTGGTGATGTTGCAGTAGCCCAGACCCTGCTCATTCTTCAGATCAGGAATGCGATTCTCGACATCGAGGGGATTCATTTCGAGTGCTGCGCTCTGGACGAAGAACCGTGGGCCGATGTACTCATCGAACTTGTGATGATCCCGGAGGACATGGCAGACATTCTGGCAAAGGAAGCACTCAATGCACTTTCGAAACTCCTGCGCCCGCTCCACATCCTCCTGGGCCACCCGCCAAGTGCCATCAGGGGCATCGGGCGGCCGCGGTTTGAATGGAGTAATGGTCTTCATCGCCTCATAGTTCCATGAGACATCTGTCACAAGATCCTTCGCATGAGGAAATGCCTGCATCGGCTCCAGCGTGATCGGTCGATCAAGCGGGAGTGACGACATCCGCGTCATGCAGAGAAGTTTGGGCATGCCGTTGATCTCCGCCGAACACGAACCGCACTTGCCAGCCTTGCAGTTCCATCGCACGGCGAGATCCGGCGCCTGCGCCGCCTGAATGTCATGCACGGCGTCGAGCACGACCATGCCGTCATCGATCTCCGTCCGATACTCTTCGAAGCGGCCATCAGTCCCCTCGCCACGCCAGATTCGGAAGGTCACCTCCTGCATCAGGCAAACTCCTCGATGATGGAGGCGAGTTCTTCGGGCAGCGGAACAACAGGCACCCGCTCGACATCCATTTCACCACTGGATCCGCGCCGTGCGACGGTGTTGTAGGTGCTGCCTTCTTCACTCTTTTCCGGATGGTCCTCGTGGAAGTGTCCGCCGCGGCTCTCTGTGCGTTGCAGCGCCGAGCGACACAGTGCTTCCGAAACTACGAGCAGGTTGTGGAGATCCAGAGCAGTATGCCAGCCCGGGTTGTATTCCCGATTCCCCGGGGTATGCGCCGAGCGAGCACGATCACGGAAAGTGGCAATCCGCTGAATCGCGGCCTCAAGCCCTTCGTGACTCCTCGAAATGCCCGCCAGATCCTGCATGGTCTCCTGGAGATCCTGTTGAATCGCGTAGGGGTTCTCACCCTCGGCACGCTCCAGCGGCGCGAGATCCGCGTCAGCCAGCGCATTTACGATGCTTGGCTCAACCTCCATTTCGCCAGAACAATCTCCTGCGAATTTCGCCGCGAATTCGCCGGCCCGTTTTCCGAACACAAGCAAGTCTGACAGAGAGTTGCCACCCAGGCGGTTGGCTCCATGCAGGCCCGCAGCGCACTCGCCGCACGCAAACAGTCCCTCGACAGTGGACATCTGCGACTCCGCATCGACGCGAATCCCACCCATGACATAGTGGGTTGTCGGGCCGACCTCCATCGGCTCTTCCGTGATGTCCACGCAAGCCAGTTCCTTGAACTGGTGGTGCATGCTCGGCAGTTTCTTCTTGATGTGCGAGGCAGCGTCGGAGATGTGCTCGGAGATCCACGCAATGTCGAGAAATGCGCCGCCATGCGGGCTGCCCCGGCCTTCCTTGACCTCCTTGACAATCTTTCTCGCGACATGGTCCCGCGTCAGCAATTCCGGTGGTCGCCGCGCATCCTTGTCGCCCGTGACATACCGCCAGCCCTCCTCCGGCGTTTCGGCAGTCTGGTCCTTGTAGAGGTCGGGAACATCCTCGAACATGAACCTCTCGCCTTCACTGTTCTTCAGAATGCCGCCCTCGCCGCGCACGCCTTCGGTCACGAGAATGCCCCGCACACTCGGCGGCCAGACCATGCCGGTTGGGTGAAACTGCACGAACTCCATGTCAATCAGATCGGCGCCGGCGTCATACGCAAGAGCGTGGCCGTCCCCGGTGTACTCCCAACTGTTGCTTGTGACCTTGAAGGCCCGCCCAATGCCACCTGTAGCGAGCACGATCGCCTTGGCACGAAACAGTATGAACCGACCCTTCTCACGCTCGTACCCGAACGCCGCGACAACACGGTTTTCTTCCTTGATCAGGTTCGTGACCGTGACTTCCATATGGAAATCGATTCCCTGATGAATGCCATGGTCCTGCAGCGTCCGGATCATCTCCAGCCCGGTTCGGTCGCCGACATGTGCGAGCCGTGGGTACTTGTGCCCGCCGAAATTCCGCTGCAGGATTCGCCCGTCCTTGGTCCGGTCAAAGATCGCCCCCCATGCTTCCAGTTCGCGCACGCGATCAGCGGCTTCTCGGGCATGTATCTCTGCCATGATGCAATTGTTCAAATATTGGCCGCCTCGCATCGTGTCAGCGAAGTGGACCCTCCAGTTGTCGCGGTCGTCCACATTCCCCATCGACGCTGCCATGCCACCCTCGGCCATCACGGTATGGGCCTTGCCGAGAAGCGACTTGCATACGACACCTACGGATACGCCGCACGCTGATGCTTCAATCGCCGCGCGCAAGCCGGCGCCGCCGGCGCCAATCACCAGCACATCGTAGTCATGCGTTGCATACCGATCGGTCACAGGATTCTCCAGTCCGTCCAGACGCCGGCTGCACACAGTCGAACATACAGATCAGTGAAGCCCACCCAGAAGAGACTCATCCACGCCCAGAGCATGTGCCGCTTGTTGAGACAACTCACGCAGGAATACGCCTTGCTGCGAACCGGCTTGTCGGAGAGCGTCTTGCGACGGCCCCCGACGAGATGCCGAAGCACATGACACCCGAGGGTGTAGCCGCTGAGCAGCACGACATTGACACTCAATACCAGCGTGCCCACGCCGATGCCAAAGTGTGCTGCTCCATCGGGGTTTGCAAACCACATCGCCTTCCACGCATCCCACGCCAGCACGACGATGAATCCGAGGGCCAGATACAGGAAATAGCGATGGATGTTCTGGAGAATCAATGGCAGCGAATGTTCGCCGCGGTAGCAGGAACGGAGTTCCCCCACAGCGCAGTTCGAAGGATCCGCCCAGAACGCTTTGTAATACGCGCCGCGGTAGTAATAGCAAGTGAACCTGAATCCAGCGGGCGCCCAGAGAATCAGCAGGGCGGGCGAGAACGGCAACCACTGCGGCCAGGCCGCAGGCTTCGGACCAAGCCATGCATGGCCGGAGTCACCGAAGATCTCCGGAGAATAGAACGGGGAGAGGTACGAGGCGCCGCCGCCCGTGTACAGGTAGTTCGTGCCCTGAAATGCCGCCCATGTCGAGTAGACAATGAACGCCGAAAGCCCCAGGAATACGACCAGTGGCTGCAGCCACCATGCGTCCTGCCGACTGGTACGGCCAAAACCGCGGGGCTGGGGAAGGGACATGGGCGAGCGAGTCATTGGGGTCGGGCAGTCTACCCCATGCAATCACTCGTTTGTGGGCATCGTCACTTCGACCTGGAGTGATTGTGGTGAGCGGCTCGTTGGCTGAAGGATCGCCTCGCCATGCTTGAGAACCAGCATGCCACGCCACTGGTCAAAGTCCTCCGCGAATATGGTTATGGCCGAAGGATTCTCTGAGGCTATGCGAATGGATGCGACACCTGACGCGTCGGTCCACGCTACGACGCCTTCACCGGGGAAGGGCCAGAGGATCTGTTCGGCCTTCAGGAACAGGCTGTTCTTAGGGCTCGGGTTGAAAAAGTACGCAGGGGCGGCGTGAACCTGGGCGTTGGCAATTGGTGCGGCGTGGTTGTCCGACACCGCGATCTCCACCTGGTTGTAGGAGGTGCAACCGCAGAGAAACAGGGTCAGGGCCAACCATCGCATGGTGCGAGTATACGAGCACGGCCTGCTACGATTCGCCTTCGATGGCAAAGCTCCTTAATGCCATACGGCCATGGGCTCGCTCGATGAAGTATGGGCGGCTCTACCGCCGCGCGCGGCGAGAGGCCGAGGGCGGGGACAAATCGCCGCTTTCACCGCCACCCTGTTTCGTACTGGGATGCGGGCGATCAGGTACGACGATCGCCGGATCGCTGCTCGCGGCCCACCCCGACGTGCAGTACCTCCGCGAGCCCTATTACATCTGGCGGGCTGTCGATCCGGCGAGCGACATGGTGCGGTTCTTTGGTGATGCGAAGACGCCGCCGAGATGCATCATGGGCGCGGAGGCGGTAACAGAAACATCGCAGGCCCGATTCTCGCGATGCATGCGGGCCGAAATTCGCCGCGGCGGCCACCAGGCATGCCTGATTGAGAAGTCTCCCATCAACGCCATGCGTATTCCGTTCATCGATGGTGTCGCGCCCGGCTGCAAGGTCATGCATCTCGTTCGGAATGGAATTGACGTCGTACGCTCCATCGAGCGGCTCGCCCGTACCAACACCTATCAACTTGGCGGAGGTGGTGATTGGAATCAATGGTGGGGACGAGATGACTGCAAGTGGGACGCACTTGTTCGGGATGCAGCAGCCTACGACTGGTTCAAGGAGGATCTGGACGCCCTCGATGGCGATCTTGCCCGTGGCGCTCTGGAGTGGCTTGTCAGCCTTGGTGAAATCGAACGGCACCGTGATCTCCTCGGCGAGCGGCTCATCGAGGTACGCTACGATCGGCTGGCCGAGCATCCTCGCGAGGAGTTGGCCAGAGTGCGAGAGCACTTTGGTTTGACCGAGGACCCCGCGTGGATGGATGCATGTTGCGAGCGGTTGGACACCGCTCGGAGAAATCCTGGCACGGAATTGCATCTTCCGCCGAGAATGGCCGAGGCATTCAATGACTGGCAAGCGCGGTACGATTTCGAGGGAAGAGCGGGGGAGTAATGCACCGGGTGGGGTGGCCGAGCGGTTGAAGGCACCGGTCTTGAAAACCGGCAAGGGGCGTCAGCCTCTTCGTGGGTTCGAATCCCACCCCCACCGCTTTGACAGGCCGCACGGGCCTCGCCGAGCAATCAAGTGATCGAATGGCGGTAGCTGGATTCGAACCAGCGACCTAGGGCTTATGAATCCCTCGCTCTAACCAGCTGAGCTATACCGCCAAGAAGGTGAAAGTCTACGCGGCAGGACGGTGCGGTCAAGTCACCTGCCCGGCGTGATCGTTGATGCCGCGTGAACACCAGCGATCCTCGATCGAGTCGGGCACCTTGCCACCGAGACGGTGCGCGATGGCCGCCGCAACAAGCCCCATGAACATCGGTTGGGGCCGAAGGGGGCGGCTGGTCAGTTCGGGGTGAAACTGGGCCGCGACGAAATAGGGGTGAACCTCAGGAGGCAACTCCAGAATCTGCATGATTTCATGATCGGGGTGGCGGCCACTGAACAGCAGGCCCGCGTCTGTCAACTGGGCGATGAATGCCGGCTCGACCTCAAACCGGTGCCTGAATCGCTCTCGAACATGCGTGTCGCCATAGAGGCATGCAGCGCGGGTGCCGGGGGTAATCGCGACATCCTGTCCACCGAGCCTCATGGTGCCACCGAGGCCTTCGATTTCCTTCTGCTCGGGCAACTCAGCGATCAGGCGATGCGCGGCGGTCGGCTCGAATTCAGTGGAGTGGGCAGTTTCGAGCCCCAGCACATTGCGTGCGTATTCAATGACAGCCATTTGGAAACCCAGGCAGATACCGAGGAAGGGGATGTTGTTCTCACGAAGCCACCGCACGCCCGCGATCTTGCCCTCGATGCCTCGCTCGCCAAATCCGCCCGGGATGATGACCCCATCGAGCGATTCTTTCTGCAAGCGAGCATCTATCGAACTCCCGTCGAGATCGCTCACATCAATCCAACGGATGTTTGCAGCAGCCCGCAGATTTGTCGTGGCGTGTTCGATCGCCTTGTCAATAGATGCATAGGCATCGCGAATGGCGGTGTACTTGCCGAGGATTCCGATGGTGATCTTGTACTCGCGCGGCGATGTCGTCCGCGCTGTGTACTGCTGCCACTGGCTTCTCGCCCGGTCCTCCTGCATCGCGTCCACACGATCATGCAGCGACAGGATGGAGAGGATCTCGCGATCAAGTCCCTCGCTGCGCATTGCGTCCGGAATTGTGTAAATCGATTCTCGATCGTGCATCGAAAAGACGCATTGAATCGGCACATTGGAAAACATCGATATCTTCTGCCGGACTGTCTCCGTCACAGGTGCTTCCGCGCGGCAGGCAACAAGGTGCGGTTGAATGCCGGTCGCCATGAGCCGCTTGATCCCAAGTTGAGCGGGTTTCGACTTCTGTTCGCCAAGAATCGCTGGCTCCACGATGTAGGTCAATGCGACGAAGCATGTGCTTTCCGGACCTTCCTCGTAGGCAAGTTCCCGAAGGGCTTCGATGTAGAAACCGTTTTCGTAGTCACCAACCGTGCCGCCGACCTCGACAAAGACCACATCGGCCTGCCGATCGCCCTCGCCACCGTCTATGGCCAATTGCCGCAGCCGCCGCTTCACTTCCCCCGTTACATGGGGAATCATCTGCACATCGCGGCCGAGGTAGCCACCTTTACGCTCCCGCCGAAGAATCTCGGTGTAGATCTGCCCCGCCGTCGTGAAGTTGCTGCGGGAGAGGTCCTGATCGAGAATCCGTTCATAGGTGCCAAGATCCATGTCGCATTCGGTGCCGTCATCCAGCACGAAGACCTCGCCGTGCCGGAAAGGGTTCAGCGTCCCGGAATCGATATTCAGGTATCCCTCCAGTTTGACCGGGGCGACTGCCAACCCCTTGTCCTTGAGGAGTTTGGCGAGCGATGAACTGAAGATGCCCTTGCCAAGCCCGGACATGACGGTGCCGAGGACGACCACATAGCGGGTGCGGCTCCGCTCGTACCCGTCGGGTATCGGTGAGTAGAACTCGGTGGACTCCCCACTGCGTCCGAACTGGCTGAGAAATGTCTCGCCTTCGTTCTTGGGCATGGCCAAGTGTAGCACGCCCCGCCGCGACACAGCAACCCCGCAGTGCTGGCAAACGAGCCGGAGAAATGGGAGACTCCCATCATGGGGCAGCCAACGGTTATTGCAGTCATTCCGGCCCGACTTGCTTCGACGCGGTTTCCCCGGAAGGTCCTGGCCAGCGACACGGGCATTCCGCTGATCGTGTACGCATGCCGCGTTGCAGAGCGATCGTGTGCGGATCGGGTCATTGTTGCGACGGATGCCGAGGAGATCGCATCGGTGGTGCGCGAAGCGGGGTTCGATGTGGTCATGACCGGCGAACACCCCAATGGCACCAGTCGGGTTATGGAGGCGGTGTCAACACTCGATTGCGACATCGTGGTGAATGTGCAGGCCGATGAACCAGAACTCGATCCGGCGGTCATCGACAAGTCGGTGGATGCATTGATCTCTGCCGGTGTGGAGTGTCCAATGGCCACGGCGGCTTGCCCATTGGAGCCAGGCGATTCCGAGGACCGCAATGTTGTGAAGATCATGCTGGACGATCGCGGCGAGGCGGCTGCCTTCTCACGCGAGCCGATCGAAGGTGTGGCCCAGTTGCGGCATTTAGGCCTGTATGTCTATCGAGCAGCCTTCCTGCCGACGTATGCATCACTTGCCGCGACCAAGGATGAGGTGCAACAGCGCCTTGAACAACTTCGCGTCATCGGAAACGGCTATCGCATGGCGGTGGCATGTGTCGCCGCCCAGAGGGGGGGCATCGATACGCCAGAGCAGTACGCCGCATTTGTGAAGCGGCAGGTGGGGGCTACTCCAGACTCCTGACCAGATCGTCAAGATGCCTGCGGCAATCGCGAATGTCGCGATAGGTGATGTCCTTGCGCGCGATGGAAGAACAGATTTCCAGTGCTTCCCGCGCCATGTCGACATTGGAGTCTCTCTCGGCCTTGCCGGCGAGGCTCTTCATGAGGTCGTAGCGAATCGCCAGTTCGGTGCCGGTGTCACCGCCTTCCAATGCCTTGAGCGCTTCCTTGTATTCAGCGACGGCCTCCGTGTGCCATTCTTCTTTGGCAAAGCAGTTGCCAAGTGCCTGGCTGGCCCGGACGCGAAGCCGCGGTTCGTCCTTGGCCTTCTGAAAGCATTCCATTGCCAAATTGATATCACCGTCCTCAACGGCCAACTCGCCGAGCTGATAGCGAATCATGCGATCTGTCGGATACTTGCTTGCGCGTTCTTCATATTCCTTCTTCTTGAAGGTGAGGAGTTCCGCCTGCGCTGCAGCGAGCCGCTCCCTGCTCTCATCGCCGGGCTCCTGCTCCGCATTCAGTTCAAGTTGGCGAATCTGGTCGGCGGCGGTCTGAATTCTGAGGTCGGCGGCGGCCATGCGGAACCGGTACTCGCCGGTCTCGCGAAAACCCGCCATGAAGACTTCGATGGATTGTTTGATTGATTCGGGCGTTCCCTGTTTGCGGAGGAGTTGTGCGTACTTGTTGACGGCCTCAGGCGACGAAGGGTTGGCCTCAAACTCTGTCTTTGCTCGTTCAACGACTCGCTCGCGGCTGCCGCCTGCGCCTGCAAGCGACTCCTCTTCTTCGAGTTCTCGCTGCTTATCGATGTCCTTGACGAACTTTCTGAACTGACCTGTCTCGCCGGTCATTTCGTTGTAGCCGCCCTCTTCCATCGCTCGTTCGGCGGCAAGTTCATTCAACTGTTTTTCAAGGACCGAATCATCCGGCTTGGCGCGGAGCGCGGCCTGACCGACTGCGAGTGCCTGATTCCAGGCACCGGTCGACTTGAAGAGTTCCATCAACTGCTTGAGTTCCTTGTAGCCAAGGTTTCGGCCCCCGCCTCTGGCAAGTGCAATGAGGCGATCGGCCATCGCACAACCAAACTCGCTTTGCCCAGCACCTGCGGCGGCTGCGACCGCCTTCATGGCAAGTTTGGCGTTGGCGACATCATGCCACCATGCGAAGAGGGCAGTCACAAAGTGATCGACGTCAGTTTCGCCGTCAACCTGCTTGATCTGCTTGCTGGTGGCGGCGGCGCCGCCACTGTCGCGATAGCGGCCGGCCAATTCCAATGCCTCGTTGTGGAGCATCAGGTCCGTCGGGTCGAGTTTGAACCCGTTGGCATAGAAGGCGAATGCAGACTCGTGGTTCGAACTGGCCGACATCTGGCGTGCGCGTTCAAACCAAGCGCGAGCCTTGTCCGGCTGCGGCATGAACGGGGCCTCAATGTCACCTGTCTTCTTCTTGCCGAAGATTGCCACGAATCAACTCCAATGGGTTTGCGGATCGTCCACGGTACGAGGAACTCGGCTCCGGG
Source organism: uncultured Isosphaeraceae bacterium (assembly GCA_964546085.1). Classification (GTDB taxonomy): domain Bacteria; phylum Planctomycetota; class Phycisphaerae; order Phycisphaerales; family SM1A02; genus CAZJKE01. Next base: position 59,274 of record CAZJIB010000005.1, read on the forward strand.
TCAACGGACGGTAGCATAGGGCGATGCCCGTTGATCCCGCGAGCCTGAAGTTGTTGATCTATCCTGCCGAGGCACTGCGGCAATCCTGCGTGGATGTTGATCCTTGCGACGCCGAGGTGGCGGTGGTTGCCAGAACCATGATCGAACTGATGCATGAACATGAGGGAATTGGGCTCGCCGCGCCTCAGATCGGCCTGCCGTGGCGGCTCTTTGTCACCCGTGGTGACGAGGAGGATCTTGTGCGAATCAACCCGGTGATCGAGGTACTTGACCCGGCAGTGGAAGTTGAAGAGGAGGGTTGCCTGAGCCTGCCCGGCATCCGTGTGGATGTGGCGCGTCCGGTTTCCGTTGTCATGCGGTCACTGGACCTGGCGGGGAATGTAAATGAGGAACAGACTGACGATCTCATGGGAAGAGTCTGGCAACACGAGCGGGATCATCTTGATGCCGTACTGATCATCGACCGAATGGGCCCGATGGATCGTCTTGCGAATCGCCGTCAGTTGCGATCTCTTGAGCGTACATTCGAGGCCTGATTGTGATGCGAGTGTTTTTTCTCGGTTCGAGCGAATTCGGCTTGCCCACGCTGCAGCGGCTGCGGAGTGAGTTCGAAGTTGTCGGTGTGGGCTCCCAACCACCCCGGCCGCGGGGACGGAATCGCAAAGTCATTCCCACGCCGATTGCGGAGTGGGCCAGTGATGCCGGTGTTCCGCTGATCGAAAGCGGCGACATCAACGCGGAGGCGGCACTGGTAGATGCCCTGAATCCCGATGTGCTGGTGGTCATTGCCTTTGGGCAGAAACTCCTTCCGGCGTTCATTGGCGACCGCCTCGCCATCAACCTGCATGCGTCACTGCTGCCGAGGTGGAGGGGTGCTGCGCCGATCAACTGGGCGATCATGTCTGGTGATGTGGAGACGGGCAACAGCGTCATCACGCTGGCAGACAGAATGGATGCTGGTGATGTTCTTGCGCAGGAGGCTACGCCGATCGGGCCGCTCGAAACCGCCGGAGAACTGCACGATCGACTCGCGGCAAGCGGTCCGGACTTGATCATGGCCGTGCTGAGGGATCACGAACGAGGGTGCCTTGCGCCTCGGCCGCAGGACGCATCCGCTGTGACGACAGCGCCGAAACTTTCCAGGGCCGATGCCAGACTTGATCTCTTCTGCGAGGCAGAGGAAGTGGCGGCCCGGATTCGGGGGCTCTCACCATGGCCGGGTTGTCATGTGAGGCTTGATGGTGTGGACTGCAAGTTGCTTCGGGCGGAGGCGTCGAGCGAGGATTCCGCCAGACTCGGCGCGGTAGGGAGAGATGGATTGATCGGGCTCCGGCAGGGCTCTGTTCGTATTCTTGAAATTCAACCTGCCGGCGGTCGGGTCATGGACTGGCATTCGTTTATCGCCGGCCATCAAATCCAGGATGGCGCGCAATGCGAGGTCGTTGAATGAAAGCACCGCGGTTGGGTCTTTGGGATCTCCTCAGGCGGCGGCCGGATGATGCGGTGAGTAGTGGACCGCGCAAGAGGCCCATGCAGCGGCGATATGACGCACTGGTTGCGCAAATGAAGGCGACCTACGGCATCCGAGTGTTGCGGTGGCGATCAAGTACCAGCGGGTGTGCATGGGAACTTCATGATCGACACGGCGGTGTCAGCAGAATGATCGAGTCGCCGTATCCCCGCGGACCAGTGAGTTGCTCGGTATTTCTTCACGAGGTCGGTCATCATGCAATCGGATTCAAGGTGTATCGGCCCCGATGCCTTGAGGAATACCATGCCTGGGCGTGGTCACTGCAGGCGATGGAGGCGAACGGGTTTTCGGTAACCAGTCGTGTCCTGAAGAGGCGAGATAACGCCCTTCGTTATGCCGTGGGCAAGGCCTTGCGGAGAGGTCTGCGAAGTGTGCCGGATGTCCTGGTTGCGTATCTCCCCGAGTCCGCGGTGCTGGCATGAGCGAGGCCTTGATTGTCGCCGATCTTGACTACGACCTGCCGGCCGGCCTTATTGCCACCGAGCCGCCGAGTCGACGATCGGATGCGAGGCTGTTGACGCTGGACCGGAGCGGGGTGCTGCGGGGGCACCATGTGGTACGGGATCTCCCTGAAATTCTCCAACCCGGCGATCTGCTCGTGATGAACGAAACTGCGGTCTTGCCCGCTCGGTTTACCGGGCGCCGCGTGGACAGCGGAGGGCGGGTAGAGGGTTTGTATCTCTCGCAGGAGGCAAGTGGCAAATGGGTCGTGATGCTCAAGAGCAATGGTCGGCTTCGGGAAGGGGCTGTCATGGATCTTGGGGACGTGCAATTGCGGCTTGATGAGAAGCGGCATGAGGCGTGGGTGTGTTCCTGTTCCGCTGACGCCGATCCGGAGATGGTGCTTGGCGAAATTGGATCGACGCCGTTGCCACCTTATATCCGTAAAGCCCGGGGGGAGGCGGTCTTTGATGATCGAGAGGATCGGCGGCGCTACGAAACGGTGTACGCTGACCCACTGCAGCGGCGGTCTGTGGCGGCGCCGACCGCTGGTCTTCACTTTGATTCCGAACTGTTGGATGCTCTTGATGCAAACGGAATCACCCGTGCTGCGATCACTCTGGATGTGGGTGCGGGCACATTCAGGCCAATCACCGCGCCTCGCATTGAAGATCACAGAATGCACAGTGAGTCGTGGGCAGTGTCACAGGGGTCGCTTGATGCAATTGTCACCGCTCGGGCGGAGGGCCGTCGGGTTATTGCTGTTGGGACTACCGTGGTAAGGACTCTTGAGTCGCTGCCGCCATGCCCGTTATGGCCGAAATCTGGCGGACTCTCTGGCGAGACTGATCTGTTGATCGTGCCACCCTGGGAGTTCGGGCTCGTCGATGGTCTCCTGACCAATTTCCATCTCCCCAAGTCCACACTTCTTGCCCTCGTCGCTGCCATGATCGGCATCCACCAACTCCGCGACGCCTACGCCTCCGCCATCGCCGCCAACTACCGTTTCTACAGCTACGGCGACGCCATGCTCATCGCCTGAGAGGAGTGACTGTCACAATTGAGTACGGCGGTTGAGCAGCGTCGGGTATGCTGTGTGGACAGGGATGGAGACGATTGGTTCGCTCATTGCAGGGCTGGATGCACGGACGCATCAGGGAGTTGGCGGCACGACTGTCACGGATGTTGTGGATCACTCTGAAAATGTGACGCCCGGGGCGGTTTTCATCGCCCGCAGCGGCGTGCGTCGGGACGGGCGGGCTTTCATCGCCGACGCAGTTGCTCGTGGCGCCGCCGCAATCATCTGCACCCCAGACTCAACCAACCTGAACGGTACGACCATCGTGCACACCCACGACCCCACCAGCGTGGGCGCGGCAGTGGCCGAGAAGTTCCACGGCAATCCCTCCACAGCACTCCATCTGATCGGCGTCACCGGCACCAACGGTAAGACGACTGTGGCCTGGCTGATCCACCACATTCTCAAATCCGCTGACATCAAGTGCGGCATGTTGACGACGATCGCCTGCAACGACGGCGACGACGAACATGCCGCGACACTTACTACGCCCGGGTTCTGCGAGGTGAGCAGACGGCTCGGCAAGATGGTTGCAAACGGCTGCGCCGCGGCCGTCATGGAGTGCTCAAGTCATGCACTCGATCAGGGGCGCACCGCCGGGCTCCAGTTTGACACCGGCATCTACACCAATCTTTCGGGCGATCACATGGACTACCACGGGTCGATCGATGCCTATCTTCGAGCGAAGCTCCGCCTCTTCGATAGGGTCCACGGCCACGCAATTGTCAACATGGATGATCCGGTGGGATGGAGAGTTGCCGACCACGCCACTGCCCCGGTGACATCTTGCCGCCTCGAAAGCGATGCAGCCACAGCGTGGGTAGAGGTCGAATCGCAATCATTCGCCGGATCAAACATTCGCCTCCACGGACCTTGGGGCACGATGTCCGCGCGCCTCCCGCTGATTGGCCCGCACAATGCCATCAACGCCCTGCAAGCCACCGTCGCAGCATGGGCGTTCGGAGTGAGCGATGAATCCATTGCTGCAGCTTTGGCAACAGCCACTCCGCCACCCGGGCGGTTACAGATGATTGAAGCAGACGGTCCTCGCGTGCTGGTCGACTTCGCCCATACTGATGACGCGTTGGAACATGTTCTTGAGGCTGTTCGCCCCATGGTTCCGCCCGAGGGGCGGCTCCGCGTCGTCTTCGGATGCGGCGGCGATCGCGATCGCGGCAAGAGGCCAAGAATGGGCCGCATCGCCGCACAACTGGCCGATGCTGTGTACGCAACCAGCGACAACCCGCGAAGCGAAGACCCCAACGCCATCCTTGATCAGGTGCTTGACGGCGTACCTCTCGATTGCGGTCGCCGTGTGCAGCGAATTGTCGATCGCGGCGAAGCCATAAGCAGAGCCATTGAGGAAGCGAAACCGTGTGATGTCGTCATCATCGCGGGCAAAGGGCACGAACGAACCCAGATCTTCGCAACTGAGGTCGTGGAGTTCGATGATCAGGCTGTCGCGGTCGCTGCATTGCAGCGCTGGCGTGAGAGTTCTACGTGACCTTGCTTAGTAGCGACGATCTCAGGATCGCGACCGGCGGAAAGTGGCTGCGAGAGGCCACTTCCTCTATCCGCGGGGCCGAAATCGATACGCGACGGGATGTGTGCGGCAAGGCATTTTTCGCCATGCGCGGATCACAGGCCGACGGGCACGACTTCCTCACCTCGGCAGCCGAAGGTAACTGCGCCGCAGTCGTGGTGGAACGGGCCGTGGATGTTCCACCCGGCCCCGGCGTGCTGTTGGTGGAGGATTGTCGCCGCGCCCTCCGCGCCGCCGCGAAAGCCTGGCGAGCACGCACAAACGCTCGAATCATCGCCATTACCGGCTCCGCGGGAAAAACCACGACGAAGGAACTCGCCGGCGCCGCGCTTCGCTCCGTGCTCGGTGACGACGCAGTTCATGTGTCACCGGACAGTTTCAACAATGATCTTGGGATTCCATTGACATTTCTCGGGGCAGGCGATGCCCGTGTCGTGGTCGTGGAAGTTGGCGCAAACGCCCGCGGGGAAATCGCGCCCCTTGCCGACTTGGTTTCCCCGCATGTAGCAGTCCTTACCGCCATCGGCCCGGCGCATCTGGAGGGGTTCGGGACGGTGCAGAACATTCTCCATGAGAAGGGACGCCTTCTCTGCGCAGTCGAAGCCAACGGAGCAGTCATCGCTCCCGCGGACATCGATCTGGCTGGCGTACCCCTGCGAGCCCCGTTGCAACAGATATGCCCGCCGTCCGCTGCGTCCATTCGGCACCGCGCGATCAATATCGAATTGGCTGTAGCCGCCGCCGTTGCCGCGATCCAGGCACTGACAGTGGAGTTCGACATGGCGGATCTTCGTGCAGCAGCGTCATCATGCGGCCCACCGCCGGGCAGGGGAACGGTGTGCCATGTTGCAGATATTGAAATTGTGGACGACGCCTACAACGCCAACCCGCTCTCGATGGCGGCTTCCCTGGCGGCCTTCGCCGCTGCCGAGGCTGGCGATCGTCGCCGCGTCGTGATTCTCGGAGACATGCTTGAACTCGGCTCAGCAGCCGCGGACGCGCACGCTTCGCTTGTAGAGGATCTTCACCGATACGGCTTCGACCTTGTCATGCTTGTGGGAAACAACATGCGACATGCGGCCAGCGCAGCCGATGTCCATGAGGTTGAGGCAAGCGACGCAGCGATGCAACGTCTGGCTGAACAGTTGAAGCCTCGCGACCGTGTCCTGCTGAAGGGATCCCGCGATCTAAAATTGGAACGAGTCCTGGAATCGTTGGATCGGCACCGGACGCAAGTTGGAAGCGACTGACGGACGATAGACAGGCGGACATGCTCTACAACCTTCTGCAACTGAGTGATTCATGGCTTGACGAGGCCGGCCTCTACTGGGTGCTCCAAGTCCTCTATCAGCGGGAATTCAGAGCATTTGCCGCAGTGATTCTGGCGTTCCTGATCGTCATGGTTTTCGGCAAGCGGACGATCCGCTGGCTCGTCCGCATGAAGATCGGTGATGTACCGGAGTTCAACCAGGTCGACATCAACACGTTGATGGCCGAGAAGAGCAACACGCCAACCATGGGCGGCGTACTGCTGGTAGCGGCGATCGTGATTTCCACCTCGCTTCTCGCCGACATGACGAATCGCTATGTCCACATGCTGCTGATCACCTTTCTGGTGCTCGGCGCCCTCGGCGCAGCGGACGACTGGCTGAAACTCACCGCCGCTCGCCGAACCCCCGGTTCCCGCGACGGCCTGTACAGGTGGGAAAAGATGCTGTTTCAGGTCGGGCTCGGTGCCGTCATCGGACTCTTCGCCTGGAAACTCGCCGGTGACAGCGAGGCCGCAAGGTCACTGACGCTGCCGTTCATGCGAACGTATGTGCCGGGCACGGAGACGCTGACAGTGGCACCCACGCTGATTGTCCTCTCTGCCGGCGCGTTCATCACGCTGGCGATCGTGATGGTCAGTGGATTTGCCAACGCAGTCAACATTACCGACGGTCTCGACGGGCTCGCGCCCGGCACCGTCATGATCGCGTCGTTTGCAATGATGGTACTTTCCAACATTGCCGGATCTTCGGATCTGGCAGGGCACCTGCTGCTTCCGTTTGTTGACGGCGCCGCCGAACTGATGATCGTTGCCGGTGCCATGGCCGGTGCGTGCCTTGGCTTCCTTTGGTTCAACTGCAAACCGGCGCAGGTCTTCATGGGCGACACGGGGTCGCTCCCGCTTGGCGGCGGGTTGGCCGCCATCGCAGTCATCATTCGCGAAGAGTTCCTGTTGATTCTGATCGGCGGTGTGTTCGTCGTTGAAATCGGCAGCGTGATTCTGCAGGTCGGGTGGTTTCGAATGACCGGCGGCAAACGGATCTTCGGCTGCACGCCTATTCACCATCACTTTCATCTGAAAGGCTGGTCGGAGTCGCAGGTTGTGGTCCGATTCTGGGTGGCCGCCGTGGTCTTCGCCATGATCGCGCTCGTAAGCATCAAGTTGCGATGAACGAGTCCATGTCGAGCACCGCGCCCGACGGGCGGTACTCGCCAGTCATCCGATGCTCGCGAAGCAACTGGACAAGCTCCGCCATGTCCTGATGCATCGGGGCCAGGTGCGAGAGGTAGTCGCCTGTCTGCGGATGAGCGAATGAAAGCATGGCCGCGTGGAGCGCCTGCCGCCGCAACACCGGTTGGTTTCGATCCAAGTCACACGGTGTGCTAACCGGAACAATGTCACGCACCAGGAGGTGGCGGCCGCCATACACATCATCACCGGCGATCGGCCATCCGAGGTGAGCCAGATGCACGCGGATCTGGTGCGTCCGCCCGGTCTTGAGTTCAATCTCCAGCAACGCAAATCCGTCGTACTGCTCGCGTACTCGGTAGATCGTTGTGGATTCCTTCGCCGTATCGTCCCATCGCACGGCGTACTTTTCGCGATCAACAGGATGCTTCCCCAGTGGCAACTCGATGATGTCACCCCGTGGTTCCACAGTCCCATGGACGATGGCCAGATACCGTTTGTCAGTCGTTCGGTCCTGAAACTGTTTACCCAGGCGCCAATGTGCAGTGTCCGTCTTTGCGACGACCATCGTGCCGGTCGTGTGACGGTCGAGTCGGTGCACGATCCCCGGGCGGGCATGTTCCGCCCCGACATTTGAGAGTTGCCCGTCGCCGGCATTCTGGAAGTGCCACGACATCGCGTTGACGATGGTGCCCGAGAGATTCCCCCTCGCCGGATGCACGATGATGTCCGCATCCTTGTTGATCACCACCAATTGCTCATCCTCGTAGAGGATCTTCAGCGGGATGTCCTCGGGCGGAATCTCGGTGGAGGGTGGCGGCGGAAGCACGACCCGGACCACATCTCCCTGATGGAGCGTCGTGGATGCCTTCGGATGCCTCCCATTGACCGTCACCGCTCGCTCGCCGATCAGTCGCTGCAACGAGGTTCTGGAGAGAAACGGAATCCGATTGGCAAGGTACTGGTCGAGCCGCTTGGCGAGATCGCGTTTGAGTTGGAAGGTCGCCTCGATGGGCGCTTCGTCAGTGTCCCGTGCTTCGTATGCGCGGTAGAGGGCGTCGACATCGATGTTCCCGCCGCGGTCGAGAATGGCATGTGGGTCGGCCCTGCCCGAACGGGGTTCGGTCATGAGTCCGGATCGGCGACTTGGTCAATCGTCTCATCCAGAACGCGGGGGTCGCGCCGCAGCACCTGCTGATTCCGCGCAGCAACATCGGCGTCCGTGGGGAGGGTGGTGGGCGAACTGTTCGAAAGTTGATCGGCCCGCGCCGTGGCCGCAACTGCGAGAGCGGGGTAGTGTTCCCGCACGCGGCCCGCTGCGGCGAGATAATGGGTCTTTGCAGCTTCCAAGTCTTCGCGTGCTTCCGCAACCGCTGCCCGTCCGCTGAGCCCGCCGTATACGAGCAGTTCCATTGACATCGAACCGTCATCGGATGACACGGTCCCGGCATAGAGCGCATCGGCCTTGTCGAGATAGAAGAGCCGATCCTCGTGTGAGAGTTCGGTTGCGGTTGTCGGATCATCACCAACAGGGATGCCTGCGGCAATCGCTCGCATGTACCCATCTCCCGCCGAAAGAAGCCCCAGCGAATGGATGGCATCAACATCGCTGTAGGTCACCGCAACATCTTCCAGTGAAGCGGGCAGGCCAGAGGCGCCGGCCTCCAGATATGCCACCCACGCTTCCGCCCGGTGAGCAGTCTGTCCCTGCCGGTAGCGGATCAGGAACAGGTAGGCGACGATGACGACCATGACCATCAGGAGGTAGGTCGGTGCCTTGGTCTTGAGCCACTGCACGAAGTCCTCGTTCGTGCGAGCTTCCGCCAGGTCAGCGGTATGAACATCCTTGAGTCGGTCTCGATCCATGGGAAGCGGCACATCGTACCGGCGAATTGTGCCTCAGGCCAGCAGGCCCAGCCGCGTCATGGAGTGCTCCAACTGGTATCGGCAGGCAGCGAGGTATCGCGGATCGCCTTCGGACTGCATGAATGCAGGTGCAGTAGCCGCCAAGAACAAACGGCGAATATCGGCGAGGTGGGCGTAATCGTCGGCCACCGGCAGGCCATGATGACGCCGAGCGCTGGCCACTTCCCGCACAGGCTTTGTGGCGTTGAGCCGCTCCGGCCTCGCCCAGAGTTGCCTCTCCAGATAGACCGCATCCTCCAGCCAGTGCCCCGCATGAACTTCCGCCAGATCGATGAGCACAACAGGCGCATCGTCCTGATCGGTTCTCGCCATGGCATTGGCCAGATGGAAGTCGCCGTGGAGCCACTGAATCGGTGTCCGGTTGATCCACTCCTCCTGCAGTTCCCTGACATGCCGCAGCAACAATTTCAGTCGCTTCGTCCAGGACGAAGTTGACTCCAGGCGGTTTCGCTTGGCGCTGTCGCGAGCACGCTTGAGCAGGTCGACCCAATCCTCGCGGCGAATGTCCTGATCAACCTCGAACTCCTGCGTGGCCTTCGTAAACTCGGCCGCTGCCTCTGCCATTCTTGGAATGTGCCCCTCGTCCCAGTGGCACCCCAAGGGCCCGACTGGTAGATGTTCGATAACTACCCACGCCAGATCGTAGTCATCCAGAGAATTACCACTCGCCAGAAGCCGAGGGGTGACTCCGGCGGCCTCTTGCAGCCGTCGTGTCCAAAGATACTCTCGTTGAATGACCGGACACTTGACGACAACCCGCGAGTGTGATCCGTCCTCATTCAGCCAGTCTGCGCGGCCGGTCGCCGCTCCGCCACGCTGCCAATCCGTACGAAACCACGCGACTTGGCCGAGGCGGTCATCGCACGAGCGTCGAAGTACAGGTTCCAGTGAGTGTGCAAGCGAAGTCGCAATGCCCGGCGCGAAGCCGGTCATGCAGGGATGCCTCGGCTGGGCGCGGCCTGCCTGCCGTAGGCAGCCTTGAATGTGGAGGGGTACAGTAGCGCCATGCACGATCGCTGGGACGCGCTGGTGATGGATCTGGACGGGACGTTGTTGTGCGGGGAAGGACAGGTCTCCCCCGCAAACCTCGCAGCTCTTGATGCAGTGCGGAATGCTGGGGTGGAGGTGGTTGTCGCCACAGGGCGATGTTACCGCGAATGTACCCACATACTCAAGGAAATCGGTCACGAAGGGGTTCTGATCGCTGCTGGGGGGTCGCTTCTGTGCGATGACGGTGGTCAAACGCTCCATCGCCACATCTTGGACCAGACGCTCGTGCGCGAAATCGCAGGGCATGTGGTTCAGCGGGGCCACCGGCTGCTACTTCTCAAGGATGCTGCTGAGTGTGGGGTGGACTATGTGCTGGTGGGGGATGCGCCGCTTCATGCAGCGTCTTCCTGGTGGTTTGACGCATTCGATGTTCGCTTGATGGAAGCGAAGACGATCGATGACGATCCATGGCCGACATGCACAATCCGCGCCGGCGCTGTGGCTGATGAAGCACATCTGGTCGCTGCCGCCACGGCCATCAAGGAAACAGTTGGACGACGCGCGCGACTCCAACATTGGTCAGCGGTGACATCAAGCGAAGCAACCGGATCGGCGACGCATCTTCTGGAGATCTTTGAATCGTCAGTCAACAAGTGGAGCATGTTGGAGCGGCACCTAGGCGAGGCGCTTGATCCGGGCAGAATCGTTGCAATTGGCGATGGTCTCAACGACATCGAACTGCTTCAAGAGGCGGGCCTGTCTATTGCCATGGCAAATGCGGACGACGATGTCATGGCCCATGCCGATGTTGTCGGTGGGCACCACAACGAACACGGTTTCGCTGCGGCCGTCGGCGAGTGGGTGCTCAGCGTAGACAGCGGAGACGCGATCTCGTGAGCGACACGCCGCGGCCTGTAGCTTGGACCATGGGCACGTTGCTGCGAGGATTGGCCGACGCGGAGCGGGATTGGCCGCTGCTCGTCCCTCGCGGTGAACCTTTTCATCCGCTGCTGGCAATGAGTGAGGTGGAGATGCGAACAGTCCCCACGGCATCGCGAGGAGTGCGATTGGCCAAGGAGAGTGACGGCCGCGCAGTCGTGTTTGTGCCCAATCGGCAGGTGCGTGCTGCCATTCATGCGGCCGATTTCGACGCTCCCGCTCTGCTTGTTCTTGAGGACAGCCCCGGAATCGCCCCGGGTTCCCCCCCGCGGGCGGTTGCGGCGGATGCCGGTCTCTTTGTCGTGGAACCGACTTCCCCAGCGGACATCCGACATTGCACAAGTGCTGCGGTGCGACTTGCGGAGACGATGCAGCGAAGCGTCGCGATCGTCCTTCACCATTGGCTGTTGGCGGCTGGTGCAACTGAACAGGTGACAACGCCTCGTCCGCCAAGGCCGGCGGTCGAGAGTTGGGATGCGCTGCGGCTGGCAAGACGGCTGGAACTCAACAGGCAGCGTGGCATTCCCAGCCCCGGTGAGCGAGTGTCGGTTGGATTCGTCACCATCGGTCCAGCCGATCCGGCGCTGCGATATCTTGCAAGTGAATTGCGTTTGGTTGGTCGCGTTGCGACCCACAATCTACGGCTTGTTCATCCTCTTGATGAGGCGCCGCTGCGCCGCCTGTTGCTTCGATGCAGAAATCTCGTGGTTCTTGAACCTCGCCCGGGGGAGGTGCTGCGGCGCATCACCGCGCTGGCCGAAGAGATGCGGCGGGAGGGCGAGGAACCTGCGACGACTTGGGGTGCCGTGCTGCCGCCTCCACCGGGATCAGAGGAGCCCGTCCCCGCGGTACCGGATGCCCTGCACCCCTCGGTCGTAGCGAGGTTGATCAAGCACCTGCTCCATGAACTGCGTCCGACGGCGCAGATCGCAGAGCAACTTGCACCTCCACCGCCGGATCTTCCTCGCGATCTGGGGCCGCGCCGGCGAAGCATCGGCACAGCAGCGGCTCTTCGTTGGTTGGCATCGGAGGCCACGAAGGCTGCAAAGGATGTCGGGGCTGGGGCGATTACGATCGACGGCGAACATGTCCTTGAGGGTGGTGAGCCGCGGGTCATCATTGAGACTTGGGGTCCGGACAGGTTTCGAACGGATGGAATCGACGCTGTTGCGGACGCCGTTGCTGCAAACGAAACCAGGGTGTTGCTGGTGTGGGGTGGCGGGGGCCGCGCGATGGACATGGCGCATGTAGCGCGATCGGCGATGCCGAGTCCTTCGGATGATCAGGACGCACTGATTGAGGTGGCGATCGACGATGTTGACCGGATGGGAGAAGTTCTTCGTGTGGCGGTGACTCACCGCGGAGCGACGGTCATCATCACGTCGGAAGGAAACGAGCCGCGATTCGACCTCGATGCGCTGGCAACTGCGGCCATGGAGATTGACCAGCGGGGATACCGGCGGCAGCAGGCCATCGTCATGCCGGTGGAGCAGATGTGCGCCGTTCGCATTCAGGAGGCTGACCGCTGGGCGCCGTCGCGATCCCAGATGCCGATGCCCATTGAGTCTGGTCTGAGTATTGACACGCGGGGTGATGCACATCGATGGATGCAGGTATCCCTTCGACCAATTCTCGAGCGGGTTGAAGTAACCCGCAACCACCCACCGGTTCGCGTTGTCGGGCATGGGCGGCGAGAGGGGCTTGTGACGCCATCTCCGGTCCATGCGGAGGGGCACATTTGGCGGGCACACATTGCAGGGCTTCGGGGGAGGTTGCCCGGGGCGGTTGCAAGCATCCTCCTGGCCGCCGGTCGGCAGATGGGTTATGACGTGCGGTTTCAAGGCAACATGGCCATGGCGGGAGGCGGGCGGCGTGCCTGGCTGCAGGTTCTCTACACGAGGCCGCGAAGTGTGGCTGACGAGTTGCCCATCGCTGCTTCGATTCCCTGGGGAGAGGCCGATCTCCTTCTCGCATGGGATCCGCTGGAAGCCATGCACGCGATCAGCCCACATGGAAGACTGCAGGTCGCATCGTCGCAGCGAACGCGCATCGTCGCCAATACAGGTCTCTTGCAGGATCACACGGAGGAGGAGTCGACATGGGACGATCAGGAGCAGCTGGCAGCGGCACTTGCCAATGCGTGCAATACCGACATGGGCATGATCGGGGACTTCGCCCGGCTGGCCTCCTGGCGTTTTCATAATGAACGACTTGGCGATCTTGTCCAGCTCGGTGTTGCCTTCCAACGCGGGCTCGTGCCATTGACCACTGATGCGATCTCAGCCGCGGTGCGAGAGATCGAAGACGACGGATTCGCGCGTTCGGCAGAGGCGTTCGCATTCGGGCGGAGGCTTGCGATGGATTCGTCGGCGGCGAGAGTCCCTGCGTTGGAGGGAGAAGTCGAGGATCTCGATCGCATGATTCGCCGCTCGGTTCGGTCGATTCGTGCACGCAGGCCTGAGGAGTCGCGCACCCTTGACCGTCTGGCGAATCGTTGTCGTGACTCAATGCCCGGGCTGATGGAGACCGAAGATGGGCGACAGACGCTCAGGGACGCGGTCGTTGGGATTCGTCGTTGCCTTCTCTGGGGCGGCATCGATACAGCCCAACAGTACGCGGACATTCTCTGTGCGATCTATGCCGCAGATCGCGGTGAGCGGGGCCGCCCCATGACCCGAAGTGCCACGTTGCCGCTGGCAGATGTCATGCTCATTCGGGATCCCATCTACCTCGCGAGGCTCTCGCGAAGTCCCGAAGTGATTCGGCGTGTTCGCCGGCGGCTCGATGTGCGGCAGGCGAGGGGGGATGAGGTGGAGCGTCGGTTCCTTGCGCGGTTCCGTCTTTCTATTGGTCGGTTGTTGCTCAGGATTGACCTTCGCACCAGCGACTGGTCTGCCGCTGTCGTTGCCTGGCTGGGGCGGTGGATCCCAAAGCACTGGCGGGGGCACCGGCGGGATCGCGCGGTTCGCGCGATGATCATTGCGGCGATGCGGCAGGCCGCGAGAGCAAGGCCGGGTGAAGAAGCAGTCTGGGAATCTCGCTTCGCCGCCCTCCACGCCCTTTCAGTCGCCGGATCGCTCCATCGCACTTCCGAGGCCGACATCCGCGAACTACTCAGGGTGTCCGACACCGGTCCCTGATACCGGTGTCAGACGCCCTGGCGAAGTTGGCCACAGGCTGCGTCGATGTCACGGCCACGCGAGGCGCGGATGTGGGTGTTGACGGCAGCGTCCCGGAGGACCTTCTGAAATGCGTGGACGCGATCGTTGACCGGCCGCCGAAAGGGGAGGCTCGGCACCTCGTTGTAGCGAATGAGATTGACATTGCACCGCAGGGAGCGACAGAGATCGACAAGTTGCCGCGCATGATCATCGCCATCATTGACATCTCGCAGCAGAAGGTACTCAAGAGTCACCTCTCGTCCAGTGGCGACAAAGTAGTCATGGCATGCGTCGAGTATCTCCCTGATCGGGGCAAACTCCGCCCATGGAATGAGTGATCGCCGCAAGTCATCGTCTGGGGCATGCAGGCTCAGCGCGAGGGTGACCGGCAGTTCAAATGTCGCCAGCCGCCGAATGGTAGTAGGCAGTCCCACCGTGGATACAGTCATGCGGCGGGCGCCGATGCCGCAGCCCCAGTCGGCATGCAATATTCGCAACGCATCGGTGACGGCATCGTAATTCGCCAGCGGTTCGCCCATGCCCATGAAGACAACATTGGTGACCCGACGTCCCGCAAGTTTCTCAACAGCAAGAACCTGTTCGACGATCTGGCCGCAGGTGAGATTCCCCTCGAGCCCACCAATCCCCGATGCGCAGAATGTGCAGCCAACCGGGCATCCAACCTGACTGGACACGCAGGCCGTACGGCGGGACCCGGACGGAATCAATACGGTCTCGGTCGTGCGAGGCCCCTCGTCCCAGCGAATCAGCACCTTGATCGTTCCATCGGAGGCAACCTGCATGTCCTCCGGCACGCCGCGCCGCAATGTCAAGGATGCCGCGATGGCTTCGCGATTCCTCGCGGAAATGTTGGTCATCAGTGCCGGGTCCTCCACCAGATGCCGGTAGACCCAATCGAGAATCTGCCCGCTGGCATGCGGCGGCAATTGCATGGCGGTCAACTGCGCCGCCAGCGTCTCGGGATCAAGGTCCAGGACATGCTGAGGGACATCGCTCACCGCGGAGGCTTCCCATTGATGGTGGGCGGCGTCGACTGCGAGGCGAGGAATCGATCGAGCGTTGGCGGCGGCGAAAAGGAGAGGTCTTCCAGGACAACCGCCTCTTCCCGCACTGTCGCATCAAATGACTGGACCAGGTGGTCGATGATCTCCCGAACAAGATGTTCAGGTCCGCTGGCCCCGGCCGTCAGCAGGATCCGATCCACGCCATCGTGCCAACCCGGCGTCAAGTCATGGATGTCGTCGATCAGGAGCGAGGGTTTACCAAGACCTGACGCTATCTCGGTCAGCCGAAGCGAATTCGAACTGTTCTGACTTCCAACAACCAGCACAAGATCCACATTCTGAGCAAGCGATCGCACAGCCAGTTGTCGATTGGTTGTCGCGTAACAGATGTCTTCGCTCGGCGGGGCGGAGATGTCGGGAAACGCATCGCGCAGCGCGGCAATGATGATGTTCGCATCGTCAGTGCTGAGCGTGGTCTGGGTGAGATAGACCAGCCGTGACGCATCGGCAATTGTCAGATCCGCAATACCGGCGGGCGATTCAAGCACTTGAATCGAATCCGGCGCAACACCAACCGTGCCGACGACTTCCTGGTGGCCTCGGTGACCGATCAGAATGATCTGCCAACCCCTTCGGGAATACCGGAGTGCTTCTGAGTGCACTTTGGTGACCAGCGGGCATGTCGCGTCGATCGTAATCAAGTTGCGACTGGCCGCCTGCTCTCTGATGACCGGGCTGATTCCGTGCGCACTGAAGACGAGAATGCCGCCTTCCGGTACCGCGTCAACTTCCTCAACGAAGATTGCGCCTCGCTGCCGCAGTGCTTCAACTACATGTCGATTGTGGACAATCTCGTGATAGACATGCACAATCTGATCATCAACGGCATCGAGCAGTTGTTCGACGATGTCGATCGCCATGTCGACGCCAGCACAGAAACCGCGAGGATTGGCGAGGATGATCTCCATGATCGGATTCTAATCCCAGAGCACGCGGGAGAGAAATGCCAGCGTGTCCGCAGCCTTGTCCAGACGAAGATGAGTCGGCGTTCCCGCTCCATGCCCCGCTCGCGTCTCAATGCGGATGAGGATGGGCGCCTCACCGCCCTGAGCATGTTGCAACGCTGCGGCGAACTTGAAACTGTGGGCCGGAACAACCCGGTCATCAGTGTCACCGGTTGTGATCATCGTGGCGGGATAGGCTGTACCCGACCGGACATTGTGATAGGGGGAATACGCCAGCAGAGTCGCCGTCATGTTTGGATCGTCCGGGTCGCCGTATTCGGAAGTCCACCCCCATCCGACCGTAAACAGATGAAAACGCAGCATGTCCAGAACGCCGACCTGTGGAAGTGCCGCGGCGAAGAGATCCGGCCTCTGAATCATGCACGCACCGACCAGTAGTCCACCGTTGCTGCCGCCTTGAATGGCAAGGCGATCTGTGCTGGTCCAGCCCTCCTTGATGAGCCATTCGCCGCATGCAATGAAGTCATCGAACACCTGTTGCTTCCGGTCAAACATTCCTTCTTCGTGCCATGTCCGCCCGTATTCGCTGCCCCCACGGATGTTTGCCACGGCCAGTACACCGCCTTGCTCCAGCCACACGGACCGAGTCACGGAGAATCCAGGACGAATGGCGATGTCGAAGCCGCCGTAGCCATAGAGCAGCACGGGATTGGAGCCATCAAGCGATGTGCCCTTGCGCGCGGTGATGAACATCGGGACGCGGGCACCATCCGTGCTCTCGACGAAGACCCGACGAACCTCAAAGCCATCCGTGTCGATCGGTACGCTGGTCCGCCACCACTCTTCAGTTGTTCCAGTTGTCAGGTCGCATGTCAGAATCGATGGCGGCGTGTCATAACTGGAGAAGGAGAAGTAGATGGTCTCATCTGCATCCCGGCCGCCAAAGCCGCCGATGCTTCCAAGCCCCGGGAGTTGCACCTGGAACTGTTCCTGTCCATCGAGGTCATGGATGGTTGCTGCGGCCGCCGCATCCTGCATCCATGCCACGGCAATGCGACCACCCACTAGGTCGCTGCCGTCAAGAATGTCTTTCCTCGAAGCGATCACCTCTCGCCACATGACATCCTTGCCGCCAACCTCAGCGGCCATGATGCGGCCTGACGAGGCATCGTCGTCGGTTTGAAAGAAGAGCGTGTCACCTTGGCTTCCGATCAGCGAATACTTTGCGTCGAATGATTGAATCAGCCAACGAGGTGTATCCGCGTTTGCCCGTGCGTAGAGCACGGCATTTCCGGCCGAAGTACCTTGCGATACTTCGATCACCAGCCATCGGCCATCTTCAGTGACTGCCGCGCCGTAGTACCGCTTTGGAAATGCCGCATCGAACCATACCCGCGTATCGTCCGACTGCGGCGTGCCGATGCGGTGCAGCCAGACCTGATTGTTCAGCGTCTGCGCAACATGCCCTTCATCATCGGCCTCTGGAAAACGCGTGTAATAGAAGCCGCTCTCATCCGCGAGCCAGGCGGGCGAACCGAATTTGATCCAATGCAAGGCGTTGGGGAGTTGTTTGCCGGTCTCAAGGTCGGTGACGAACCAAGTGTCCCAGTCCGACCCGGCCGATGACTTCCCCCATGCGAGGTAGCGTCCCTTTGGGCTCGGAGACCAGCCGGACATCGCAATCGTGCCGTCCTCCGACCATGCGTTGGCATCCAGCAATACGCGGTCGCAGGCGTCGGCCGCATTCCCTTGATACAGCACACTGTGATTCTGCAGCCCGGAATTGCGAGTCTGAAACCACCTGGTGCCACGATGAACGGGAAGACCTCTACGCTCGTAATTCCAGACTTCCTCAAGTCGCTCGCGAATGCCGGGCCGCTCCGGAATGGCCTCAAGCCAAGCGAAGGTGAGTTCGTTCTCGGCATCGACCCATTCCTTGACCTCTGCACTCTTTCGAACATCCGCCTCAAGCCACCGGTAGGGATCTGCGACTGATGTGCCATTGATCTCCTCGACGACCGCACCCCTCGGCGCAGGCGGATACTGAAGTGGCTGCGAAGTAACGAGTGCGAGCAGGATGGCGATGGTCGTTGTCATGAGGGCTATCCGACGATGGAGGGAAGTGACGCGAGTCCTTTGGTCAAATCGATGGGGGCATCATCACCGATGAGTATGTCGGCCTCATAGTGCACGCTTAGCGAGCCGTCCGGCGTGGTGATGGGCCACTTTCCGCGCACCGAATCGGTGTCCGATGAGGAGACTGCCAGCATTGGTTCAACGGCGACCAACAGGCCCGGCTCGAAGAGTTTGGTTGCGTCCGGCCACTCATTGCGGCGCGTCGGCACGACATTGGAAATGAACGGCGGGGCGTGCAATGTTCGACCGTATCCGTGACCACCAAGGCCACGGATGAGATGGAAGCCGCACTCCTCCTCTGCAACCTGTTGAACGGCTCGGGCGAAGTCCAGCAGGGGCCGCCCGGGCATCATGGCCTCAATGCCGGCGGCGAGCGAGCGGCGTCCCGCATCCATCAGGGCAGACGCTTCATCCGATGCGTGCTCAATCGCCCAAGTCCACGCTGCATCGCCGATCCACCCGCGATGCAGAACGCCGATGTCGACCGAAATGAGGTCGCCCGGAGCAAGTGGTTCTCGCGACATGGTGTGCGTTCCGTGCACGATGCAGTCGTTCACCGAGATACACGATTGGCTTGGGAAGGCCGGAAGTCCAGGCAGCGTGTATCCGCGGAATGCGCTCTTGCAATCCAGCTGCTCCAGCATGCGGCCAACGAATGCGTCGATTTCCGAAAGTGTCAATCCTGCACGAAGAAACTCCGTCAGTGCTTCATGCACATTGACAACTCGTATTGCAGCTGCGGCCGCGGCCCTCGCTTCGCTGCCTTGGACAAGGACGGCATCGGTCACGGCTCCTCCTCCTCCTCCTCGACCGATTCCGAAAGGAGGTGCACAATGTCGCCGCCGATCGCCACCAGCAGCGGTCCGCCGCCGGCAACCTGCCAGGCCAACTCCCGCTCATCAGTGCAGTCGAGTAGTTGTAGGTCCGCCCGCTTTCCTACATCCAGAGATCCGACGCTGTCCTGCATTCCCAAAACGCATGCCGCATTGTGGGTGGCGGCCGTTATGGCTTCAGCCGGGGTCAGCCGCAGACGGCGGGCTGCAAGCGCAATGCTGAACGCCATGGATGGCGAGGGTGCGGATCCCGGATTGAAGTTTGTTGCGATGGCAACGGCGGCATCCATGTCGATCAACGAGCGGCCGTCGGCGTATCGTCCGTCAAGACAGAATCCGGCGGCGGGAAGAAGCACGGCAATCGTCTTGCTCGCTGCGAGCTTGCGAAGATCCTCCACCGTCGACGCTTCAAGGTGGTCGGCGCTGACGGCGCCCATGTCGATCGCTCTGGGCAACATGCCAAGAGAGTTGAATTGATCGACATGAATGCGCAGGGGGCAATCCAGTTCAGTAGCACGCTCGAAGAGACGCGTTACCTCATCAACCGACCATGCTCCGGTTTCGCAATAGGCATCGCAGGTGATACCGGGAAACTCTACCGTCACTGCAGGTAGCGTTTCCTCAATCATCCGATCGATGAAATCCTTCTGCGAGGGGTCGATGGCGTGTGCGCCAAGAAATGTCCCGACGAGTGACTGGGGAACGCCCTGCGCCGCGTCATGGACGGCCCGGAGCATCTTGATCTCATCCTCGGTAGTCAATCCATACCCACTCTTGACCTCGACCGTACCGGTGCCGACGGCGGCCAGCATGCCAAGCCGCCCACACAGCAGATCGGCCAGTTCTTCGCGCGAGGTGTCACGCGTTGCGCGGACCGTTGACATGATGCCACCCCCATGTTCGAGAATCTGCAGGTAGGTCGCGCCCCGCAGCCCCATCTCGAACTCATCGAGGCGGTTGCCCGCCCAGCAGGCATGGGTGTGACAGTCAACGAACGCCGGCATGAGGACGCGGCCGTCTGCATCGACGGCCATGATTTCTTCGTCCCCCACAGCGAGATCCTCTGGCGCCTCGCCACTGCCTATGGCGGCAACCAAGCCGTCTTTGACTAGGAGGAATCCGTTGTCGATGATGCCGAGGTCATGCATCTCTTCCCCTCGGCGAGGCTCCTTGGAACCTCTCAGCGAAAGGATGCGGGCGTTGATGACAAGGAATGATGGCACGGTCAGGTATTTCGCATTGGAATGGCGACGCCCTGATCGTCGGCGCACTGTATGGCTTCGTCGTACCCGGCATCCGCGTGTCGGATGATCCCCAGAAGCGGATCGTTTGTGAGCACACGCCGAAGCCGACCGTCCGCTGCGTCGGTTCCATCCGCAACGATGACCTGTCCGGCGTGTTGGGCGTATCCGATACCAACGCCGCCGCCGTGATGAAAACTCACCCAACTTGCGCCGCTCACGGCATTCACCGCAAAGTTGAGCAGGGGCCAGTCACTCACGGCATCGGTGCCGTCGAGCATTCCTTCCGTCTCCCGATTGGGGCTGGCGACGGAACCGCAGTCGAGGTGGTCCCGGCCGATGACGATCGGCGCGCTGACCTTGCCCGTTCGCACCAGATCGTTGAATGCAAGTCCAGCCTTGTCTCGCTCGCCGAGGCCGAGCCAGCAAATGCGGCAGGGGAGACCTTGAAAGGCCACACGCTCGCCAGCCATGCGGATCCACCTCTGCAGTGATTCATCCTTCGGAAACAGGTCCAGAATCACCTGATCGGTCGCCGCGATGTCCGCCGGATCACCGGATAGGGCGCACCAGCGGAAGGGGCCACGGCCTCTGCAGAACTGTGGCCTGATGTAGGCGGGCACGAATCCAGGGAAACCAAACGCGTTGTCCACGCCTCGATCGCTTGCCCGCTGGCGGAGGTTGTTGCCGTAGTCGAAGGTCACGGACCCCTTGTCCTGCAACGCCAGCATGAGTCGTACATGGCGAGCCATGGCGTCCATGCTTCGCTCCACATAGGCATCAGGATCATCTTCGCGAAGTGCGTCCGCATCCTCACGACTCAGGCCGTCCGGGTAGTACCCGTAGAGCGGGTCGTGGGCGGATGTCTGATCGGTCAAGACATCCGGCACGATATCTCTTGCATCCAGTGCCGCGAGCAGGTCGATGATGTTGCAGCAAACGCCGATGGAAGTAGCTTCGGATGCTTCCTTGGCCGCCACGGCACGCTCAAGGGCCGTGTCGATGTCCTCCTGTATTTCATCGAGGTATCGATCATGGAGCCGCTTGTCCAGACGCTCCTGGCAGAGGTCTGCAATGAGGCAAACACCGTCGTTCATGGTGATGGAGAGCGGCTGCGCGCCGCCCATGCCACCGCATCCCCCGGTGACCGCGAGACGGCCCTTGAGCGTGCCGCCAAAGTGTTGGCGTGCGCACTCCGCGAATGTCTCGTACGTTCCCTGCAGGATGCCCTGCGTTCCAATGTAAATCCACGAGCCCGCCGTCATCTGCCCGAACATGATCAGCCCCTTGGCGGCCAGTTCGTCGAAGTGTTCCTGCGTGGCCCAGTGCGGTACCAGATTGCTGTTGGCGATAATGACCCGAGGCGATTCGACGGTTGTCGTCACAATGCCGACCGGTTTGCCGGACTGCACAAGCAGCGTCTCATCGGCACCGAGTTTCTTCAAACACTCGATGATTGCGTCGTAGGCTTCCCAACTCCGTGCGGCCTGTCCCCGGCCACCGTAGACCACCAGATCCTGCGGCCGCTCTGCAACCTCCGGGTCGAGGTTGTTCATGAGCATCCGCATGGCCGCTTCGGCCTGCCAAGTCTGACAGGTCAGCGTGCTGCCTCTCGGAGCACGAATAACGCGTTTGGGGGGTGCCTGCGGCATCGAATTGGCGATGGTAGCGGGAGAGGTAGGCCCGTGCGCGGCGGGATATTGGGCGGACCCCCGGGAGGGAAAAGGAGCACGACATGACAACGAGCGAAGCGATCACGATGATGCCCGTCACCGCTGGTGTTTTCTGTTGGAACGAATTGGCCACGCGCGATGTGGGTGCGTCCTGCAAGTTCTACACGGCGCTGTTTGGATGGAATGCCGAGACGAACGAAGTGGACGGTACGCCCTACACGATGTTCTACAGCAATGGCCACCCGGTCGGCGGTTGCTTGGCAATCGACGAGAACTGGCCGGCCGACATGCCGTCGTGCTGGGGCAGTTACATTGCAGTGGACGATGTTGCCGCGGCAGTGAAACGGGCCGAAGAGTGCGGAGGTTCCCTCTGCTTTGGACCGCTGACTGTCACCGATGTCGGCGAGTTCGCAGGTCTTGTGGATCCTTCCGGCGCGGTCATCAGTGTCTTCAATGGAGGTGACGGTGAGAACCCAGTCGGGAACGGCGCGTTCTGCTGGAATGAACTGTCCACTTCCGAGCCGGAGCGGGCGGCGCAGTTCTACTGCCAGGTCTTCGGGTGGACGACGGAGTCGTCGACTTCCACGGATGAGCCGTACACGCTCTTCAACTGCGGGCAGACGCAGGTCGGTGGCATGGCCGAACTGCAGAACCCCGAGGTGCCGTCGCATTGGATGGGGTACATCGCGGTGGCTGATGTCGATGCGGCCACCGGTGCCGCCAAGGCACTGGGTGCGAGCGTGTATTGCCCACCGACCGATATTCCCGGCATTGGGCGGTTCGTAACGCTTGGAGGCCCCTGTGGCGCGACCTTCGCGGTGTTCACGACCTCCCATGGCTGCGGATGCGACGGCTGAAGTATTGCCTGAGGGAGACTTCACCCCTTGCAATTATCGAGGCTTGTGGCATGCTGGAGCATAATGAGGACACGCATATCCAATTTTAAGGCCGCTACGTTGTCGCTGTGCGCAGCGGCGACTGCGCCGTGGCTGGTTGCGATGGCGCGAGGTGGCGGTGCGCCACCGCCACTTTCCTCATGGACCAATGTCGCCACAGACGTTTCTTCGGGTACCGGGCACGAGCGGCATCGTGGTTCGGCATGGTGCGATATTGACGGTGACGGGCTGCTGGATCTCTATCTCGCTCACTTCGGCCAGCGGGTCGATGGTGTCTTGCTCGGCTCGCCGAATCAGTTGCTGAGGAATCTCGGTGGCGGGTCCTTCGAGGACATCACGACGCCGTCGCTGGCGATCGGAAGCGACCCCTCACACCATCCTGCCTGGGCCGACATCGACAATGATGGACTTCCTGATCTTTATGTGGGCCAGAGCGCAAACGGCGGAGTCTCCGGAAACCACTTGATTCGGCAGTCCGAGCCTGGTGCCTTTGAGGACATTACCAATGGGTATCCGCTATCGATGCAGGTGACAACACGCAATGTGTCATGGCAGGATGTTGACAACGACGGGTTCGTCGATCTCTATGTGGCGAACTCCGGGGGCGACGATCTCCGGAACTGGCTCATGATGAACCAGGGTGATGGCACCTTTGTACGAGAGGAGTCCATCCTGAACATGCAGGGGTGGAAGGGCAGGGGGATCGCGTGGTGCGACTACAACAACGACGGGCGTTCCGATGTGTACATTTCGAACGGCGCGCAGGACAAGGCCCCGCCGCTAGCAAGAACCAATGCACTCTTTCGCAATGATGGCGGTGGCTCATGGACGAATGTTGCGAACAGCGTGGGGGTTGCAGACATTGGGCATGGTCGTGGCGTAGCGTGGGGTGATATCAACAACGACGGTTGGATGGACCTACTGGTCGGTAATAACATCGGGTGGGATGCCCCTGGCTACAACCGGTTGTATCGAAACAATGGGGACGACACCTTCACCGATATCACTGAGTCTGCTGGAATATGGGAGAATGTGCGAACCCGCGGTGTTTCCATGGCGGACTTTGACAATGACGGGCATCTGGACCTGTACATCGTGTCATTCGGAACTGCCGTGCTTGAGAATCGCCTGTTCCGCAACAATGGGGACGAGACATTCACGAATGTCGCAACGGGAACTCCGGCGGAAGCGCCGCTCAATGACATTTCCGGCTCGTGGGCAGATTTCAATAACGACGGGTGGATTGACTTGTACACGGTTGGAGGCAGCGAATTGATACCCGGCAGTGGTGAGAACCAGTTGCTTCGCAATGACAATCAGAATGGGAACCACTGGCTGCAGGTGGAATTGCGTGGCGTGATCTCCAATGCAATGGCCATTGGCGCACGCGTGCGCATCGTGCATCAGACCGCCGAGGGCGAGATGCGCCAGATGCGGGATGTGCAGAGTGGATCGGGGTACAACTCGCAGCACATGATGCGAACCCACTTCGGGCTGCGGGACAGCACAACTGTGGACTTGATTCAGATTCAGTGGCCCTCGGGGATTCTGCAGGAGATTACGGATGTGGCGGCGGATCAACTTCTAATCGTTACGGAGGAGGGGACGGTGCCTCCAGTTGATTGCAACGGGAATGGCGTGGAGGATGACATCGACATCGCAACCGGCGTGAGCGAAGATTGTGACGGAAACGGCGTGCCGGACGAGTGTGACTGGCCGGATCAGCCGGATTGCGACGAGGATGGCCTGTTGGATGGCTGCGAGGTTGATCTGGACGCCAACGGCATTCCTGATGACTGCGAGTGCCACGCTGACTTCGACGGAAACGACGCTGTCTGGGTGCAGGATCTACTGATCTTGATCGGCAACTGGGGCGTTACGACACCGGGGAACGAGTGGATACCTGGCGATCTGGATTTCGATCGCGATGTCGATGTGCAGGACCTTCTGTTGTTCATCGATGCCTGGGGCCCTTGCCCCTGACCGGTGTCAGGCACCGGTGTCGGACATCATGCGTTCGATGGCGGCGATGTCGTCGGCGACCACGCGATCGGAGTCGCGATGAGGCACAGTTTCCCTGATCTGTTCGATGGCTGTCTCCACCCTTGATCCGCTCCGCAGGGGTCGCATGTGTTCGATCGCATCGGCCATCACCAGGAGTTCAATCGCGATGACGCTTCGGCACAGATCGACGCTGCGTCGAAGCAGCAGTCCCGCTGCCGGGCCCATTGAGTTGTAATCCTCCACGCCGCCGCTGGTCGGGATGTTGGAGACACTCGCGGGCATGGCGATCGTTCGCATTTCGGCGCAGCATGCGGCAGCGGTGTACTGCGCGATCATGAGGCCGCTCTCTACTCCGGGAGAACAGGCAAGAAACGGGGGCAACTCATGGTAGCCATCGCTTCCGGACAACACCCAGTTGGTTCGGCGCTCTGAAATCCCGGCGATGTGGCAAAGGGCGATACGGAGTTCGTCCATGGCAATGGCCAGGGGCATGCCGTGAAAGTTGCCGCCAGAGAGAATGCACCCATCCTCAGCGAACACGAGTGGGTTGTCGGTCACCGCGCCGAGTTCCACGATCAGGGGAACGGATGCGCCGGCAATGGCATCCATTGCAGCACCGAGAACCTGTGGGGCGCACCGCAGACAATACGGGTCCTGCACGCGGGGGTCATCTTCAACGTGCGAGGGAAGAATCGTCGAACCCTCCAACATTGACCGCAGTTCCGCAGCAACCTGCTCCTGCCCCGCCTGACCACGAACGGCGTGAAGCCGCTCATCCAAGCAGGTATCGGTGCCCTTCGCCGCGTCGATGGCCATCGCCGCGGCGAGCGTCGCGGCATCGCTCAGAACGGCGATGTCTGCCACCGCAAGACTGCCAAGTGCCGCCATGAGGTGTGTGCCATTGATGATGGCGAGTGCTTCCTTGCAGGAGAGGGTCAACAGATCCAGCCCAGCGGCGGCCATGGCAGACTTGCCCGGCATCTCTCGATCGCCAAGAAGGGCCCGGCCTTCGCCGATCAGGACCAGTCCAAGATGGGCCAGCGGGGCGAGATCGCCCGATGCGCCCACTGAGCCCCGGGATGGAACCAGAGGTGTCACGCCAGCCTCCAGCATGTCGCAAAGCAATTGCGGGATCGCCGGGCGCACGCCGGAATGGCCACGGCAGAGACTCGCCGCGAGCAACAACATCATGGCCCGCACGACTTCACTCGGGAGTGGCTCCCCAACCCCGGCGGCATGTGATCGAAGCAGGTTGACCTGCAATGTCTCCAGATCATCGCTGCTCACTCGCGTCTTCGACAAGGCGCCAAAGCCCGTGTTGACCCCATAGACCGGCGCGTCACCTTTGGCAGCGGTTTCCACCACCGCTCGGGCCCGTTCCATCGCCGCAATCGCTGTTTCGGCGATGACGACCTGCCCCCCAGCTCTCGCCACGGATACGAGGGCTGCAACCGGCAACGGACTGCCATCGAGGATCCAGGGTTTCTGTGACACGCCGACACAATACCCACTTGCTGGACGGGGCGGATCGTTGTTCAATGATCCCGTGCCCCCGCTGGTCCGAACAATCACTCTGAGTATTTCGCTTGTGATCGCCGCGATCATCGGCGTTTCGGCGGCTCCGTGGCTTGTGTCTCCTCGCGGCCTGCCGGGTCCGAGCATGTTCCTTGCCCAATCGCCGATTGAAGCGGTTCTGGCGGTAGTCATCGTCTTCGGATTGTTGACTGCGCTGGGTGCTGCGGCCGCCTGGCACCTCGGCATCAGCCGCGGTTTTCTCATCCTCGGATTCGGGCTGTTTGCCCTCGCGTGGCGTCTCGAAGGGGTGCGGGAACTCCTTCTCTCGGGCGCCGATGCAGGGTTACTTGTCGCTGAGGCCGGCATGGTGGCTGTGCTGTTGTTTGGGGCGGGATTGGCGATATGCGCCGCCGGGGCGGCGGTGGATGATTACCCAGAAGACGAGGGGACTCGGTGGTCACCAGCAGCGTTTGGCTGGGGCATCATGCTCGCCTTCTCGATCCTTCCGGTCATTTGGCTCCTTGCTCGCTCTCCGATGAAGGGTCAGTTGATCGGTGCCGCATTTGTTGGCGGTGTCGCGGTAGCGTTTCTCGCAAGGCGATTTCGCCCTGACGTGCAGGCGTTCGTTCTGATTGCCGCCCCTTCCGCTGTTGCAGCGATTGGGTATGCGATCGCACTGGTGTGGAGCGAAGGCGATCTGCAGGTCCAGTTCATCCAACAATCGCTCTCGCCACTGTTGTTGCCCATGCCGTTTGAGTATGCCGCCGGAACTGTGCTCGGGGTAGCACTGGGTCTTCGGTGGAGCGCGCCGGCGGCGGAGCCAATCGAAGGTTGACCCTTGAGTATCATGCCCCGCTCGTAACGGAACCCACATGGCACGGTCGTCTGAATCTCAAAGAATGAGCGGCGAAACAATTGGGTTTACAGCATTGCATCGTCCGGGAAGGGGCGAGTTGCTGCTGGTTGCGGTGATTTGGATTGCCGTGGCGATCGGTCTGGCTGTGGCGAGCGAGAACTTCGGACTCCTTCCAGACACATGGCTTGGACCAATGCTCATGGGGCTACTGCTCTTGTTCCCGTTCGGGTTGATTTCAGTCATGGTGACCTCAGCACGTCGGGTGCTGCGGCGAAAGACCAAGGGTGATGTGGCAGAAGGGCTTCGGTCGATGCGCATTCACTGGCCAGTGAGGCGCAGCGGTTCGGGGTATGGGAGATGGGCCAAGTCCGAGTTGGGTTTGCCGAGGACCATCGCTGATAGTTCATTGGAAGCAGGCTTGGACGACATCCCGGTACCGGCTGGTTTGATTGAGCCGGAGCGTGTGCGGTCGTCGCGTCCCGGGACCATTGTGGGCTGCCTGCTCGGCGGGCTGTTCGCGGTGTACTTTGCATCAATGGCGATAGTGGTGGCATTGAGAACCCCAGGCACCACCGGGAAGATGGTGGGTTGGGCGGTGGCAGTGTGGTTGTTGTGTAGTGTCGTGATCGGCGTTCTCCGCCTGCCCATTGTGCACCGCAGCCGCCGATTGCCGGCATTCCTTCGCTGGCTTGGGAGGGGCGCGGTTCTTTATCGCGCGGTTGTGGTCGGCCCGGGGTGGGCAAAGCACGGTCGGCGCATCTGGCGTTCTGATCGGGATCTGCTGCTCATCCGCCGCCGCGGGTACCGGCTTGCGTCAGCTGAGATCGAGTGCATGCTCGTGGGAGTGAATGGCCGGCGGCGGCTGACCTTCAGCGGTGTTGGAGATGATGACTTCCACCTTCTCCTGCAGGGGTGGAATGTGGCGGAAGTTCGGATGGACTTGATTGACTCGGACCTGGGCTAGACTTGCGGTATGCAAACAACTGCCGCCCGCGAACAGCTCATGGCATGGCTGGTCCGGAAATTCATGTGCCCGTTGCTAGCGATCAGGGCGCGGGCTGTATTTCAGGAATGTGCCGGTGGCTTCCCAGAGCGCTTCGAGTTGGTCGATGCGATCGCGTGCTTCGTCCCCGATCTGCCGGACGACCTGCGCGACCAGGAGTTCGGCAGCGATGACCGCCGGAATCGAACTGTCGAACGGTCCGACCGCGGGAATGCTCAGGCCCACCCAGATCTGGGTGAGCGAGGCCAGGGGCGAGAGCGGGCCGTCGGTGATCGCCACGATCGTCACACCTCGTTCGGCCAGAGTGCGAGCGGCGGAGATGGAGCTTCGACGGTATCGGGCGAAATCCAGGACCACTGCGGCGTCGCCGCAGGCGGCGCCGCAGAGATCGCGCCCTGCGGAGTGCTCATGGACTAGCGTTACGCGCTCTCGAACTATGGAGAGGCCGCTTTGCAGCGCCATGGCGCCCGCCGTCGAGGTTTCGCCCGAGAGAATCCACACCTGCCGCGCGCTCACGATGGGTTCGGCGAGCGCCGCGAGCCGCCCTTCGTCAAGGGCATCGAAGGTCGCCTGCACGGCGTCCTCGACCGCGGACCGAATCGGCGACATCGACCCCTGGGGGTGACGGATGCGGTGGCTCGGTCGCCTCATCTGCTGCGAGAAGCTGTCCCGGACGTGGCTCTGCAGGTCCCGAAATCCGCCAAACCCGAGTTTGCTCGCAAATCGGACGATAGAAGGGGGGCTGGTCTCGACCCGGGCGGCCAAATCGGTCACAGTTCCGAAAGCCAACAGCGATGGATCCGCCGTTATCGCTTCAGCAATACGGCGTTCGGTCGGCGTGAGCCGATCATTGGCAGATGCGATCAGATCTTGGATGGGCACGTATGATCTCCGGTGGACAATTTGTTACACTACCATAGGAATACTGTACTTGCAGTTACAAAATGACGGAGTAAGCCCGTGAGCAAGCGATCGGAATACACCCGTACTGACCGTGAACAGGCGTTTCTCGACGGCGTTGAGGACACGAAGCACCACCGAGAAATCATCAGCGGTCTCAGTCCGTTCCTTGAGGAGAGAGCGCCAAGCGATATGCTCGACTTCTACGCCTCGGATGAAGTCGTCCAACTTCGCACCTTGAAGGGCACGGACCGCGATGTCGAGAATCGCATGCCGGTCAAGGTCACTCGGCACTACTACGAACTTGCCCAGCAGAGCCCTTCCCTGCGTCGAATCGTCAAGGCAAGTCCGGACGAGACGAATGACCTGCGGGGGTCTGAGGATCCCGGTCACCAGATGGACTACAGCCCCGTCGAAGGCCTGCTCCACAAGTACGAGATGGGTCTCATGTACGTGGTGTCGACATGTTCGGCGCACTGCCGTTTCTGCTACCGCGAGGAACTCATCGCGAGAAAGGAAATCGAGCGGCAGGACGGTGTGGTGGCCAAGAAAGGGCTCGCCCAGATTCCGGACATCACGGCGTATGTTCGTGAGCACAACAAACTCGTCGCGAGCAACGGCGGCGTGCATCCGCAGAGCGGCCGTGAGAAACTTCGAGAGATCCTCCTTTCCGGCGGTGACCCGATGGTGCTGAACAACTCGAAGCTTGCCGCCTGGCTTGCCGCGCTCGCCGAGTCCGACATCGAATCGATCCGCATCGGCACCAAGGAGATGGCGTTCTACCCGGATCGGTTTGATGATTCATTCGTCATGATGCTCGACCGGTTCCACGAAGCCTATCCGCAGGTTGGTCTGCACATGATGGTGCACTTCAATCATCCGGATGAGTTCCTGCAGAAGGATGCCGAGGGGAATTACGTTGAGGACGCTCAAGGTTTCAAGCAATGGGTGCCCGCCACCGACCGAGCGATGCGCAAGCTGGTATCGCGGGGTTGGCTGACGGTTGAGAACCAGTCACCGATCATCAAGGGCGTCAATGACGACCCCGATGCCCTGCGCATCATGCAGCGCGAACTCAAGCGTGCGGGTGCTGACAATCACTACTTCTTTTGCGGCCGCGACATCGTGGCCTACCGGGCGTTCAACGTGCCGATCGAGACGGCGTGGAACATCCTGAACGAATCACAGAAGGGTCTGTCGGGGATCGAGAACCATGCCCGTCTCTCGATCACGCACTACAAGGGCAAGACCGAGGTCAACGCGGTGACGCACGAGGCCATTGAGGGCCTGCCTGGGAGCGAGAGGGGCGTGGTGATCTTCAAGATCCTACGCAACGCCGGCAGCGCGCCGGATCGCGGCAAGGTCTGCATCGTCGGTCGAAATCCGGAGGCGATCTGGTTCGACGGGTATGAAGATCGCGTGCTGTATGACGAGGCGGGCCTGTACGACTACGCCAGAGTGGCCGCGCGGGGCGAGGCGTCGACGAAGGCGATCTCATGATTGACAAGGCCGTTTCGGCTCCCGCCGACGCCGTAGCGGACGTCTTCGACGGCGCCGCCGTCATGGTCGGGGGGTTCGGCGAGGCTGGCAGCCCAATCGAGTTGATCCATGCGCTGATCGACCAGGGCGCCTCTGACCTGACCGTGATCAGCAACAACTGCGGGAGCGGGGAGGTTGGCCTTGCGGCCCTACTCAAGGCACGTCGCGTCTCGAAAGTGGTGTGCTCTTTCCCGCGAACGGCGAATTCGACGGTGTTTCCGGAGCTCTACCAGGAGAAATTCACCGAGCTTGAACTCGTCCCGCAGGGAACGCTTGCTGAACGCATTCGCGCCGGAGGAGCCGGTGTTCCCGCATTTTTTACTCCCACTGCGGTCGGCACGCCGCTGAGCGAAGGGAAGGAACAGCGCCAATTCGGTGACCGCAAGTGCGTGCTCGAACACGGCCTCACCGCTGATTTTTCGCTCATCAAGGCGAGGGCGGCTGATACGCACGGCAATCTGGTCTACAACCGGACGGCACGGAATTTCTCGCCGCTCATGGCGATGGCAGGCCACGTCACGATCGTGCAGGCTGCTACGCTCCTGGCGCCGGGAGAACTCGATCCGGAGATGATCGTGACGCCGGGCATTTTCGTCGATCGCGTGACGTGCGTTGCACACCCGGCTCACGAATCCGAGTTGGTTGCCGCGGGAGTTTCGTATCCATGAGCGAAGGTCAGGAGATGGGTTGGTCGCGTGAAGACATGGCTCGGCGGGTGGCCCAGGACATCCCGGATGGCTCGTACGTCAACCTGGGCATCGGGATTCCGGAACTCGTCACGAAGTTCGTCCCCGAAGGGCGTGAGCTCATCTATCACACCGAGAACGGACTGCTTGGCATGGGACCGTCGCCCGCACCGGGCGCCGGTGACCCGGAGTTGATCAACGCAGGAAAGCGCCAAGTCACCGCGATCGCCGGTGCGTCCTACTTTCACCAGGCCGACAGCTTCGCCATGATTCGAGGCGGGCATCTGGACCTCTGCGTCCTCGGTGCGCTCCAGGTTGCCCAGAACGGTGACCTGGCCAACTGGTCAGTGGGAGGGCCTGACGCTATTCCCGCTGTCGGCGGCGCAATGGATCTCGTTGCGGGCGTGAAGTCGATCTTCGTGATCACGAAGCACTGCACGAAGGACGGTGCGCCAAAACTCGTTCAGCGGTGCACGTACCCGCTCACCGGTCTCGGTGTGGTCAATCGTGTCTACACCGATCTCGCCGTGATCGATATCACGAAGGAAGGATTCCAGATCCTTGAACTGGCGCCCGGAGTCGACTTCGAAACAGTCCGGCAACGGACCGGCGGAGCGATTCACCCGCCGAGGCGGCGGACGGGGAGCGAGACGTGAGGGTGGGACGCAGTGCCGAGCTCTACGCGCGAGCGCAGCAGGTCCTACCCGGCGGCGTCAGTCGCAACACCGTCCTTCGCGATCCGCACCCGGCATATGCGGACTACGGATCGGGTTGCCGGATCGTCGACCTTGAGGGCGTTGCCCGCATCGATTTTGCCAACAACATGGCGTCGCTGATCCATGGCCACGCATGCCCAGAGATCGTCGCGGCCGTGACCGAACAAGTCGCGCGCGGAACGGCCTTCACGATGGCCACTGAGATCGAGGTTCGCTACGCGGAACACCTCTGCGGGCGAAGTCCGTCCTTCGAAAAGATCCGCTTCATGAACTCCGGCACCGAGGCACTGATGGTGGCGATCAAGGCGTCACGCGCGTACACGGGGCGCTCCATGGTGGCAAAGGTCGAAGGCGCCTATCACGGCGGCTATGACTACGCCGAGGCCAGCCAGGCGCCAGATCCCTCGACGTGGGGCAGCGAGGACCGACCCATCAGTGTCCCGCTCGTTCACGGAACGCCGCGGTCGGCGCTCGAAGACGTCGTGATCATTCCCTACAACGATGTCGATCGGGCACTGACGATTCTCGACGAACACGCCGATGCCCTGGCATGCGTGTTGCTCGATCTCATGCCGCACCGTGTGGGCCTCAAGCCAGCCGACCGCGAGTTCGCCTTGGCGATACGCGACTGGACAAGGCGGAACGGGGCGCTCATGGTGCTTGACGAAGTCATTACGTTCCGATCGGAATACGGTGGTCTTCAGTCGCGATATGACCTCACACCCGACCTGACCGCGCTGGGCAAATTGATCGGGGGCGGCTTCCCTATCGGTGCGGTGGCCGGGAGTACGGAGGTGATGGATGTTCTGAATCCACGAGCCGCTCAACTCCGATTCCCGCATTCGGGAACATTCTCGGCCAACCCGATTTCGATGACCGCGGGCCTTGTCGCCATGGAGCGATTCGATCGGGCGGCGGTGGAGCGACTCAATGGGCTCGCCGACCGCGCCATGAAGGGCATCCAATCGGCAATCGTTGAAAGCGGCGCGACGGCGTGCCTGACCGGTGGAGGGTCGATGTTCCGAATACACATGAAGGAAGCGCCACCGCGAAACTACCGAGAGGCCTATGTGAGCCTTGAGGAAAAGCAACGGCTCGGCATCCTGCTCGAGCACATGTTCCAGGCCGGCTTCGTGATGATCAACACGTGCTCGGCCACGCTCTCCACCCCGATGACCGAGACCGAAATCGACGCGCTGGTCATCGCAATCTCAGAGGGGCTGGCGAAGATCAGTCCGGGAGGATGACGTTGCACTGCCGTCCACGAGTTCGGACGGCGCGTGGCTGCGATCAGGGGCTCCAGGTCGTGAGCAGTTCGATCAGGTCGCTACCTGATTCGCCACCGTCAACTGGGCAACCGCCGGGCTAGCAGGGTCTTGGCAGAGCGTGGGACCATCAGCGTTATCCACCACCATCTGCAGCGTCATGCTGGCCAAACTCTGTTCCAATTCTCCCATTGCATGGTCAATCTGCAGGTGCAGCGGGCAGAGGGAGTGTTGATGGTCTTTGCGATTCAGCGGACACGAATCAATTCGATCCAACGGGTCAATCGTGTTGACAACATCGAGGAGCGACACGTCAGTGGGGTCGCACACCAGAATGAAACCGCCGGTGCGGCCGCGTTTGCCACGGGCCAGCCCCGCTCGGGCCAGATGCTGCAACACCTTGACGGCATACCCCGGAGGCACAAGCGTCGCACTGGCAATGGTTTCAGCCGTGATAGCACGGCCCTTGTGTTCCGTGAGAAGAATCATGATTCGGAGTGCGTATTCGGCAGTGCTTGACAGCATATAGGGCTCCAAGAGAGTTCTGGATAACCATATCATAATTAGAGTTATTCAGAATAAGACCGCTGGAGGAGAGCCGCTTTCGCTGCTCCCAATTGCCGCTGCCGCATCCCATTTTCCGGCCAACGATCCAGCAAACGCTCCAAATAGGGAATAGCAAGGTCCGGACGGCCCCCGCGCAACCACAGGTCCGCCAACATGCGATCCGCGTAGGCAGGCCGATACAAGCCGGACCAAGCCACCACCTCCAAATGACCTGCGGCGGCTGAGAGGTGTTCCACATCGGGCTTTTCCATGGCTTCCCGCCATGCCGCTTGGCCTCGTACCTCATGCCAACGGATCCAACCACTGTGTACCAGCAAGCCGGCCCCCAGCGTCACGATCATCATCCAGATTGCGGCAGCGGGACCATAGATCCCTCCTCTTCGCAGCTGCCAGCGTCCCACCCTGACATTGGGAAGTCGCCAGAGCCGGACTGTGGTCACAAGCGCCCATGCGACGATCAATCCAAAGGCAAGCGCAAGCAGAAACGGAACCTCTCCGTACAAGCCGCGCGTTGCGAAGAAGCCGGCGAAGAACGCCGCGGCGCCGAGCAACTCCTCCGGCCATGTCCACGCCCAACGAACCGATGGGCGAAGGACATTGTCGAACGACCTGCCCGGTGACGGCCGGCTCCATCCCCAAGCGATAGCATTCTGTGGGCAGGACATGACGCAGTCGAGGTCCTTCAGGCATCCTGGGTTCACGACTTTGCCATGCACTTGAATCTCGTGGTGTACCCGAATGTGCGAAGTGCAGGCGGCCGTACATTCGCCACAGCCATTGCATGTTCCTACGAGTTTGATGGAAGCCGGAGACACCCGATTCACCAAAGCGAATAGTGCGCCATACGGACACACATAGCGGCAGAACGCTCTTGAACCCAGTAACCACACCACAATGCCACCGCACACCACAAAGGTGATGGACGTCATGACCGGGCCGGGGAGATTCCGCATCAGGTCGCCTGTCGTAAGCGATCCAAACCCCTGTTGGTCCGAGAGCACGCGTATGCCGGGGAAGGGGTCGCCGGCGATCCATCTTGCGATGGTGGGCCAGACGAACATGTACAGCAATGCGCCGATGGCAATGAGAGGGAGAAGCCGCGACCGAATCGGTTTTGGCCGAATATGGATCTTCGCCAGCAGCCACGAGGCTGCATCTTGCAATGCCAGAATATGGCACAGCCAACCGCAGAAGAACCGGCCGAAAAAGAGGACACTCAGCATGAGCACCAGTAGAAAGATGGCGCCGACCGTGATGACGCCTTCCTCAATCGTATACATGGCTTCGTTGAGTTCAAACGGGGCGACGGTCGTGCCGGACAGTTTCCACTGGACATAGTGAACGACAAAGAGTCCGTAGATCGCCAGCAGTGCGAAGGCCCGCCAGCGGGACATGCGTCGTTGCCGCCGCGAAATCTCCACCGCACTTGGCAGCCCGCGTCCCATCATGCCGTGACATTCGCGATCGCGCGGAAGGCCGCAAGTCGCGACTCCAGTCGTTCCCTTGTCGCTCCGAGGATGCCGTCGAGCCCAAAGGACTCCAGCGTGAAACTGGCCGTCACCGTGCCCCATGCCATGGCAGCCTGCATCGTGGCAAAGTCCGCGTTGCCGATCGAAGCAAGATGCCCCATGAAGCCGCCAGCAAAGCTGTCGCCCGCACCGGTCGGATCAACGACCGCGTCATCCTCAAGTGGAAAGGCGGGCAACACGGCAACACCGTTCCGGTGCACCAACACAGCACCATGTTCCCCCTTTTTCACAATCGCGAAGGTCGGTCCCAATTCCAGAATTCGCCGCGCCGCTGACAGCGGATTGCGAATCTCGGTCAGCTGCGCTGCTTCCGCATCATTCAGAATGACGCCATCTACCCGCGCAAGCAACGAGAGGAGTTCGTCGTGGGCAATGTTGATCCAGAGATCCATGGTGTCCGCCACAGCAAGATCGCGATCCGGAAACTGATCGAGCAACTCCATCTGGACCGCCGGATGGGTGTTTGCAAGAAAGATGACGCGGCTGTCGGCGTAGGTTGCCGGAGCCTTCGGCGGTGGTTCCTCCACGACGCCGAGTTCGGTGAAGAGCGTTTCCCGCTCGTTCATGTCATCGAGATACCGCCCGCCCCATGCGAAGGTGCGGGAGTCTTTCCGCAGTTCCAGGCCATCGAGGCAAAGCCCTCGAATTCCAGTCAGAATGGCGCGGTGTTCATCGGGCCAATCGCCACCCACGGCCGCTAACACTCGGACTGGCGCATGGTAGAAGGAGGCGGCGGCAGCGAAGTAAGCGCACGAACCTCCAGGGACACGTTCCACCTTCGCGGTTGGCGTATGGACCGTATCGATCCCAATCGTGCCTGTCACAAGCAGTGGCATGATTGAGAGTTTACCGCAGCACTTCGCGAAGGTGTCCTTCTGCTTCAGCAAGTCGCTCCGCTGCTTCTTGCACGCTCAGTGCGAGCCTGTGCATGACGATGGCGGTCTTGACATCGCCGCCGGCTTGTGCGAGCACTTCCGCGGCTGCGTGGCGACTGAGGTCACTGGAACTGGCGACGATCCGGATGGCTCGATCCCTGAGCTTTTCATTCGTTGCGAGGAGATCCACCATGAGGTTTCCATACACCTTGCCGAGTCGTGTAAACAATGTTGTCGTGATGGAATTGAGCGT
Organism: uncultured Isosphaeraceae bacterium; assembly: GCA_964546085.1. Taxonomy (GTDB): domain Bacteria; phylum Planctomycetota; class Phycisphaerae; order Phycisphaerales; family SM1A02; genus CAZJKE01. The sequence continues at coordinate 95,818 of CAZJIB010000005.1, forward strand.
AATCTTGGTCGCCGTGCCCGCTTTGAGCCGCGTGGAGCCAACGAGCAGTTCCGGCCCGGTATCAAGAACAATGGCATGGTCCACCTCTACATCGTCGCAAGGGACGCATGTCAACAGGGCAGTACAGGCCCCGCTCTTGCGGGCGAGGGCCACACCGCCCATCACCCACGGCGTCGTTCCACCCGAAGCGATCCCAAGCACGGTGTCACGCTCCGAAAGCGTCAGCGATTCAAGGAGGGGGGCAGCGCCGCTCGGATCGTCCTCGGCTGCTTCGGAGGATCGCCGCAAAGAGGAATCGCCACCGGCGATAAGCCCGATGATGGTTTCTGGATCGGCTTGAAAAGTGGGGGGACACTCCGCGGCATCCAACACTCCAAGGCGGCCTGAAGTTCCACATCCAAGATAGATCAGCCGTCCACCCACAGCGATTCGAGGGACGATCGCATCCACAAACGCCGCGATGTCCGCCGCGGCCTGTTCCACTGCTTCAATAGCGGCATGCTGGTCAGCGGCGAGCAGCGCGACGCAGTCGGTCGTGCTCAACGTGTCGAGCGCAGGCGCATCACGCGGCGGCAACTCTGTTGCAAGATGACCTCGATCGGGTGGAAGTGACATGTTGACAGTCTCCCACAACGAGCAACGCCCCGCCGGAGATCGGCGAGGCGTTGCAACATTGCGTTCGGAGAACGACGATCGTCAGACCATGTCCTTGAGAGCCTTCAACGCGGTGATCTTCACGCGCGTGGAGGCGGGCTTGGCCTTGAACCACTGCTCTTCGCCGGTGAAGGGATTGATGCCCTTGCGACGAGGCTTCGCAGCGACCTTCTTGGTCTTGATCTTCATGAATCCACCAACATTGAAGGTGCCCGGACCGCGGCGTCCAAGGTCCTTCTTGATGTAGGTGCCCATCGCCTCGAAGACCGAGGCAACTTCCTTGCGGGTCAGGCCCGTGTCATCGGCGATGGAGCCGTAGATCTGTGACTTGGTGCGCGGCTTGGTCTCGGCTGTTGCCTTTGCGCGGCCTTTCTTCGTCTTCTTCTTCGTAGTGGTCTTCTTCTTGGCCATGGACTGAATCCTTTCCTATGTCCTCGATGGATCCTCCCGCCACAGCGGCCGAAGGAATCGTCTGCAGGCGTGAACTGTATCGTCCGCCGCGATTGCGAACAAGCCATTGGCCCCGGAAATTACGGTGTTTTTGCGACCTCCGGCCGAGTACGCATGACCAACAGAAGGAGGTACCCGGTTACAACTCCAACCGCCAGCAGTCCGCCGCCGAGGACCCACTGGTGGAAGAGGAGTTTGCCTGATCCAAGAAGCAGCGAGAAAAGGCAGACCGTGCAGATCGCCCACTCGACACTGTCCCGTCCCAGCGAAGCGCGGTTTCCAGTGGGCCCGACCGCCCTCCAGCCCGGCCCGCCCACCTGCATCTTCTTGTGAAAGGCGACGGTGGCAGAATTGATCCTGCCATAGAACAGAGCGACCGGGAGCCAGACAGCCGTGACGGCTACGGTGGAGACCAGCACGCGTGCCGCGAACATGTCCTCCTTGGTGCCGTCCGGATGTATGACATCCGGGAGCCAGATCAAGGTGCCGCCGGCCACGATAATTGTGGCTGCAATGGCGACGATCTCCGTGAGGGCGTTGACACGCCACCAGAACCATCGGGCGATCATGACCGTCCCCAGCCCGGCGGCAAAGACTGCCAGGAATTTGAATGCATCGAGGATGCTGGTGAGTTCAGTCGCCACGAGGACCGCCAGCGCGGTAAGCACGACCATGGTGATTCTCGCAACCATGACATACTCCCGCTGCCCGCGGCCAGGCCGGACATAGGGCTCGTAGACATCATTGACGATGTAGGAGGCGCCCCAGTTCAGGTGCGTGTCCATGGTGCTCATGTAGGCCGCCAGCATGGCGGCAACCATCGCGCCTTTCAGTCCCACCGGAAGGAAGTGGTCGATCATGAGCGGGAATGCTCGCTCGGGATCTTCGATGCCCGGGAAGTAAATCAGCGAGAGCAGGCCGACGATGATCCACGGCCAGGGACGAAGCACATAGTGACAGAACGCGTACCAAAGAAAGGCAAGGCGCGCATCGCGTTCTGTTCGTGTGGCGAGAAGCCTCTGCACCGCATAGCCGCTGCCCGGCGCCGAAGCCCACCACAACATGATGATGTACACGACGAAGGCAAACGCGGCGATGTCGAATGTCTCGAACCGGGGCACGAAGTGGAGCAGCGTTTCCTTGAAATCGGGAGCCGCTGCAAGCCTTGCCATCATGCCATCGCCGCTTGATGCATCCACGTAGGCGATGACGGCCAGCCCGATGGATCCGATCATCGCGAGCGCAAATTGAATGATGTCGGTGTAGACCACCCCATACAGGCCGCTGAGCGCGGAGTAGAGCAGGGCTACCAGTCCCAACACGCCCAGGACGACCCAGGTCGCGTCGACCCCGAGGAATAGATCACCGGGTTCGATGCCCAGCAGCACCTGTACGACTTTGACCATCGCCAGAGTGACGGCGGCCATGACCATGCAGTTCTTGCCGACGCCTTGGAGTAGCGATTTGAACACGCGGAGAAACCGCGTCCTTGGCCCATCACCATATCGCAGCTTGACGAACTCCACATCGGTGATGACTTCGCTTCGTCGCCAGAGCCGAGCAAACACAGTTGCGGTTGCGACCTGTCCAATCAGGATGCTCCACCAGAACCAGTTGCTGAAAATACCTTCATCGCGTGTCATTCCCGCGATGAACACGGGCGTGTCCGCGGCGAATGTGGTGGCAACGATCGATGTGCCTGCCACAAACCAACCCAGTGAGCGGCCCGCGACAAAGAAGTCGCTCGTACTCTTGCTTGCACGCCGCGTAAACCACGCGCCGATAGTGATGGCCGAGGCGATGTAGAAACCTACGATGACCCAGTCGATTACGGCCATGCGAGGCGGCACCATAGCGGACGCAATCTCCGGAAACCGAAATCAGTGTTGAGCCGGGTCTGTCTTCCGGTCAATCAAGAAGACCGGGAAAGTCGCCGTCGCCGCCTGGCAACAGGAGTTTTCGGATACGCCCATAGTCATCTCGGCTGTTGTACTCGTCGCTCGAGTTTTGCCCAAGGGAGGACTGTACGGGGACACCGCCGCCATCGGTCGTAGCGAGCCACTCCTTGTGAAGGGCTTCGGCGGCGTCGATTCTGATGCTGCGTGTTGAACCGTCGAGGAACGAGACATTGACGCGGCCAGGTTCCCACCAGACTGCCGGAACTGTCGCCCACTCCGGGGCGTTCGGGTCCGGGTGGATATAGAACCCGTCTTGGGCAGGGCCATTCTTCGCCTGTTCAGAAATGCTGCACATGGTGGCCGATGGCTGCGGAACCCGCGACATTGTGGGGCAGGCTTGCCAATAATCAAACTGGCCGGTTTCCAGAAGTGGGCGGAGGTTCTCATCATCATCGTTCGCCCCGCGGGAGACACCGACAAACCCATTGAGAGAGTAACTGCGTACTTGTGCCGTCTTGTCCAGCGGGGATTTGTATGCCGTCAGCGTTCCGATGTACTCCCACGTAAGGGCAGCTCTGAGCGCATATTCAGTACCCACTCTCAGCGTGCCGCTCTCCTCATCGATGCCGTAGTCCCAGACCCAGTTCAGCGTTGGATCACAGTTCTCCAATTCGGTCGTTCTGGGGCTGAGAAGTCGGCCCTTGTGATCCACCGCGTATGCGGAATCCGCCTTTGCGATTCCGCGGTGATTCATGAGATCCGCAGCAGACTTGCTTCTCGTCATCATTCCACCCAAGGCCACTACAACGAGGCCTACCAAGACCGCGATAATCGCGATCACAACCAGCAATTCAATGAGAGTGAATCCACATCTACGACGGAATTGTGACGATGCAGTCATTGGTGCAAAGAATCTCCTCAGAGGACGCGGCGGGAGATGATATGCCCCTTCCGCCACAATGGCTGCGATACTGAGGGTTCCAGCCCGATTAGAGCAGGAAAGTGGCCATGACGAGATGGCAAAGGTGGTCCAAAGAGTCATTTTGGTTGACCTTTGAGCCCAATGTGTCACTATAGCAACGGGTCAGAGGGAGACTGATGCGATACCTGATGATTGTGGTCATTGTGGGGTTTGTGGTGGTGGATCCCTGTCCTGCGGATGTCTGGACCGTGGACGACGACGGCAAGGCCGACTTCAACACTATTCAAGCAGCCATTGACGCCGCCTCCGATGGGGACGAGGTGCAGGTGCATCCGGGTGTCTACTCCGGCGGCGGCGATGAAGTAGTCGACATGCTCGGGAAGGCGATCTGGCTACACGGCAGCGGTGCAGCCGACGTGACCGTTATCGACGGCGAAGGAGTCCGCCGCGGCATCCTCTGCAATGGGGACGAAACGGCCGAGACCGTCATCGAAGGATTCACGCTACGAAACTGCGCTGCGACCTGGGTGGACTGGGACAGCGACGGCACGATTGACAACTGGGAAGTTGCTGGCGGCGGCATGGGGATCGGCGACAGCAGCCCGACCATCAATGCCTGCACATTCTTCAACAACACCGCCGTCAACGGCGGCGGCGGCGTGTTCGCGTTTCGAAGCAGTCCAACGCTTACAGACTGCACGTTCACCGGTAACACCGCCACGGGCGACAGTTCCGGCGGCGGCATGTTCAATCGTTCCTTCAGCGAAGCGACGCTCACCAACTGCTCTTTCCTCTTCAACGATTCGGAGACGCTCGGCGGCGGCATGTACAACGACGATCACAGCAGCCCGACGCTTACGGACTGCTTGTTCGCCGAGAACACAGCACAGAATCGTGGCGGCGGCATGTACAATCGGTATTTCAGCAGCCCGACAGTCAACAACACTTCATTCAATAACAATATTGCCGTCTCTGGCGGCGGTGGCATGTACAACTCCACCGGCAGCGGGCCGTCTCTGACGGGCGTGGACTTCAACGACAACTCGGCAACCGCCGACGCGGGGTACGGTGGTGGGATTGTCAACTACAACAGCAGCCCGACCATCAACGCATGTTCATTTACCGGTAACACATCGGCCCAGGACGGCGGAGGCATGTACTGCTTTGTGGGAAGTTATCCAGTCATCGTCGACACGAGTTTCCTCAAGAACTCCGCCGCCAACCGCGGCGGCGGCATCTATTGCAAGTACTACAGTGAACCCTCCCTGAACCAGTGCACGATTGACGGCAATACGGCCGGTCGAAGCGGTGGCGGCATCTACATTCACAACAACTGCACGCTTACAATTGATCGAAGCAGCCTCAATACGAATACGGCGGTCGTGGAGGGCGGCGGTCTGTGGACAGCAAATGCGACGACCCTCCACATCGACGATTGCGACATGGCATCAAATTCCGCGGCCCTTGGCGGAGATGTCTACGCCCAGCGGGGAGCAACCGTACGGTTCGGTGGCAATAACACTGCGGAGGATCTCGCCTGCACAGGCGCCTCGACAACCCTGGCTTTCGCAGCGGACTCCACCTGCACAGTTTCCGGGGCAGTCTCGCCCTCGGAAGACGGTGGTGTGTCACTTGACATTGACAATCTCAACACGACTCCTTCACTCGTCGTCTCCGGCACGCTTGCATTGCATGGTAGCCTGGCGATCTCCAACAACACCGGCAGTCTCCTGAATGCAGATGTCGGTCTGGTCATCCCGCTCGTACAGGCAACCACACTGCCGCCGAGCAGCCTTGGCAGCGTGGTTGTGCCGCCCATGGGAGAAGACAAGGGATTGGTCGTAAAGGAACAACCCGCCGCCCGCGGTGGCGGCACCGAAGTTGCGGTCGAAGTGGTCGATGTGACAGAAGTGGATGTCGACGATCCATTCCTTGCGGGCCTTGATGGCGTGCCGATAGATATCGTGTCCTTTGATGCTGATAATGATGGCGCCGATGAACTGGCTGTTCTTGTTGACGGCACGCCCGGGACGGTGGTGGTATTTGCGATCACGGAAGACTCCCCGCCAACGCTCATGGAGGGATTCATGAGCGATGTGGGGAACGGGCCTGTTGACATCGACGCCGCGGACATCAATGGAGACGGTCTGGAGGACATCCTTGTTGCCAACGCAGACGATTCCTCCATGACGGTTCTGTTGACAGCTCCTGGAGTTCGAGGCACACCGACATTTGTCGCTTCTACAGTCATCGTTTCGGGTGCAGGTCAACGGGTGAGCTGCGCGGCGGCAATCGATTGGGATGGCGATGGGGACATGGATGCAGTTGCAGGTGTCGACCTCGTCAATGAAACACTCAATGACGGATATCAGATCATGCTGGATGTCATTGGTGGTTCACCAAAGACGGGACCGTTTCTTTCCATTCCTCTGTATGACCTCGACCCGGACCCGGACGCGGATGACCTGGTTGGTGATCCACCAACGGCTGTAGCCGGGGCTGCAAACGGTGGGGCCGCGTGGGGTTTCGCAGGCGGCACCCAGTACGGCGCAATGCACCACGGCAGCGATGGCCGATCGGTGCTCGATGTGCTGGCGAATCTGGAGGGGTATCGCATTGTCTGCATCGAGGCGAGAGATCTCGATGATGCTGGAGGAGATGGCAACATTGACATCCTCGCGGCGTCGGATGAAACGCAATCGGTGTACTTGATCCCTGGCGAGCCCGCGCTTCCGGATGGGTTCGACGACTTGATCCCAATTGCGGTACTTGAGCCGGTTGCGGATGTTGTCGCCATGGATGCTGATGGCGACGGCGACATTGATCTGATCGTCACTGCGCCCTTGACCGAGAGCGGGGACTCACTTGTGCTCTTCCGAAACGATGGCCCCGCCGGCGAAGGTGTGCGGGCGCTCAAGGGACAGGTCTGGTCGAAACAGGTCCTGAATACGGGCGGGGCGCTGACGCGACTCTCCGGTGGCGATCTTGATGGAAAGGGCGAGGGGGATGACTGGGTGACCGGGATCGCCGGACCTTCGGGCCTTCTGGGCAACGCCAGTGTCATGGAACAGAGCAATATCCTTCGCGCATCGTGTCCGGAGGATGTCAATGGCGACGGCATCGTCGACATCACCGATCTTCTTGCCGTCATTGCTGCATTCAACACCGCAGGTCCCCAGGGCGATGTCAACGGCGATGGCATCGTTGATATCACCGATCTCCTGCTCATCATCGGCGCGTTCGGCGTGTCCTGTTGATGGATGGTGCAATGGTCTCGATGTCGGCCTATGATTCGAGCGTGAGGAACGCGCCATGAGCAGTGGAAATTTCCCAACCGACCCGGATGCTGAGACCCTCGGAATGCCGGATGATGAGGGGGACAGCGGCGAAGGGAGCATGCCGGAGCCCGCGGCGTTTGCCAGTCAAGGCATACCTTCGGAGATCGGTCGTTACAAAATACTGGCGGTCATCGCCAGCGGCGGCATGGGCATCGTCTACGAGGCGATGCAGGAGAGCCCGCGGCGGCGAGTTGCCCTCAAGGTCATCAAGGTCGGGGCGGCCAATGAGATGGCGCTTCGGCGGTTCGAGTTCGAGTCGCAGGTGCTTGCAAAGCTGCGACACCCGAATATCGCGCAGATCTATGAAGCGGGTACATGGGAGAGCGAGCAGGGAACCGCGCCATTCTTCGCAATGGAGTACATCCCCGACCGGCGGCCGATTATCGAGTTTGCCGACAAGAAGGATTTGACGATCAGGGAGCGGATGGACCTGTTCGTCAAGATCTGCGACGCCGTGCATCACGGCCACCAGAAGGGAATCATCCACCGCGACTTGAAGCCGGACAACATTCTCTGCGACGGAAGCGGCGAACCGAAGATCATCGACTTCGGTGTCGCGAGAGCAACCGACGCGGATATGGTCGTCACCACCATGCAGACAACGATGGGGCAACTCATCGGCACGCTGCAATACATGAGCCCTGAACAGTGCGAAGCAAATCCGGATGCCATCGACATCCGCAGCGATGTGTATGCCCTTGGCGTGATCTTCTTTCAATTGCTGTCCGGTCATCTGCCATATGACCTGAGACAACAGGCCATTCATGAGGCGGTGCGCGTCATTCAGGAAGTGCGCCCCGACTCCATGAGCACGACCAACATCCGCCTGCGGGGCGACATCGAGGTCATCGCGATGAAGGCGCTCGAAAAGGATCGACAACGACGCTATCAGTCAGCTTCCGATCTTGCACAGGACATCCATCACTTCCTCAACAACGAACCAATTGAGGCTCGCCCTCTCAGCATCGCTTATCAGGTCCGCCTTTTTTCGAAAAAGTACACGCGAACGGTCGCCGCAGCGGCGTTGATTGCCCTGTCCATCATCATTGGCGGAACCGCCAGTGTGCTTGGGTGGCGGGAGGCCGATCGGCAGCGAGATCTTGTGCAATCCCGCAATCAGGTTCTTGAAGGAACTGTCGTTTCACTACTCACCGGTGTTCGCGATGTCGTGCAGGATCTGGGCGACTCTGCGGAGGCCCAACGGGCTCTGCTTGATCTTGCCAACGATAATCTCAGCGCGCTCGACGACGGTACACCTGCCACGCCAAAGGAGCGGGCCCAGTTGGCTGCCATCTGGCTTCGCAACGCCAAGTCCAATCTCAGTGTCTCCGGCATTGGGTTTGGCGGTGTTGTTGATGCGGAGTCCGCGCTCGAGAAGGCCGATGCGGCACTCAACTCAATCAATCTGGAATCCGTAGCGGACGAGAAACTCGCGATGGGCATCCAGAACATGCGGCTGGATCTCCCGAAGTACCGCGCGGAGGCTGCGAGAGTGCGGGCGGACCTGGCGACTTCCGAGGCCTCAAAGCAGACATTGCTCCAACAGGCAACGACGGTCTATCGTGATCGTTCAGCCTCTGGTCGTGCGTATTTTGATTCCACTGGCCACTGGAAGGGTCTCGATGTTCAGTGGTCATCCCAACAGGGTCTTGGAAATACATTGCTTGGCCTGAACGATCTGGATGGTGCCCGCGCAGCGTTCGGGAACGCGTTGGTACATGCGGGGGCACTCATTGATCTTGGGCCCACAAAATCGGTTCGCTGGCGACGCGGCAAGGCAATTGCTCTCTACGGCCTCGCCAGGCTCGATGCTGATGAAGATCCCCGCGGGGCTGTTTCCTCGCTCAATCAGGCAGTGCCGATTGCGAGGATCATCATGGAGGACGAATCCCAAAACGATCGTCGACCGCGGGATCTGGCACTGATGCTCGCCCTTCGCGGCGAGATTCGTTTGGAGAATGGGCTGGATGTGCAGGCAGGCCTTGAAGATCTTCGCGAGTCGGCGACACTCCTGACACTTCGTGCTGTGGAGAGTCCTAGAGAACTTGCATCTCAAGAGGATTTCGCCGAAACGCTGACGAAGATCAATGATGTTCTGCTCAAGGCGAGTCGTGAGGACGATGCCCAGAGCATCCGTGGTGAGGTAATCGGCCAACTGCGATGCATTGCGGATGCCGAGGCATTGGCTGGCCGCAGCGCGTGGCAGGAGATACTGGAATCGCTCTCTGCCCAACCGCAATCCGCCGCTGTTTCGGTCCCATAGGCAGGATTGATGATTCGCACGCTTTCCATTTCGGCTTGCACTGGTGTTCTCGCACTTGCTTCTCATGCTGGGCAGCAGGGGCCTTGGGACAATGTTCTGGAAGCGGTTCTGTTTGCGACAACTCCCACTGATCTCGATGGCAACGGAGAGACTGACGTCACCGATCTCCTACTCCTTGTCAGCGAGTGGGGCACTTGCCCCTAATGTTCCGCACCGTGCTCGTCTCGATGTTCTTAACAAGTACAGCACTTGCTGACACTTGGACTGTTGATGATGATGGCAAGGCAGACTTTGACAACATTCAAGCAGCGGTAGATGCTGTCCAGTGGCAACGCGCGGCCTATTACGACCAAAACTACACAGGCACCTGGGCGACAGATCAGGCAATGGTCGATCATCTTGCCTACGACGGATATCAGGTTCTCGATGCCAACGCTTTGAAATCCTGGATGGACGCCCGGATCGACGATGGAGAACCCAGCGTAGTCGTTTTCTGCCAAGACGTCGCCGCGGAATCGTCCGTAACTGTCAAAGTTGCAGTGCCTTCAAACTCAAGCC